>CABUEI010000033.1 GCA_902490585.1 uncultured Oscillospiraceae bacterium
CGCAGATTTCCGCAAAAGCGTTTATGATATATACGGCTTTCAAGGTAATTTAAGGTAAGGTGATTGAAATGTACAGTTTACGACATTCAAAGAGGCAGTTCTTCTGATAAATAACTCTAAGGATGTGTTGAGTATGGTAATATACACTGACTGCAAAATACAGCATCGAAGAGCGGTGCTTAACGAAGAAAGACAGTGAGGTATAGTCCAATGTACTAAGAATGTACAAGTAGCGCAGACTACGAAAATGTAAAAGTCGGTTAAGTTTAACGGTAACGGCAGGTAAGACCTGTGAGGGTGCATGAAGAACACGCACTGCAAGAAAGTAGGACCGATAACCGATATGACAATTGAATATAATAACTAAACGGGCTTTGGAGTATGTGTTGCTTCAAAGCCCGTTTCCATTGCAAAAAGTAAGCTGTGATTTCAATGCAAAACCACAGCTTTTATTATATCAGGGTTTAAGCGTTCTGCTTTCTTCTCTTAGCGTCTTCCTTTGCACGAAGGTCGTTATCAAGGATTTTCTTTCTGATACGGATTGACTTGGGAGTTACCTCAACAAGCTCGTCATCGTTTATAAATTCAAGGCTCTCTTCAAGGCTCATTCTCTTGTAGGGGATAAGTCTTAATGCGTCATCACTGCCGCTGGCTCTTGTATTTGTAAGGTGCTTTTTCTTGCAGACATTGACGTTGATATCGCCTGCTTTGGGAGATACGCCGACAACCATGCCCTCGTATACCGGAACACCTGCGTCTATGAACAGTGTACCTCTGTCCTGTGCGTTGAACAGACCGTAAGCCATTGCCGTGCCTGATTCAAATGCTACAAGTGAACCGACTGTTCTTGTGGGGATCTCGCCCATATAAGGACGGTAGCTGTCAAATACAGTGTTCAGGACACCTTCACCCTTTGTATCTGTCATAAATTCGCTTCTGTAGCCGAATAAACCTCTTGATGGGATAAGGAACTCAATTCTTGTTCTGTTGCCAACAGGCTGCATGTGAACAAGCTCTGCTTTTCTTACACCCATTTTTTCCATAACGGAACCTACACAGTTGTCCGGTACATCTATAACAAGACGCTCGATAGGCTCACATCTTACGCCGTCTATTTCCTTGAACAGTACACGGGGAGTACTTACAGAAAGTTCGTATCCCTCACGGCGCATTGTTTCGATAAGGATTGAAAGGTGCATTTCACCTCTGCCGGCAACGTTGTACGCATCTGAGTTTTCACTGTCTGTAACTCTGAGTGAAACATCCTTTAAAAGTTCCTTGTAAAGACGCTCTCTTATCTGACGTGAGGTAACAAATTTACCCTCTCTGCCTGCAAAGGGGCTGTCGTTGACCGAGAATGTCATTTCAACAGTGGGCTCGCTTATCTTTACAAAGGGGAGCGGCTCAGGATTACTTACGGCACAGATCGTCTGACCGATAGTAATGCCCTCGATACCTGATAAGCATACGATATCGCCGATTGTTGCTTCTGTTACGGGAACCTTGTTCATACCCTCAAATGTGTAAAGGCTTACTACCTTTGACTTGAAAGGCTTGTGCGAACCGTTGTAGTCGCATACCATAACTTCCTGGTTCTGCTTTATTGTACCTCTTTCAATTCTGCCGACTGCAATTCTGCCTACATAGTCGTTGTAGTCGATAGATGAAACGAGGAGCTGTAAATCGCCGTCGGGGTCGCCCTCGGGACAGGGAATATGCTCAATTATCTTGTCAAACAGCGGCTTGAAGTTTTCGCCCATAACATCGGGGGAATATGATGCAACGCCGTTTCTGCCCGAGCAGAAGATAACGGGGCTGTCAAGCTGTTCGTCGGATGCGTCAAGGTCGAGCAGAAGTTCGAGTACTTCATCAACAACTTCCTTGTTTCTTGCATCGGGACGGTCTGTCTTGTTTACGACAACTATTACTTTAAGTCCTAAATCAAGTGCTTTCTGAAGAACGAATCTCGTCTGGGGCATTGTACCCTCGAAGCTGTCTACAAGGAGCAGTACGCCGTTTACCATTTTTAAGATACGCTCAACCTCGCCTGAGAAATCAGCATGACCGGGAGTGTCTACTATGTTGATTTTAACGCCGTTATAATGTGCGGCGGCATTCTTTGCAAGGATCGTTATACCACGCTCTCTTTCAAGTGCGTTGCTGTCCATTACTCTGTCTTCAACTTCCTGGTTGTCACGGAATACGCCGCCCTGCTTTAACATTTCATCGACAAGTGTCGTCTTACCGTGGTCAACGTGTGCGATAATCGCTATATTTCTTAAATCTTCTCTTTTCAACGTCAAGTCTCCTTCTTCACATTAATTCTGCCTTTATCCTTATAATTATACTCATTTTTCGCTTTTTTTACTAGATTATATTTAGATAATTTTGCACAAGAGATAAAAGTTTCACTTGTTTATTTTTCACAAAAAATCGGGAGCCCCGAATGGAGCTCCCTTTGCAGTGTGCTTATCAGCAGCCGCAACCTCCGCAGTTGTTGTTGCCACAGCCGCAGTCATTATTACCGCAACCGCCGCAACCGCCGCAACCGCCACAGCATGAGAATAAGAGGATGAGGATGATAATCCACCAGCAAGAGTTGTTTGAACAGAACATAATATGTTTCCTCCGTTGTTTTATTTGAGCTAAGCCGTTTGAGCGTTGCTCATAGTACATAATATGCCGACGGAGAAAATGTGTTACCGCCTTTTTCCTTGTCCTCTGTGATTAAAGTGTAAAAATCTGCCTATAATTGAATATAAGAAAGGCGGTCATAGTATGGAGTTTAACGGATTTACGGATAAAGCAAACGATGCGCTGACTTGTGCACTGACCTGTGCAATGAGCATGGGACACACTTATATCGGAAGCGAGCATATTCTGTACGGGCTTTGCGGCTGTAAAGGCGGAGTGGCGTATATGATACTGGAACAGAACGGGATCACCTGCGCATCGGTAATATCACGGATAAACGCCCTTATCGGTAAAGGGCTTCCGACCAAGCTCACGGTGGCTGATTTTACGCCGAGGAGCAAGCGTATACTCGAAAGTGCTGTGCTGATAGCTCAGAGTATGGGAAAAAATGCGGCAGGAACCGAGCATATATTGCGTGCTATAATGCGTGATAATGAGTGCTATGCGTCTGTATTTCTTCGTGAAATGGGTATGGAAAACGAGTCTGTGATAAATCAGAGCGCAGACCCATTGAAAAAGACCCAGAGCAAAAAGAATGAAAAAGAACTTCCTTCAGTGCTTGCAAAGTATGGCAGAAATCTTACTACGCTTGCAAAGTCGGGAAAGGTTGACCCGTGTTTTTGTCGTGAAAATGAAACCAACCGTGTAATTGAGATACTTTTAAGACGTTCCAAGAACAACCCTTGCCTTGTCGGTGAAGCAGGTGTGGGTAAGACTGCGATTGCAGAAGGACTTGCAATAAAAATTGCTACGGGAAATGTACCTGATGAACTGAGAACCAAGCGGATATATATGCTTGATATCACTTCAATGCTTGCAGGGGCAAAATACAGAGGAGATTTTGAGGAACGACTCAAGAATGTGTTTGATGAAATAAGGAACGACGGCAACATCATTGTGTTCATCGACGAAATTCACAATATAGTCGGAGCAGGAGCGGCAGAGGGGGCAATTGATGCGGCAAACATTCTGAAACCTATGCTTGCAAGGGGAGAAATACGTCTGATAGGCGCAACGACAAACGCCGAGTACAAGAAATACATCGAAAAGGACCCTGCACTTGAGCGAAGATTACAGCCTGTGAATGTATGTGAGCCGAGCGAGGAAGAAACAGTAACGATACTGAACGGATTGCGTGGGCGTTATGAAAGCTATCACAGGGTTAAGATAACCGATGAAGCTATTTCAGCCGCTGTAAGCCTGTCTGTGAGATATATAAACGACAGGTATCTGCCCGACAAGGCAATTGACCTTATAGATGAGGGTTCGGCAAAAATCAAAGCCGGTTGTAAAATAGGTGACGGTAATGCGGAAAAAAGGCTGAAAGAGCTTGCCGAAGAGAAAGTACGGGCTATAAATAACAAAGATTTTGCTCTTGCACTTAAACTCAGAGAGCAGGAGAAACTGCTTTCGGCAAAGATTGACGGATATATTGCAACGCTTACCGCTAACGATATAGCTGATGTTGTTACACAGTATACGGGTATCCCCGTGCGATATGACGTAAAGGACAAAACACAGTCTTTATCAACGCTTAATAAGGTGCTTGCCGAAACTGTAATCGGACAGGAAAAGGCTGTCGAAGCTGTAGCTAACGCAGTTAGAAGAGGACGTTCGGGATTGTCTGACGAACATCGTCCCGTAGGTTCTTTTATTTTCTTAGGTACAACGGGAGTAGGTAAAACAAAGTGTTGTAAAGAGCTTGCAAAGGCACTTTTCGGCACGGATAAAGCACTGATAAGATTTGATATGTCGGAATACAGCGAAAAACATTCAGTATCAAAGCTCATAGGCGCACCTGCCGGATATGTAGGATATGAGGACGGAGGAAAGCTAACCGACAGGGTACGAAAATCGCCTTACAGCGTAATTTTATTTGATGAGATTGAAAAGGCTCACCCTGATGTATTTGATATTCTGCTACAGGTGCTTGATGACGGACGGCTTACCGATTCAAGCGGCAGAACAGTCGATTTTACTAATACCGTAATTATAATGACCGGCAACATCGGAAGTACGCTTATAAGCAAAGGTAAAGGCAAATTGGGTTTCGGAGTACAGCAAAGGCAGGAAGAAATCTCGGAGCTTGTGAATACAGAGCTGAAGAAATATTTCCGCCCCGAATTTCTGGGCAGGGTAGACGAGGTTATAGTTTTCAATGAACTGTCGCCTGCCGAATATAAGATTATTTGCGGGAAAATGCTGTCGGAGCTTGCCGATAAGTGTAAAAGACAAGGCATCGTTTTTTCGTGGAGTGACAGGCTTTCCGAAAAAATCTGCCTTGATGCAGAAAAGAAGAATGAAGGTGCAAGACCTATCGCAAAGCTTATTGACAGAAATGTGAGAAATATTATTTCCGACGGTATTATTTCGGGTGAATTCTGTCCGGGCGACGAACTTTATGCCGATGTTTCCGATGACCACTACAGCGTGAGAAAAACACGGAACTGTGCGTGCTACAGCCGATAATATGAAAAGCTCCGGACTGCAAAAAGTCCGGAGCTTTGGCATAATTCCTTTATCTGTTGTCAACGTAATCTGTTGCACGGGCGGTTTTCTTGATTTCCTGTTTATCAATGTACATCAGCTTATCTGCACGCTTGAATACGTCAACATAATCTGTGTCTGTCGCATCGTTTACGGCATATCCCACTGCAATGCGGACACCGAGTTCATAGTGCTTTGCGTTGCGGTTGAACAGTTCCTGTTCGGCTTTGAATTCCTTCAGTAGCCGCTCACAGAGGTTTTCTTCGGGAGCGTTTATGATTATCGCAAATTCATCGCCGCCGATACGGTAAATGTTGTACTTGCCGAAAATCCTCTTGATTATCGAGCTTGCGTCCGATATAAGCATATCGCCGAATTTGTGACCGTATTTGTCATTGTACATTTTGAGGTAATTTATATCCATTACAAATACTGCGTAGTCGCCGTTTGCGTGGTGGCGCATCTTGTCGATACGCTGTACTGCGTCCTGATAAGCAGCCTTATTGCCAACATCTGTTGCGGCATCTGTATATGCCTGCTTGTTTATCTTGTCAATATACTTTTTAAGCATCTTTACAGTGTCGTTGTATCTTGCGGCAAGCACTCCGATTTCGTCCTTGGTTTTACATTCTATCTCAACATCAAGGTCGCCTGCGGCAATTTTCTTTGTAACTTCCGTGAGGTGTTTAATAGGCTTTACGATGATGTTTGTGAACTTTAAAGTCAGTAATGATGCAACTATCAGAGCAACAACTACGGCAAGCGTACCATGAATCGTCACAGTTGTGCGCTTTTCGTTGATTTCCTTTTCGGGAACCGTTACAACAATGCTCATGCCGTTTGAGAGCTGTTTTGCACATAGTTTACGCTTTTCTCCCTGATAATTGATAATCGTTATAACGTCGCCTATAGCGTCCTCGTCGGGATTTTCGTCAATTACTGTAAGCTGGTTCTTTGCTTTCATTTCTTCGAGTGATATTCCATCGGGGAATTGCTTGTGATAAACAATGTTGCCTTTACTGTCGCAAAGGAAAGCATATCCCGTTTCATACAGCTTAATTTCGTTTATCATTGAGATTATGCGGCGCATATCAATGTCCATGCCGATAACGCCGACTGTCGTTCCGTTTTCGTCAAAGAAAGGGATTACATAAGAAATCATGTAGACATCGTTCAGATTTTTATTTATGTACGGGTCTATCCAGACGGCTTTTTTCGCCTTGATAGGCTTGTAGTACCATGCAACGTGTTCGGTATCGTTTTCCTCATACTTATCTATATCGGTAAGTTCGTGTTCGTTGATGCGCTCGTTCCTGCTGTCCTTTACCCAGAATACGCCGTCCGAGGAAAGTTTTAAATCCGTATTGTAACGGATATATCCGCAGATAGAAGCGTCGGTGTTTGACATGACGTTCTTTATCAGCTGACCGACGGCATCGTTATAGGCAGTGAGCTTTTCGGGATTTTTCTGATATTCCGAAATGCTTGAAAAACGGCTGACGGCATAGTCGTAACAAGTATTCATGGCGAGCTCGACAGAGGATAAAAGAGTATCAAGGCTCTGTGTGCTTGTTGAAGCCTGTAACTGCATTATTGTTTCGGAATTTTCTTTTGATATATTATCAATGCCTACTACACTTATCGAGCCGATAGCCAGCGAGCATATCAGAACACACCCGATCATAAGCAGTATGAATTTATTTCTTATAGATTTCAAAGGGCACCCCTCCCGGATATAAACTTTGGTTAAGTTTATATATTGTTGCAATTATAACATTTTTCGACAGAGAAATCAAGGGGATTTTATGTAAATTGCAAAAGTCTAGGGATAAATTTACTGAATTATACTGCCGCCGTTTTTGATGATGTAACGTACAACTTCCGGCGTGTCAGTCTGTCTGCAACGCAGTTTTACGGTAACTCCGTGGCGGTTTTCGATTTCGTCAACTGTGCAGTTTTCGGGGAAAACAGGGCAGAATATATTGGTAAGGTAATTTGCACAGGGTACAGAAAACGGCACAATGGCGCTGTAGCTGTAATATCCGTCGGAAATCTGCGTTGTATACATATCGCACGAGGTGTTATAAAGTGCGTCGAGATAAGTGGTTACATACTGTGCGGTTTCACTGTCGTTAAACCTTGCTGTAATTTGGTTTTTCATTGTTTTGTCCTCCGTTTTATTATGATTATACCCGTGTTACGACGGTGTAATCCGTCAGTCATAATTTACATAAAAATTCACACAGTAATTGCAAAATGACTTGAAATGTGGTACAATATATTAAATATCGGACGAAAGGAGCGGAATGATGGATATACAGGTTGGAGATATTCTGAAAATGAAAAAGGAACATCCCTGCGGAAGCAAGGAGATGCTTGTACTGCGTGTCGGTGCGGATTTCAAGCTGAGATGCACAGGTTGCGGCAGAGAGTTCATGACACCCCGCTCAAAGTGTGAGAAGAAGATAAAATCGGTTATCCGTAATGCCGTTGAAGAAGAGAAATAGCGGAAATTTCACTGCAATGCTATTCTGATTTTTAACGTGAAACGGAGAATATACAATGACAGAAAAACTACAGATAATGGAAAAGCGATTCGATGAAATAAACGAAAAGCTTACTGACATAAATGTAATAAATGACCAGGAGCAGTATAAGAAGCTGATGAAAGAGCTTAAAAATCTGACTCCGATAATTGAAATGTACAGGTTGTACAAAGCTGCACAAGCCGACTTTCAGGAGGCTGAACAGATGCTGTCTGACGGGGGTCTTGACAAGGACTTCAAGGAGATAGTACAGGAGCAGTACGAGAGCAACAAACGGCTTATGGATGCGTATACAGAGGAACTTAAAGTTCTTCTGCTTCCCAAAGACCCCGACGATGACAGAAATGTTATTATAGAAATCCGTGGCGGTGCCGGAGGGGAAGAAGCTGCACTTTTTGCCAACTCAATGTACAGAATGTATACAATGTATGCACAAACTAAGGGTTGGAAGACCGAAGTGATAAATTCAAACCCGACAGAGCTCGGCGGATATAAAGAAATCAGCTTTTCTGTCGAGGGTGAAGGTGTATATGCTAAGCTGAAATACGAAAGCGGAGTTCACCGTGTTCAGCGTGTCCCCGAAACCGAAGCTCAGGGAAGAATACAGACATCAACAATCACTGTTGCGGTACTCCCCGAAGTAGAAGAGGTTGATGTTGAGATAAATCCTGCCGATCTTGAATTCCAGACTTACCGTTCAAGCGGTGCAGGCGGTCAGCATATCAACAAGACCGAATCGGCAATCAGAATCATACACCACCCGACAGGTGTTGTAGTTGAGTGCCAGGAAGAGCGAAGCCAGTACAAGAATAAGGACAAGGCTATGAAGATGCTGTACAGCAAGCTGTATGAAGCAAAGCTGAACGAGCAGAACAGTAAGATTGCGGCAGAGCGTAAGATACAGGTCGGTACAGGCGACCGTTCCGAGCGTATCAGGACATATAACTATCCGCAGAGCCGTGTTACTGACCACAGAATCGGGCTTACGCTGTACAAGCTCGAACAATTTATGAACGGTGACTGCGATGAGGTGTTTGACGCACTTGCTATTGCGGACAGGTCGGCGAAGCTTGCGGCAGGCGGTAACGACTGATAAACAGGCAATCCGAAAATGCGGCTTCAGAATGATGTTGCCGCAGTAAAGCCGAGCGGTTTTATGACCGGTGGCGTTGGCAAGCAGGCTAAAGACGGAGCTGAGGGTAACAAAAGTTGTAGGTTAGCAAACGGTGATTATAACAAACCGATTTAAAAGTCGGGTCGACGAACGGCTTATAGGTTGCGACTGCGATGAGGTGTTTGACGCACTTGCTATTGCGGACAGGTCGGCGAAGTTTGCGGCGGGCGGTAACGAATAATAAAGATAAGGTGACTTTTTTGAAAACAGAAATCAAGAAGCCGTCATACGAGGTATTGTGTGAAGCGGCGGAACTTATAAAAAAGGGCGAGGTTGTGGCAATCCCCACCGAAACGGTGTACGGGCTTGCGGCTGATGCATATAACCCGGAGGCGTGCGCAAAGATATTCAAGGCTAAGGGCAGACCGCAGGATAATCCGCTGATTATCCATATATGTGACCTTGATATGCTGAAAAATTCGGTAAAGGAAATTCCTCCGCTGGCACTTACTCTGGCGGAGCATTTCTGGAGCGGTTCGCTGACGATGATTTTTCCGAAGAAAGATATAGTTCCCGATACGACAAGCGGCGGGCTTGATACGGTAGCTGTCAGAATGCCAGATAACGAGGATACGCTCAATCTTATAAAGATGTGTGGTTTTCCTCTTGCCGCTCCGTCCGCAAATCTCTCAGGCAGTCCAAGTCCGACAACGGCACAGCACGTCTATGCCGATATGAACGGCAGAATTCCGCTTATCATAGATGGCGGTGAATGCCGTAACGGTGTAGAGAGCACGGTTATCTGCTTTACGGACGGCGGAACGGGTATAAAGGTACTGCGTCCCGGTGTTATAACAGCCGAGATGCTGAGCCGTTTTGCAAAGACCGAAACTGACAAGAACGTATTTGCAAAGCCCGATGAAAATGAAAAAGTAATTTCACCCGGTGTAAAGTACAAGCATTATTCACCGAAAGCCGACATAACTATTATAGAAACAAACAGCGATGAAAAGCTGGCTGAGTTTTTAAACGATAAGAATGACGGTAACACTTACGGCGTAATTTTCGGTAATGAAAAGGGTATAGAAATACCGACAATATCCTACGGTGAAAGTGCAACAGAGCAGGCACACAATCTGTTTGCAGTACTGCGTAAGACCGATGAACTCGGTGCAAAGCGTGCTTATGTACGTTGCCCCGAGAAAACGGGCGTGGGTACTGCCGTATACAACAGACTGCTCCGTGCGGCAGCTTTCAAGACTATAATACTGTAAGCAGGTTTGATATGACTGATAAGAAGATATACGGGCTGACGGGTATGTCGGGTGCAGGAAAATCCACGGTAAGCGACAGCTTCAAAAAAGCCGGATTTTTCGTAATCGACTGTGATAAGGTTGCCCGTGAGGTTGTGAGAAAAGGCGAGCCGTGCCTTGATAAACTGCACAGACTTTTCGGCAACAGCGTTATAACTCAGGACGGCGAACTTGACCGCAGGACAATGGGCAATATCGTGTTCACGGACGCTGAGAAGCTGAAACTGCTCAATAATACAATATATCCGTACATAACCTATAAGGTTATTACGATGTGCGAAAATGCCGACGGCAGATTTATACTGCTTGATGCACCGACGCTATTTGAAAGCGGTATAGACTTTATCTGTGACGGAATAGTAAGCGTCACCTGTGATAAGGAAAAATCGGTTGAGCGTATAATGCTCCGTGACAATATAACAAGAGAAAACGCTGAAAACAGACTAGGTTCACAGCATGATGCCGATTACTACAAAAGTAAGAGCGAATTCTGCATAGAAAACAACGGTGATCTTGATACACTGAGAGCAAATGCGGAAGATACAGCGAGAAAGATAATCAATGGCAACTAAGAGAAAAAGAAAGAATACGGGCGGTAAGGCACTTATAATAACATTTGTCTGTCTTATCGCAGTAACAGTAGCAGTATTTGGGGTGTTCTTCGGCGTGGATAAATATGAACGTTCCACCCACCCGATGTTATACAGCGACTATGTGAACAGGTATTCTTCACAGTATAATCTGGATAAATATGTGGTATATTCATTTATATCGGTCGAAAGCGGATTCAACGAAAATTCCGAGTCGTACCTCGGTGCAAGGGGTCTTATGCAGATAATGCCCGAAACGTTTGAATGGATAAGGTACAAGCTTGATGAGGAAAACGACCATGAAATGACTTTCGACAGAATGTACAATGCAGAGGATAATATCCGTTACGGCTGTTTTCTGCTGGGATATCTGACAGATACGTTCGGAGAGCTGAATGAAGTAGCCGCCGCATATCACGCAGGCTCGGGAAGCGTTTCATCGTGGCTGGAGGACAGCAGGTACACCAAAAACGGTGTGCTGAGCGACATACCCAATCCCGACACGGCACACTATGTCGATAAGATAACAAATGCCTACGATACTTATTGCAGGCTTTATAAAAAATAAAGGAAGGCAAAGAAAAATGGCTGAAAAGAAATCACAGGCTGAACAGCTCAAAGAAAAGCTGTTCTATGTAAAGAAACACGCAACACTCGTTATGAGTGAACAGGAAGAGAAGAAAGCGGATAAATACTGCGAGGGCTACAAGAAGTTCCTTGACGCAGGCAAGACAGAGCGTGAGGCTGCCGCTACCGCTGTAGCTATGGCTGAAAAGGCAGGCTTTGTACCTTTCGACAAGAAAGCACAGTACAAGGCAGGAGATAAGGTATATGTCCTCAACAGAGAAAAGGCTGTTATCTTAGCTGTTATAGGTAAGAGTGATATCTCAAACGGCGTCAATCTCACTGCGGCGCATATCGACTCACCCAGACTTGATTTAAAGCAGAATCCGCTTTATGAAAGCGACGAACTCGGATACTTCAAGACACACTATTACGGCGGCATTAAGAAATATCAGTGGCCGACTGTTCCCATGTCGCTCCACGGCGTTATAGTAAAGTCGGACGGCAGTAAGGTAACAGTCAGAATAGGCGAGGACGAGGGCGATCCTGTATTTGTTGTGACCGATCTTTTACCTCACCTTGCCGAAGAACAGTACAAGCGTCCTGCAACAAAGCTTATAAAGGGCGAGGAGCTTAACATTCTTGTAGGCTCAAGACCTTTCAGAGATGACAAGATAAGCGAAAAGGTAAAGCTCAATCTTCTGAACATTCTCTTTGAGAAGTATGGCATTGTAGAGAAGGACTTCCTCTGTGCAGAACTTGAATGTGTACCTGCTTTCAAGGCAAAGGATGTCGGCTTTGACAGAAGTCTTGTAGGAGCTTACGGACAGGACGACAGAGTTTGCGCATATACTGCGTTCACGGCTATCATTGATATGAAAGCTGTTCCCGAAAAGACCGCCGTTTGCGTTCTTACCGATAAGGAAGAAACGGGCAGTGACGGTAATACAGGTTTACGCTCGGCATATCTGAAATTCTTCCTTTACGATTTAGCCGAGAATATGGGCAGTGACGGAAGAACAGTTATTTCAGCCACACGTTGCCTTTCAGCCGATGTAAATGCGGCTTATGACCCCACATTCCCCGAGGGTTACGAGCGTAACAACTGCTCATTCGTAAACAAGGGCATTGTTGTTACAAAGTACACAGGCGCAAGAGGAAAGTCAGGTACAAGCGACGCCAGTGCAGAGTATGTCGGACTTATTCATAATATGCTCGACAAGAACGATGTTGTATGGCAGACGGGCGAACTCGGAAAGGTAGATTTCGGCGGCGGCGGAACTGTTGCGGCTTATATAGCTAACCTCAATATTGATACAATTGATGTTGGCGTTCCCGTGCTTTCAATGCACGCACCGTATGAGCTTACAGCAAAGAACGATGTCTATATGGCATACAAGGCATTTACGGCTTTCTATAAGATGAAGTAATTCAATATCATAAAATCAGCCCGCTCAGAATATAGTATTATATTTGAACGGGTGATTTTATGAAGATAGATTTGTCTAAACTAAGGCGCAGGCTCGGACTGAAACTTATCGGTACTGCCGTGATACTCCTCGGATTTGCGGGGATATTACAGCTTATGATAAGACCTAATATAGTGAACGTCTGTGAGTACAATTCAAAAGCAGTCACGATAAGTCTTATTGACGACGCTATAAACGAAAGACTTGTTGAACTGGGTGATGATGCAAATTACGGTAATCTTGTGAAGCTGAGTTATACCTCGGACGGCAAGGTTGCATCAATCGAGAGCAACACAAAGCTTATTAACCGCATAAAAAACGATATGCTGACTGAGATAAACGACAGGCTGATGAAAGGTGAAACGGAGAATGTTGACCTTACTGTCGGAACGCTCAGCGGTATACCGCTTTTTCACGGCTCAGGTCCGACAGTAAGAATGGAAGTTGAGCCGAAAGGTTATGCCGACGCAGTGTTTATAAGCGAGTTTACTGACGCAGGACTTAACCAGACACTACACAGAATGATAATGCGTACAACCGTCAGCGTTACCGCATTTATACCTATGTACTCGGTGGAAACTAAAGTCAGCGGTGATTTTCTTATTGCCGAAACGGTCATTGTCGGAAATGTGCCGGAGAGCTTCACTCATGTGGTATCCGAAGATAAAGACATTGTCGATGCAATAAATGACTTTGAGGCAGAGCCGTATGAATAACCGAAAACGGAAGGAATTACAATGGATAAAGAGCAGATCAAAAGCGAATATGAACAGCTTTGCAGAGAAGCTGAACGGCACAATTTCAATTATTATGTTCTCGATAATCCTACTATAGAGGACGATGAATATGACAAGCTGATGAGAAGAATCAAGGAGATCGAGGCGGAAAATCCCGAGCTTGTTTCGGAAAAATCTCCTACTCAGCACGTCGGCGGTTATGCTATAAACACATTTGAGAAAGTAACTCATGAAGTACAGATGGGCAGTTTGCAGGACGTATTCTCAAAGGGTGAACTGTATGAATTTGATGAGCGTGTAAAAAGTGCTGTCGGAAAGGCTGTATACTGCGTTGAGCCTAAAATAGACGGTTTGTCTGTATCGCTTGAATACAGGGACGGCGTATTTGTAAGAGGTTCTACCCGTGGTGACGGTTTTGTCGGAGAAGATATAACCAAAAACCTCAAAACGATAAAGTCGATACCTATGGAACTTTCAGAGAAACTTCCCTTTATAGAGGTCAGGGGAGAAGTTTATATGCCGAAAGCAAGCTTTGAAAAGTTGGTAAAGACACAGCTTGAAAATGATGAACAGCCGGCTAAAAATCCCCGTAATGCCGCCGCAGGTTCACTGCGGCAGAAAGACAGCAGAGTAACTGCGTCAAGAGGTCTTGATATATTTGTATTCAATCTTCAGCGTATTGAGGGCAAGGAGCTTACAAGTCACAGCGAGAGCCTTGATTATATGAAATTGCTCGGATTCAATGTGATAGACGGCTACAAGACATTTGACAATATTGATAACGCTGTAAATCGCATTATGGAGATAGGCGAAAACAGACAGACGTATTCTTATGATATTGACGGTGCGGTAATCAAGGTAAATGACTTTGAACTCAGAAACGAACTCGGCAGTACAGCAAAGGTGCCTAAGTGGGCTGTAGCGTTCAAATATCCGCCTGAGGAAAAGGAAACTAAACTGCTTGATATAGAGATCAATGTCGGTAGAACGGGAGCGCTCACACCTGTTGCGGTGTTTGAACCTGTCTGGCTTGCAGGCACGACCGTATCAAGAGCGGTACTTCATAACCAGGACTATATCGACAGCAAGGATATAAGAATTGGCGATATTATCGCTGTACGCAAAGCAGGAGATATTATCCCCGAGGTTGTACGCAGTGTAAGTCACGCAGAAAACAGCGAGCCGTTTGTAATACCGCATATCTGTCCCGTTTGTCACGGTAAGGCTGAGAGGGAAGAGGACGAGGCGGTTATCCGCTGTGTCAATATAGATTGCCCTGCACAGCTTCTTAAAAATATCGAGCATTTTGCGTCAAGGGCGGCTATGAACATTGACGGACTTGGCGAGGCGGTAGTAAAACAGCTTGTAGAAAACAAACTTATAAGTACAGTTGCGGATCTGTACGCTCTCACACAGCAGGACCTTGAAATGTTACCCGGTTTTGCTAAGGTTTCTGCGGCAAAGTTGCTTGCAAGTATTGAGGGTTCAAAGGCAAACTCACCCGACAGACTTTTGTTTGCACTCGGAATAAAGGGCATAGGTCAGAAAAATGCACAGCTTCTGATGAAGCACTTCGGCAGTATCGAAAAACTGTCGGAAACTTCGGCTGAGGAAATTTCAGCTGTAGAGAATTTCGGTGATATTCTGGCAAGTAACATATATACAGCACTTCACGAGCCTCACATGATTGAGCTTATTGAAAGGCTGAAAGGCTACGGTGTGAACACAGTGTATGAGTCAGACGTTAAGAGCGATAAGCTGGCAGGGCTGACATTTGTTATCACGGGAACTCTACCCGATATGACACGAGATGAAGCAAAGGCACTCATAGAGCAGAACGGCGGCAAGTGCAGCGGCTCTGTATCAAAGAAAACAAGCTATGTTCTTGCGGGTGAAGAGGCCGGAAGCAAGCTGACAAAAGCTCAGCAACTGGGTGTTGCGGTTATCAGTCAGCAACAGCTTATTGAAATGATAGGCGAATAATTTGTAAAAAACTATTGACAAATGAGATTTTGTAAGATATAATATACTTGTTAATAGGAAAAGACGTTGATCAGGAATAAAGCCGTACATTTATTCACAGAGAGTTGCCGCTTGGTGCAAGGCAATATTAAAGGTCGGAAATAGCTCGCCTGAGAGTCGCATGGCTGAACATTGCAGTAGGCTATGACGGGATCTCCCGTTACAGAGAAGCACATTGATAGATGTGGCATAAGAGGATACGGCGTAAGGCTGTGTCAAGAAGAGTGGTACCACGAGGATTTACCCCGTCTCTTTATTGAGGCGGGGTTTTTGTGTATTTACATTGCTTTTTTAATGCCTGCATCGGAAAAACCAAATAGGGAAAGGACATCATTTATGAAAGGTACAATGAACACAAACAAATACTCAAGAGGATATTTCATGCCTCCTACGCAGTGCCTGGACTGGACAAAGAAGGAGTACATAGACAAGGCTCCTACATGGTGCAGTGTTGACCTGCGTGACGGAAATCAGGCACTTATCGTTCCTATGAGCCTTGAAGAGAAGCTCGAATTTTTCAAGGTGCTTGTTGCAATCGGATTCAAGGAAATTGAGATAGGTTTCCCTGCGGCATCAGAAACCGAATACGAATTCTGCCGTGAGCTTATCGAACAGAATCTTATTCCCGATGATGTAACGATTCAGGTACTTACACAGTCAAGAGAACATATTATAAAGAAGACATTCGAGGCACTTGCAGGCGCAAAGCACGCAGTTGTTCATCTGTATAATTCCACTTCTGTAGCACAGAGAGAACAGGTGTTCAGAAAGCCCAAGAATGAGATTATTGATATCGCAGTTACAGGTGCAAAGCTGTTAAAGGAATACAGAGAAAAGACTCCCGGTGACTTCAAGTTTGAGTATTCACCCGAGAGCTTTACTGGAACAGAGCCTGAATTTGCTCTTGAGATATGCAACGCTGTACTTGATGTATGGCAGCCCACGCCCGATGACAAGGTAATAATCAATCTGCCCGTAACGGTAGAAATGTCACTGCCGCACGTTTATGCAAGCCAGGTTGAATATATGTGCAAGAATATGGTGAACAGAGAGAATGTTATTGTTTCACTTCACCCCCACAATGACAGAGGTTGTGCTGTTGCAGACAGTGAGCTGGGCTTACTTGCAGGAGCTGACAGAATCGAGGGTACCCTGTTCGGTAACGGTGAGCGTACAGGTAACGTTGACATAGTAACGCTTGCTCTTAATATGTACTCACACGGCGTTGATCCGAAGCTTGACTTCTCAGATCTGCCTGCTATCACGGAAGTTTACGAGAAGATGACCTGCATGAAGGTTTATGACAGACAGCCCTATAGCGGTTCGCTCGTGTTCGCCGCATTCTCAGGCTCGCATCAGGACGCTATCGCAAAGGGCATGAAGTGGCGTGAAGAAAAGGATCCTGAGCACTGGACAGTTCCTTATCTGCCTATCGACCCGATGGATATCGGCAGACAGTATGACGGCGACGTTATCCGTATCAACAGCCAGAGCGGTAAGGGCGGTATCGGATATCTGTTACAGCAGAAATACGGCGTTGATCTGCCGAAGAAGTTCCGTGAGAAAGTCGGATATACTGTTAAATCGGTTTCTGATCACAAGCACAAGGAGCTTTCACCCGATGAGGTTTATGAGGTATTCTGCACAAACTTTGTAAATATCGAAACTGCACTGAAGATCACAGAAGCACATTACAAACAGGAAAACGGCGGTATTACCGCAACTGTGACAGTAGATTACAAGGGTAACAAGGCTGAGTACACCGGTAGCGGTAACGGTCGTCTTGACGCTGTGAGCGACGCTATAAAGAACGGTCTGGGACTGAACTACAGCTTAGTGACATATAATGAGCACGCTATCGAGGTTGGTTCAAAGTCGAAGGCCGCCGCTTATGTAGAGATATGCGACAAGGACGGTAACTCGTTCTGGGGTGCAGGTATTCATACTGATATCATCAACAGCTCGGTAAGTGCACTGGTTTCGGCTATCAATAACAGCGATATGGTTAAGTGAGCATCAGACAGATATAATATGAACAAAGGGCTTTGAAATACTCAAAGTCCTTTTTGTTATACAATAAACGCATAAAAATAACCGTAGCCCAAAAGCTACGGTTATAATTATATAGGTTATTCTACTCAGGAGTTACCGCTTGTGATAAGACCGTTGTAGTATTCAATCTGCTTGTTGATTGAACCGATGTTAGCTTCACGCATCTGTGTCCATGACTGACCTGAGTATGTTTCGCTCTGGAGATCGAACAGTGTGTTGCCGAGGATATCCTTGATAATCTGACCTGTTGTTTCGTCAAGACCGTAGGGCTCGTCAACTACTGCGTGGAAGTTATTGATTTCCTTGAAGCTGTACAGGAAGTCGTACTGTTCATCAGTATACTTCTTGTTCTTCATGATACTTGTCTTAGTTGTAGCCTTGAGGTCCTCATCAGTGTTGCTCAGACGGCAGCAGTTGATAAATACTGATGCCTGCTTAGCGTACTTTGAACCTGCGGGAACAAGGTAACCGAATGCTGACATTGAGTAGTAATAGTTATCTGCTTCGGGATCTCTCGGTATCGGAACGAAGAAGATGTCAAGGCTGTCGTCCTTCTTCATCTTTCTTGCATAGTTTGTGATGATCCATTCGCCCATGCCCTGGAATGCGGCTGTACCTGAAACGATAGGATCTTCATCTATGTCTATAACGCCTTCCTGGAACTTAGCAAGACCTTCCTTCTTGAGTGTCTGCATGAAGTTTGCGGCTCTGTCAACGTTTGCGTTGTTGAAGTTGCTTATAAGCTTACCGTCATCGCCGATCTCAATAAGGGGAGTACCTGTTGTATCGATGAATGCGTGAGCTGTGTAAGCTGTAGCACCGTAAAGACCTGTTCTTGCACCGTCTGAA
Organism: uncultured Oscillospiraceae bacterium; assembly: GCA_902490585.1. GTDB lineage: Bacteria > Bacillota > Clostridia > Oscillospirales > Ruminococcaceae > Ruminiclostridium_E. The sequence goes on from CABUEI010000033.1 coordinate 18,438, forward strand.
TCAGAGTCAATGAACTTGCGTATGCAGTCTGTCATTGTATCCCATGTCCATTCGCCCTTGTCATAAAGCTCCTTGGGATCGTCTATACCGATCTGCTCGAATACGCCACGGTTATAGATAAGGAAGTAGGGTGAAACGTTATAAGCCCAGGGGTAATAGTAATTCTTGCCGTTCCACTTGTACTTGTTTATATACTGCTCAAGACCCGACCACTGAGGAGCGGAAAGATCCATATATTCGTCAAGAGGTGTGTACATATTCTTTGACATAATGAGCGGGAATGTGTTATCTGCGTAGTCAACAAGGTCGGGAGATTCGCCCGATGAAATAGCCGTTGTCAGCTTTTCAAGTATCTGGAGCGATCCTACTATTGTACATTTGATTGTACAGCCATAGTTTTCCGAGAAATACTTATAAGCAGGCTTTACGTCACCGGCTTTTGTTATATCATAGCAGCCGAGATACTGAAGCTCTGCAGGCTCAACATCTTCACCTGCGTTTAAACTGATATTACCAACGCTGACCGGATTTTCTTTTTCATCATCAATCGTTGTTTCGGTACTTGAAGTATCAGAAGTAGCGGTTGAATCAAAGCCCCCGTTACCGCTGTTAGAACAAGCTGCAAGAGAAATAGCGGTAGCACCGGCCATAACGCCTGCAAGAATTCTTTTGAAATTCATATTAAAAAACCTCCATAATGTAATGTGTTGCAATCGTTTACACACATCTGTTTACATTGATTTTACCACATTGAAACGCTTAATTCAATTCACATAATAGTCAAAATCCATATAATATTATTGTGCAATTTAACTAATGAAAACCGTGTAACTTGGTTTTTTCTGTTTCAAAAATGTTCGTTATTAACAAATGTATGTAACAATTTTCAGAGTTTAGCTTATTAGCTAAAAGTTAATCAGCTAAACCTGTCATAGCACCCGAAAATCGTATGAAAATATGTAAACCGCCCTGCCGTATAGCAGAGCGGTTCACGGTTATATAATGGTTGTTACTTGCTTAAATGACTTGCCTTATATGATGTATGGAGAAGTTCGTGTGCAATATGGCTTCCGGGTTCTTCGAGGAAGTTTGCATATACTTCCTTGACATCGGGGCTTTCATGCGACTTTCTCATCTTGTTTGCATCATCAAGGCTGTAAAGTGCCTTTGCACGCTCGGCACGGATGTCGGTAAAGTTGCGTACATCTGCAGGCTGGATAACCTGACCGCCGCCGTTTACGCATCCGCCGGGACAAGCCATAATCTCGATGAAATGGCATTCTACCTCGCCGTTCTTTACTTGCGTAAGGAACTTCTTAGCGTTTGCAAGACCGGATACAACGGCTACCTTTACTGTAAGGTCGCCTACCTTGTATTCTGCTGTCTTTATGCCCTCAACGCCTCTTACGTCCTTGAACTCAACAGGGCTGTCTGCGGTTTCGCCGGTAAGCTTCCATACTGCTGTACGGAGTGCCGCTTCCATAACGCCGCCTGTTGCACCGAAGATTACAGCCGCACCTGTACCGTTTCCTAAAGGTGAATCGGCAACCTCATCGGGCAGATCTCTGAAGCGTAAACCTGCACGGTTTATCATCTTTACAAGCTCTCTTGTTGTTATTGAGATATCAACATCGGGAACACCTGCGGCAGACTGATCATCTCTGCCTATCTCAAATTTCTTTGCCGTACAGGGCATTACCGAAACGCTGACAATGTTCTTGGGGTCGATGCCCATTTTCTTTGCCCAGTAAGTCTTTGTTATAGCACCGTTCATCTGCTGAGGTGATTTGCAGGTAGAAAGGTTGGGGATAAACTCGGGGAAGTAAGCCTCGCAATATCTTATCCAACCGGGTGAACATGATGTAATCATCGGCAGAACACCGCCGTTTGTAACTCTGTCGAGGAATTCGTGCGACTCTTCCATAATAGTAAGGTCGGCACCGAAGTTTGTATCAAACACAGCGTTGAAACCAAGTCTGCGTAAAGCCGCAACCATCTTGCCCTCAACCTGAGTACCCATAGGATAGCCGAAAGCTTCGCCGAGCGATGCTCTTACAGCGGGAGCTGTCTGGACAACTACTACCTTTTCGGGATCTGCAAGTGCGTCCCAAACCTTGTCGGTATCGTCCTTTTCGGCAAGTGCACCGGTAGGACAGGCTACGATACACTGACCGCATGATACGCAGGCAGTTTCTGCAAGGTCAAGGTCAAATGCACAGTCTATACTTGTCTTAAAACCTCTGTTGTTGGCACCGATTACGCCGATACCCTGGAGCTTATCGCAGGCGGCAATACAACGGCGGCAGTGAATACACTTATTATTGTCACGGTACATGTGCTTTGAGCTGTAGTCGATCTCATATTCGTTCTTTTCACCCTCAAAGTATGTAGTATCGTCAACACCGAGTTCCTTACACAGCTCCTGTAATTCGCAGGTGCCGTTTCTTGAGCAGGCGAGGCAGTCCATGTTGTGATTTGAAAGCAGGAGTTGTAATGTCATCTTTCTGCTCTGTAATACAGCAGGGGAGTGAGTCATTATGTTCTTGCCTTCGTCGAACTTTGATAAGGGATATACGCATGAAGCAACAAGGCTTCTTGCACCTGTCATTTCAACTACGCAGATACGGCAGGCACCGATAGCGTTGATATCCTTTAACCAGCAGAGAGTAGGTATTCTGATGCCGTTCTGACGACAGGCTTCAAGGATCGTTGTACCTTCTTTTACCGAGTACTCTATGCCGTTAATCTTTATATTAACCATAGTAAAATTTATTCCTTTCAGTAATCCGTCAAACCGGATCATTCCTTAATAATTGCACCGAACTTACACTTAGCCATACAAGCACCGCACTTGATACACTTTGTTGTATCAATGCTGTGAGGCTGTTTGACAGTACCTGAGATAGCACCGACAGGGCATCCTCTTGCGCAGGCTGTACAACCTTTACACTTGAGGTCGATAATCTTGTATGTGAGAAGATCCTGACATACGCCGGCAGGACACTTCTTATCCTGAACGTGTGCAATGTACTCGTGCTTGAAGTAACGCAGGGTTGATAAAACGGGGTTGGGAGCCGTCTGACCGAGACCGCACAGCGAGTTGTTCTTGATGTAGTAGCAAAGCTTTTCCATCTTGTCGAGGTCTTCCATAGTAGCGTTACCCGAAGTAATCTTTTCAAGCATTTCGTAAAGACGCTTTGTACCGATACGGCAGGGAGTGCACTTACCGCAGGATTCGTCAACGGTGAACTGTAAGAAGAACTTTGCAATGTCAACCATACAGTTATCCTCGTCCATAACGATAAGTCCGCCGGAACCCATCATTGAGCCGATAGCTATAAGGTTGTCATAGTCGATCGGGATATCGAGGTGTTCGGCAGGAATACAGCCGCCTGAGGGACCGCCTGTCTGAGCCGCCTTGAATGCCTTGCCGTTAGGAATACCGCCACCGATCTCGTAAATAACTTCACGCAGTGTAGTACCCATAGGAACTTCAACAAGACCTGTATTGTGAATCTTACCGCCGAGTGCGAATACCTTTGTACCCTTTGACTTCTCGGTACCCATAGATGCAAACCAGTCAGCACCGTTAAGGATTATCTGTGGAATGTTAGCGTAGGTTTCAACGTTGTTGAGAATAGTAGGCTTCTTGAAAAGACCGCTTTCGGCAGGGAAGGGAGGACGGGGTCTGGGTTCGCCTCTGTTACCTTCGATTGAAGTCATGAGCGCTGTTTCTTCGCCGCATACGAATGCACCTGCACCGAGTCTTATATCAAGGTCAAAGTCAAATCCGCTGTCGAAAATATTCTTGCCAAGCAGACCGTATTCTCTTGCCTGGTTGATAGCTATCTGTAAACGCTGAACGGCAATGGGGTATTCGGCTCTTATATAAATATAGCCCTGTGTAGCACCTATTGCATAACCTGCAATTGCCATTGCTTCAATTACAACGTGGGGGTCGCCTTCGAGAACAGAACGGTCCATGAATGCACCGGGGTCGCCCTCATCGGCATTACAACAGACGTATTTCTGATCGGCATCTTTTACAAGGTTTCTTGCAAGTTGCCATTTCTTACCTGTGGGGAATCCGCCGCCGCCTCTTCCACGCAGACCTGAGTCGAGAATTGTCTGGATTACTTCATCGGGAGTCATGGATTTGAGCACCTTGCCGAGTGCTTCATAACCGTTTCTTCCTATGTACTCATCTATACATTCGGGGTTTATAACACCGCAGTTTCTCAATGCGATTCTGTGCTGTTTTTTATAGAAGTTTGTTTCTTTAAGCGACTTTATTTCGTTTTCGCCGATTGTTTCATCATATACAAGACGTGTGACTACACGACCCTTGAGAAGATGTTCGGAAACGATTTCGGCAATGTCGTCTTCCTTTACCATTGAGTAGAACGTACCCTCGGGGTAAACTATCATAATAGGACCGAGTGCACACAGACCGAAACAGCCTGTACGAACTACCATTACTTCATCGGTAAGACCGTTCTTGTCGATTTCTTCCTGCAATCTTTTGGCGATTTTATCACTGCCTGAAGAAGTACATCCGGTACCACCGCATATCAATACTTGTGAACGATACATATATTAATTTCCTTTCAGATTTTACATAGCGGAGTTTATTGTGTACTTCGTTACAACGTTGCCGCCGATAATGTGCTGTTCAATTACTTCCGCAGCCTTTTCGGCTGTCATTTTAACGTAAGTGATCTTTTCCTTGCCGGGAGTGATTATCTCGACTATGGGTTCATACTGACAAAGGCCGATACAGCCTTCCTGTATTACCATTACGTCCTTTAT
>CABUEI010000034.1 GCA_902490585.1 uncultured Oscillospiraceae bacterium
AATCCGAGATGCTCACGTCTGAAAAGCGCAGAGTCGCTGTCCTTTATCTTTGTTACTCAGCAAGTCAAGCTCCTTTGCCCATATCCGTTTCATTTTTGCAGATACGGTATAGCCGCACCGTGTTTCCTCTTTGAAAAAGTCTTCGCTGATGGGGAAAAGTACGGTGGTGTGCTCTTTGTTATTATCGTTTCCGATAATATTTTCAGATGTCATCTAAGACCTCCGTTGTTAAATTGTAAGTTGCAGAGCAGTGTTATGTCGTTAAGTGCAATTGAACCTTAAAATTCGCATTTTTCAGCATAATTATACACTGACTGCACATTTTTGTCAATGTTGAGGAAGGGTTATACTCCCATTTTCTTGTTATATGCGTCGCATACTTCCTTTGCCGTGCCCTGCATTACCGGAACGCCGTGGTCAAGCCACAGTGCTTTGTCACAAAGCTGTTCGATAGACTTCATGTTGTGCGATACATACAGCAGTGTAGTGCCGTTTGAAAGCATCTTCTGCATACGCTCCGAGCATTTCTTTTTGAAACGTACATCGCCTACAGACAATATCTCATCGGCGATAAGTATATCGGGCTGTACCGAGGTAGCTATCGAGAAGCCGAGCCTTGCTTTCATACCGGAAGAGAAGTTCTTTACGGGTGAATCAAGGAAGTCCTGAAGTTCGGAGAACTCTACTATCTCATTAAACTTTTCTTCTATGAAATCCTTTTTATAGCCGAGCAGTGTGCCGTTGAGGTAAATGTTCTCACGGGCTGACATATTCGGGTCGATACCTGCGCCGAGCTCGATAAGAGCGGCAACCGTTCCCTTTACGTCAACAGTGCCTTTGTAGGGTTTCAGTATTCGGCTTATTACTTTTAAAAGTGTGGATTTTCCTGCGCCGTTTGTTCCGACAAGACCCCATGCCTCACCTTTCTTTATGTGCATGTCAACGTCTTTAAGGGCGATAAACTCCTGGAACATGAGCTCTCTGCGGAGAAGTCTTACCACATATTCTTTAAGGTTGTCAACTTTCATGTTCGCCTTGTTGAAACGAACCGTGACATTGTTTACGTCAATGATATAATCTTCCATACCGATACCTCCGTCAGATGTACAGAATGAACTTGTCCTGCTTATCCCTGAATATAACAGTACCAAGTACGAAGAACAGTGCGGCATAGCCGACACCGAGTATTATCGTTTTCATATCGGAGATACAGCCGCTGTATGCGATATCTCTGAATTGCTTTATATAAATGTAAAGGGGGTTGAGGTTCTCGACAATGAATTTCAGCCAGTTGGGGAGAATATCAACGGGATAGAATATTGCCGATGCGTACATCCACATTGTAGTGAAAGCGTTGTAGATGTATCTTGTATCACGGAAGAAAACGTGCATCTGGGCGAGAAAAAAACCCATTCCGCAGGTGAATATATACGCTTCGAGCGTGATAAGCGGGAAGAGGAGCATTGTCCAGTAGAACGGGGAGCCTGTGAAGATAAGAACTATCAGCAGTGCGCCAAGTGACAATACATAGTCAACCATACAGCTTGTTACCTTAGCGAGAGGGAACATATACTTTGAAACGTATGTTTTCTTGAGCAATGCGGCGTTTGATGTGATACCGTCCATTGCCTTGTTGGTAGCGCCTACTATAAAGTCGTACATTGTTCTGCCGACAAGCAGGTAAACAGGGAAGTTGGGTATATTCCTGTCGAACAGCTGTGAGAATACAACGTACATAACTATCATTATAAGTAAGGGGTTGAGTACGCTCCATACATATCCCAGAAAACTGCGTCTGTATTTGAGTTTTAAATCTCGTGAAACGAGCTGGATAAGCAGGTCCTTGTAGTGTCTTACTTCAAGGAAACCGCCTGTTTTATCCTTGCGAACAAGTGTCATTTATGCCTCCGTGTTTATCAGTCAAAGCTCTTTTTGTGTCTTAATTTGCTGTAAAGCTTTGAGCCGAGTATTCTGTTATATCCGTTTATTCCGATGTGCAGACGGTTGAGCGTTTTCAGCATCTTGCAATGCTTTGTGCTCATCTCGTAAACGGGGTGATATTCTTTATCCATAAAGTTCATCATTTCGTCTGCTCTTTTGCGTCCTGCTTTTCTGTCCTTATCGCAAAGAAGTGTAGTAACAAGGAAGCTGAGCAGTAAAACGTGAGTTTTCTTTTCACAGTAAAGAGCCGCCGCTCCGCTGAAATTTCTGCCCTCGGCGGTCATGCGTTTCAGCACCGTTTCGGTATGTCCTATACGTTTAAGCTGATTTTCGGCTGAAACACTCTGGGTCACGTCACCGATACGGTATTCATAGATGAACAGATCGAGCGGCAGTATGCTTTCTGCCTTGCAACACGGGAATGTTGCGTATTCGTTATCTTCGTAGAATACCTTTTCGCTGAGCTTTATGCCCTCGTTTTTATAAAAATCCGTGCGGTAGGTTATACCGTGGAATGTAAGACTGCGTTCAAAATTCTGCCACTGTGACATTACTTCGTCCATGGTATATTTTTTGCCGAACTGCGAGGGGTAGCATCGCCAGTTTTTTATTTCGCCGTTTGAAATGTTTATGGTGTGGTGAGGTGTTAGCACAACGTCGGCATCGGTGTTTTCGAGCGCCTTTATAAACGCAGGCAGATTTTCTGTCAGGAACCAGTCGTCAGCGTCAAGTGCTTTGAGATATTTTCCGACAGCCTTTTCGCTTCCTGCGTTGATAGCAGAGCCGTGGCCGCCGTTTTCCTTATTTATAAGGCTTACAGAGCCGGGATATTTTGCGATATATTCTTCCGCAATCTTTTCACAGCCGTCTGTAGAACCGTCATTGACAACTATTATATCAAGCTTATCCGTGCAGTCACATAACAGCGAGTCAAGACATTTTGCCAGAAACGGTTTGCTGTTGTATGACGGGATAATGATACTCAGTATTTTATCCATTAATTCTTACCTTTGTGAAGTTTAGTCAGTCTGTTTTCCTTTATTCCTTTAAGGGTGTATGAAAACGCCTTGAACATGCTCATGTCCGTCAGCTGTTTTCTCTTTGCAAAAGCGTAATATGCGGCGTACAATACCGATAGCGGCAGACCCATTATATATCGTGTAGTGTTTCCACGGTTGACGAAAAACTCTTCGTTGAATCCTTTGAACCATGTTGACTGCGACTGAGCAACCGAGGCAAGTCTGAAAGGGTAGTGATATATACCGAGCTTTGCTTTTCGGCACTGCGTCAGAAATCTGAATTCTTCCTCTGCACCGTTGCCCGAGCCTGCGCCCATGTTTTCATCAAACCGTACTCCTGCGGCAAGCAGTTTCTCACGGCGGAACGTTATCTGCCACGAGCTTACGCTCATGATGTCACGGTAGCCGAGTTTCTTTACTGTATCGCCCCATTTCAGCGGACGGTTAACCATATCGAATATGATCACGTCGGCATCGGGCAGGCTGTCATAGGCGTTTTCTACCGCTTTTTCATAGCCGTCGCTGAATACCTCGTCATCGTCGCAGACAATGCAGATATCGGCATCGGATTTTGAAATTGCGAGGTTGCGGCTTTTTGTAAGACCTCTGTCTTTTACGGAAAATGTCCGCACGAAAGCGGCTCCGATATTTTCTTCCTTATATCCGTCCTCATCGCACTGGTTTATTATAACCGTGTCGGAGGTGATATGAGAACGCTTTATCATTTCTTCACTGTCGGAGAGGAACATACACGACAGAAGTATTTCAGTCTTAGCCAAAAGCTCAGCTCCTTAAATTCAAATGCCATATCATGTATTTTTTGCCGTAAGCCACATTTATTTTATTATACAACTGTTACATAGAAAAGTCAATCGACATAATTTGATAGTATTTTGCCGCATAAACGGCGGATTATATGCGTTTTACATAAAAAGACCGCTGAAATGATACAGCGGTCTTAAAGATTAATATATTTACTTGTCGGTCGGCTTGTCTTTGTTGTAGTCGAACAACATTCTGGTTCGTTTATGCGTTTCCTTATCAACGTACATTCTGGAGTCTGCCGTATTAATATAGTAGTCTATGTGCATTTTCGAGCCCTTTGGCATGATACAGCCGCCGAAACTGCCGTGTACGTTGTACGGCTTTTCACTTGTGAGGTTGTAATCGGCGAGGTATGCGTTGACTTTTTCAATGTACAATGCCATTTCTTCTTCGCTCTTGCCTTTGCCGAATACAACATATTCATCGCCGCCGAAACGTGCGCATATATCATTTTCATCGGCAGAAGCCTTGAGTGCGTTTGCTATAGTGAGGATCGCATTGTCACCCTCATTATGACCGAAGTTATCATTTATCTGTTTGAGATTATCCAGGTCTACAGAGATGACCATACAGTTATCCTTTACGCCCTCCTCGGCATAATCGTTATAGATCCTGAAAAATCCTCTGCGGTTATACAGAGATGTCAGGGGGTCGGTAACATACAGCATATCTATCTTCTTGGCATATGCGTACAGTTCGTTCTGTCTGCGTACCGATTCAAGAAGCTGAGAAATAGCAAGTGTGACAAAGTTCAGCAGATAGTTCGTATTGCTCCACGGATAGAAGTCAAACGCCAGATATCCCAGCGTGTTGTCCCTTGCGTGTATAGGCGTATATAATATGAACTTGCTTGCGTCCGCCATCTCATAGAAGTCAGGGAGCATCTCGGCAGTGGGAAATTCTGTTTCGCTCTGCGGCTTTCTGTCCCTGTAACGTGCGATACATTTCATTGTATCGCAGTAGTCGAACCTGTGTATGGGGCAACTTTCGTCCATATTATCAATGGAATCATTGATAATGGAATTAGTCATGAAGTCTTTACAGATACATATCCACGAATGGTTACACCATATCTTTGACAATGTTCTTGAAATACTGTGGCTTGCCTCTTCAAATGTGGAGCAGTTTGCAAGCTCCTGAGATATATTTGCCGTTCTTATCGCAAACTGTCTTGCGTTGTATATTTCTTCAAAAAGCTCGTGGCGCTGTTTCGGCGACAAATCACCGTTGACGTCATTATTGCAACGGCACGAGGTACCGTAAATGATATTCGGAGGGATTATACCGAGCTTTGCCGGTTTTTTGCCCTTTTTCAGCAGGTCTAAAACGATCTGTCCGGCTTCCTTTCCGGCAGATTCCGCAAGTATCTTTGCGGTGGTTATATATCCGCTTGCCTCGTCAATTCCGTCCATACCGGTGACTGCTATCTCTCCCGGTATATCAAATCCCAGTTCGGCAAGCTTTATCATGACCGCAGACGCCATAGTATCATTGGCGCAGACTATAGCTCCGCAGTCAAGCGTGCCGTCCTCTCTCATCTTGTCGATCTGCTGGATAGCGGGGGCACTCCACATGTTGCCGTAATATATTCTTGACGGCTCTATCGGTATATTGTGGCTCTTTAGCGCGTCAATAAAGCCCATAAGACGCTCTTCCGATGTCTGCTGACCTTTGAAACCGCCGATGAAATTGAGCTTCTTTATGCCGTGTTTCTCAATAAGGTGGCTGGTTATAAGTTCAATTTCGTGTCGGTAATCCGGCATTATACAATAGCAGTTGTCATAATCGTACTGCTGACCGATAGTCAGTACGGGAACATTTTTCGCAACTGCGTTTTCTATAGTGTGTTTTATTACTTCTTCGCTGTCGCTTAAAAAGAACGGGACTACTACCAGCATATCGAGAATATCATAATTCGGAAGATTGTAAATATTAGTCTGACCGATATTCTGAGGAGCGTTTCTATAAAAGCAGGTACAACCGTTGAAGATATGTACGTTTATTTCGTTGTCGCCCATAACATTGCAGAATCCTTGCAAAAGCATCTTGCCGCCCTGCAGGTCGCCGATACATAATGCAACGTTTTTTCTTCCGCTTCTGTTCTCCATAAACAAGCCTCCTTTCAGAAAAAAATTCCCTAAAAGTAAATCTCTGTGAAATTGTTTTATCTGAGTTACACAATACATTAAGTATAACACATTAGTATTGAAAAATCAAGCAAAAATACGCCGTTTTGCCTATGTTTCCACAGATTTATGCCACAAATACCATGTGTTGCAAAACTTATATTTTAAACTGCGGAACATAATCCGCTGACACAACAAAAATCGGATAAATTTATTGCATTTTCTGCCGATATGTGATACAATAAACTTTATAAAATCTGATAAAACTTCATCGAGGAGTGTTGAAATTGGAAAACAACAACAAGAACAACAATAACTATAAAAGTAACAAGCCGTCAAAGGATAACAGACCGTCCTTCCCGAAAAGAGCGGTAATCACAGGCGGTATGCCTTACGGCAATAAACAGCTTCATTTCGGTCATGTCGGCGGTGTGTTCGTATTTGCGGATACCTACGCACGATTCCTGCGTGACCGTATCGGTAAGGATAACGTAATATTCGTATCGGGTACAGACTGCTACGGCTCACCGATTGCCGAGAGCTACAGAAAACTTAAAGAAAGCGGAGAGTTTGACGGCACGATTGAGGACTTTGTAAGAAGAAACCATGAGAGCCAGGAAAAGACACTCAGGGATTACGATATAAGCCTCGACCTGTTCGGTGCGTCCGCACTGGATGAGCCTGCCGAGATACACAACGTTGTATCGGACAAGTTCATCAGAAGACTGTACGAGAACGGTCAGCTCGAGAAAATCACAACCTCACAGTTCTATGACGAAAAGGCAGGCGTGTTCTTAAACGGCAGGCAGGTAATAGGCAAATGCCCCGTTCTCGGCTGTCAGTCGGAAAAGGGTTATGCGGACGAGTGCGACCTCGGACATCAGTATATGCCGTCCAGCCTTATCGACCCGAAGAGTACCCTTACAGGTGAAACTCCCGTAATGCGTGACGTTGTGAACTGGTACTTCCGTCTTACAGAGTACACAAAGCTCCTCGGCGAATATGTTGACAGAATAAAGAAGATGCCGAATGTGCGTTCGCTTGTTTCAAAGACTATCGGCGAGTTCCTTGAACCGCCCGTTGTTCATATCAAGAAAGAACTGCGTGAGGACTATGAAAAGATAAAGGATCTGTTGGCACATCATACACTGACGGACGACCCCAAAAAGCCGTCATTCACGATACGCTTTGACACGCTTGACGAGCGTGACACGGCAACCGAAATAATGGCACACCACGGTCTGCGTTTCAGAACAGGTAAAACGCTTGTTCCGTTCAGACTTACAGGTAATATAGAGTGGGGCGTAAAGGCTCCCGACCTTGAAGATGAAAAGGGACTTACCGTATGGGTATGGCCGGAATCACTCTGGGCACCTATCTCATTCACCTGCGCTTATCTCAAGAGCAAGGGTATAGATATGGAGCACTATAAGGACTATTGGTGCTCAAAGGACGCACAGGTATATCAGTTTATCGGCTCGGATAACATATACTTCTACGGCGTTGCCGAAATGGCAATGTTCATGGCACTGAAAAAGGGCGAGATAACTTCCGATCCCGAGGACGGTGAAATGCAGTTACCTATCCTCGTTGCAAACAACCACATTCTGTTCCTTGACAAGAAGGCAAGCAGCAGCGGCTCTATAAAGCCACCTATGGCGGCAGATCTGCTGAACTATTATACAGCAGAACAGCTCCGTATGCATTGGCTCGGACTGGGACTGGGAACAAGGAGCGTAAGCTTCCAGCCTAAGCCCTACAATCCCGATGCAAAGCCTGAGGACAACGATCCTGTTGTTAAGGAAGGATTCCTGCTTTCAAATGTATTTAACAGAGCGATCCGCTCATGCTTCTATTATGCTCAGAAATATTTTGACGGCAAGATGCCGATAGGCACACCCGATGCGGACGTAATTGCAGAGTGCGAAAAGGCAATACTTGAATATGAGCGTTATATGTATAAGTTCGAGTTCCACCAGGTAACCTATGTTCTTGACTCACTGGTAAGAAAGTCAAGCAAGGTATGGTCAAAGCTCAGCCGTGAGGCAGATGCGGCAGACGATAACGAACTGCGTAAAAAGACGCTTATCAATGTGTTCCATTATATAAGGGTAGCCGCACTTCTCCTGCATCCGCTTGCTCCCGAGGGCACAGAGATGCTCCGTGAGTACCTCGGTTTCGGTGAAGATTTCTGGAGCTGGGATCATGTATTTGAAGGTATGGATTACTTCTGCAAGGGCGAAAGTGAACATCAGCTGAAATTCCTCGAGCCGAGAGTTGACTTCTTCAAGAAGCACCCCTCACAGCTTGCAGGAAACGAAGAAAAGTAAATAATTACAACAGCACCGCCGCCGTGAAAAAACACAGTGGCGGTAATTTGTAAAGGATAATATTATGGAAAAATTAGCGATAGCGATGAGCGGCGGAGTAGACAGCTCGGTGGCTCTGGTGCTGTTAAAGGATAAATACGATATCAGCGGTTATACGCTGAAACTGCACGACAGCAGAGGAACGGACGACAGCGGACTTTGCGGTTCGGCAAGCGATATTGAGGACGCAAAGGCTACAGCGGAAAAGTTCGGTGTACCGCACTATCTGCTTGATATGAGGGATTTGTTTTCCGATACGGTACAGAAAAGTTTCGTACAGAGCTATCTGTCGGGCAGAACCCCTAACCCTTGTGTTGAGTGTAATGAAACAATCAAGTTCGGCGCACTTCTTGACACGGTGAAAAAACAGGGGATAAATCACATTGCCACGGGGCATTATGTACGCAGTTGTTACGACGAAAAAAGCGGCAGATGGCTTTTGAAGAAAGCAATCAATGCAGACGGCACGAGCAACGCAAAGGATCAGTCGTATGTTCTGTATCGCTTGAGCCAGGAACAGCTTGCCGCAAGTGTTTTTCCGCTCGGTGAAATGACTAAGGACGAGATAAGACGCATAGCCGCCGACAGCGGACTAATCAACAGCGACAAGCCGGACAGTCAGGATATCTGCTTTGTGCCGGACGGCGATTATGCCGGCTTTATCGAGCGTTATACGGGCAAGTCGTACCCGGACGGAGATTTCCTTGATGAAAGCGGCAAGGTGATAGGTCGTCACAAGGGCGTTATATTCTATACGATCGGGCAGAGAAGAGGAATAGGCGTCGGTTTCGGAAAACCGATGTATGTTATCGGAAAAAATGCCGATAATAATACCGTAACGCTCGGCAGTAACGAGCTTCTTTTTACCGATACGCTGTATGCAGACAATCTTAACTGGATAGCGTTTGAATATCCCAAAAGCGAGTTTAAATGCAAGGCAAAGACACGTTACAGGCAGACTGAACAGCCGTGTACCGTATATCCGCAGGGCGGAAATACGGTCAGGGTCGTGTTTGATGAAAAGATAAGAGCGGTTACTCCGGGACAGCACGTTGTGTTCTATGACGGCGATATTGTACTCGGAGGCGGTGTAATAATGTAGAATTGTGAAAGTTTGACAAAAAGCGAGTTCACTTTTCATCTAATTTACACAAAACTATTCTTTTAATTTCACGAACAAGCATTATTATATAACCACAGTCAGCGAGGAAACAGAAAAGCAAACAAGCTGACAGATTAAATTGCTATCTTCGATTTTCATATATATTTCCCCAAAACAAAGGACTCCGGTGTAACAGCCGGAGTTCTTTGTTTTTGTTTTGAATTTTATTCATAACGTGATATTGCGGATATGTGAAAAACCGCACTGCAAGCCAAATGGCTTAACAATGCGGTTTAAATCATGCAACAAATTCAAGCGGAAACACTTTTTACAGCTTTAACCACTGTATCAGGTGTTTTTTTATTTGAACTGTATTTTTTCTTTAATGCTTCTTCCATTTCTCTTATCTGTCGTTCATCTTTTGTGTCAAGATGTCCGAAATATTCTTTTTTCATTTAAAACACCTCCTAAAAATTTTCTATGCCAATTTTTGATGAAATTTTCAAAAAATCTTTAACAATAGTTTTATCAATTTCTTCATTATAAGTTGCGTAACTATTTCTTATTTTGCTTATACATTCATAAGCTAACGAAAAATCATATTTATCAGTTTTATATAGTATATGTACATTTCCTGAGTTAGATACTACCGAAATACCGCCTATACTGTCGTTCATCAGAAATACACCTAAATCGGAATAGGAAAAATCCTGAGTACTCGGATGATTATGTGCTAAAAATAAAGACCCTTGTTTTGCGTGTGCGTGCATGGATACTGCATTTGGATTTTCAAACACATTCACTTTATGTTCACTGCCCAGTTTTTCGGCAACTATTCCTGTGTTTAAATCAAACAGCATCGCTGTTGTTAACAGTCTGAGATTTACGAAGAAGCGTTTTATGATTCTCATAAATCATAAGGTTCTGTTCTACGGTCAGATAAGGTATATGTGTTCTTGGAATTTTTTCAATTGCAATATCTGTGACTATTATTTTGTGGTCACGCTTTTTAGCCTACTCCAACACTCCCACTCCTTCTATTTTTATTATATCATTTTTTCTGCTGTTGTCAACCCTGCCGCCTTATGTATGCAAACATAGAGCTTTAGATGATGCAATGGCGCACAAAAATGAAAAATCCCTAAAAACAGAAAAACCGCACTGCAAGCTAAATGGCTTAACAATGCGGTTTAACGTGGAGCTTGTGACGGGACTCGAACCTGCGACCTGCTCATTACGAATGAGCTGCACTACCAACTGTGCTACACAAGCATATTGAATTGTCTGATATATTCTTAGGTGCATCATAACTTACATTATTCATACACAATTTGCCGCAAATAGCACTTGAAAAGAGCGTGGCGATATGATAGAATATATATAGTCGTGTTTGTAGGAATTATCCCGAAACGACTATATAATTATATCGTACTTTTGATTTATTGTCAATAGCTTTTTGACGGAAACGAGGAAAATTTGATAAAAAGGTCATCAGTAGCGAGGTGCGTCGGAGTTGTATTCGGAGTACTGCTTATTGTTCTTGCGGTATTCCTCGCAGTGACTTCAATGCTGTTTTCATTCGGCAGTTCGGCGGCACCTGATATTTTCGGATATAATGTTTACATAGTGCAGGACAACGACTTTTATCAACTGAAAGCCGGTACTGCTGCCATTGCTCAGAAAGTATGGCCCGATGAAGTAAACAACGGAGAGCTCATAATATATAACCGTTTTGAAAACGGCGGCGCACAGCTTGCAAAGGTCAACTCATCAACGCTTAAAGAGGGTGTAATGAGCTTTGACGTGGAAACGCAGAGTGGTGAAAATATCACAATATCACAAAGTCAGCTTGTTGCAAGGGTGAACTATTGCAGTGACTTCTGGGGTGCTGTTATCGGCTTTGCAATGTCGCCTTTCGGCGTTATGACAATCGCTGTTCTGCCGTGTATTGCGATAGTTGCATTTGAAATTGTAAAGTTCATTTTCTCAAGGCGTCCCGTTCCGCAGGTGAAAACGGTTAAGTTGCAGGAAGAGTCACCGGTATATACACCTGCAGTGAAAGAAGAAAAAACGACTGAAAATGTTCGCAGTAAATCTGCCGGAAAGGTTGCTGTTCCGTCCTTAACGGATAAGGTGAAAGTACCGCATAATCAGATTACGGACGGTTCATACAGCAAAACTGACGATTTCACTGAGCATCTGCGCACTAAACGCAACACTGCGATAAATCCCGATGAAGTAAAGGACAGAGCGGATTTTTCCGCAGGCGCAAAGAGAAGACTGGAAAAGGACAGGGCAGAGCATAAAGGAAAAATTGCCGATGTCAAGACTGAAAGTATAAAAAACGAAAAGGTTCCGCTACAGAAAAAGAATGTTGAAAAGCCGCTTACTGCAATGACGGAAAAAGCGGATAAGGCTGAGATTTCACACGGCGGTTCCGAACCCGATATATCGCTTGTGTTCAGCGACGATGAAGATAAACGGTATGATATTGACGATATTCTTGCAGATATAGAGAAACGTCATCATTAACAGAGAAAAAGGTAAGAACGAAAGAGAGCAACCGTTACATGGAGAGATTATCTGAGATAAAGAACACAGACCTTCATACAAAGCTGTTTGTAGTGCTTGCAATTACCGGCTGTATATCAAACATAGCAGGCTTTACGGCAAATGCCGTCATATTCGGATTTACCGTACAGACTGTTATATGTGCTGTCTGTGCCACAATAGTTATCGTATCATCGTTGGCAGGATTTATCAGTGGAAGAACTTATGTTGCGACATTTATAATACTGCTTGTGCTGGGATTTATAGAATTCCCGATGCTGTATATTTCATACGGCGAAAGCACAATGGTATATATGCTGGTTGCTGAAATCGGAATTGTCACTTTCATGAAGTCCGGTCACAGAGTGATCATGGGATCAGCGGTGCTGATTGTCGATATCGGAGCATTTATTATTCGGCGGACATTTCCTCAGCTGAACGTTGCCACCGACAATATGGGTGCGGATACCCTCATGTCGTTTATCATATCTTTCATAGCGATACTGGTTGCCGTAGGTATGGTAATTCTTCAATATGAAAAACAGGCAAGGCAACTCAGCCGCATGAGCGAGGAGCTTACGCAGGCGGTCAACACTGATCCTCTGACAGATATAAGAAACAGACGTTATCTCATGGAATATCTTGAAAAACAGCTTGCTGAAACAGATGGAAAAAAGCACTTTGCCGTGCTTATAGACCTTGATATGTTCAAGTCGGTCAACGATACATACGGACACGTTTTCGGTGACAAGGTGCTGAAAGCTTTTGCCGATACAGTCAAGGCAAACATCGGTGAAAAGGACGTTATAGCACGTTTCGGCGGAGAGGAATTCATGATTCTTTTTGACACCGACAACGCCGAGGAAGTTATAAAAATCATGCACAGAATCAGCAAGGGCTATTCCGAATTTTCAAAAAAGAAAAAGGGAAAAGAGTTTACTTTCAGCGCCGGAGCGGCATTGTACGACAGCAGTAACTCAATAACCGATATATTCACTACCGCCGACAAGAGATTGTATAAGGCTAAAGACGCAGGCAGAAATATGATAATGATAGATTGAGAACTTTGGTACCCTACCGTTTTGTGACGGCAGGGTATTTTACATTTCGTGAACTGCATAAAGCTGAATATATGTCTGAGGAAATAACAGGAAAATATTAACATGATATTTTCAAAAAAATTAATTATATATTAATTTTAAGATTTGATAAGACTATATTGCCATTCTGACTTGACAAAGCATCAAGAAAATTGTATTATAAATTCAGTACATTAAATTGTTACTATATAAAAATAAATGGGAGATATTATGACAGTACCTGTAATAGTAGAAATAATTTTCAGGTTCATACCATCTGCTTTGCTTGTATTCGGATTTATCGAAATCAATCTTACAGCTAAGTATAATAAGTATATTCAGTTTATCGCAATAAATACGGTGTATTTGTTTGCGGGTCTGCTTGGGCAATATATGAGAGAAAAGTACAAGCTTGAATTTTTCGATTTTGTGCTTGCAGTAGCACTGGTTCTTATTTACAGTATATTTTTTCATACCGATGCGGTCGGATACCGTATTTTCATAGGAACGCTGGTCTACCTTTCGCTGATTATATTTGATACCATCACAACTGCTGTAATATTCGTCATATTCCCGGAATTTTCGTTTGACATCGGACACTTAACATATCCCGCACTGCTTTTTGCGGATATTGATCTGATTATATACGGCATTCTGATGTATTTTGAACATTGTATTATCAAAAGAATACATGACAGAAAATCTATCAACAAGCGTGCAGTGATTTTTATGCTTTTCCCGGAAAGCCAGGTGTTGATTTTATGTGTGATAATGAAGCTGATTATGGCTAACACCGATAACGCAACACCGGAAATTATGTATTTCACACTGATTTGCGTTGTAATCTGTGTAATAAGCGACATTCTCTGCTATCGTGGCCTTATCCAGAATTCACAGCTGTATGAAACGAAAATGAGAAATGAACAGCTTGAATACGAGCGTAGCACGCAGTACCGCTATTACGAAAAAATCAACGAGCTTCAGCACGAAATAATGAAGTACCGCCACGATTTCAACAACGTTCTCACAACGGCGATGAATCTCTACACTTTTCCCGATACAGCCGAAAAGGGAAAGGAAATGCTTGATGAACTCAGCCGTAAAAATCAGAGCAACAAAATGCCGTTCTACTGTGCTAACAATATCGTTAATGCGATTCTGTGGGACAAGTCCAATGCCGCAAAAGAATCGGGCGTTACGCTGAACTGTGACGTAAGTCTTAGCAACGATATTTCGGTTGACGATGTGGATCTTTGCTGTCTTATTGTCAATATGCTTGATAACGCAATAAGGGGTGCTAAAGAAGCCGAAACCGACAAAAGTATCAGTATAAAAATCAAGGAAGAGAACGAAAGAATTTACATATCGGTTTCTAACTATGCTGATATGCCCGACTTTGAGAGTGCGGAGAAACTGCCGAGTACTAAGGCTAACAAGAACCACGGCTATGGCACGGAGATAATCAGAAACATAGTGCAGAAGTATGACGGTGATGTTTTATTCACCTGTAAGGAGAAGAAGTTCAGTACGGCTTTATCAATCAAGGATAAAAGGGAAGAGAAGAATGAAATTACTGATTTGTGATGATGACAAGAACTGCCTTTTAAGCGAGGGAAAATACATAACAGAAAATACACAGGCAACGGCGGAATGTTTTCTCAGCGGCAAGGAGCTTTTAAAAAGGCTCAGTGCAGGTACGGAAGATATAGCGGCTGTTTTCATGGATATTGAGCTTGATAACTCGGAAAACGGAATTATGGTTGCCGAGCAGATAAGCAACCTTTACCCCGATATCAGAATAATTTTTCTGACGGCATATTCGCTGAAATATTGCGAGGAGATTTTCCTTGCGGGAAAGAATCTCGTTCCGTTTGCACTGGTTGACAAACAGAACCTGAATGTAAATCTGAAAAGAGCCATGGATAAACTGTATGCAAGCCTGAATCCCGACAAGGAAAAGAACAAGCTTGCCGTAACGGTAAATGCGGAAACGTTTTTCATAGACCCTATGCAGACGTTATATCTTGAAAGCGATGCGCATACGCTGATGATAGTCACAGCAGACGGAAATAGGTCTGTCAGAGCCAAGCTATCCGATGTTCTGGGAGGATTTCCGCCGTATTTTGTACAGTGCCACAAAAGCTTTGCGGTGAATATTCATCATATCGTTTCGTACACGGCAAAGCAGATCGAACTTGACAGCCAAGTTACAATTCCGGTAAGCAGAAAGTTTTCACAATCCGTCCGTGAAAAGATAATCAGGCATGAATGTGGAATATAAAAAATACCGTAACTTCAGCGTTTGAAGTTACGGTATTTCTATTACTGATTGTTTACAACTTTAATATTAATTTCGGCTCTTGTTATGCCGGATTCTGTTGTAAGCCAGTTTTTGATTGTCTGCTGTTTGTCGGCGGAAATTTCTTTGTTTGACGTGCCACAAAGGAGAATATATTCGCCGTTTGTATCTGTCATAACACCGCAACCGATGTCGGAAATTTCGGTGAATATGGCGGCGGCTTTCTCGGAGAGTTCTTTCATATCGGGCTCTGAATCGGCAGAGGACTGCATCTCGTCAATCTTCTTCTGCTGTTCTTTTATGTTCTTTTCCTGTTCGTCAAGCTGTTTTTGCAACGATTCAATAGTCTGCTCCTGAAGAGCGATCGTTATCTGGTCGGAGGTGTCGTTTGTGACGCTCTTGTTCTGGGTTATTGTCAGCTTGTAGTTTTCAAGACCGTAGTTGCCGAGGTCTTTTTCCAGCACGCCGATAACATCATCCGAAATCTGCGTACCAACAAGGGAAAGGGATATTTCACGGTTCATTACGTCTATCTGGCTTTGTACGACTTTTGTATCGCTGAACGTGAATGAATTGTCAAGGTAGCTTGAAAGGTTCTGCTCCATGACGGTTTCATAGACTTTATATGCGCCGATGAGAACACTCGGAATAATCGTAAGAATTGTTATGAGTATCACAAATCTGTGTATTCTGCGTTCTTTTTTGGTATCGGTAATCTTATGGGTAGGAATACGCATGAGCTTTGTTATAAACGCCGCCGAGAGCATGATGAACAGGGTGTTTATGACAAACAGATAAAATGCGCCTGCGATAAATCTCAACTGCCCGGTAGCCAGTCCGTAGCCTGTTGTGCAAAGCGGCGGCATGAGTGCGGTAGCAATCGCCACACCGGGTATAACGTTGCTCTTTTTCTTTCGGGTGTTACCTATTCCGCCTGCGATACCGCCGAACAGGGCAATAAGTACGTCCCACAGCGTCGGGCTTGTCCTTGCTATCATTTCGCTTGTGGCGACAGTAAGCGGAGAAACGGCAAAGTACAATGTTGACGCAATCAGGCTGATTATCACCTGTATGCCGAATCGGTTGAACGCTTTTCTGAGCAAGGTGAGGTCAAATGTGGCAAGTGAGTAGCCCATTGTCAGAATACCGCTCATCAGCGGAGAAATCAGCATTGCACCGATAATAACGGCGGTGGAGTTTACATTAAGTCCGATAGAAGCAATGAAAATTGCCATTATCAGTATCCACATATTCGAACCGCTTATAACGGTATTGTCCTCCATCATCTGCCTGATTTCGTCATTGTCCATCATATCGTCACGGATTCCGAACAATTTGCGGAAAAAGTTGTATACACGTCCGTGCGAAACGTTCTTTGTTATCTCGCCTTTTATTTCGTTTATATCATCGGATAGGTTGGTTTTCATTTATGGTATCCTCTTTTCAGGTGGAATAGAATTGATATATTAATTATAGATGAAAAGGGGGTGGGTGTCAATGGGGGAGATACTTGACAAGCAAAAGTAGAAGCGTTATATCGGCGATACTGTCGCAGATGATAGCGATGACAGGTATTTGGAAAAAGGCTTTGCAATGATAAGTTTCAGATGCAATGTACCAGACTGGTACACTAAAGTGCCTTTTGCCGAATTATCGGGCGGGTATGAAAATATCGGTCACTATTTTGCATATATGTAAAGACTATATAGATAATAGAAAAGAGCTACCCTCATTCAGATGAAGGTAGCTCTTTGCATCGGATTGGATTACTCCCACTCGCTCTCTGCAAACCAATTCTAAACAAGTTTGTTTATGAGATTTAATAGAGAGTATCTACATTATTTGTATTATCGGTAAAGCATACGCTATCCGATTTTTTGTTGCCATATCGTTGCCACGAGTGGCAGAAATTTAACGCCAAGAAGCATAGATAAGCTGTCTCTTATCAAATGCCTCTTTACCGTCCTCCATTATGTCAACAATTTGCTTGTGTGTAGAATCCCGATCTATGTTTCCTTGGGCTACATCAATTTTTTTCTTGGCACTCAACGACCAACACCCTTTCTGAATCACCAAGCACAGGAATATTTGCATTATGCGTGGCAAATATAAACTGCATATAAACCCTTTTTCTTTCAGTTCGGCATTTAACTTTTGGACGATTTTGTAAGCATAGGATTTTGATATACCCAATTCCTAAGTCACCTCATCAACTCGCATAAAACTTGTACTTTCCATTTAATCACCCCTTTACTTAATTTCTGATAATTCAATTATTTAGTGTCGGAGAACTTTCTGACCGCATTCCGATTTGCCCGAGCGGATATGCCATTACCGTGATATATGACGGTTATTCTGTTGTTAAGCAAATTCCGTAAGGTTAAGTGGTTTTTGAGACAATATTTACTTTTTGCTTTAGTTATCTTGACAGCACTAAATATTTATGCTATACTGGGTGTACAATGAAATTGCACCCAATACAAGGTTCTGTCAAGCAAGTTAGGGTGGAGATTTTCGCAGAAAATACTACCCGATGCTTGACAGGTTCTTATACTGATTGCACAGTATATAAGCAATGAGCGTAATTGCTATGGCTATTAGCGAAAGAATTCACTTTTTCCGCAATCTGCGTGGAATGACACAGAAATTTCTCGGTTTACAGCTCGGTTTTCCCGATAAATCTGCTGATGTTCGTATGGCACAGTATGAAACAGGTTCCCGTACTCCAAAAGCAGATATTACTGCAGCGTTGGCACAAGTTTTGGATGTAGCACCGGAAGCGTTGAATGTGCCCGATATTGACAGTTACATAGGTCTGATGCACACGCTGTTTGCCCTTGAGGACATTTACGGCATTACCGTCAGCGAAGCAGACGGGGAAGTGTGTCTTAAAGTCAACTCTGAGAAGGGTAAGGATTCCGCAGAAATTATTCGTATGCTTACCGCTTGGAAAGAGCAAAAAGCCAAACTCGATGCATGTGAGATTGATAAAGATACCTACGACCAATGGCGTTACCACTATCCTAAGTTCGACACGACGGGCGGCTGGGTAAAGGTTCCTTCTCG
Source organism: uncultured Oscillospiraceae bacterium (assembly GCA_902490585.1). Lineage (GTDB taxonomy): Bacteria > Bacillota > Clostridia > Oscillospirales > Ruminococcaceae > Ruminiclostridium_E. The sequence goes on from CABUEI010000034.1 coordinate 18,377, forward strand.
AGAGTTGAGCGATGCATTAGTTGAATCATTCAACGACTTTTTTAATGACTAAATATTATTTAGGAGGATACTATGTCATTTCATTTAATAGATTATCAAACTTGGGAACGTAAAGAAGTTTACGAACATTTCATCAATGAGACGGTCTGCACCTATTCCACGACTCTCAATCTTGATATTACCAAATTAAAAGGTGCTCACCTTTATCCAACAATAATTTGGTTAATCACTAAAGCAGTAAACAAAATTCCTGAATTTCGTACCGCTCTTACTGACGAAGGAGTCGGCATATACGATGAACTGAATCCCGCTTACACCATTTTCAATAAAGAAAATAATAATTTTTCTGGAATATGGACTGAATTTTATGCAGACTATAATGATTTTTTAAGTGCATACAATGAAGATGTGGAAAAATTCTCCTTTTCTACACGATATACTCCAAAACCTGAAAGACCGCTAAATTCTTTTGATATTTCAATGATTCCTTGGTTTACATTTACTTCTTTCAACCTAAATATTTACGGTGATGGCAAATATCTTCTTCCTATATTCACTTTAGGAAAATTTTTTGATGAAAACGGAAAGAGATTGCTCCCTATTTCAATCCAAGTACATCACGCTGTATGTGACGGATATCATATTGGAAAGTTTGTGGAAACACTGCAAACGATGATAAATCAGTTTCACACTTAAACTGAATACAGACGATAAAAAGCCCTTAACTGCGGTACAAATCCACAGTTAAGGGCTTTTTAATCGTATAATACAGATTTATTTCTTGGTAACAGCCATTTGAAAATTATTCTGATAACCTACAAGCCACTTGGGGTATAGAATAATAGTCACTTCAAATGATGTTATCAAATCGTTATCAAAAGGGGTGGGCAAAGTTCAAAAAGCCTTGATATTACTGGGCTTTTAGACTTTCTGTGATTATTCCCACTCAATCGTTGCCGGCGGCTTGCTCGTAATATCGTAACAGATTCTGTTGATATTCTTAACCTCATTTACGATTCTTACGCTTGCCTTTTCAAGCACATCGTAAGGAATTCTTGCAAAGTCGGCGGTCATAAAGTCGCTGGTCGTGACGCCTCTTAATGCGAGGGTATAATCATAAGTTCTGTCGTCGCCCATAACGCCTACAGAACGCATATTTGTGAGTACCGCAAAGTACTGGTTGATACTGCGGTCAAGACCTGCGTTTGCGATTTCTTCACGGAAGATGTAGTCTGCGTCCTGGAGAGTTGCAAGCTTTTCACGGGTGATCTCACCGATGATTCTGATTGCAAGACCGGGACCCGGGAACGGCTGACGCCATACGAGGACATCCGATAAGCCAAGCTCGGTGCCGAGCTTTCTTACCTCATCCTTGAATAAAAGGCGGAGCGGCTCGATTATCTCCTTGAAGTCGACATAGTCGGGCAGACCGCCTACGTTATGGTGCGACTTGATAACAGCGGCGTCGCCTGTACCGCTTTCGATAACATCGGGGTAAATCGTACCCTGTACAAGAAAATCGACCTTGCCTATCTTCTTTGCTTCTTCCTCAAATACACGGATGAATTCTTCGCCGATGGTCTTTCTCTTTGTTTCGGGGTCGGATACACCTTCAAGCTTGCCGATAAAACGGTCTGCGGCATTTACTCTGATGAAGTTTACGTCCCAGTCCTTAAACGCCTGCTCGACCTCGTCGCCCTCGTTCTTTCTCATAAAGCCGTGATCAACGAACACGCAGGTCAGCTGGTTGCCGACCGCCTTTGAAAGCAGTGCGCAGGCTACCGAGCTGTCAACGCCGCCCGAAAGAGCAAGCAGTACCTTGCCGTCACCGACTTTTTCACGGATCTGCTTTATAGCTTCTTCCGCATAGTTTCTCATTGTCCAGTCGCCCTTGCAGTGACATACTTTATAAAGGAAGTTTCCGAGCATATCAAAGCCCTGCTCGGTGTGGTTTACTTCGGGGTGGAACTGTGTAGCGTAAAAGCCCTTTTCAACGTTCTCGATTGCGGCATAGGGGCATTTGTCGCTGTGACCTACAGCCTTGAAGCCGTCGGGGAGAACCTCGATATAATCGTTGTGGCTCATCCATACGACAGAGTTTTTCTTAAGACCGTCAAATACGGCGCAGTCTGTATCAAATTCGCACTCTGTTCTGCCGAATTCTGCGGCGGCGTTTTCGTTAGCCTTGCCGATAGTACCGCCAAGACCGTAAACCATAAACTGCGCACCGTAGCAGATGCCGAATATCGGTATGCCGAGTTCAAATATTTCTTTTGTCATTCTGGGGGAGTCGTCAAGATATACGCTTCTCGGACCGCCCGTGAAGATGATGCCCTTAGGATTCTTTGCCTTTATCTGCTCGATAGGTGTCTTGTATGAGATGACCTCGCAGTATATGTTATGTTCTCTGACTCTGCGTGCGATAAGCTGATTGTACTGACCGCCGAAGTCAATGACGAGTACGAGCTCGTGCTCGCTTGTTGAAAATTCCGCCATTTTCCAGTTTCCTTTCCTTCTTGTCTTTGGGAATTCAAGTGCGAAAAACCGCACCGATGGTGATATTACATATTTCTTAAAGTATAACATATCCGGACGGCTTTTGCAACGGCTTTTTGAAAAAAATAAAATCAGTAACGTTTATGAATTATCTTGACATTTCCCTTTAAATGTGCTAAAATCGTATACAGAATAAGTGCAATAAATTTACGCACTATATTCTTTGGAAAGCAATAAACCGAGAAAATGAAAGGAAGTATCAATTATGAGCCATATAGATGTAACATCGGAAAACTTCAAGCAGGAGGTTTTACAGTCCGATAAGCCGGTTTTAGTGGATTTCTGGGCATCGTGGTGCGGTCCGTGCAGAATGCTCGGCCCTGTGCTTGAGGAACTTGGAGAAGAGCATCCCGAAATCAAGATATGCAAGGTCAATACGGACGATGAACGTGAGCTGGCAATAAGCTTCGGCATAGATTCTATACCCTGCGTAATATCTTTTAAAGATGGTAAACAAATAGACAAATCGGTAGGTTTTGTCAGCAAGGACAAGTTGCTCGCTTTACTCGACTAAAACTGCAAAGCAAGACGGGGAGCGGTTTTACAGTTGCTTAACGCTAACTTGAAAATGGCGTAAATTTTCAGAAAAAAGTGTGATATTTCAATATAAATTTATCAAAAGGTCTTGATTTTTTTTGAAATTGTGTTACAATATAAGCAAGTCATATAACTCTATGACAAAAAATCACAAGGAGGATCATTCCGATGGCTTATAAAATTTCTGATGATTGCATCTCTTGCGGTGCTTGCGCTGCTCAGTGCCCCGTTGAGGCAATTTCTGAAGGTGACGGCAAGTACGTTATCGACGCTGACACATGTGTTAGCTGCGGTGGTTGCGCAGGTGTATGTCCTGTTGGCGCTCCCGCTGAGGAATAATTTTAAATCAAGGACAGCCATGAGTTTTCAGCTTATGGCTGTTTTCTTTACTGTTTGTGAAAACGTTAACACGGCAGTATAATACACTGCCGCTGATAAGGAGTATTTAAAATGAAGATATATTCGGTAAACGATAAGGAATTTGCCGCATACGGCAAGGTACATACCGGTTATGACGTAAGCGACCTGCTTTCAGCACTTGACAAAAGCACGCCGTTACCCGACGCTGTAGGATATGTTCCGAGCGAGGCGGCGCTTGAAAATACAAAGCTGTTCGGCCTTTTGCAGAACAACGCATACGGCGGTATGCCTGTTCAGCTCGGCTGGTGCAACGGTCACAACACAAAGCTCAACTGCCTTGAATATCACCGTGACAGTGAGTTCAACATCGGCTTATACGATTTTATCCTGCTGGTTGCGAAAGAGGATGACATTGTTGACGGCAAGCTTGATACATCAAAGGTTATGGCTTTCAAGGCTAAGGCTGGAGATGTTGTCGAGGTTTATGCTACAACACTGCATTACGCTCCCTGCAATGCGACTAAAGACGGATGCTTCAAGGTGGTCATAGCACTTCCTAAGGGAACAAACGGAGCAAAGCCCAACATTACTCCCGTTTATGATGAAGATAAGACGCTCTGGGCTTGCAACAAGTGGTTACTGGCTCACGCAGAAAGCGATGAGGCAAAGCAGGGTGCTTATGTAGGTCTTACAGGAGAGAATATAGATATCAAGGGTATAATATAAACAGTCAGATATGATTAAAACCGTACCTGTGCAGATTGCATGGGTACGGTTTTTATAATATCACTTTATCTCAGCAAAGGTTTCAATTATTTTAAAAAATCAGAACACATCTCTCGCCATAGCCGAATAGATATCTGTTTTACGGGTAGCTCTTATTGCCGTGAAAACAGCAAGCAGATTGACAACCGATATAACCGCAATTACCGCTGTCGGATAAATTATCAGGTCAATATACGGTATATACGGGATTGCAGACTGCGGCGAAAATACAGCAAATACTATAACAAGTATTGCCGATAAAGAAAAACCTATGATAAAGCCGGGTATCGTTTTCTTCAGAGCATCGACAGAGAGCGTCCTGAACAATATACCGTTATCCGCACCGATAGCTCTTGCAACGGAGATCTGGCGGATTCTTGATCCGAACCCGCTGACGCGATTTTTCTATTTTTTCGTACCCCAACTATTACCACAGGCATAACCCATTCGGTTCAGCGTATCCTCCACCCGAAAAATCTCTGCA
>CABUEI010000035.1 GCA_902490585.1 uncultured Oscillospiraceae bacterium
AAGAAACAGCGGATACATTCTTAATACCGCATCTGTCGCAGGTTTCATGGCAGGACCTCTGCTCGCAACCTACTACGCAACTAAGAACTATGTAGTACAGCTGACTAAGGCAGTGTACGAAGAACTTCGCAGTAACGGAAGCAGGGTAGTGATAAGTGCACTTTGCCCCGGACCTGTTGACACCGAGTTCAACAGTGTCGCAGGCGTAAAGAGCTTTGGTATACCCAGCGAGAACGAAGCTTACGTTGCAGACTATGCCATTGAGCGTCTGTTATGCGGAGATCTGCTCATTATCCCCGGCGTTACGACCAAAGCGGCTGCGGCAGGCTCAAGATTTGCTCCTACCAAATTACTTCTCAGAACTGTAAGAACATTACAGGAGCAGAAGAACAAATAAATAAAGACAATATAAAAATATAATGTGAGGAACTATGGCGTATACTACAGATTTAAACGCAGAACTTGTTTCAAAGCAGGCAAGCAAAAACACAAAAATGCTTTTTGAATACCTTAAAAGCATTTACGGCAAAAAACATCTGGCAGGTCAGCAGTATCTGCAAAACGAAGAGGTCGAGGATCTTGTCTATTATCACCTTACAGGCAAGCTCCCGGCTGTTCGTGGTTATGACTTCATGGGCGTAAGTTCATGCAAGAAAACCGACGATCAGGTTGACAGAGCTATAAAGTGGGCTACTGAGTGCGGCGGCATTGTCACAATGTGCTGGCACTGGTACGCTCCGAACGATATGAACGATTATTCCAAAGGCTCGTCATTCTACTACAAGACAACCGACTACGACCACAAGACCTGCTTTGATTTATGCAAGGGTGTAACAGAGGGCACAGCGGAATATGAGTTCATTATCCGTGAGATAGATATGGTATCAGCCGAGCTTAAACGTATGGCTGACCTTGATATACCTGTGCTGTGGCGGCCTCTGCATGAGGCTAACGGTAACTGGTTCTGGTGGGGAAATCACGATGACCGACATCGTGAAGCGTATAAAAAGCTGTGGTATATGATTTTCGACCGCATGGAAAACTATCATAAGCTGACCAATCTTATATGGGTATGGAACGGTCAGGACAAGTGTATGGAGGTAAGCCCGGACACGTTTGACATCTGCGGAGATGATATTTATTCGGTAAAGGAATACGATCATTCTTCCCAGAAGCAGAGATTTGAATATATGACCGAGCTTGCACACGGCAAGATGATAACCTTGTCCGAGTGCGGCTATATTCCCGACCCCGACGAGATGAAAAAGGACAACGCAATGTGGCTGTGGTGGCTCCCGTGGTGGGGCGAGTTTGTCTACAAGAGGGAAGGGTACAAGCCTGTTTTCGACAAAGACGGCTACACTGTGATAAACGAAAAATATATGACAGAGGATTTTATGAAGCGTGTTATGGCTCATCCCGATGTCATAATGCGTGAGGATCTGCCGTGGTACGACAAGGATAAGCACAAGCTCCCCAATGCGCTTTCGGCAAATCTTGAGAGGATAAAAAGCAAATGAGAAAATCACTCGCTGTATTAATAGCCGTAATCATTGCCGCAATGCTCTGCGGCTGTGCCGATGATGTTTCGTCCTCTGTACAGCAGGAGGACAGCTCCTCCCGTTCGTCTGCAAAATGGACGGTAACTAAGGTGGCTGACGATGATATTTCCTGCGAGGGTCTTGTACTCACAGCGCTTAACAGCGGCGATTTTCCCGAAATGGTAAAAGCAACGGACAGCACGCTGCTTGATACGATAATGGATTTCAGCAAATACGGTATCACAGATTACTGCGTATATCAGCAGGCGATAAGCGTTGAGCTGTCGGAGATAATTGCTGTGCGTGCAGATGACACAGACGGCGTGAAGGCCGCACTGCAAAGCAGGAAAGACAGCCTGATAAAGCAGTTCGGAACATATCCCGAGCAGAAAAAAATCGTAAGCAGGACGGTGGTATTCCAAAAGGGCGATCTGTGCTTTCTTATAGCGTCTGAAGAGCCTGAGAAGGCAGAGAAAGCAATATCGGACAAAATCAGCGCAAACTCTGTTGATTCGGGGAATTAAAAAAGACGGCCTGAAGCAAAGCAAAAAGCAGAAATATATAATGACCGCAGTTTTCTGCGGTTGCAGACTGTCGAAAAACCTCTATTGTTGATAAAAATGGGGTCGCAGGGGCGGAGCCCCCGTACAGGTCGTCAGCCATTTGTGCCACCGCATCGTGCAGTGGCTTTGTGCGGCTGACTGCAAGCATCCTTGCTTGGTCTAGGGGCGGTAGCCCCAGTAATATAGCCCCTTTCCCGGGGAAAGGGGTTTGGGGTTTCGGCAAGGATGCCGAGATAGAACGCCCAAAGGCTTTGCAGGACGCAAAGCCCACAAAGCGTTCTTATAGGGATAGAGAACAAGCACTTTTTGAAAAAAACAAACTTTTTCTATAAACTGCCGCAGAACTTCTGCGGTTGCTTTTTTTCTCCTCACTACTTGAAAAGCCGACAGAAAAATGCTATAATTGTAAAGGTTTATCGTCAGACGCTTATGTCTGTCGGTTGGAAATAAACGGGTAGAACCGTAGGAAAGGTATAGATTTTATGTTAGACACAATGAAAGGTCTTAAACGCACTCATTATTGCGGTGAAGTTGAGGGCATCGGCAATACGGTTACAGTTGCCGGATTTGTACAGAGAGTAAGAGATAAGGGTAGCCTTATGTTCGTTGACCTGCGTGACCGCACAGGCATTGTTCAGCTCGTATTCGATGATACAACAGAGCCTGCCGTTTTTGAAAAGGCTAAACAGATAAAGAGCGAGTATGTTCTCATGGCACAGGGACTTCTGCGTGAAAGAGAGAGCAAGAATAACGATATAAAGACAGGTAACGTTGAGATACTCGTTACAGACCTGCGTATTCTTTCAATGGCTCAGACAACACCGTTTGAGATAGTAAACGATACAAAGACAAACGAGGAACTCCGTCTGAAGTACCGTTATCTTGACCTGCGCAGAAAGAAGTTACAGGATAACCTCATCATGCGTCACAAGATTGCAAAGACAGCCCGTGAGTATTTCTATGACAACGGCTTCCTCGAAATAGAAACACCCATGATGATGAAATCAACTCCCGAGGGTGCAAGAGATTACCTTGTACCGTCAAGAGTTCACGAGGGCAAGTTCTATGCGCTTCCCCAGTCACCCCAGATATACAAGCAGTTACTGATGATTTCGGGCTTTGACCGTTATATCCAGCTTGCAAGATGCTTCAGAGATGAAGACCTGCGTGCAGACAGACAGCCCGAATTTACACAGATAGACCTTGAAATGTCATTCATGGACGTTGATGAGATACTCGAGCTTACCGAGGGCTTTATCAAAAAGCTGATGAAGGACGTTCTTGACGTTGATATCACAACTCCGCTTCCCAGACTGACATATAACGACGCTATGTCACGTTACGGCTCGGATAAGCCCGATACACGCTTCGGTATGGAGATACAGGATCTGTCCGATATTGTAAAGGACACAGAGTTCTCGGTATTTTCTTCGGCTATTGCCGCAGGCGGCAGTGTAAGAGCGATTGTTGCAAAGAATGCCGCAGGTGTTCTTACAAGAAAGGAAATCGACAAGCTGACCGAGTTCTCAAAGGGCATCGGTGCAAAGGGTCTTGCTTATATCCGCTGGCACGATGACGCACCTAACTGTTCGTTTGCAAAGTTCCTTAAAGAGGGCGAGCTTGATGCTATCCTTTCGCACCTCGGCTGTGAAAAGGGAGATGTAGTGCTTATCGTTGCGGACAAGAACAAGGTTACGCTCCCTGTACTCGGGGCTCTGCGTCTTAAGGTCGGCAAGCAGATAGGCATAGTTCCCGACAGCGGATACAACTTCTTATGGATTACCGAGTTCCCGTTCTTCGAGTGGGACGATGAAACTGAAAGCTGGCTTGCTATGCACCATCCGTTCACGATGCCTATGGAGGAGTGCCTTGAGTATCTTGATACCGACAAGGGCAAGGTAAGAGCAAAGGCTTATGACCTCGTACTCAACGGTATTGAGCTTTGTAGCGGTTCTATCCGTATTACCGACCCTGAGCTTCAGGAAAGAATGTTCAGACTGCTCGGTCTTACAGATAAGGAAATCGAAGAGAAGTTCGGATTCCTCGTTGACGCATATAAATATGCCGCACCTCCTCACGGCGGTCTCGGTATCGGTCTTGACAGACTTTCAATGCTCCTTTGCGGTGCAGACAGCCTGAGAGATGTTGTAGCATTCCCCAAGGTAAAGGACGCAAGCGAACTTATGTCGCAGTGCCCGTCGGTAGTTGACGATAAGCAGCTTGAGGAGCTTCATATCAAAACGGTGGTTTCGGAAGAATAACCGTAATTAGCAGATTGGATAAAATTCAATAGGTTCAGAACGCACGAGAAATCGTGCGTTCTTTAGTCTGTCGAAAAACCTCTATCGTTGATAAAAATGGGGTCGCAGGGGCGTAGCCCCCGTACAGGTCGTCAGCCATTTGTGCCACTGCATCGTGCAGTGGCTTTGTGTGGCTGACTGCAAGCATCCTTGCTTGGTCTAGGGGCGGTAGCCCCAGTAATATAGCCCCTTTCCCGGGGAAAGGGGTTTGGGGTTTCGGCAAGGATGCCGAGATAGAACGCCCAAAGGCTTTGCAGGACGCAAAGCCCACAAAGCGTTCTTATAGGGATAGAGAATTTGCTCTTTTTTATAAATACAGACTATTTTCTACAAACTGGAACGCATGAGAAATCATGCGTTCTTTTTTTATACCCTCCTGCATAGACTTTACTAAATAAAAAAGACAAGCCGAAAGGATATGAAAAAATGATAGAAAGTAAAACAAGCGAATACGATATTGCTATACGTCCGATATCAAGGATTTTCAATGGACTTGCATCTGTCCCTCAGCCAATCAGACAAAATGCCGAGGAAATCCGTATAAAGTGCGGAGCTCCGATAATTATCCGCTCAGCAAAAGAAAACCACATAATGCAGATGACGGCTGACAGTGAGCTTATTTCAGAGTGCGTGAGTGCATTGTGTCAGAATTCGGTGCATACTTATGAAAAGGATATAGCAAACGGTTTTATAACACTGTACGGCGGCCACAGAGCAGGTCTTTGCGGAACTGCGGTGTACGGTAAAGACGGTTTGCAGACTGTAAAGAACATCAGCTCAATCAATATCCGTATAGCAAGACAGCATTTCGGTGCGGCAAAGGATTTACTACCGTTGTTTGACAACAATTGCAGGAGTAAGGGACTGCTTATAGTCGGAAAGGTACTCAGCGGAAAAACAACTGTTCTGCGTGATTTGTGCCGAAGTATCGGCGGTATGTTCAGAATATCCCTGATAGATGAACGGCATGAAATTGCGGCGGTATATGACGGAAAACCGTGCCTTGATGTCGGGCTGATGACCGATGTATTCAGCGGTTATCAGAAATCCGACGGAATGATAAGGGCTGTACGGTGTATGTCGCCCGATTATGTTGTAACCGATGAACTCGGCGCAGATTACGACAGCATAAAACAGCTTGTAAACTCTGGCACGGGGCTTATAATGACTGCTCATGCCGACAGTATCGAGCAGGCTTGCCGTAACGAAAGCATAAAGTCGGTTATAGACAGTGGTGCTGTTCAGCATATTGCACTTGTACACGACCACAGGATAACGGCAGTAAAACAGCTGATCACACCCGTTGCGGAAAGTCTAGCGCAGACTGTATGTTAAGTATTGTGATATTCTTTCTTACAACGCTCAGCGGTGCGGCGACAGGTGCATATTTCTCCGGCAGACTGCACGAAAGATGCGATGTTCTGAGTGGGTATATTTCGCTTGTTCAGAGCATGATAACCTATATCGGTTTCAGCGGTTATAAGCTCGGAGAAATATTCAGAGCAGAGCAGAAAAGTTCCCGTTGCTGTATTTCGGACAAACTTGTGACTGTCAGTGAAAGCGGCGGAGATATAAGCGGCGAGTGGTCGCTCTGCATATCAAAAAGCGGTTATCTGAAAGATGATGACAGACATATATTGTCCGAACTCGGCTCAGCTCTCGGAAAAAGCAATACAGACGGTGAGATAGCCGTACTTCAACTTGCCGGAGAGCGTTTAACTCTTCAGCTTCAAACAGCGCAGGAAGAAATGAAACGCAAAGGCAGACTGTATCTGACGCTCGGAATTATGCTCGGTGCGGCAGTCGGAATAATGCTGATATAGAAAGCGGCGGTGTGATATGAATGTAGATTTTATTTTCAAGATTGCGGCGATAGGAATTGTCGTAGCCGTTTTAAATCAGCTTCTGCAACGCTCGGGCAGAGAAGAACAGGCGATGATGACAACCATAGCAGGACTGATCGTAGTGCTTATGATGATTGTTACCGAGATAAGCAATCTTTTTGACACGATAAAGAGTATTTTCAATCTTTGAGTTTGACAGGAACTGATAAATATGAATATAATCGCATTTGTCGGAGCAGGGATAATCGGGGCGGTTCTGTCGGTAGTGCTTAAACAGTACAAGCCGGAGTTCAGCATATACATAACACTGATTACGGGAATGTTAATGCTCGGTGCGGCGGTTTCTGCCGTAAAACCCGTCATAGAAACGGTATCGGGTTATCTTGAACTTGCAGATCCCGATTCTTCGTATGCCGACGTACTTGTAAAGTCGCTTGCCGTATGTTATATCACTCAGATGGCATCTGACAGTTGTGCGGATGCAGGCGAAAAATCCATTGCTTCAAAGATAGAACTTGCAGGAAAGTTTGCGATAGTAATACTCGCTCTGCCCGTGTTCAACAGACTTATGGAGGTAATAAAACAGCTTTTACAGTGAGGAACTATGAAAACAGCAGTATTTAAAATTATTCCCGTTGTTATAGTGTTGCTGGCACTTTTCGCTTTTCCGTATACGGCGTATGCCGAAGACTATTCCGAAAACAGCATAATCCTCGACGGCTACAGCGCCGATATCCCCGATGAAATCGATAAAAGCCTTTCATCCGCAGGAATTACGCCCGATAATATCGACAGCAACGCTTTGTCACTCGATAAGGTGATAAGCAATGTCACATCTATGCTGTGGGACAGCATTCAAAGCCCCCTGAAACTGCTTATATCTCTGATTGCGGTAACACTTCTGTGCAGTATAGCAAACGTATTTGCGGATAATACAGGCGGCAACTTGAAAACGGTATTTTCACTTGTTTCGGTGCTTGCTTGTAGCACAATTACAGTAACCGCCGCAAGTGATTCGCTTGTTGCGGCATCAAAAACGCTTGAATCAGGCAGTGTTTTTCTTGCCAGTTTTATTCCCGCATTTGCAGGAATACTTGCAACAAGCGGTCACGTCACCTCGGCGGCAATGTTCAATACAGTAGTAATGGGCGGCGCACAGGGTTATATGCAGCTTTCTTCAAAAATACTTATGCCGGTATCTATGAGCATACTCGGAATATCGCTTGCAGGAAGTGTTTGCGGTGAACTTAAACTTGAAACTCTTGCCGATGCGGTAAAAAAGACGGTAATATGGTTACTCGGTCTTATAATGACCGTATTTGTGGCGCTTCTAGCCATGCAGAGCTTCATTACAGTCCCGTCCGACAACGTTGGTCTTAAAGCCGCCAGATTTACCGTATCAAACGGCGTTCCTTTCATAGGCGGCGCAGTTTCCGATTCGCTCTCCGTAATGTACGGCGGTATAGGGCTTATCCGCAACAATTTCGGTGTTTTCGGAATTATAGTCGGCGGTGCGCTCATCTTGCCGTCAATAATATCTGTACTTTGCTATAAGCTTGCGTTTTCTATAGCGGCGTCGTTCAGCGATTTGTTCGGTATATCACAGCTTACCGGACTTCTCAAGTGCGCCGAGGGCGTAAGCTCGATAATTACTGCAATGCTCGTTTCGTTTCTGCTTATGGCGGTAATATCAATCTCGCTGATGATTTTCATGGCAGGCGGTGCGGTATGACAGAAATAAAACAGGCGGCGCTCGGTATATGTATTCTTGCAGTCGCAGCAGGACTTCTCAGAATGTTGATTCCGCCCGAAAAATATAAATCGCAGATAACATTTGTCATAGCCTGCATATTCGCAATTTGCCTTGTAAATGCCGTTACCGACATAATTCCGTCAATAAATTTTGAAACCGAAGTTGTCGATATTCCGCAGGTTGATTTCAGCGATAAGCTGTCGGAACAGGCAAGAGTCACTGCGGCAAAGGCAGTAAGGGAAAAGGTAGAGCAACTGCTAAAAGATAAGAATTTCAATTTCATCAAAGTGTATGTTGTGGCGCATATTGACGGTGCTTTCTGCATATCTATTACTGAGGTTGAGCTTGTATTTGACAGCGAAACGGACGATGATTACATAGCCGATGCGGTTTCACTGGTACAAGCGGCAGTCGGGAATGAAATCACCGTCAGATATTCAAAGGGATAACAGACACAGAAAAGGCATTATATGAAAGATTTTTTGAAATCCGACAAGCTCCTTAAATTCGCCTTCATAGCAGGCATCGTTGCAATAGCATTGATATTCCTGTCAAGCTTCGGCGATGGAAAACAGACTTCCGTTACCGAAGAACAGCTTTTAGAACAGCGTATAACGCAGATGCTCACGGCTATGGACGGGATAGACGATGTGCCGAATGTGACGGTAAGGCTTGACGACGACAAACGTACAGTTCTCGGCGTAACTGTCGTATGTCCGCAGGCAGAGAGCAATCGGACAGCTGAAAGGGTAATCAATGCGGTAAGAACGGCTCTTGACGTTTCCGCATCGAGAATATGTATTACAACGTAAGTGAGGTATTTGTTATGAAAAGACCGAGAATCAATCTTATACTTGGCAAAAAACATCTTGCAGCGGCAGGTCTTGCACTTGTGCTTGCGGTCGGACTGTACGCTAATTTTGCCATCGGCAGTAACGTAAGCGGAAAGAGCACTTCGGGAGACAATTACGGCGATACAAGACTTGTATCAAACGACAGCAGTAAAACGCAGAAATCCGACGGTAACGACACCGATATCATTGCAACATCTGCTAAGGGCGAAACAGCGACAAACAGCGATGAATATTTTGCAAAAGCCCGCATAGATAAACAGGCGAGCAGAGAAGAAGCAAAAGAAACACTCAAAAGTATCTATGGCGGCGGAGATATGACAAAGGATGAACTTGCGGTCGTGGCTCAGGACGCAAAACAGCTCACCGACCTTATGGAAGCCGAGAACAAAATCGAAACCACTCTCAAGGCACAGGGCTTTGAAGATGTACTTTGCTACCTCAGCGACAACAGTGCGAATATTATCGTAAAGTCGAGCGGACTTGATACGGCACAGGCGGCTCAAATAAAGAGTGCGTTACTGTCAGAGGTCGAGGTAGCGGGAGAAAACATCACAATCGTTGAAGTGCAGTGATAAATTGCATACAGCCAGACTGACCGCAGGCATAGCCTGCGGTTTCTTTTTGTCAAAAGGTTATTAAATATTTGAAACGGCACAATTACTGCAACAGCAGAAAACGTTCTTACTAAGATTATGAAAAATATTTTGAAAAATTATAGACAATAAACAGAATTTGTGATACAATAAAACTGCTACAACTTTTTACTTTTTTAAACAACTTAATAAAATCTTTCATAGGGGGTACGCTATTGTAAAAAGCGTACGCTCTTGTTTTGACATACCCTTATGAAAGATTAAGTTGTGTATGAGTAAAAAGTGTGTAGCAACCTTTAGAGACAGAGTTTGTACGTTTTTTGGTGCGTAGCTCTGCTCTTGGGTAGGCTACGCACTTTTTAATTTGTATTTTTTAATGGAGAAAGGAGAGTGTTAATTTATCATTTTACAAATTAAAAATTGTGAATAATGAAAAATATGGAGATTTAAAATTATGAGACAATTTTTAACATTGTTAATTCCCGTCATTTTGATTATGACATTGTTTGCGTCCTGTAGCAGAAAAACACCGAATACTACCAATAAAACTGTATCTTCTTCAACTGCAACAACTGCGGCAACAATTTCTGTTGATGCAACAGAAAATTCAGAAATTGGAGAGAAATTAGTAATTGAATTAGTTGCAGGTGAACTAGGTGAATATGGAACGTTTGTAACACTCAACAAAGGAACTGAGTTTGAGCAAACTGTAATTGCATATCACATTCCGGCAGGTAAATATACCGTAACAAATATCGGTGAATATATGAACCAATTTAACATTTATAGTGACGAAACACATATAACAGATGAAGGTTGGGAAGAACCCGCTGAGGATATTTTTGTAAAGCTGATGGATGTTGGCGCAACAGAAGATTTTACGATAGAAGATGAACAGTATATAAAAATCGTTGAGCCTGGAAAGTTTAAGATAGAACAGAAATAATTATATTTGAAAGGATTATAAAATGATTTGTCCGAAGTGTAAGAGTGATAACGTCAAAATTCAAGTTATCAATGAAGTACATTTGAAAAATGCGCATCATAGCTTTTTGTGGTGGCTGATGATTGGTTGGTGGTGGGTACCGATTAAATGGTTTGCTTTTACCATACCTGCAATTATTATTAAAATATTCTGCCGCAAAAAACAAAAAGCAGTTAATAATAAAAAGACGTTATGCGTATGTCAAGATTGTGGTTATAGTTGGGATAGGTAAGCTCTGATATTGTAAGTGACCTAACAGCCGAAAGGGTAATCAATACGGTAAAAACAACTCTTGACATTTGCGACTTTACCGATACAGACAGTAGCGATGTATATCTTGCCAAAATTCGCACAGATAAGCAGGTAGCGGGAGAAAACATCACTATCGTTGAAGTGCAGTGATAAATTGCATACAGCCAGACTGACCGCAGGCTATGCCTGCGGTTTCTTTTTATCTACATTACGTTAAAATATCCTCTTAAACAAACAAGTTTTGCAACATAGGGTTGACAAGCAAAGAAAACAGTGCTATAATACCTATATCGACAATCTGTTGATTATAGAATAGCCATAAGAAAGGGGAAATTTAAAATGGCAGAAAAGAGGATGTTTTCAAAGCAGGTATTATGGAGCGATAAATTCATAGATTTACCTCCTTTGGCACAGGTGCTTTACTTCCAGCTTTCAATGTACGCAGATGATGAAGGCTTTGTAAACTGTGCAGGATATCTGAAACGTCTTACCGGTTGCACTGACAATGAAATAGCAATACTATGCACAAACGGCTTTCTTATCCCGTTTGAATCGGGAGTGTACGCTATAGCACACTGGAAGATAAATAATAATATCCGTGCCGACCGCCTGAAGAAAACATCATTTACCGATGAGCGTGATATGCTGTATGTCCGCTCGGACGGACTTTATGTACTTGACCCTGAAAGAGCGGCAGAGCAGAGAAAAGCAAAAGAGGTTAAAAACGTTGTGACAACAGAACGTAGCCTTATGCCTGCCAATTGCCCGTCTGTTGACCGCACAGATAAGAATAGTTCAGCTAAGACCAGTTCATATAAGGGTAGTACAGCTGAGGAAAGCACGGTATTGTCGGACACCGCCGACAAAAATACGCTCAGCGCCGCCGCATACAGAAGAAATCTTAATGAAAAATTCGGTACGGACAACGTTGAGCGTTATATTGAACGTTTCAATAAATGGGCTGATATGCACGGAAGACTTAATATGCCGATGCTTCCGACAATTGAAAAATGGATGTATGCGGATAAAGTAGTAAAAACCGATACAGGAAACAGTAGCTTTACAGGCGATATGCTCGATGAGTGCCTGATGATTGATTATGTTTAGTTATACAAGAAATGAGCAGAAAACCGTCAGTATTATGAGAAAACTAAAATTGAAAGCCGAGAATATAAGTACATATTTTCCTGTTTTACCGGGGTTCAGCGTATTGTACTGCCTGAGCGTGATAAGGCTGGCAAGTGACGCAATAACCGTTCCCACACCGCCGATATTTACACCGAGTAACAGGCTGTGATAGTCGCTTGTGAACTGTGAAAGCAGTATAGCCGACGGTACATTACTGATAAACTGGCACGAAATCACGCTGAACAGCAACGTGTTCATTTCCAGTACCGACGAGAAAAATTCCTTGATAACATCTATCCTTGCCATGTTGCCGGCAAATATAAAGAAGAACACAAACGTCAGAAGCAGAGGATAGTCTACCGCCGCCAACGCCTTCCTGTCCATAACGATAAGCGTCAGCGTGATAAATATCATGCCTATCCAGTACGGAATGAAGTTAAACACGATAATTATAGCTATAGCAAACAGAAAAAGGTATGCGGCAGTACGTTTGCGGTCGATTTTCTCGGGTTCTTTGTCAAGTGAGATCAGCTCGGGCTTTACAAACACGATACAGCAGACAGTGATCATTGCTACCGCAAGCAGAAACGGCGGTAGCATAATCAGTGTGAATTCGCCTATCGGGATATTGAATTTTGAATACAGATACAGATTCTGAGGGTTTCCGAACGGCGTCAGCATACCTCCGAGATTTGCCGCAATATTCTGCATCACAAACGTGAAAGCCATATAACGTTCTTTACCTGCCGTATGAAGCACATAATAACCGAGCGGCAGGAATGTGAGCAGTGCCATATCGTTTGCAATCAGCATAGAGCCTATGAAGGTGACCCATACCAGCACCACTGTACAAAGCCGTATATTGCGGAATTTTTTTACTATGTTGCAGGCGAGAATATAAAAGAACTGTACGTTTTTAAGGGCGCATACGACCGCCAGTACGCTGAAAAGGCAGGCAAGCGTCTTGTAATCGAAATAATCGAGATATTTCTCGTCGGGCGGAACTATAAATGATGTGATAACCGCCGCCAGTAAAGCTATCACCATAACTGTATTTTTCTTTATAAAACTTATCGCAGTATTCATTGTTCTACACTCGTTATCTTAATCAAACCGCACAAAACCCTCCCGTGAGGGAGGGTAAATGCTTGTTTATTATGTTTATTATACCAGATCGTCCTCGTTGAAGGGGTCGCCGCATTCGGGGCAGAACTTCGGAGGATGTTCCGGATCGGCAGGTGCCCAGCCGCACTTGTCGCACTTGTACTTCTTGGGAGCTGCAGGCTTAGCCTTTCCACATTCTGCACAGAACTTACCGGTGTTTGTAGCACCGCATTCGCAGGTCCAGTTTGCAGGAGTGGGAGCAGCAGGAGCCGCACCTTCCTTGCTCTTGCCGCAGTTAGCACAGAACTTGCCTGTGTTTGACTGACCGCATTCGCATACCCATGCTTCAGGCTTCTTTGCACCGCATGATGAGCAGAAAGCACCTGTGTTAGTAGCACCGCATGAGCACTTCCATCCACCGGGAGTAGGCTGCTGAGGTGTAGTCTGCTGAGGAGCGGCAGGCATACCGTTCAGTACGTTGTTACCTGCATTCATAGCCATGTTCATGCCCATGAAGCCCATCATAGCACCGTTTTCGTTTGAACCTGCGGCTTCGATACCACGGGCAACAGCACCTGTCATCATAGCACGCTGAACATCGCCGCCGAGCATTGTATCAGCTTTAAGACGATCTTTAAGAAGCTCTTTTGTTTCCTCGGAAATTGTGATAGGACCAAGACCGATATTTGTAAGCATCAGACCTCTCTGTGCCCAGTTGTTAGCTGTTTCGTCCTTAGTCTTGTTGGTGAGGTTGTTGAGCTGGCTTGTGATCTGGTTGTAGCTGTAGCCCTCAGCTGAAAGCTGGTTTAACGCTACCATCAGTGATTGCATGAACTCGTTCTTGTACTGCTCGTTCTTGAATATGTCCTTAACATATACCTGAGGAGCATTTACGCCCTTGCTTACTACTTCTGAGTAGAACTTGCAGGCATTCTCGGCGTCTGGTATCTGAACCTCAAATGTGCCGTAGAAACGCAGGTCTACTGTTGTATTATAACGGGGATCGGGGTAGGGGACAGGTGTTCCTGTACCAAAGGGGATGCCGGGCAGTTTCTGAAGATTGATGTAGATTACTCTCTGCTCTGTAGCAGGTGTTCCGCCGTATGTGAATCTTGAAATAAGATCCTTGAGTGAATCCTTGATCTGACCTGCAAAGATTGAAGGAGCAGTTGAGTTATCAAGTATGTAACGTCCGGGTTCTGTAACAACGTTTGTTATCTTGCCGTTGTCGATTGTCAGCATACAGGTATTTTCTTCTACCATGATAGCCGAACCGTTGCTGATAACGTTGTCCGTTCCCTTTACGTTACTGCTTCTGTCACTTCCGTTGTGCATCTTCACACCGTTTACAACAACTGTATCATTGTTGATAACGGGGCAGTGAATGGCTTCTTTCCAGGTATCTCCGAGAGTGCCTGAGAGTGCGCCTACAGCTGCTTTAATAAGTCCCATAGTAATATTTCCTTTCGTGTTGAGTTTTTAATTTATTTGATTAAATTAAAATCGTTGACAAGCCATACACGGTCTGCGATTTCCGTGAAACCGCTTCCGCAGTACGGACATTTCTTTCCCCTATCCGATACGTCAATCGGCGCACCGCAGTTGGGGCAGTTGCTTGAATATACAATACTTGACGTATGCTCGTGCATATCCTGCTTATAGGCAAGCGTTACACTGTAAGCCGTCTGTGTAAGCACAGGCTTTACACTGTCTGCCTTATCCTCAGGTACTCTTGCATATTCATACTGAAGAGAAATTTCAAATCTCGCCATTGCTTCCTTTACTTTGTTCTGGTAACTCGAAATTCCGCAACGGTGAACTTTTATGTTATTGAATATCTCTTTTTCATTTCTGGCATTAAGGCTTGTGATACGGTTGTTTACCTTGTTCACAAGGTCGTGTGTGAAATCGTCCGCCTTGAGCAATTCTGCATTTTTACGCATAATAGCGTTCAGAATAGCAACGATCGCATTCTTCGCCTTGACTTCCATTCCTGCATAGCCGATTTCGGGGAAATCACGGGTTATTGCAGGACCGTACATTTCACTGAGTGCTGTAATGCCTTTAGGTGTTGTGGTTTCTTCCTTTAAGCCTTTATTTATAAGCTCCATCGTCTGTGACGGTGACATACCGAGGTATTTCTGTGTAGTGTGCCGCACTTTTTTCACAATAATAAGTACGGCAACCACTATTGCTATCAGAATTATCAGCGGAACAAGCCATCCGGCAACCGAAAGTGCCGTTGATACTCCGTCCATATTATACTCCCTTTATACCGTCATCGGTGGTGTCGTTTCTGATACCGGAGAAATCTGTGAGTACCCATGTATACTGACCTGTTGTTACAACAGAACCGCAGTATTCGCAAACGCCGGACGAAGAGATCTCAAGGGGAGCACCGCAGTTCGGGCAGTTGTGACCGTTCATAGCACCTGTTTCGGTCTTTGTCTGAACACCGAGCGAACGTACAAACTTCATCTTGTACTTCTGTACCCAACGTGTAGTCTTGTCGCCTCTTATGATGTTGCCTGTCTTTTCGTCTACCTGGTAATCAATCATTCTCGATGTAAGGTAAGCGGTTACATATTCAAACTGTGAGTCACGCTCATACGATGTGAGGTAAGCTGTATCAATAGCGATGCTTTCATAATGGTAAACAACGCCCTGGTCGATCTTTGCCTGTACCTGCTTGCAGGTCGTATTATAGAGGTTCTCATGCATTACAGGGCGAACGGGAGTTAAATCACGGTTGCACCATGCGTTTTCGATATCTATGTATACCTGCTTTGTAAATGTGATAAAGTCAGATGCCGAGAAGTTCGGGTCACCCTGCTTTATGATGCTTTCAATCTGTTCGGTTCTGTTGGGAAGTACAACGTTAGCACCGTTCATGGATGAAGGTCGTGTAGTACCGCCGCCGGTGGATTTTTTCTTTCCGCCGATAACAGAGATAAGGATTATTACAACTACAACACCGACTACGATAAATGTAAAGAATGGGTCGGAATCACCGCTGCTACTGCTACTGCTGTCGTAATAATCGTAGCCGCCTCCGCCATAATCACCGCCGCCGTAGTCACCGCCTCCGCCATAATCATTGTTGTCGAATGCGCTTACGGAAAAGCAGAGCAGAAGTGCCGCTGTTAATGTTGCAACTGCCGCCGCAATAAATTTTTTCATACTATTCTCCCTTAACGGATAAGTCCGTAACTTAAATTTTCACATTTAATTATACAATAGTTCTATGAAAATGTCAAGAATTGTGGGCAGATTGTGGTGAAATTGATGCAACTTTACTTTTTTTCACACAGCTCCGACCTGATTGGTTTTTCGTATATACTTTGCAGGTATTGGTTTTCTGAGTTTCCATATTATGTTCATTGGCTTTGAACCTTCATATGATACAAAATCCGCAAGTCCGAGGAAAGTGTATGGCATAGCACCAAGTTTTGAATTCTTGTATTCGCGTACAAACAGCATAATATTACTGTTTTCTTTTCGATGATTTATGTAACGCTGACCTGTCCTGCTCTGCGGAGTGATCGTGCTCTGGCTCTGCCAGTGGAAAAGAGTATCCGTCTGGGAATAGTCGTTATACATAGTAGTAGGCGAATAATCCTTATCTGATTTATTGAGTGTTATAAACAGCAGATCGGTTTTCTTGTTTTCCAGATATTTGGCACCTTCACGCAGAGTGTTTGGTTTCATAAAATCCAGCGCGACAAGTATCTGGTCACGCGTATATGTGCAATGGACATCAAGAGGGCAGTCGTAACCGATTTCGAGCGGTTCATCAACAAAATCGATTCTGTCATATTTATAATACAGCAGATCAAGTATTTCCGACAGAAGGACAGGTGATTCGGCTAAACGTCCGAACCCATCAAGCAAACCGGAAAAACCGCATTCTTCCCACGATTTCTGCCATATTGTGAACTGGAGCATCTGCAGCATTCTCAGCTGTGTGCAATTGAAGTCATTGATTGAAAGTGTATTGATCTTTGGTAAGTAGTCGATAACGAATTCGATCCATCTGTGCGAATCCATATATGAAAGACGTGGCAAAGCTTTTGTTATTACATCTTCCAATCGTTCATCAAAGTTTTCTTTGACACCCGCCTGCACACAAAGTCTCGCAAAGCTTGTTTTAGTAGCATAAACCGAGCTGACATCTATGTTGTAGTAATTAAGGAAATTACCAAGCGTTAAGTCCATACCTGAATCTTCGGCGAATGCCTGAATTCTTCTGATTATAGCAGATTTGTTTCCGAGAGATTGTTTGATGTTATCAAGGATATAATTCTGTGCTTGTTTTTCAAGCTTTATATAACACCCTCTCGGCAGGAGAGGAAAGCCTTTTTCGATTTCATCTTTTACGTTTGTGTCTGGTGTGTCGAGCAATGCCGAAAACTTTGATTCAAAGTTATATTTTCTGTTAGCCTGACCTATAAAATCAAGAACTGTCAGGCATTCCTTATCTTCGCTAAGTCTGAGACCGCGACCGAGCTGCTGAAGGAAAACAGTAAGAGATTCGGTAGGTCGCAGAAACATTACTGTGTTTACAGAAGGAATATCAACACCCTCATTATACAAGTCAACAGTGAAAATAAATCTTATATCGCCGTTGATCAGCATTGACTGCGCCGATTCTCTGTCTTGTTTTGAACTGTCGGCAGTAAGTGAAATTGAAGGTATACTGCTTTCGTTAAAGCGTTTAGCCATATACTCCGCGTGCTCTTTTGAAACGCAGAATCCAAGTCCCTTCATAGCGTCAATATCAGTGGTGTACTTTTTGATCTGACGAATAATCATCATTACACGAATGTCATTACCGGTGTAAATTTTGGATAATTCAGTTTTGTCATATCCGCCACGTGACCATTTTACATCTTTTAGGTCAACTTCATCCGATATTCCGAAATAATGAAACGGGCAGAGCGATAGTCGATAAGGCTCACAAAGATGTGAAAGAATAAATCTCCATATTTCAAAAAATCAACCCGCCCCTGAGCCATTCAGGGACGGGTTTCAAGCGTATTTACTTCTTAACGATTTCAGCTATCTCCGCAGGCTTCAAAACTCTGCCCACCGACACGACCTTTTCGTTTATTACGAGTGCAGGCATTGACATTGCACCGTACTCCATGATCTTTTGCAGATCGGTGACATACTCCACCTCAATGCCCATACCCTCGACAGCTTTCAGAGTGTTTTCATAAAGCTGATTACAGCAGCCCGTACCGAGAACTTTGATACAGCAGATACCCTCAACCTTTTCTCCGCAGCAGGTCGATGTGACTTCGCTTGCAGACTGTGAATTTCCGCAGCAGCAAGTTGTTTCAGCCTTTGTTTCTTCCTTTTTCTTTCCAAATAGTGCCATAATGTTTCCTCCTAAATTATATAGTTTTGAATGATATTGAAGAAATATCCCACAAGGATAATTCCAACCGTACAGATTGCGATGAAAATGCCGAGTAATTTCGGCTTGATAGCCTTTTTCAGCATTATCATCGACGGCAGTGACAGCGTGGTGACACCCATCATAAAACTGAGTGCCACGCCAAGCCTTGCGCCCTTTGCAAGCAGAGCCTCGGCTATGGGGATACAGCCGAATATGTCCGCATACATTGGGATACCGCAGATAGTGGCTATAATAACTCCGAACGGATTGCCCGTGCCGAGTACCTTTATTATCCATTCTTCTGGTATCCAGTTATGGATAAATGCACCGATACCAACTCCGACCAGCACATAGGGAAAGACCTTTTTCACAGTTTCCGTGACCTGTTCCCATGAATATTTCAGCCTGTCACGCTTTGTCAGTTCATTTTGCGGAGTGTCAATGCTCTTGCCGTTGCGTATAAACTCCTCGACCTCACTTTCAAGGTGCAGCTTTTCGATCAGCGTACCGCCGACCACAGCTATGACAAGTCCGACGATCACATACACCACAGCGACCTTCCAGCCGAATATGCTCATCAGAAGAATAAGAGAGCCGAGATCAACCATTGGCGATGAGATCAGGAATGAGAATGTCACTCCCAACGGCAGTCCAGCACTTGTGAAGCCGATGAATAACGGTATCGACGAACAGGAGCAGAACGGTGTGACCGTACCAAGCAAGGCGGCAATGCAGTTTGCACCGATGCCGTGAAACCGTCCGAGTATCTTCTTTGTCCTCTCAGGCGGAAAATGGCTCTGAATGTAGGATATAAGGAATATCACCACACCGAGCAGAACCATGATCTTGATCACATCATAGATGAAAAACTGCACACTTCCGCCAATTTTTCCGCTTGTATCAAGACCGCAGGCGTTCAGCACCGAGCCGATCAGCCTGTTCAGCCATTTCATACCGAGAATTTCGTCTTTTATGAAGTCCCAAATTCCCATAAAGTACCTCATAAGTATACCTCCAATAAATATATTTGAATTTATCTATACATACTGCAAATAAAATTCCGTGTTCCCACGGACATTTTATTTACAGCAGCATTCTCCGCTGTCAGACACTTTTGTCAGCTCACGCAAAGCATTCACGGCAATCTCTGTCCCCTCCGCAGAAATGGAGTAGTACATCCACTTGCCCTCTTTTCTGCCGACCACAAGACCGCTGTCACAGAGGATCTTCATGTGGTGGGAGAGCGTGGGCTGGGTACACTGCATAGCTTCCAGCAGCTTGCAGGCACATTTCTCGCCATTTTGCAAAAGCCTGAATATCTGCACCCTGTTCTCATCGCACAAAGCCTTGAAAATCACGGTGATCTGTTTGCTTGTCAGTTCCATTTGCTCACCTCATATTGATGATTTTCTATATTATATCACATAGATTGAAGTTTGTCAATGGGTTTTGAAATATTTTTATTGCGATTTTCACTGAGGATTTTCTCCGTATTACTGCGCCCTGCACAAGAATTATTACAAATAATTCGCAGGGCTGGACTCCGAAATAATCATAGGCTATAATATAGCTATTATGAAATTGGAGGTGCTGTATATGTTGGATATACCCGAATTGGAAATGCCCCGAAGCTGTAAGGTAACAACCGTATGCAACGGCAAGCGTGAGGTCTGGACGGACTATGAACAGGCAAAGGCATTTTTTCTTGAAATGATGATGACCACCGAGGGCGAGGAGCGTGACCGTGCGGAGTGTGTTTATATCCAGCTCATACACGGACTTGGCGAGTGTTCGGATGAGGACGAATAATCACAAAAAGGCTTTGCAGAAATGCAGAGCCTTTTACTTTGCCATCAGACGAACGGAAATGCCACTTAGAGCCGTCTACATTGTTTATGGGGGAAACCATATCGACTGATAAAAAAACAGTGCTATGCCTTCCGTACACGTTTACGGAGGACATAGCTCTTATCTTATGTCATTATTTATATCGAAATATGGCTGTCTGATCTTACCATGTATCCATTAAATGTGGTTTCCGAATAAGTTACACAGTCACAGCCGTTCCAGTAACTTTCAAAAGTAGCGTTTATCTTTCTTATTGTATGCGGCTGATCATGAGCAGTTATTTTAAGGTTCCATTCGCGACCGTCTGTCACTGCGGCTTTTGAAAGATTTGAAGAGCCGACATAGGCTGTTGTAAATCCTGTATTTCGGTAGAACATATATGACTTTGCGTGAAGACGGGTGCATTTAGTATCATAGTATACTTTAATTTCGGTATTTGGCAG
>CABUEI010000036.1 GCA_902490585.1 uncultured Oscillospiraceae bacterium
AAGATCGTAAACACGGATACCGCAACGCTCGTACTTGTCCATATAGCAAGGACCGATACCACGCTTTGTTGTACCGATATCAGAGTTACCTCTGAACTTCTCCGAAAGTCCGTCAAGAGTAATGTGCCAGGGCATAACAACGTGTGCTCTGGGGTCTATCTTGAGGTTATCGAATGAAACGCCTCTGGGTGAAAGGCTGTCGATTTCGCCTAAAAGATCCTTAGGATCAAGAACTACACCTGCACCGATAAGGCAGGGAGTGTTTTTATAAAGAATGCCCGAAGGAATAAGGTGAAGTTTGTAAGTCTGACCGTCATTTACTACTGTGTGACCTGCATTGTTACCGCCCTGTGAACGTACAACAACATCTGCTCTGGAAGCGATAATATCAATGATCTTACCCTTACCTTCGTCACCCCACTGAGTTCCTACAACTATATTTGCTGGCATTGGAAGTCCCCATTTCTTTTAATTAAATTAGTATCATATCCGCAAAGGAAACCTGTCCTTTCGCATAGTACATTGTTATTATATCAAAGACCGTCGCAAATTGCAAGTATTTTTTATTTCTTTTGCAGAAAGTATACTAAAAATGCGGCAATTTCAACTTGCCGCATTTTTAAACACAGGGATATCAATATGATGATACGCCGCTTCTTGTTACATATTCCTTTATTCCGTCCACAATAGCCTGTGCTATACCGTCCTGGTCGGTCGAATTTGCAAGAGCCATCGCATCCTCATAGTTGCTGACAAATCCCATTTCTATAAGTACCGACGGGAAATCCTGCTGTTTTGTTGTCCACATATAGCTGTACTGCGCTCCTCTGTTGCAGTTTGCTCCATCGGAATAAACATTATTGCTGAAATATGACGAAACGTGCCTTGTGAGCGACTCAGCAAGCGGCTGAGAGTAAGATGTGTAATAATAGCACTCTGTTCCCCTCGGGCTTTCTGAACCTGCCTTGTTTGAATGAATGGCAATGTATAAATCACAGCCGTAATCACGGGCATAATAAGGTCTGCGCTTTGTATCATAGAACTCGCTTTCGGTTTTCAGTCTTACAACATTTACACCGAGTGCCTTGAGTTTTGATTCAACAAGCTTTGCAACCGCAAGGTTGGCACCTGCTTCTTTAATTTGACCTATAGCACCGGGGTCATCATATCCGTATTCGGTAACGCCGTGACCCGGATCAATAACAATTGTCATATTTCTTATATTGTTTGTAAGAATTTCAAACTTGAACAGCAGATTACCTTCGCTGTCATACGTTGCACTGTTGCCTGCATATACACCCGGCTGTCTTAATTTCAGTACAAGTCTGAACTTCATTACACCGTCAACGTCTACCTGTTGCCACTCACCTGCACTGAATACCGTGCAATTATCAAAATCTGGAAGTGCCGTAACCGATGTTATATTATCAAACGTGATATTGATATGTGTGGCAGTAAAATCATCAAGGTTGAACTCACCGTCAAATCCCGAATAATAATTGTTTCCGATAGGCGTAACCGTAAATGATGAACGGTCCTCAACCGACACCTGTATGAACGAATCACCGCCCATATTGCCTATAGCATTTACAACGAGCGGATTTTCTCCCATTCCGCCGCCGCTTATCAGGTCTGCGTCTTCTTTAAGGAATCGTTTTCCTGATGTTGTGACATAGTATTCATCCCATTCGCTCTTATAATAGTCGAGTGTGCCCTGCGGCAACTGTCCCACGTTAGGCGGATTTACGGAATCCGTATTCGTTCCGTCATAGATATAAGCGAAATTCTTGTTGAGCTTTACATAAGTAACATTTGTATCTTCCGAAACCGCCGCTGAAAGTCGTCCGACTATCTCACCCGTTCCGAATGAGCTCTGATCCGCAGGAATCTTGTCAATTACCTCAACGTTCTTATCAGGAACTTTAACGGCATTGACTATAACCTCAGCACCGATATAGGTTCTTGAATAGCCGGCGTAAGAAGCCGAGATTTCTATATTTCCGAGATACTGTTCTTCATCTACAATACCTTCAGGTACAACGATTTTTCCTGTAAACGCCGCATAAGATGAGTTGATATCAACAACATCGGACTTTGCGTTTTCGGTAAGTTCAACAGTAGTACCGCCGAGTGTTGCCGTAGCATAAGAACCTTTATATGCAACGGCAAGCACAGAAACTGCCATACCGCCGTCAACTCTCAGCGTCTTGCCCTCGGCAACCGAACCGCCGATAGATTTGAGAACGTTTATTGTACGCTCGATATTATAGTATATCGTTTTACCCTTATGAGTGATAACGAACGTGTTCATTCCTACTTCAAGCTGTTTCTCGAAGTAGAAGTTGCCCGCTTCATTAAGCGAAAGCTTTTCTCCGTCAAAGTAAACGTCAAAATTCTCATCAAACGTACCCATGAACGCTACCGACGTATCATCCGTAGAATAGCTCGTATAATACGGTGAAGTCATTTCAAGATCTTCAAAAAGGCTGTCAACATTTATCTGCTCGTTAAAGTACTTTGTAAGAGTGTCTGTCGTTCCCATCGGATTTTCTTCAAGTGATTTTTCCGAATAGAATACACTTCCCGAATAATTATCAAGTTCGTCTGCTTTTGCAAGCTGTTTCAGCAGCTGGTCTTCAACTCCCCAGCCTGTTTCATCTGTTCCTATTTTTTCGTTATGATGAACGATATAGAACGGAACATTTGCGGATTTTGCAATACCGCTCCACCACGAGCAGACATTCTCAAAACCGGTTGTTTCATTATCAAGAGAGCCCGAAGCGTTTACAACGATAAAGTCTGCCAGACCTTTTTCTATGAACGTTTTTGTATCTGCATAGCCGTTATAATATGCGGTATACTTTGCCGAGGTATCACTGCCGCTCTTGTTCTTGGACACATTAGCCCATACATCTTTAGCGTCTATACCGACAGCAATTGAATTATCGGAAAGGTGTATAACATCACTTACCGTAGTGAATTTATATTCAACACTGTC
The DNA here is from genome assembly GCA_902490585.1 of uncultured Oscillospiraceae bacterium. Lineage (GTDB taxonomy): Bacteria > Bacillota > Clostridia > Oscillospirales > Ruminococcaceae > Ruminiclostridium_E. The sequence continues at coordinate 2,999 of CABUEI010000036.1, forward strand.
ATAAAGCCAGTTCTTATAGCCTATGCCCGAGCCGTTCTTCATATATTCTTCATAAGCGCTGTTATTGTTCGTACCGTAAAAACCGGTAAGGATTATGCCGTTGCATCTGTATTTCAATGCAAACTTATGCGCTTCGCTTACAAGATAATCGTAACTGTCCTCACCCTCAGGGCAGGATGCAATTGTCTTGTTTATATCGAAATAGACATATCTCTGCATTCCTTTTTTGGTAGCGGCTTCAAGTGCTTTTTCAAGCCTGTCGTCACTTTTGTTCATATTTGTCGAATAATATGTACCGTCTTTCCCGTAGGGATTAATATAGATACCGTTCATGCCGTAGCTTATCAGCGTATCAAGCTTTGCAGAGAAATTCTCACTGAACTTCTCTGCGGCAAAATCACCCAGATTAAGCACGGTAGCTTTAAGCTCATCAGACAGTGAGAATTTCGACTCCGCTACCTGCGGTGTAGTTTCTTTTGACTGCTCTGCCGACTCCGCCGATGAAGCTGTATTATCACTTGTGCTTTCCTCAGCAACGGCACTGAACTGCGACAAAATCATAAATGCCGACAGCACGCCTGCCATTATTCTGATAAATTTATTTCTCATCTTATGCTCTTCCTTCCGATTATTACGGCACTTACTGCGTAAGGAGCGGCTTGAACGCCGAAATCTCCTTGTTTACCGCCTGCTTTACGTCACTGCTCGGTTCAAAAATGAACTGATAGCTGTAAAGTATAACGCCACCGTAATTTGACGTTCCCTGCGATTTTACAATCTGCCTTTTTATTATTTCTTTATCATTTTTCCATTCGTATCTTCCACTTCCTGCCCATTTATCCTCTGTGCCTATCTTGTACACCGCAAGACCGGGTATAAGCGATTTTCCGGTACCGGCGAGCATTTTATCCCACTGCTCGACCACCTGTTCAAACGGTTGACCGCCGTTATCAAAACCGTAGTATATCTGCGGTGCCATGTAATCAACATAGCCATCCTCTTTTGACCATTTCTCCACATCGGCGTAAAGCTGTGTCTCATTGTTTGTCACGTTGCCCTGAGCACTCACCCCGAACAAAGCCGTTGGATTGTGCGACTTTACCGCATTGTACATTCCCGACACCATGCGACTGCAATTGTCCAGTCTGAACTGCGAAAGACTGTTGTATGACGAAGCGTTGTAAGCAATGCTGTCAAAATAAGATTCTGTTGTCGGATAGAAATAATCGTCTATATGTACACCGTCAACGTCATATTTTGAAACAAGCTCAGCCGCACCGTTTGCGATAAGGTCTGTAACCTCCTTATAGGCGGGATTGAGCCACCAGTAAGAATCGACCTTGGATTTGACCTTGACTATATAGTCGCCGTCCTTTGTGTCATACCACTGACCTGTCTTATATGCAGTGCTTACCTTTGGTGCGTCATTTTCATGATAACAGCGTAAAGGATTGACCCACGCCTGAAATGAAATACCTCTTGCGTGAGCTTCTTCTATCATAATATCAAGCGGATCGAAACCGGGATCTTTTCCGATATATCCCGTGCAGTACTTTGACCACGGATAATAATCCGACTTATAGATTGCGTCGCCGTAAGGTCTTACATGAACATAAACCGTGTTTATACCGAGCGACAGACAGTTATCGTAATACTCGCCTATTCCGCTTCTGAACTGCGAACTGCTCTTTCCGGTCAGTATCGGGTACAGTTCAAAGTAAGAGATCCATACGCCTTTTACCTCGTTATAATTCAGTGCCGTGTAGCTGTTCACAGGCAGATTATCCGTAGGTGCAGGCACGTTATTGTCCTTTTTCGGAGTACTTGTCACATTTTTCTTGGTTGTGACCGTTGTTGTAACCGTTTCCACAGACGGAGCCTCGGTATCCGGTGCAGAAGGCACATCGTAGGACGAATCGGCAATCGGTTCATCAACGGAAGAATCTTCTTTCGGTGAGGTCTCTGTTTTCTTTTCGGTGGCAGTTGTCGTAGTATGCAAGCCTGTCTGCTCAGGTATGCTCAGTGCAGGCTTGACCTTTGTTTCGGTCAGCGGCACACCGCTTATTATATTACTGCCGCTTGTATTCTGCGGCGTATTGTCAAGTACAAGTTCTTTTCCGCAACCGCCCGAAACTATCATAGCGCTTACGGTAAGCAAAATTAACCATGTTTTCTTTTTTACGGACATATATCTTTCTCGGACCTTTCGTCATGTTTTGGCACGCAGTAAATACGCCCCGTAAAATTTCCCATACATACGGGATATACAGTAAATTATACAATATCCCTATTGTCGAAGTCAGCCGAAACGGGTTTATTTTCTCAAATTTTCAGAAATTCGTTTACCGAGCCGAGATTTTCTATAAATCCGATAATAAACGGCTCCGCAGCTTGTGCAACATCAACAAATAATTTTTTGCAATTTCATATCCTCCCGACTTTCATAATCAAGCACAAATTCTTGACTTTTACTTTAATATAATGTATAATTAACTGTAATCTTTTTTTCAGGAGGACAAAAATGGGAAACAACGAAAGCAAGGGACTTACCCTTACCGAAAAAATCATCAAAAACCACATAATTGACGGTGAGATGATAAAAGGCACAGAAATCGGTCTTCGTATCGACCAGACTCTGACACAGGACGCTACAGGTACTATGGCATATCTTCAGTTTGAAGCTATGGGCATAGACAGAGTTAAAACAGAGCGTTCACTCGCTTATATCGACCACAACACACTTCAGTCGGGCTTTGAAAACGCCGACGACCACAGATACATAGGAAGTGTCGCAAAGAAGCACGGTATTTACTTCTCACGTCCCGGTAACGGCATCTGCCACCAGGTTCATCTTGAACGTTTCGGCAAGCCCGGTAAGACACTTATCGGTTCAGACAGCCATACTCCCACAGGCGGCGGTATCGGTATGCTCGCTATGGGTGCAGGCGGACTTGACGTTGCAGTTGCAATGGGCGGCGGTGCTTATTATATAACAATGCCCAAGGTTGTAAAAGTAAACCTCACAGGCAAGCTTAACGACTGGGTATCCGCAAAAGACGTTATTTTAAAGGTACTTCAGATAATGTCTGTAAAGGGCGGCGTAGGTAAGGTTATCGAATATTGCGGCGAAGGCGTAAAGAGCCTCAGCGTTCCCGAGCGTGCAACTATCACAAACATGGGTGCAGAACTCGGTGCAACAACATCTATATTCCCCTCCGATGAAACAACCCTCGCTTTCTTAAAGGCACAGGACCGTGAAGAAGACTTCGTAGCTCTCAGTGCAGATCCCGATGCCGTATACGATGAAGAAATTGACATCAACCTTTCCGAACTTGTTCCCATGGCGGCTTGTCCTCACAGCCCCGACAATGTAAAGACCGTAAAGGAAATCGGTCCTATCAAGATAGACCAGGTATGTATCGGTTCATGTACCAACTCTTCTTTACAGGATATGCTGAAGGTTGCACATATATTAAAGGGCAAGACTGTTCACCCCGATGTAAGCCTTTCGATAGCTCCCGGTTCAAAGCAGGTATTCAATATGCTCGCTGACTGCGGTGCATTATCAATCCTCATCAGCGCCGGTGCAAGAATACTCGAAAGTGCCTGTGGTCCCTGCATAGGTATGGGTCAGTCACCCAACTCAAAGGGTATCTCACTGCGTACCTTTAACAGAAACTTCTTAGGAAGAAGCGGAACAAAGGACGGTCAGATCTACCTTGTATCTCCCGAAACAGCCGCTATCTCCGCACTTACAGGCGTATTCACGGATCCCAGACTTGTAGGCGATATGCCTCCTTATGTAATGCCTGAGAAGTTCCTCATCAACGATAACATGGTAGTACCTCCCGCATCTCCCGAGGAAGCTCCTGATGTTGAAGTTCTCAGAGGACCCAACATAAAGCCCTTCCCCGTAAACGTACCTCTTGCAGAAGATATCAAGGCTGAGGTTTCTCTCAAGGTCGGCGACAATATCACTACAGACCATATTATGCCTGCCGGTGCAAAGATATTACCGCTGCGTTCAAATATCCCCGCTATTTCACAGTACTGCTTTACGGTATGTGACGAAACATTCCCGACAAGAGCAAAGGAACTCGGCAAGAGCATTATAGTCGGCGGTGCAAACTACGGACAGGGTTCATCAAGAGAACACGCCGCACTTGCTCCTCTCTACCTCGGCGTAAAGGCTATAATCTGTAAGTCTTTTGCCCGTATTCACAGACAGAACCTTATCAATAACGGTATTCTCCCCCTGTGCTTTGTAAACGAAGCAGATTACGACAAGATTGACCGTGATGACATTCTTGAACTGCCCGGTATCAGAAATGCAATAGAAAACGGTACAAAGATAACCGTAAAGAATATAACAAAGGGTACAGAATATGAAGTTACCTGCGAATTATCCGAGCGTGGCAAGGGTATGATGCTCGCAGGCGGACTGCTTAACTACACCAAGCACAATAAGTAATACCGAAAGGAAAGGCTACTGACATGGCAAAAATTCAGATGACCACCCCCATCGTTGAGATGGACGGCGACGAAATGACCAGAATTATCTGGAAGATGATCAAGGATATACTTATCTGCCCTTATGTTGACTTAAAGACAGATTATTACGACCTCGGTCTTGTTCACAGAAACGAAACCAACGACCAGGTAACAATTGACTCTGCAAACGCTACAAAGAAATACGGCGTTGCAGTCAAGTGTGCAACAATCACTCCCAACGCGCAGAGAATGACAGAGTACAACTTAAAGGAAATGTGGAAGTCACCCAACGGTACTATCCGTGCAATCCTTGACGGTACAGTATTCAGAGCACCCATTATCGTAAAGGGTATCACTCCTCTGCTCCCCGGCTGGAAGAAGCCTATCACAATCGCACGTCATGCTTACGGCGATGTTTATAAGAACTCCGAGATGAAAGTTGCAGACGGAAGCACGGCTGAGCTCGTTGTAACCGATAAGGACGGAAACGAAACAAGACAGCTTATCCACAAGTTCAACGGCTCTGACGGTATCATCCAGGGTCTTCACAACATAAACGCAAGTATCGCAAGCTTTGCAAGAGCTTGTTTCAACTTTGCACTTGACACAAAGCAGGATATCTGGTTTGCGACAAAGGATACGATATCAAAGAAGTACGACCACACATTCAAGGATATTTTCCAGGAAATATTCGATAATGAATATAAGGAAAAGTTTGATGCCGCAGGTATCACATACTTCTACACACTTATCGACGACGCTGTAGCAAGAGTTGTACGTTCTGAGGGCGGTTATATCTGGGCTTGCAAGAACTACGACGGCGATGTAATGTCGGACATGGTAGCAACAGCATTCGGTAGCCTTGGCATGATGACATCGGTTCTCGTTTCACCCACAGGCGTTTACGAATACGAAGCCGCTCACGGTACAGTAACACGTCACTACTACAAGCACTTAAAGGGTGAAGAAACATCTACAAACTCAGTAGCTACCCTCTTTGCATGGACAGGCGCTTTAAGAAAGCGTGGCGAGCTTGACGGCAACAAGGAACTTTCAGACTTTGCAGACAAGCTTGAAAAGGCTACTATAAAGACTATCGAAGACGGTGTTATGACAGGCGACCTCTATGTACTTTCAAATCTTGAAAACAAGAGAAAGGTAAATACTGAGGACTTCCTACTTGAAATCAACAACAGACTGAAAGAGTCACTTTAATCTGAATATCAGACTGTAAGGAGGCAGTATCTTGTCGAAAAGCATTAATATATCAAACTCAGTTATACGCAGACTTCCCCGCTACTATCGCTTTCTCGGCGAGCTGGAGGATCAGCAGATCTCGAAAATTTCTTCAAGGGAATTGTCGGAGCGAATGCACCTTACCGCATCGCAGATAAGACAGGACCTAAACTGTTTCGGCGGTTTCGGACAGCAGGGCTACGGCTATAATGTTTCCGAACTGCGAAAAGAAATAGGTCGTATTCTCGGTGTTGACAAACACAGAAAAACGATTCTTATCGGCGCAGGTAATCTCGGCACAGCACTTGCCGTTCATATAAACTTTGAAAAAAGCGGATGCAGTCTTATCGGCATATTTGACTCCAACAAAAAGATAGTAGGAAATCCTCTCGGAAAGCTTACTATAACCGATATTGACGATCTGGAAAAGTTCTGCCGTGAAAACAAGCCTGAAGTTGCTGTTCTTTGTATACCTAAATCGGTTACAAAAGAGATAGTTGACCGACTTACAGAACTCGGCGTAAGATCGTTCTGGAATTTCTCCCACTACGATATAAACGTTGAGCATAAAAATATAATCGTTGAAAACGTTCACCTCGGCGACAGCCTGCTGACGCTTTCTTACGGTGTCAATAACAATCTTGACAATGATAAGTAAATAAAATCTACCGAGGAATAAATTTCCTCGGTATTTTTTTGCAAACTTCCGAATTTATTTGAACATTACAATAGACAAACGGCTTTGTTTGTGGTAAAATAGATAATGTATAGATATAAGAAAACGCAAAAGGAAGGTAATAAAAATGAGCGAACCTGAAATTCTGATGGACGTACACAATCATTCAAATCTGTCGCCCGACGGCAGTAACGAACCTGAAGATATGGTAAAGCGAGCGATAGAACTCGGAATAAAGTACTATTCGCTGACAGACCACCTTGAAATAAATAAATTCTATGATGAAGAGTACCTCTATGAAGAGCCCGTAAAACGAGCGTCCGAAATATCTCCTGCCCTTATCGCAAAATATGCCGATAAAATAAACATGGCATACGGTGTAGAGCTCGGACAGCCTTTACAGGACATTGAGCTTACAAAAAGAATGTTATCAAGTTATGATTATGACTTCATAATCGGCTCACTTCACATGTGCAACGGTTGGGAAGATTTCTATCTGCTTGATTATAACGAGGTACAGCCGGAAATGATAATGAAGCTGTATTTTGAAGAAATGCTTGAAATGGCACGTTGGGGCGAATTTGACGTACTCGGTCACCTTACATACCCGCTGCGCTATATCGTAGGCGAATCGGGACTGCATCTCGATATGAGCCAATATCTACCTATAATCAAGGAGATATTCTCAACACTTATCAAAAATGATATAGGAATTGAGATCAATTCAAGCGGACTCAGACAGAAGATAGGTCTTACCCTGCCCGATGAGTACTATGTAAGACTTTACAAGGAGCTCGGCGGTAAAATACTTACAGTAGGCTCCGATGCCCACTGCACAGAAGACCTCGGAAAAGGCATACCCGAGGCAATAGCTCTCGCAAGAAATGTAGGATTTACAGAACTTGCATTTTTCAAGAAGCGTAATCCTACATTTATCAGTATAAATTAATTCGGAGGATAATACGATGACAAAGAAAGAAAAGCTTGTTAATCTTTTAAGACAGGATGCCAGACTTTCAAACGAACAGTTAGCGGCGATGCTTGATACTTCAGCCGATGATGTGGCGGCGATGATAGCGGAACTCGAAAAGAGCGGAATGATTATCGGTTATACCGCAATTATAAATGAAGAAGAATTTGACAGAAACTCCGTTTGTGCTTTTATCGAAGTCAGAGTTTCTCCCGAGATACAGTGCGGCTACGATGATGTTGCCGCAGTTATAGCTCAGTACGACGAGGTATCTTCAGTATACCTCATGAGCGGCGGATATGACCTTGCCGTAACTATAAAGGGTACAAATCTGCGTGATGTTGCTATGTTCGTTACAGACAGATTAGCACCTCTCGGCGGCGTTCTCAGCACAACAACACACTTCATTCTGCACAGATATAAAGAAAAAGACAAGATGTTCTTAAAGAACACGGATGAAAGGAGTTTAGTATCTCCGTGATGGATTATGAAAATATACTCTCCCGAAAGGTGCAGGATCTACAGTTTTCGGGTATAAGAAAGTTCTTTGATATAGCAGCAAGTTATGATGATGTAATTTCACTGTCGGTCGGTGAACCCGACTTCAAGACCCCTTGGGCAATAAGAAAAGAAGCTATAAAAGTTCTTGAAAAAGGTCGTACCAACTACACCGCAAATGCAGGTCTTGCCGACCTTCGTGTTGCTATAAATGATTATATAAACGACAGAATACACGTTTCATACGACCCTCTGCATGAAATTCTCGTGACAGTCGGCGGCTCGGAAGCTATTGACCTTGCTGTAAGAGCGCTTGTAGACACAGGCGATGAGGTGCTTATACCTCAGCCGAGCTTTGTCTGTTACGGACCTATCGTAACCCTTGCAAACGGTACACCCGTTGCAATAGAAACAAGCGTTGAAAACGGCTTCAAACTGACAGCAGAGGCACTTAAAGCGCACATTACCCCTAAAACAAAAGCTCTTGTTCTTCCCTACCCCAATAACCCCACAGGTGCGGTTATGAGAAGAGCCGACCTTGAAGCAATCGCAGAAGTGCTGAAAGATACAAACATTATCGTAATCTCGGATGAAATATATTCCGAACTTACCTACGGTGATGAAGAGCACTGCTCTATTGTCGATATTGACGGAATGAAAGAGCGTACAGTTCTCATCAACGGTTTCTCAAAAGCATTTTCAATGACAGGCTGGCGACTCGGTTTTGCCGCAGCTCCCGCACCTATCATTACCCAGATGCTGAAAATTCACCAGTACGGCATAATGTGCTCACCCACAATGAGCCAGTACGCCGCTGTGGTAGCCCTTAAAGAATGTAAAAAAGACATCGAATATATGCGTAACGAATATGACATGAGAAGACGTCTTATCGTTAAGGGCTTCAACGAAATGGGACTTGACTGTTTTGAGCCCGAGGGTGCATTCTATATTTTCCCTTCAATCAAGAAAACAGGTCTTACATCACAGGAATTTTGCGAACAGCTGATTGAAAAGCACAGAGTTGCTGTAGTTCCGGGCGATGCTTTCGGTAAGTGCGGCGAGGGTTATATCCGTGTTTCCTACGCATATTCTCTCCAGCATATCAAGACAGCACTTGAACGTATACGACTGTTCCTTGAAGACCTCGGTGTGCTGTAATCTATGAGAATTAAAGTAAGAGCATACGCAAAGCTGAATTTGTTTCTTGATATTACGGGCAGATTACCTGGCGGCAGACATTCGCTGAATATCGCAACGCAAAGTGTAGATGTTTACGATGATATAACCGTCAGCGTCATGAGTACGGATTCATTTGATTGCAGAATCACCTGTGATAACCCCGACATTCCGTGCGATGAAAGAAACATTGTCTGGAAAGCCGCAAAAGCGTTTTTTGAAGCAACAGGCATTACAGCCGAAATAAAGGTTGACATTGAAAAACACGTTGCACTTATGGGCGGAATGGGCGGCTCGTCTGTTGACGGTGCAGGAACACTTGTAGCACTGAATGAACTGTTCGGCAATAAGCTTGATATCGAAGCATTATGTGCTGTCGGTGACAAAATAGGCGCAGATGTTCCTATCTGCATAAAAGGCGGAACACAGTACAGCATATCAGGCGGCGATATGATGACGGCGGAATGTAAAAGCGACTGTGTTTTCGTCTGTGTCTACCCCGACTTCAACCTCAGCACCGCTAAGGCTTTTTCCATGTATGACGAAGAGCCGACCGCTGTCAATCGGCATTACGCCGACTTTGTCAGCAGTATCGTCTGCGGCAGTCTTTCCGACGGAGCAAAACATATATACAATGTTTTCACAGAAATATATAACGACAACCGTATCGAATCAATCAAAAAGGATCTGTCTGATAACGGCTCAGTTATTTCCGAAATGACAGGCAGCGGCAGTGTGGTATTCGGTGTGTTTGAAAACGAAGATAAAGCAGTGCAGGCAAAAAACGCACTCTCAGAAAAGTACACAAGCGTTTTTATAACCCGTCCTACCGACTGCGGAGTATCTGTACTTGAGCGGTAATTTGGCATAAATGCTTGAAATTTGCCGTGAAATATAGTATAATTAATAAGTCCGATTTACAAGGAGGTTATGTATATGATCACGATAAACAACCACTTAGGAACAATCACCTATTCAAAACAGTTTTTCTACAGCCTTATCGGCGGAACTGTTACAAATTGCTTCGGCATAGTGGGAATGAATGCAGTTGATGCAAAACAGACATTCATCGAAAAAGTACCTCTGAAATTCATAAAGAAATTTGCCGACAAGACTATCCTTTCCGAAAAAGGTGTCACGGTAAAATATAAGAACGATAAGCTTTACATTGACCTGCATATTTCCGTTATGTACGGTGTAAATGTATCCACGATAGTAAAGAGTATCATTCATAAAGTAAGATTTGCAGTCGAGGACGAAACAGGCTTTACCGTTGATAAGGTAAACGTTTTTGTCGATGCTGTTAAAGTATAATATCAAGGAGAGTATCTGACTAATGCTAAGCGGAAAAATTCTCAGAGATGCGATCATCTCAGGTGCAAACAATATAATCAATAACAAAGAAAGCGTTGACGAGCTCAATGTATTCCCCGTTCCCGACGGAGATACAGGCACAAATATGTCAATGACAATAAGAAATGCCGTTGCCGAACTTAATATGCTCAGCGACAGTGCAACTGTCGAAACCGTAGCACAGACGGCGGCTTCTGCAATGCTGAGAGGTGCCAGAGGTAACTCAGGCGTTATCCTGTCACTTTTATTCAGAGGACTTTCAAAGGGCCTTGCAGGAAAGCACGAGGCTACAGTTGAAGACTACTGCAACGCACTCAAATTAGGTGCAGATGCGGCTTATAAATCTGTAATGAAGCCAACCGAGGGCACAATACTCACTGTAGCCAGAGTGGCAAGCGAAAAGGCAAACGACGCTCAGTGCAAGAATTTCCCCGAACTGTTTGAAGTTCTGACAACAGCCGCAAAGGAAACACTCGACCAAACCCCCGAAATGCTCCCCGTGCTGAAAAAAGCGGGCGTTGTAGATGCAGGCGGTATGGGATATTACACGATCCTCAAAGGTATGGCTTCCGTTATCTGCGGCGGTATAATGATTGAAACAAACGAGGAAACCAAGACCGAAAAGGCAGTCGTAACAAATGCCGCAGGTACTTATGAAACCGATATCCAGTTCACATACTGCACCGAGTTCATCGTTGTAAAAGATGATGTCAACAAGGATTCAACAAAACTCCGTGCATTCCTTGAATCAATCGGTGACTGTGTTGTGGTCGTTGATGATGACACTATAATAAAGGTTCACGTTCATACAGAACACCCCGGTAAAGCGCTTGAAGAGGGTATCCTCTACGGCTCACTCATAAACCTCAAGATTGAGAACATGAAAGAACAGCACAAGGGTGCCGCCGCAAAGGCTGAAATGCAGAAGAAGCAGAAGCTTGCTCCCGCCGAGCCCACAAAGGATTTCGGCTTTGTATCCGTTACATCGGGTGCAGGACTTGAAGATCTGTTCAAGGATCTCGGCGTTGATGTTATAGTAAGAGGCGGTCAGACAATGAACCCCTCTACCGAAGATATTCTTGAAGCTATCAACGCAACCCCTGCAAGAAACATATTTGTTCTCCCCAACAACAAGAACATAATCATGGCGGCTGAACAGGCTGTAAAACTCACCGACAGAAACGTTATAGTTTTACAGACAAGAACGATCCCCCAGGGCATTACCGCTATGCTCGCCTTTGACGAAAGCAACGACTTCAGAACAAACGGTGCAAACATGACAAAGGCACTTGATAACGTAGGTTCAGGCTCGATCACATTCGCAGTCCGTGACAGCGACTTTGAGGGCAAGCAGATAAAGAAAGGCGAAATTCTTGCCATGGAAAACGGCAAGCTTGCTTTCGTTGAGAAGGACGTTACAAAGGCGCTCATCAAAATTACGAAAAAGCTTATCCGTTCAGGCTCGTCCTACATCACGGTTATTTACGGTAGTGACGTAACCGATGAAACCGCTCAGGCTGCATTTGAAGCGCTCAGAGCCAAGATAAGCGACGATATAGAAATCGTACTCGTAAACGGCGGTCAGCCTGTATATTACTACCTCGTATCAGTAGAATAATTTATGAATGAAATAAAAAAGAATCCCGACTCCCCTGTCTGCTATATCAAGGGAGTCGGCGAAAAACGAGCAAAGCTACTCGGAAAGCTCGGCATTACAACAGCGTTACAGCTTGCCGAGCATTATCCTAGAGGATATATTGACTTCAATGAAACAACTGCTATTGCAGAACTTATGAACGATGGTGAAAACCACGTTGTAAAAGCATACGTTACAAAGAAGTTTCCTGCCTATTACGGCAGAATAAATATATTCAAAGTGTTGGTCAGCGACGGCACAGGCGATATGCTGATAACATTCTTCAACAGTGACTATTCTTTCACAAGGCTGAAGCTCGACAATGAATATTGCTTTTATGGCAAAGCGGCGGGAGATTTTCTCAGAAAGGAAATGAACTCGCCTATTTTTATAGACTCCTCGGAGCCAAACAAGCTTATGCCCCGATACAGCCTTACAACAGGCATATCACAGGGCATTATGTCAAACTGCATAAAAAATGTTCTGAGTGATTTTACATTTGCTGAACATCTGTCTGATTCGCTAATGCGTAAATACAACCTCATCTCATACGATAACGCTTTACGCTGGATTCATTTCCCGGAAAATAAAGAACAGTATGATAAGGCAAAATACCGCCTTACATTTGAAGAACTGTTCCTTTTACAACTCGGACTGAAATCCATGAAGAACCGTACAAAACGGCTTGCAGGTGCAACAATGCAAGATAAAAGCGTTGAGCCTTACTACTCTTCTTTGCCGTTTGAGCTGACAGGGGCACAGAAACGTGCTATATCTGACTGTTGCGCCGATATGCAGAAGTCGGTACCGATGAACAGGCTCTTACAAGGCGACGTAGGCTCGGGTAAAACCGCCGTAGCGGCAGGAGCGGCATACTTTGCTTATCTTAACGGCTACCAGTCAACCCTCATGGCTCCTACCGAAATACTTGCAAAACAGCATTACGATACGCTTTATAAGTTCTTGGCACCGCTTGGCGTGAACATTGCCCTGCTCACCGGTTCACAGACACCGGCACAGAAAAAGCAGATACGACAGCTGATAGCAGACGGTCAGATCGATGTTGCTGTCGGCACGCAGGCACTTATACAAAAAAGCACAAAGTTTGACAACTTAGGATTGGTAATCACAGACGAACAGCACCGTTTCGGCGTAGAACAGCGAGCCATGCTCGGTTCAAAGGGTGATGAACCCCACGTTCTTGTCATGTCGGCTACCCCTATTCCACGAACTCTCGGCATGATAATATACGGCGACCTTGATATATCAATACTTGATGAAATGCCGAAAGGCAGACTGCCGATAAGAACATACGCTGTAGATACAAGTTTCCGTGAAAGGCTGTATAAATTTATTCTGAAATACGTCAACAACGGCTTTCAAGCATACATTGTCTGCCCACTTATCGAAGAGGGCGTGTCCGAAAAAGCGGCGGCAACGAATTACATCAATTCTCTGCAAAACACCTGCCTTGCAAACGTCCCGACAGGACTACTGCACGGTAAGATGAAACAAGCCGACAAGGACGCCGTAATGCAGGATTTCAAGGAAAACAAGCTCAAAGTTCTTGTTGCGACATCGGTTATTGAAGTCGGTGTCGATGTTCCGAACGCTGTTGTTATGGTAATCGAAAACGCAGAACAGTTCGGACTGTCACAGCTCCATCAGCTGAGAGGCAGAGTGGGCAGAGGTACCGAGCAATCCCACTGTATCCTTGTCACCGACAATAAGAGCGACTACACAAAACAGCGTATGGATACAATGGTAAAGACCTCAGACGGCTTTGAAATTGCTAATGAAGACTTGAAACTGCGTGGTCCCGGCGACTTTTTCGGAAGTAAGCAACACGGTCTGCCACAGCTTAAAATAGCCGACATTTATGCCGACCTTGATATACTGAAAATGACAGGCGAAGCGGCTGATGAAATTCTGCGTGACGACAGTCACCTCGAGAAGCCCGAAAACAGCTGTTATACAGAAATGGTAAATAAATTATTTGAAAATGCGCCGAATGCGTAAAGGAGAATATATGGCTGAAGAACTCGAAAAATGGCGTTATCCAAGATTTTTCTCGGATACAATAGACGAAGACGGCAAAACAATATATATGAATGACGAAGATTCAAAGCACATTGCACAGGTTCTCAGAATGAGAAACGGCGACAAGGCTATAATCTGTGATAAAAACGGTCATGATTATCTGTGTGAGCTGTCCTCCGCTGAAAACAAGAATTCCGTTGAGTTTGCAATTCTCGACAAAAAAGATAACTCGGCAGAACCCGATGTAGAAATAACGCTCTATCAGGCTATACCCAAAAACGATAAACTTGATTTTATAGTGCAAAAAGCAACCGAACTCGGTGCTGTACGGGTAGTACCTTTCCTGTCAAAGCGTTGTGTTTCACGTCCCGATGCCAAAAGTGCCGATAAAAAGGTACAGCGTCTACAGCGTATAGCTTATGAAGCGTCAAAACAGTGCGGACGGGGAAAAATTCCCGAAGTCATGCCTTTCACGGATTTTAAAACCGCCGTTAACAGCATCGACAGCGACACTCTGCCGATAATTTTTTATGAATGCGGCGGTAAAAAGCTGTCCGGGCTTGACCTGTCATATAAGAAAATCGCAGTGTTCATCGGCAGTGAGGGCGGCTTTGAAAAAGAAGAGGTGGAGTACGCTCTTTCAAAAGGATTTACCGCAGTTCACCTCGGCGAACGCATTTTAAGATGCGAAACCGCACCTGTCGCCGCACTTGCCGTATTGATGAATTTAACAGGAAACCTGTAAGAAATTTGTTAATTCTGCTCATATTGATAAAAAACACTTGAAAAAACAAAACGGATATAGTATAATGATTACAATAAAGTTGGTGTGAAAGCACCGGAAAAGAGGTTTAAAATGAAAGCATTTACCGGTTTTGCCGTTGGCACTCTTGCAGTACTCGGTGCTGTTGCAGCTGTCTTTATATATCTCAAGAAGAAGACAGAAAAGGAGATCGCTTACGATCAGTTCGACGATATAATGGACAGCGATGAAGATTTCGACGATGAATTCTTCGATGATGACGATGAAGTTCTTGATCCTGCTGAGGTTATGAACAAACCCGAAGAAAAGGCTGAAGCGTCTGAAGAAGCTACCGAAGAAAAAGAGCCTGAAACTGAAACTCAGGAATAATCAAAAGAATAATATTTAACGGGACTGTTTACACAGCCCCGTTTTTATTATACCGTTTTTTCAGGATCTCGGATTTGAACGTCCTTTGATATTTATTATATAAACAGCAGCACAGCACAGGCAGTCAGAAGGTAAATATCTTCCTCAGAGTATATGTCACAACAGCTTTCTACTGCCACATCTTCATCTATCATACGGTCAATAGCCTGCACCTGTCCGATAATTTTTTTCAGTCTGGGTGCAGATTTTCCGAATCCATACACTGTTTCATAGTAATTCTCCTTTTACGATGTTTAATCTATTATAGCTTTATCACAGATTATTGTCAATACTGTGTGTTCCGCTCACATCAGACTTTTTGATACAATACATAAGTTCCCCTGACGTAACACCGGTCTTTTCATAAAACCTTGTACCGCTGTTATCTTTAAGCGTCATTCCGAGCTTCTGCATAACCTTTTCCGATGCTCTGTTTCTGATATCACAATGAGCTATCACCTTTTTTGCCGAAAGCACTTCAAATGAGTAACCTATAAGTGCTTTACCTGCCTCTGTTACAAATCCGTTATTCCTGTAATCTTTACTTATTACCCAACCGATTTCATAAGTGCTTTCATCGACTGTTTCAAGATTGATACCGCCGATAATCCTGCCTCTATACAACATTACAAATTCTCTGACAGACGGGCTTTGCATTGCCCATTGATTGATTGCATTTTTGACAAATTCTCTTGTCTGCTCTATTGTATCATTCGGCAGAAAAAGCATCTTATCTATGTCTTTATCGCCTGCATACTCATGAATTTCTTCCGCATCCGAAACAGCTACAGGTCTTACAACAAGTCTTTCGGTAATAATTGTGTTATCTTCAATGTAATTCAATAACTTCACACCTTTACATTCGGATTTGTATACTGCCCATGTTTTTGTGTGTTCTTTCCGTAATTTATCGCAAATTTCGGACACCTGTGCAGACATCCAAGACACATAACGCATTTATCGGCTACCCATACAGGCTTGTTATTTCTCATTTCAATCGCTTTCAACGGGCATTTTATACTGCACAGACCGCACCCGATACACTGTTCATTTACAGATAATTTCTCGGTTTTCCGTGCCGAATTATTATATATCGGCTGAGCAAATAAATCGGTAATAAACACAGACACCGAATGTTTCATTTTCCTGTTATGATATCTCGACTTTATTTTTCCGATAATATCATCTATTTCACTTTCAGTTGTTTTTGTGAATTTACCCACTTTTTCGGGTGTCGAAAGATCAAACACAGGAGTCCATGTGTCTGCCATTCTGACCGAATAAAAAGCGTCGATTTTTCTGTCCTTTATAAGTCTGTCAGCTATACGTCCTGATGCACTGGGCGTTGTCCCGTACGTTGCAATAAAGCAGAGATAATCTGCCGTGAATTTTGATTTACTCAAAAAATCAGCTACGATACTCGGCAAACCCCAGAAGTATGTGGGTGATATTACCGTAATGCTGTTATCGGAAAAATCATATCTTCCCCTGTTGATACAGTCCGTCACCGATAGCACATCCTGACTTATTTCATCGGAAATACGCTTAGCAACATACTTGCAGTTACCTGTAGCGGAAAAGTAAATTATCATAAAAACAATTACCTCAATGTATAAAGCTGATAGTACACATTCACATACGGTACGGCAACGGGTACACTGTTATCGTCAATTTCAACGCTGTAGTAATAGTTGCAATATTCGGCTTCACTCACCGTCTGCGATGCCGTCAGGTCATACAGCGTAGCACGCCTTACAAACGAATATATATACCTACCCTGTTCAGACTGCGACCTGCTTGTAATATTGCTGTCCGAGCATACAATATACCTTACAGGCGAAACATCAAATCCGACCTGCTCAAGTTCCTTTTGAATTGTACTGCTCTTTTCAAGCATATTTTCGATCTGACTTATTTCAGAAAGTGATATTTCATTAACCGAATTATGGTGTATTGAATTTAACTTTTCCAGTCTGAACGACCTGTCAAGCGTAGCACAGAACACGCTGTCACTGCTGTTTTCTCTTACCTTGTTTGCCGCTGTATAT
The DNA here is from genome assembly GCA_902490585.1 of uncultured Oscillospiraceae bacterium. GTDB lineage: Bacteria > Bacillota > Clostridia > Oscillospirales > Ruminococcaceae > Ruminiclostridium_E. The sequence goes on from CABUEI010000036.1 coordinate 20,294, forward strand.
CCGTCAAGCTTCGCCATATTATCACGCAATGCTGTAAATGCGCCTGTCTTGTCTTCACTTCCCGCAACAGATATAAACTGTATAACAGCCGCATTCAGAATAATGCTCTGCGACATACTTCTGAACATCTTCTTGTCATTTGCACTCTGCGGATACCAGTTATATATATCATCACAAACATTATCAAAAGCCGTCATTGCACCTCCGCAGTATTCTTCCGTCACCCTGCTCAGCATTTCGGAATACGATATACCCTTGATTTTGGTAGAATATACCGAAGTTATCTTTCCTATA
>CABUEI010000037.1 GCA_902490585.1 uncultured Oscillospiraceae bacterium
TTTCTCATCAAAAATTATCAGCGGATTCTTGATCCGAACCCGCTGACGCAATTTTCTATTTTTTCCGTACCCCAACTATTGACAAAGAGCCAGAATTTACAGAGAAGAAAAAGCAGGTTTTGGGTATCTGACGATAGTATTAAAACCGTATGGCGACTAAACGCTCATACGGTTTTTGCTGTATTTATTCGCATAAGAACACAAAACTCCCCGCCAACACGGCGGGGAGTTTGCACTTATTATATTACCTTGTAACCCTTAACCTAAAACAACCTCAACCTTGTGAGTGCCGTTTTCAAATACGGGGATAACGTTGCTGTCAACAGCCTTGCCGTCAACTGTAACGGACTTAACGCCGTGGCAAACGTGATCGGGGTTCTTTACAGTGATCTCGTAGGTTGCGCCTCTGAACAGTCTTGAAGCTGTGAAGCCGTCCCACTCGTGAGGAATTGAGGGATCAATCTTCAGACCGTTGTATTCGGGCTTGATACCTAAGATGTACTGAGATACTGCAACGAAGTTCCAAGCGGCTGTACCTGTGAGCCAGCTGTTCTTAGCTTCGCCGTGACGCTTAGCGTCCTTACCTGCAATCATCTGAGCGTATACATAAGGCTCTGTGCGGTGCAGATCGGAAATATCCTCTCTGAATGCGGGAGCAATCTTTGAATAATACTCGAATGCCTTGTCACCTCTGCCTACTGCGGCTTCAGCACAGATTATCCAAGCGTTGTTGTGGCAGAAGATACCTGCGTTCTCTTTGTAACCGCCGGGATATGTGGATATCTCACCGTACTGGATGTAGTAGTGTGTGAATGCGGGGTTGTTCAGAACAAGACCGTGCTTTGAGTTAAGATACTTGTCTACGCTGTCAAGAGTCTGAATGTCGTAGCCCTTATCCTTGCCAAGACCTGCGAGAACGCACCAGCCCTGAGGTTCAATGAATATCTTGCCCTCTTCACACTCGTGTGAGCCGACCTTATTGCCGTAGTGGTCGTAAGCACGGAGGAACCATTCGCCGTCATAACCGTATTCAATGGTGTTCTTTCTCATCTTTTCGATCTCAGCCTGAGCTTTTTCAGCTTCTGCTGTGTCGCCCTTCAGCTTGCACATTTCAACGTATTCGGGAGCTATTGCACAGAACATACCTGCGATCATTACAGATTCAGCAACGTTGCTGTAGTAAGGAGGTTCCTTGAACATTTCCTTGTTGTTGTATGTCTGGAATGACTCACCGGGCTTGTCTGAGAAGCATGAGAGGTTAAGGCAGTCGTTCCAGTCTGCACGTCCGCTGAGCGGAAGTCCGTGAGGACCGACCTTCTTTACAACGTGGTAGAATGCTCTCTTCATGTGGTCGAGCATTGTGTCTGCAAGCTCTTCACGGTTCTCATAAGGAACCTTCTCGTCAAGGATAGAAACATCGCCTGTTTCCTTTATGTAAGCCGCAACCGCGAGGATCATCCACAGGGGGTCATCGTTGAAGTTGGAGCCAAGCTCATGGTTGCCCATCTTTGTAAGGGGCTGATACTGGTGGTAAGCACCGCCGTCCTCAAGCATTGTAGCGGCAAGGTCGATAAGTCTTTCTCTTGCTCTTGCAGGAATCTGGTGTACGAAGCCGAGTAAGTCCTGGTTGGAGTCACGGAAGCCCATACCTCTGCCGATGCCGCTCTCAAAGTAAGATGCGGAACGTGACATATTGAATGTAACCATGCACTGATACTGGTTCCAGATGTTTACCATTCTGTTGAGCTTTTCATCGGGAGAATTAACGCTGTACTGACCGAGCAGGCTGTTCCAGTGCTCCTTCAGCTCAGCGAGGAGCTTGTCAGCCTTTTCGGCTGTATCGCACATAGCCATCATAGCCTGAGCCTTGGCCTTGTTTACGATGTTCTTCTTTCTGTCGCCGCTTGTTATAATTGTGCTGTTCTCATCAAGGTCGGGAGCGAACTTTTCTTCAAACTTGTTCTCAACATAGCCCAGGCAGAATACAAGATCCTTGCTTTCGCCGGGCTGGAGCTTGATTTCGATATAGTGTGAAGCAACAGGTGACCAACCGTCTGCAACAGACATATTGGGTGCGCCTGCGAATACTGTCTGAGGAGCGTCAAAGCCGTTGTATAAGCCGAGGAAGCTCTCTCTGTCGGTATCGTAACCGTTGATAGGTGCATTTACAGAGTAGAATGCGTAGTGGTCACGTCTTTCCTTGTATTCGGTCTTGTGGTAGATAACAGAGCCGTCAATTTCAACTTCGCCTGTGTTGAAGTTTCTCTGGAAGTTTGTTGTATCGTCGTTTGCATCCCAGAGGCACCATTCAAGGAAGCTGAACAGCTTTAAGTTCTTTTCCTTATCGCTGTCGTTTTTGATTGTAACCTTCTGGATTTCTCCGTTGAAGTTCTGGGGAACGAAGAATGTAACTGTGGCTGTAACGCCGTTTGATGAGCCTTTTATGATTGTGTAGCCCATACCGTGACGGCACTCGTAGCTGTCAAGCGTTGTCTTAACGGGCGACCAGCCGGGGTTCCATACATGACCGCCGTCGTTTATGTAGAAGTAACGTCCGCCCATATCAACGGGAACATTGTTATAGCGGTAACGTGTAATTCTTCTCAGTCTTGCGTCCTTGTAGAAGCAGTAACCGCCTGCTGTGTTAGAGATCAGCGAGAAAAAGCCCTGTGTGCCGAGATAGTTTATCCACGGATAAGGGGTCTTGGGAGATGTAATGACATACTCTCTGTTCTTATCGTCAAAATAACCGAATTTCATAGAATCCTCCTAATGTTTTTGTTCCTGTAGCGAAAAAATTACAACGTTACAGAAACGTCTATGCTAATTATATCTTAAATGAATTTTTTTAGCAAGGGCTGTAATCGTTTTTAAAATAAAAATTTTTGTGAAAAGCAAAAATCCGCAATCTGCACAAAAAAACACGCTGTGTTAGTGCAATGTGACGATTAGTTGAACTATATTGATATTTGGTTTTCGGCTTACTTTACAATATGGCGGAAAAATGATATAATTATTGTATTATCGGGACGATTTTAATGATTATTTTAACTTTGCTCCGATCAGTAATATGACGATTTTGACAACTGAGCCAAAGGACACAATATGAAATACATAGAATACCGTGAAAAGCGTGAGCACGGCACAAGGGAATTTCCTTATGCCTGCTACAGAGTGACAGAGAATTTTCCCCGTTATAATATGATACCGCACTGGCATAACGAGTGCGAGATTATCTATGTCATGAGCGGATATTTCGAGCTTTTTCTTGACGGTCATACACACAGGATAGACGCAGGCTGCTGTTCGCTGATAATAGGCGGAAGTATGCACGGCGGTACGCCGAAAGACAACTGCAGATATGACTGCCTTGTATTTGATATGGCGGCACTGCTCAAATCAAGCCAGATATGTGCCATTCATCTGCAACCGATAATCAACCATGAAAAGCGGCTGATAACATTTTTCCCTGCAAACAGCGAGCCTGCAAGGGACGCTAGGGCAGTGATAGACGCAATGCTTGAAAAAGAACCCGGTTATGAATTTACCGTGCCCGGAAGGCTTTTGTGTATGCTCGGTCACATTGTGGCAAGGGAAGAGCATTATCAGAGTGGCGAAACGGCGGCAAGCGATATCAAGAAAGTGCGCCGTTTCAAGAATGTCATAAGCTACATTGAGCAGAATTACCGCAAGAACATAACGCTTGAGGAACTTGCGAACGAGTGCGGAATGAACCGGAATTATTTCTGCCGTGCGTTCAAGGAATATACGGGCAAGACACCTGTTGAATATCTCAATTATTTCCGTATCGAATCTGCCTGTGAACTTATCGCAAGTACCGATGAGAAGCTGATAGATATTGCGATGAAGTGCGGATTCAACGATTACAGCTATTTTATAAAGGTGTTCAAGAGTATGAAGGGCGTAACACCGAGAGATTATTGCAGGAGAAGCTTCTGATATGATGTACATATTTATAGCACTGTTATCCGCTTTGTTTGCGGCGATAACAACTATACTCTGTAAATGCGGACTGCGTGACGCTGACTCCGATGCGGCAACGGCACTGCGTACTACTATAGTGCTTGTGCTGTCGATAGTAGTAATATGGATAACAGGCGAGTGGCGTGATTTGCCGAATGTTACGGGAATGACGCTGTTGTTTCTGATACTTTCGGGCTGTGCAACGGGAGGCTCGTGGCTGTGCTATTTCAAGGCATTGAAAATGGGCGATGTAAACAAGGTAGCGCCTATAGATAAATTTTCAACCGTTCTTGCTATGCTGATGTCGTTCATTTTCCTGGGCGAACAGCTGACGATGTATAAAATCATTGCAATGGTACTTATCGGTGCGGGTACGCTGATGATGAGCATACATACGGGTAAAAGCGGAACAAAGGCGGGCAGGTGGATGATATTCGCCTGGATGTCCGCAATATTCGCCGCACTGACCTCGATTCTTGCAAAGATAGGCGTTGAGAATGTAAACTCGAACCTCGGCACCACCATAAGAACGGCTGTCGTGCTTGTTATGGCGTGGATAGTCGTAGCGGCAAAGGGCAAGAAGAACGTATTCTCCGGACTCGGCGGCAAGGCATTTGTTTTTATCGCACTCAGCGCCGTATCTACTGCGGCATCGTGGCTGTGCTACTATTACGCGCTGAAAATCGGTGATGCATCGGTAGTTGTTCCGATAGACAAGCTGAGCATACTGGCTGTGGTACTGTTCTCAAGAGTATTCCTCAAGGAAAAGCTTACGGCAATGTCGTCCGCAGGACTTGTACTTCTCGTTGTGGGTACGGTGTTCACGATACTTTGATTACAAAGAATATGCAGAAAAGCGGAGCGTGGGTTTCACGTTCCGCTTTTTATGTTGCTTTTTATAAGGAATAGCCGTGCTTTGTCTTTTAGTGATTTTTGGTTTGCGAAAAGCGTTAAGAGCGTGCGTAAGCATTCGCCGATAACGCAGGTTATGCAAGCCGCAAACTGTCAGAACGGCGAACTGCCTGTGTCATCATGACACTGCCTTGGTGACATCTACCCACTTCTCATATCCCGAATATTTTTCAAGCTCAGGGATAGTAAGCTCAATAGCACTGTTTGAACTTCCGCAGGCAGGGAATACCGTTTCGTACTGTTTCAGCGATTCGTCAAGATAAACAGTTACGCCGTCGTTCAGTCCGAAAGGGCATACGCCGCCGACTGCGTGACCGATAAGCTCTTCTGCCTGGTCTGCGGTCAGCATTTTCGCCTTTGCACCGAATGTGTGGCGGTACTTTGCGTTGTCGATCTTTACATCGCCTGCCGTTACGACAAGTATCGGGCTGTCATTCAGCATAAACGATAAGGTTTTGGCTATTCTGCAAGGTTTGGTGTTCAGTGCGTGAGCGGCAAGCTCGACAGTCGCACTTGACTCGGACAGTTCGATTATTTTGTCCTCTATACCGTAAGCCTTGAAATATTCCTTTACTTTTTCAAGTGACATTTCAGTTTCTCTTTTCTTGTGTTCTTTTTTCTTTAATTTTCTGCATAAGGGCGCAGTGTGTCCAGTAGCATATTAAGATTTGCGTACTGATTCGGAAATGCTCCGAAAGCCATTTTCGGCGCTATCTGTACGGTTGTCTTGTAATCCTTACCGTCCGTTATAAGCGTAAATTCAAGCTTGTACTGACCGATAAGGAGCTTCTTTATTTTAAGCCTCTTTATAGCGGTGAGCGGGCATGAGCCGCAGTTGCCGTCGCCTATAAAGTCATAGCGTATCATAAGCAGTCTGCCCTTGTCGGTAACGGCTAAATAACCGTATTCCATACCGCTTCCCATAAAGGATTTATCGCTGTATACGCAGTACACGGGGAACATTGCAACTTCATCGGGATACAGCACCTTTACAAGCTGTGCGTGCATATCCGCTTCATCATATTTCAGCTTCATATTACTTGTTGCGAAGGTCGATTACACGCTTAGCCTTGCCCTCAAAACGCTCGATCGTTTTGGGTTCAACAAGCGTAACCTTTGTATCAATACCGAGTACGGTTTTAAGGTTGTGGTGAATGTTCTTCTGTAAGTTCGACAGTGATTCAAGGCTCTCGAGTACGCTTCCGTCAACAAGCTCGCACTTTACTTCCAGTCTGTCACTGCTTCCCTCACGGGTAACAACGAGCTGATAGTGAGGAGCAATCTGGGGTATGGTCATGATAACGCTTTCAATCTGTGATGGGAATACATTTACACCTCTGATTTTAAGCATATCGTCGCTTCTGCCGGAGGGCTTGCTCATACGGGCGTGAGTTCTTCCGCACTCGCACTTTTCGTATGTGATAGAAGTGATATCCTTTGTACGATAACGCAGAACAGGCAGAGCCTCTTTTGAAAGAGTGGTGATAACAAGTTCGCCCTTTGAACCTTCGGGGAGAACCTCGCCTGTTTCGGGATTGATGATCTCGGGGAGGAAGTGATCCTCGTTGAAGTGCATACCGCAACGCAGTGAACATTCACCTGATACACCCGGTCCCATAAGCTCGCTCATGCCGTAGTTGTCGGTAGCAAGCAGGTGCAGATAATCCTCAATCTGAGCTCTCATTTCGGGGGTACAACCCTCAGAGCCGAACAGGCCTAAACGCAGTTTCAGTTCATCTCTCCTGATGCCCATTTCCTCGGCAACTTCGCCTATTCTAAGCGCATAAGACGGCGTTGCTACAAGTGCTGTAGTGCCGAAGTCCTTCATCAGCATGACCTGCTTTTCGGTGTTGCCCGATGAGCAGGGAACAACGGTAGCACCTATCTTTTCAAGTCCGTAGTGCAGACCGAGCGCACCCGTGAAAAGTCCGTAGCCGAATGCAATCTGTACTATGTCTTCATCTGTAGCGCCTGCGGCTGTTACAAGTCTTGCTACGCAGTCAGACCACATATCAAGGTCGTTCTTTGTGTAGCCTACAACGGTGGGCTTGCCGGTTGTACCAGATGAAGCGTGCAGACGTGTTACGTTTTTGAGCGGTGTTGCGAACATTCCGAAAGGATAATTGTCACGGAAATCCGCCTTTGTTGTATAGGGGATATACTGTATGTCTGACAGCGTTTTTATCTTCGAGCAGTCAAAGCCGACTTCGTCGAATTTCCGCTTGTACAGCGGTACATTGTCATAACAGTATTTTGTTATGTGCTTCAGTTTTTCGAGCTGGAGCTTTTCGAGCTCGGCTCTCGGCATTGTTTCGATATCTTTCTGGAAAAAATTCATTTTATAACCCTCTTCTTTATTCGTCGCTCTCGGTGTAGGTACAGCTGAAATCAGTGAACTGTGCCGTACCTCCTACAGCGTATAATCCTGTCATTGTTCCTGTGAAACCGCCTGAAACCTCGCTTGTGAGGTACTTTACCTGACCGCTTCCGAGGTATGTTTCGGTGTCACCGCATTTCACGGAGAAATTGTAATTGTAGTGGTCGGCTCTGACGATGAGCGTTGCGGTATCGCCGTTTATTTCGACCTTGTTCTGCTCATGCTTTATTCCGCCTATATTAAGTTTAAGTATAGCATAAGTTTTATCGGGGGTCTTTCTGACCGCAATGTCATAGTGCTCATTTTCGCACATATACATTGTGACACCGCCCTCGCCGTTATCGCCCGGAATATTGACGTTTACGGAAAGTTCCATGTCAAAGTCACGCTGACGCAGAGCGATGAATGTGGGAGAATCCGCATCATCAAGCGTAATATCGGTACCGCAAAGTTCGTACATTTCGGTTGACAGCTTGTAATTTTCGGGGTGATATTTACGCAGATAGCACCAGTCAACAGCAGGGTCGGTATTTCTGAATGTGAAAACAGGCAACATATTCTGCACAAAATCGCCCTTTATCTGATACTTATTGTCTGTTGTACCGTCAAGACCTGCGAACAGTCTGCCGCTTTCGTCAAAATGGGCAGGGGAGAGGAAAACTTCTCTGCCAAGACTGTGGAACGGCATCCATATACCCATCTGTCTGAAACCGAGGCTCAATATATGCCAGTCACCGTATTTGTCTTGTATAAGGTCGCCGTGACCTATACCTTGAATTATATAAGGTGCTTTGTTACGGTTAGTGAGTATTGGATTATTATCTCCGGTTATATATTCGCCCCAGATATCATCTGATACGGCGTATGTAATCATGTGACCGTACTCGGTACCGCCCTCTGCCGCCATGAGATAATATTTTCCGTTTATTTTATATACATGGGGGCTTTCAAGATAACGTCCGCCCGAGCCTTTCCAGATTGACTTGCTGTGTGAGAGCTTTTTACCTGTTGCGATGTCGATCTCGCACTGTACAACGCCGCCCTCGACGTAGTCGTCTTGTCCGTTGCTTATGAAGAATGTTCTTCCGTCCTCAAAGTAAAGTGACGGGTCTATTCCGCCCTGGTCAACTTCAATAGGGTCTGACCATTCGCCGTAGATGTCATCGGTATATACATAGAAGTTTCTGTGTGTGGTATCGTTGGTGGTTACCATGTAAAATCTTCCGTTGTTATAGCGGATAGTGGGAGCGAATACGCCGCCTGACGCAGGTATCTTGTCAAGCATTACCTGTTCGGGACGTGTCAGTACATAGCCTATCTGCTTCCAGTTTACAAGGTTATCGCTCTCAAAGAGCGCAACACCGGGGAAATACTGAAAGGTGCTTGTTACAAGATAATATTTTCCGTTTGCAAAACAGACGGAGGGGTCGGGGTAGAAGCCTTTTAGCACGGGGTTTTTGTATATCATGCTCAAATTCCTTTTTAAAAAGCTAAAATAAATTTATACGTACTTTAATAGTATACCGCTTAAAAGTGCGAATGTCAATATAAAATTGTGCAAAACGAAACAGCGGCAACGGGCTTAGGAGATGATCAAAATCGGTTTAAGAATTGTATGTACATAATATACAAAAATTTCTATAATGTTTTGATTATCTATACAAAAGCGAAGAGTAACAATTGTTTTTTCTAAAAGTATGATATACTGAAAGTGAAAGAAACCCTTCAGCATACAATTCATCAATATTAAGGAGTGATTTTATGAAAAAAACTACTTTGATCTGCACTTTAATTCTCGTTTCTCTGCTCAGCGGCTGTGCAAGCAATACTGTTTCTAAGCCTGTTTCATCGCAGGATACCTCTGTTACGTCATCTGCATCGGAATCAACAACCGAAAGCATCGCAACTCCCGAAACCTCCGTGCCTGAAGAATCCACTTCCGCTTATGAAGACGAAAAATTTACTGCAATAGGCGTGGTGGACAGTTCTGCAGAGGAAAGCAAACGTGATATAGCGTCATTTATCTACGACTACGGCAGTGAATATAAGACACCCGGCAAAACCACAATTGACAAAATGTTCAGTGAGGCGCTCGGTGATAAAATCATTGACGATGAGCAGGTGCAAAAAGAGGTTGCCGATATTCTTGAAAAGTGTGGTAAGCTTGAAACCGAGCTTTACAATGCAGGTAACAAGATAAAGGATATGCCGGATATAACCGCTGTCCCAAAAGACGATTACGATAAGTGGTTTGAAAGTTCGGCACAGCCGACTGCGTTTACGTCTATGAAGGAATTTTATGAATCGGAAAAGTCGGTATATTCCGATATTACGACATTTGAACAGTTTGAAAAGGACTTTGACACATTCACATATCAGGACGGTAAATTCTGCGTGAAAGGAATTTCAATCGGCAGGTGCAATGAGACGGGATTGCACGGTCCGACTTTAGAAAGTTTATCACAGCGTGAATGCCTTTATGATTGTGCCAAAGCCTATAAAGACGGTGATAACGTAAAATTGGCTTATATGGTGCTTAATTCTCAGACACCCGGTACAAGCTGTTATATGGTTTTCTCCGCCGACCTTACTAAAACCGACAGCGGTTACAGAATCGCCCGTAACGTTGACTGGAGCAAGGCATTCGGTAAAGGCGGCAAATAACTGCGTATACCTATTATAAGCTATAAACAAACAGAAAGCCCGGTACGGAATTCCGTACCGGGCTGATTTTATTCTGTTGTGTTCGGAATTAATACATACCGCCCATTCCGCCGCCTGCGGGCATTGCGGGAGCAGGATTCTCTTCCTTCTTGTCAGCTACAAGGCTTTCTGTAGTCAGAACCATAGAAGCAACCGAAGCGGCATTCTGCAGTGCAGAACGAGTAACCTTTGCAGGATCAACGATACCGGCAGCGATCATATCGCCGTATACTTCATTCTGAGCGTCAAAGCCGTAGCCTACCTTGCCTTCACGGCGGATAGTATCAATGATAACAGAGCCTTCAAGACCTGCATTGGTAGCTATCTGGCGAACGGGTTCTTCAAGCGCACGGAGAACTATCTTAGCACCTGTCTTTTCGTCGCCCTCAAGAGTTGCGATAAGAGCCTCTACAGCGGGCATAGCGTTGATGAGAGCTGTACCGCCGCCTGCTACGATACCTTCCTCTGCACCTGCCTTAGCAGCAGCGAGAGCGTCTTCGATGCGGAGCTTCTTTTCCTTCATCTCTATTTCTGTAGCAGCGCCGACCTTGATAACAGCAACACCGCCTGCGAGCTTTGCAAGTCTTTCCTGAAGCTTTTCCTTGTCAAATTCGCTTGTTGTGCTGTCCATAGCTGTTCTTATCTGTGCGATTCTTGCCTGGATATCTTCTGTAGAACCTGCACCATCAACTATAGTGGTGTTTTCCTTTGTGATAGTTACGCTCTTAGCACGGCCGAGCTGATCGATAGTTGTATCCTTAAGCTCAAGACCGAGATCGGATGTGATAACCGTACCGCCTGTGAGTATTGCGATATCCTGGAGCATTTCCTTGCGTCTGTCACCGAAGCCGGGAGCCTTTACTGCAGCGCATACGAATGTACCACGCAGTCTGTTGAGGATAAGTGTTGTAAGAGCCTCGCCCTCGATATCTTCAGCAATGATGAGGAGCTTCTTGCCTGCCTGTACTATCTGCTCAAGAACAGGGAGTATTTCCTGTATGTTGGAAATCTTCTTGTCAGTGATAAGGATATATGCGTCGTCAAGATTTGCTACCATCTTGTCTGTATCTGTTGCAAAGTAGGGTGAGATATAACCTCTGTCGAACTGCATACCTTCAACAACTTCGCTGTAGGTCTCAGCTGTCTTGCCTTCTTCAAGAGTAACAACACCGTCTGTTGTAACCTTTTCCATAGCCTCAGCAATCAGCTTGCCGACAGATTCGTCGCCTGAAGATACTGTTGCAACTCTTTCAATGCCTTCGCTGTTTTCAATAGCCTTAGAGTTCTTCTTTATCTCAGCTACAGCAGTATCAACTGCCTTTGAAATACCACGCTTAACATCCATGGGGTTAGCGCCTGCCGCAATGTTCTTCATACCCTCTCTGATGAGAGCCTGAGCGAGCAGAGTAGCTGTTGTTGTACCGTCGCCTGCTGCGTCGTTAGTCTTTGTGGATACTTCCTTAACGAGCTGTGCGCCCATATTCTCGAAAGGATCTTCAAGCTCGATTTCCTTTGCTATGGTGACACCGTCGTTTGTGATAAGGGGAGCGCCGAACTTCTTGTCGAGTACTACGTTTCTGCCCTTAGGACCGAGTGTGATCTTTACTGTGTTTGCGAGCTGGTCAATACCTGCCTGTAAAGCCTTACGAGCTTCTTCTCCGTAAATAATCTGCTTTGCCATTGTAATTTGTCCTCACTTTCAATTATTCTACAACTGCGAGGATATCTTCCTCACGAAGTATTGTATATTCTTCTCCGTCAACCTTGACTTCTGTGCCGGAATATTTGCTCATAAGCACCTTGTCGCCCACCTTTATCTGTACGGGAACGAGCTTTCCGTCAACTGTCTTGCCCGGACCTACCGCAACAACCTCTGCTACCTGAGGCTTTTCCTGTGCGGCGCTTGTAAGTATGATACCGCCCTTTGTTGTTTCTTCTGCCTCGAGCATTTTAATTACTACTCTGTCTGATAATGGCTTTATTGTCATCTTAGTGACCTCCTTTTTATAGTTGCGCCGCTGTTAACTGCGGCGTTGCTTTTTTGTATCGTTTAGCACTCTTAGGTTATGAGTGCTAACCGCTGATTATTATTGTAATCACTTTAGGCATAAAAATCAAGGGGTAAAATGTGAAAAGTGATAATTTTGTTATATTGATATAAAAGTCGTTCGGAGAATTGATAATTATTTATGCAAATTTACACATAAAATTGACGAATTTTTTGAAAAAGGTGTTGAAAAAAGGTGTGAGGGGCTGTATAATATATAGAGATGTACGGGTGATAAGGATTTATCGCTTTAATATTTAATATTGTGTACTTTACGGAGGCACGAAAATGTCAAAGAAGATTATAATAGCCTGCGACAACGAGCATATCTGCGATTTTATTGCCAATTATGCCGAGAAAGAGGGCTTTACCGTCAGAACGATATGTGACATCAGCGAGGACACGCAGCACGTTGTGCGTGAATGTCTGGTGCTTCACCCCGATATAATCATACTCGGCGGCTGTTATCTTGATGCGGAGCAGGAGTGCCGTCATACGTCGCTCATGTCTGACATCTATACTCTTAAAAATGACGGCGGTGAACATACTCTGTCACTGCCTCTTGATATAGCACAGCTATCAAAGGTATTTGAAAAGTATGACGGGAAAAGCCGTGGAGAATATGATACCTTGTCTATCGACAATGAGCATAACTGTGTAAAAGTCGGCGAAAGAGAGTATCCGCTGGGGCTGAACGAGCTTGAGATACTGCGTTGCTTTATTGCAAATCCCAACCGTGTATTCAGCAAGGAACAGCTTGCCTATGAGGTATTCGGTCCCGATGCAAAGGGCAGCGACGCTCTTGTTGAGGAGTCGGTCAGCCTGCTTAAATCAAAGCTTGACGGTTTATCGTCAAAGTGGAGCATACGTCTTATCTGGGGCGTAGGGTATAAGTTTGAGGTGAACGTGCAATAGCCATAGCTTAAAAAGGGGAAAAATTATATGATGTTTGCATCTATGATGATAGTGAGTTTTGTATTTTTTATCATCGGTTTTGTCGCTATTGTTATAATACCGCTCGCAATCGGTCTGCCGCTACTTATCACAGGCATAGTGCGCAGAGGTAAGTGTATCGCTGCGGGAGTAAAGCCCAAAAAGGCGTCTATAATCGTGGGAAGCATATTTTGCGGTATTCCGGTGACAGCATTTGTGTTTATAGCAATGATGTTTATTATCGGATCTGCACAGATGACACTTAATGATATGAAATACAACAATGTTGTCGAGTACTGGAAAGCGGGCGACAGTGCCGCAAGCTCGACAAAATGGGATTACTGCGATATCCGTTCGGAATTTCTCAAAGCGGCGGAAGACGGTGACAGAGAAGCACTTGTGGCATTATACAGCGACAATGCAAAGGCACAGCCCGATTTTGACAAACAGATAGATGAGTTTATGTCGGTCTACCGCAAGGGTTTTCTTGAAATACTGAAAAGCGGCGGATCGGAACGTTCTAATGTTAAGAGCTATGAATATCCGAGCAATGAAGGTACGTTTTATCAATATGACGATATCCTTTGCCGTGACAGTGACGAAAAGATATACGGTATGCTGTTCCTTTCGTGCAGTAAAGACGCAAATGACGCAGGAAATATCGGTATGCACAGTGTGCGTATCTACAGTGCCGATATTGCCGCAGACGAGCTGACGACAGGAATACGAAAACCGCTGACAGCCGCCTCATACGAAGTAAACGACAATGTTCCCGATGATCTTGTGATTATCGGAAATGAGATATCACACACAGACAGCGGCAGTTCTGTTATTGATTATGACGCTGCGATTAAGAAAATAAAGGCAAAAGATACGATAGACAACTTTACGAAGACGTTCGGAAAACCGTTTGCACAGTGGAAGAACCCGAATACTTCCGTGTGGAAGATAAACAGTGATAAAGGGCTTTCCGATACCAATGAAGATGAGAAATACGCAAATCCGCAGGAATATCTTATAGTTGTTTATAACGATGAAGGAAAGATAAAAATGAACAATTGCTATATAACGGGTGACAGTAATTACAAGGTATATCTTTCGGCGTTGGATTATGAATTATTGGATCCGTCCGATATTTCTGAATCTGACCTGTAAAACAGATGAATAAAACACATAAGGCACGACTTTCATTACGATCGTCGTGCCTTTTCTGTTTACTTCTTTTTGTTGTTGTCGCCCATTACCTTTTTGGCAACTGTCTTGATGTTTCTCATTGACTGCTTACCCTTGAGGTGTTTTACATAGAACTTGTAGGAGCCCTTGATTGTACCTGACGAACGGCTGATAGACCATTCGAGGTTCTTTGTGGGCAGGTTCTTTCCTCTGAGCTTTGCGAATACGTCCTTCCATGTGATAGGCGGTGCCCATTCGGTAGGATTGCCGTTTGACGCAACGGAGTCTTTGAGAGTTGAAATGCAGTTGAAGAGTATCGGGTGCTTGGGGTGTCTGTGGAAGAAGCTCAGACCGAAGTCGAAGAGAGCTCTTTCAATTGAAGCTTCATCTTCAAAGTCAAGTCTTGCATAATCTTCTGCAAACTTAGGCAGATACTCGTTCATCATCTCGTGAAGTTCAAGGTTGCTGTCCTCGTTGGGATTGATAACGGGAACCATTACGCCGTCTTCATTTTCCTCATACTTGGCAATTGTCTTGTAGTTGAGGTTTGCGAAAATTGCTTCGATGAATATCAGCGAGAAGTTGTTGGTGGTGAAATTGTATCTGATGATATTATTATGTGACGGATAGATACTTCTTGCGTAGTAGAAGATATTATCGTCGTTGTTGCCGGTTATATTGTGAATGAGCTTTGCAAGGCAGGTCTGTGTGTAACCTCTGCCCCAGTATTCAACAAATGCGTATTTCTCGTTGAAATCTATTTCCTGCTTCAGATACTTTTCTACGGGTTCACGCTGTTTTGCGGCAAAGTCAAGAAGATACTGTCTGTATTCTTCACTGCAACTGATTATCTCACGGAGTCCCTTGAGCAGAGCGTTGTCATAGATTATGCTGTCGTCCTTGAGATACATGAGCTCGGGGAACATTGCGGCGAATGTTTCTTCGTCCATACGCATAGCTTCAAGCACTTCGTCAAAGCTGTTAAGACCTGCGAGCAGACCGAATTCGCTCCACATCTCTTCGTCTATTTCATCTATCTGCGAGGGAATCTGCCATGCTTTTCTTGAGCCGTAGATGTACTTTGTCTTGATATCGTAGCCCTTTTCCTCGATTATCTTATCGGCAATTCTCTTGAGGTGATGACCGTCACGGGAGATGAAGTAAAGGCACTGCGTGCCACGTTTCATAGCGTGCTTTATTGCCCAGTGAACGTAGGGTACAAAGTACATGGGTGCATAGCAGTATGAGAACATTTCTGCGTCTGTAGCTTCGGGATTTTCTGCACGGAACTTTGAGAACAGGTTTGCGACCTGCATACCGTCATAGGTGCCCGTGAAGTCACGGAGTGTAGCTTCATAGCCGTTGAATGTACGGGGGAATATCTGCTCGGGGGTTATTCCGAGAGCGGTGGGTGAATTTATATCAGCCTTTACGTTATCGCCTGTATGGATCCACTGTCCGTAGATATAGTCCATGCTGTGATATACTTCAAGGTAAAGACGCTTTGTTGACTTCTGATATCCGCTGTCTGATGAGAGGTAAAGCGGAAGTTCGGCGAGCATGGGGTCAGCCTTAGCGAGAAGCTTCTTTATAAACTCGCTCGGCAGATACATATCGCTTATCAGTACTACCTTTTCGCCTGCGGCTACAAGTTCTTTTACCTTGTCGATGTTTTCCTGTACGGGAACGGAGGTTCTGTATTCGCCTTCAAGCTCCCATTCTTTCAGCAGTTCTACCTGTCTGTCGGTGAGGTCATATACGTCCTGCATGTGCTCGAAAATCTGGTCAAATGATATTTCAAGCGTGTCGGTACCTCTGTAGAGGGTTGACTTGTTGTGGTATTCTCTGGCGTTTGCTTCGCACCACGGACGGACCTTGAAATAGTTCTTCTGTACATAGAACGGGAACTGCTCTTCGCTTGATTCCATCTTCTGCTGTACATACTTGAATACGCCTGTCGGCTGTAAGCAGCTTCTTCCGATAAGTGTATCGAATATATCAAAGCTGTACAGTGTGGGCAGAACTCTGTCAACGTCAGGCTCGAAAGTTATGGCGTTGTTTATCATATCGTCAAGGGTATTCTCGTGTGAGTACTTCCAGAACAGGTCGTCTATTCTGTCAATCTCGCCTGAGATGTCGATGCTTTCGTACTGTCCGAGCGTGTCGAGCAGGGTAGCGTAATCCTTTACGATAGTGCCGCAGGTGTGGGTTTCGTAATCGAGAGCGAAGTCACGCATATTTTCCTTTTTGTCGGGAAGATATCTTATGAAGTGCTTGATTCCGTGTGCCAGCATATCGTAGAAGATCGAGGAGTAGTCGATTATGGCAAGGTCGATCTTATCAAAAATCTCATAGATGTCGTTTGCATTGTCCCAGAAGAGAATATTCTTGCAGTCGGAATATGTCTTCATAGCGTTAATGTATCCGAAGTCAATGTCAGCCATTTTGGGATGCATCTTCATTATGAGGAGCATATTGTTCTTTTCGAGTGCTTCAATTAGCTTTTCCATATTCGGTACGGCAAGCTCAAAGAAGTTGGTCGAATAATTGTCCCTGTATGTCGGGGCGAAAACCGCTATCTTTGTGTTTTCGGGAAGACCCTTTGCTTTGAGAATATCGTGGTCGTATGTGACAACCTTATCGGTATTCATGTTGCAGGGATAGCCGCATCTCATTATATTATGCTCTTCGAGGTTGCACTGACCGATGAAGTGCTTTTCCATAAGCGGAGAAGTAACGAGGAACATTTCGTTCTTATAATAGATATTGTTGTTCTGAATGTACTTCTTGGAAATACGTTCGTCAAGCAGACCCTCGTTGATAGTCTTTTCAACTGTTTTGCAACCTACACCGTGCCAGAGGTTGAGCACCGAGATGCCCTCAAGGTACGGCTGGAATACTTCCTTACGCTGATTTACAACGTAAACGCCTGCCTTTGAGCCGATAGTTTCAGCCTCTTTTGAATCAAACAGGCATGAGTGGTAGCCGAGCTTCTTTATGTACTCGGCAGATTCGTCGGTATAGCAGAACCAGTAGCATTTAATGTCGGGTCTGTGTTTCTGAATATATAAGAACAGCCACTTCGGGTTGCCGTCAAAGGACAGTCCCGAATTGAATATCCATATATGCTTGTCTCTCATAAATTTCTCCTTGTTTACCTTGCTATTTATTTATCTGTTCATTTCTTTAAGAATGGTTATTGTTCTTTCAAGTCCGCTCTTCATATCATAGTGAGCTTTCCAGCCGAGCTTCTGAAGCTTGGTTCCGTCAATTCTTGCCTTTGTAGCAGTGCTGTAGCCGGCTTTTTCAACTTCATCGGGAAGTTCAAATATTACCTTTTTGCCTGCATAGTCGGCGATAACGTGGGCAAGATCACGCAGAGTTATGTCGCCGCTTTCGTCTGAGATATTATATGCTTCTCCGCTGTTGCCGAGAAGAAGAACTGTCAGCAGTCCCGAAACAGCGTCTGAAACGTAAGTGTAGGAATAGTACTGCTTGCCCTCGCTTTTAAGCACTATGTCCTCGCCTGCAACGCCTTTCTTGATAAACTGTGAAATAGCCTTTGTGTCGGAACTCAGCATTGTGGGACCGTATGAGCGTGTAAGGCGGGGGATAACTGCGTCAACGCCTTTCTGCTTCATATAAGCAAGGCAGAGTGCTTCGCCGCAACGCTTGCTCTCGGGGTAGCCTGCACGGACTGTACAGCAGTTGATATAACCGCAGTAGTCCTCATCAAAAAATTCCTTGTCGCCCCTGTTTTCGCCGTAAATCTCGTTTGACGATGCGAAAGCAAATCTCTTACAGCCTGTATCAGCGGCATAATCAAGCAGATTCTTTGTGCCGATGATATTTGCTGTTATTGTTCCTATCGGGTCGGTTGAATATGCAACGGGGTGAGTGTTGCTGGCAAGGTGGATTATATAATCCGCATGGGGAGTATCCTTTCCGAGAGGTTCGTTTATGTCACAGGGAATGAATACAAATTCGGGCTTGCCGAAATATCCGGGGAATTTTGCTCTTGCTTTTTCCTCGTTTCTGCCGAGTGCAAGCACCTTGCAGTTGAGTGAGTCACTCTCGTTCTTTTCCATTATGACATCAATTAAAAACGAGCCGATAAGTCCTGTGGCTCCGCTTATCATCACAGATGAATCTTTCAGTTTTTCCCACGGCAGAGAAAGTGCCGCTGTTCTCTTTACATCTTCTTTATATAACAGATTGTCCATATTTTCTCCTGTTTTAAAATCAGTCTTTGTTGTGCTTTCTTTCAGCGTCAAGGTGAGCCTTGAACATTTCGAGGTCGTCCTTTGTGGTGAGCTTGATATTCTTGTCTGAGCCTGCCGCAAAGTAAAGTCTTTCGCCCAGTTCTACCATCATAGTATTTGTATAAGAAGAGCCGTATATGCCTATCTCCTTTTCAAATGCCTCGTGATATCTGCGGTCAAGGTTGCCGTACTTGTAAGCCTGGGGAGTTGAAACTCTGCGGAGTGTTTCTCTCGGAATATACTTGACGGTTGAAATCTCGTCGTCGATAACGAAGATCTGCTCGTTATAGGGCATTGATGTAACAGCGTTGCCGTACTGGGCACATTTTGTTATTACATCGGATAAAACGGCTTCGTCAACCAGCGGACGTATACCGTCATGGATTATAACTATATCGTCCTCGCCGAGTTCGTTTTCAAGGTTGTACACACCGTTACGGATAGATTCCTGACCTGTTGAGCCGCCTGAAACTATCCACTTCAGCTTTGTTATGTTGTACTGCTTTGCGTAAGCTCTTACAACATCGTGCCAGCCGTCTATGCAGACAACTTCGATAGCATCTATCATGGGGTGTTTTTCAAAGCTCTCGAGCGTATAGAAAAGTATCGGCTTATCATATACGTTGATGAACTGCTTGGGGATATCCTGTCCCATTCTTCTTCCTGAACCGCCTGCGATAATAATTGCTACATTCATGGTATTACTCCTGTTCGTTATTGTTTTTATCGTTCTGTTCCGCATTTTTAATACGGAAATATTCTTTATACGGCATATCGGGTTCAAAAGTCACGCCGCCGTGGCTCCTGCCGTTTTTTGCGTTTATGTCATCGGGCAACTTCATATAGTCGCCGTACTGTTTGGTCATGATCTTATCATAGCCAACAGGTGCTCTCAGCGACAGATTTTCAAACTGCATATAGCAGAATCCGTCGTAAAGCTCTTTATCCCATATAACGCTTTCTCTCCAGTCAAGAGAAATGTCGCCGACTTCATTGGTTTCGGCGTCCTTGTACATTGACAGCAACCTGTTGAACTTTACGAATTTCTTCTGCGGTGAGATGAGCGCTCTCAGCAAGGTGTTGGCACATCTTTTCGGAAAATTCAGTTCATCGGGATCTCTGTCATAGGCAAACGACAGTATACGCTTGTACTTTGCCGTTTTCTTTTTCAGATGTTCACGCTCGCTTTTATCTGACGGAACGTTGTCAAGAGGGAATATATCAAGGAAAATTCCCTTGTTTATATCCTTCTTTTCATCGGACTGTATGAATCCTGTCGTTTCGGAATTCCTCAGCTGTGCGTGCGCTCTGAAAAAGTTCTTTTCACTAAGCGACGTCTGGAAGAAATAAGGGTACTCAAAACAGCTGTTCGCTATTTTCCACAGCCTGTCATAATCCTTTCTCGGCATTATGACATCAACATCATCGTCCCACGGTATAAAGCCCTTGTGGCGAATGGCACCGAGAAGCGTTCCTCCGTCAAGGAAATATTCAAGATCATTTTTTTCGCACACATCGGCAAATATTCTAAGCAATTCAAGCGCTTTTGCACATATCCGTTTTATTTTTTCTGTTACTGTATATACG
>CABUEI010000038.1 GCA_902490585.1 uncultured Oscillospiraceae bacterium
GGAATACGATATACCCTTGATTTTGGTAGAATATACCGAAGTTATCTTTCCTATAAGTTCATCAGCTTCTGAACCCAGTGCTTCAAGCTCCTGCTTATCCTTAGTTCTGCTCATACTGTCATATACGGTGAACAATCTCGAAAGACTGTCGCTGACAGGCTTTATCAGCGAGTGAAGAGCCTTTATATCGTTCATATATCTGTTCACGGTAAACACACTTTCAGCGCTCTGTGTACCTGTTGATATGCGTTCCGATTTCAGAATATCATCTGTCTTACCGATAAGTCCGTAAACATCGCCGTAATTTTCCCATACCTGTGAACAAAGCTGAACGAATGCCTCGTCACCTGCCGTATATTCAGCCAGATTTCCGATTGATGAATTTTCACTTGCACCGACCGAGCTTAAATACCCGTTCAGTGCCTCGCTCATCATGTCAAGTTTTTTCTCATCGGGAATTTTAACCTTGTTGTCATTGCTCTCCGAATAGCTGTAATACAGAGGAAAAGACGATATACTCGTCTGCGTTCCCCACCTGCTGATAACCGCCCCGGATTTAAGACCTACCGTGCCGTAAAGCTCCGCATTCTTAACCGAAGAGGTTTTCGGAATATCAAAGCACACCGTAGCAGAATTATCCTGTGCCGTGATAGAAGTTATCACCGCCTTTGAGTAATCTCCGCTGAATATAAAGCTGTTCTTGCTTATTACATTGAACGTACCGTCAACCACATTGAACTGTGCAGTAACCTTAAAATCAGAACCGTCTTCCTCAACAGCGGTGATAAGCGCACTTACATCGGGCGATTTCGGCGTAACCTCAAAATACAGCGGATAATTGATGTTCAGTGCACTGTCCTTTATTGTAAACGTACATCCCGAAATAAGCTCAATCGCCTTTGACGGAGTTTCCGTATCAAAAGACAGATACAACACACCCTCGCCCGCACTTACACGGTCAAAGCGTGTTATCTCAACATTGCCGTCGTCACAGCCGAACATATCCGCTGTTACACTGTCGCTGAACGAGCAGTCAACAAGCGATACCGTTATTCGTGCATAGTTTGACGATGCTTCAAAATCAGCAGAAGAAAAAACTACCGACGGAGATACAATGCTGACAGTTGCAGATACGTCAACCGAAGCGTCCGCTATAGCACTCTGCTTTATCGTAATACAGCCGTCATCACCCGATTTATAACCGTTTTCCGCACTTACAACCAGAGATAACGTATTATCTCCGACTTTCTCGATCTCACTTACTCTACAGTTTTCAAAGCCGCCCGACAGCACAATATCATCTGCCGTTATCTCATTTGCAAAACTGCTCTTGTCGAGCGTCAGCTTGAATCTGTTATCTGTACTTTCGGAACGTATCTGTGTTGTGTCGCTTACAAGAGAATATGACGAATATCTTATCGGTATCATCGACACCAGATATCTTCCCGATTCATTCGTATTCTTATCAAAAACCACAAAGAAACAGTCGGGCTTGTTATCGCTGAACGTACTGTCCGTGAACGAAACCGTTGCCGAATGTTCCGAGTTCAGCGCCACTGCCGAAACCTTGGCATATACCGCTTTATATTCGCTGTCGTTCAGCTTGACAGGTTCAGAAGCGTCTATATCAGAAAGTTTTGTGCTGTCAATTCCGGAATAGAACACTTTTACATCGTCTGCACCCATTCTGTCTGACAGCTTTACATTATCAACAGACAGATTAACCGAAAATTCACCTTTGCTGTTATAAGCCAGTTCGCTGTCTGCTTTCATTTCAGAAAAGCTGTGCTCTCTGTTATTCTTATCTGTGTCGCTTACCTTACAGCCGCCTACAGACGATATAAGCACCGCAACACCGACAATAACGGCAATTATATTAAAAGCAGTCTTTTTCAATCAATCACATCCTTAAAGTTTCTGTCGTATCAATACACCGACATATTGGTTATGGTATATTCATTTCCTTTTGCCGCAGGTATCGGATAGTAGTTCGAATCGCTGTACATATCCATTATTGCACTGTTGTCCGTAAGTTCGGGAGAAACAGTGCGTTCACCGTATGTTCTCAGGTTATTATCGTTGAACGAGAAATAGTAGTAATCAATTTCGCCGTTGTCACCGTCGTCCCATGTCAGATCGGCATGATACCAATCATCACCGAGCCGTACCATATTCCACATGTGAGGGTCGTCACCGCTCATACCGACAACAAGTATATTATCTACACCTATGCACTGGCACAGATACTGATATGCTCTTGAATACGACTCGCATACACCGCTTCCCGTTGTCAGAACTCCGAACGCCTCATACGCACCGTCACCGTCAAGCGAATAATCGTATTCCGCACTCTTCAGGATCTCGTCATGTATAGTCAGAAGATAGTCAATAAGCGTCTCAGAACCGTCAGCCTTGCTCAGTATTTCTATTGCCCTCTCCTCAGTCTTACTTACATAAAATTCGGTTTTTTCCTTTGAAAAATCGTAATTCAGCTTTATCGACCTTACATCTTTCTTATTGCCGCTCCAGCTTCCGAAAGAAAGCGGCGCCTGGAACATAAGAGGATTGTCGTAGTTTATGCACATGAATATTCTGTACAATCTCTGATAAGACACATTCATAAACGGTACATCAAATGTCGTTTCAAAATTACTCATTGCGTTATAAAGACGAGCGTAGATATACCTGTCATATTTATCAAGCGAATTGTATCCGTAACCGTAAAAAGCGTCCTCGGTTGAACCCAGTATGACATAAGAACCGATATATACACGGCTCATCTTGCCGTTCTTCTCCGCTCTGACACATATATTTGTTACCCCTGTTTCCAGTCGGATGCCCTTCTCAGGATCATAAAGATAAGCGGTTTTATCCTTTTCGGGCAGTTTTCCGTCGGTTGTATACCATATTGTGTCACTGCAATCAAATTTCAATGTCAGGGGCTTGTAATAATATCCGGATTTAACATTCGGATTGAACTCATACTCAAACCCATTATCAAACTCCTTATCGTTAAAAGAATATGTAAATGGAAGTTCAACCGGCACTCTTATATGTTCTCTTACCTCATTATAACTCAGTTTATCGTCCTCATCGGCTACAATATACGATGAAACGGCATGGGTTATGGTTCTTTTTGAATTATCCGGAATAACATAGGACACAACAATCGAAATCAGCGCCAGGATAATAAATACCGCAAAACCTCTGTTCATAATACACCCCTTGAATTTAATGTCATCTCTTCATCTTCAGTTTCATACGAATGTCCTCACCGCTGAAAACAAGCGTTTTCATTGAATAAAGACGTGATACTATTCTGTCAGAGTAACGCTTTTTAAGCTCCGCTCCGGTAAGATTTGTGTTAACTATCGTAGGTTTACCGTAGTTTATTCTGCTGTTTATAAGCTCATAAAGACACGATACATAAAAAGCAGATTCAAATTCAGCCCCCAGATCGTCAAGCAGGAGCAAATCACACTCTTTAAGCGTATTTATAACCTCTGTTTCATCTTCCGACCTGTTGAAATGCGCATTTTCTATTCTTCTGAGCAGATCGGGTACCGAGCCGTAAACCACCGAATAATTCTTTTCAATTACTTTTTTTGCTATTGATAATGACAAGTGCGTTTTTCCGAGTCCCGTGCCTCCTGTCATGAATATGCTGTCGTTCGGCACATGAAAATCTTCTGCATACTGTTTACAATATTCATAATTTCTAGTCATCATCTCACGGGGAGAACGCTTTGTATTCATATCAGGAGTTACCGTATCACTGTATAACGATAAGTCAAAGCTTTCAAAACAGGTAAGCCCCATGGGCAGACTTTTGCTGAGCTCCTGTGCCGCTACCATTTTCAGAGCGTCATTGAAGCAAGAACATCTTCCGCCGTCACCGTTACCAGTATCATGACATTTTTTACAGGTGTATATCGGGTCAAGATAATCCGTTGCGTATCCGTTTCTTTTAAGCAGTTCCCTCATACGTTCCTGTAAAACCAGATTTTCGTCTTTTACCTGCTCTATAAGCCTTTTCTTATCGGGTTTATCCGACAGTATTATCTTCACCAGCTCATCGATCGTTCCGCTGAGTTTATTGTTTATATCGGTAATTTCAGGTATCTTCTCTCTTATTTCACGCAGACGCTTTTCGGTTCTGACACCGTTGTCGAAACGTCTTTTGTCGATTATCTCCTGCGCCTTTGTATAATATTCGGAAGGATATGCCATCAGTCAATTCTCCTTTATTCGTAATCCTGTAACAACAGTTCATCAATTTTGTTGACATCAAACGAAGAGTTACTGCTCTGCTGTACCTGTCTGTTACCTCTTTCTTCATTTGCCTGTTCAACAGTGGCTATGCCCTTTGAGTGCCAGTTTTCAAGCACCTTGCTGATATACGGAAAGGCAAACTGACCCTTGGCATTGACGTTGATCTCATAAGCCAGTTTAACCATTTCGGAATTGAAATTCCATACGTTATACCATAAATCCACAAAATCCTTTTCCTTTTGTGTGAGTGCCCTGTTAATTCCGAACATGGACTTAACAGAACTTTCGGCTGCATTTTTCGACTGCAACATTGATATCTGTCTTTCGGCGGCGGCAAGATCCGTTATGCCGTTTTCCATCCAGTTCATCGCCGTTTCTTTAAGATATGCAGGCGATGATTTGCCGATAGAAAAGCAGTAATCAACCATCATAAGAGCAACCTCTGTCGGAAGACCTATATGCTCTGTGATTGTAATAAGAGCGTTCTGCTCAGTGTGTTTGAGCGGTCTGCCGTAAAGCGTTTCACAGGTCTTGAAAAGAAAATCAACCTTATCGTCTTTCTTTATCGTATCTGCAATTTCGGCAGGCGAAAATTCAGGTGAGCGTAAAGCCGCCGCCTTGACTGCGGCAAATTCAGCCTCTTTAGCCGTAACATCGGACGGAACCGTTACACTTGCCGCCACACCTGACATCACAGGCGTTTTTTCCTGAGAGCTTACTGCAGGTTCGGTTTGGCTCGGAATATATACTCCGTCACTTTGTGCCAGCAGTCCAACCTGTACCCAGAAAGACAGTGCGTCCTTTACGTCCTCGCTGTTAATAGAAAGCGCAGTCGCTATAATTTCATCGTTAAGTAGCTCGCCGCAGTGCCTTAAAAAATATAAAAGCACCTTGATATTACTTCCGCTTGCTATCTTTATGTATCTGTCAACAACATCGGACGGTACAGCAAAAATACTGCCCCAGCCGCCGAGATTTATATTGTAATTCATATCTGCTCCGTTTTTCTTTTTGTTTTAATCTATATTTATTTTATTATAACATAAAATAAGTCGGTGTCATCCGACACGGCGGTATGCCGTCTTTTGCCTTTTGGCAAAAGTTTTTTATGTTAAAATGTTCTCAGACAGGCGGTGCACCGCAAGCCGTGCTTCTGCACGGAAAAATCCGCTTTTGGCGGATTTATGTCTGAGGTTATTATACCACATCTCGTAAAAAATTGCACTACTTTCAGAATAAATTCTTCCGTTTTGCGTTATACCTGATTTTCAGAGAGCAAGCCACTTTGCCATAAAAGCAAACAAAAGCAGTCACCGCACAATACCGTAACTGCTTTATCTTATTAAATATCACTTTGTTTAACCCGGACGTTCTCAGCCCCTGCAAACCGCTGTCATTTTAAAAGACGGAATACAAAGCGGCTTACAAACTCGGAATCACTCACAGCTACAGGCAAATCTGAAAACGTTACATTGCCGTCCGCCGTTTCGCTATTCTGCGAATATCTCAATCATTTCCAAAGGTGGAACTGTCAGCGGTGACACGCCGTCACCGTTCGATTTACCAAAGCTCAGATCTCCATTTTTCACTTTAATTCTGTATAAACGTCAAAAGGGTGTGACTATGGCACCCGCCGATAACGTAACCTACACAAACCGCCAACAGTCAGAACGGCGAATTTGAAACGGCACATTGCCGTTAGGGGTGGGGTTTGCCTTCTCTGTAGGCATTCATTATATCTCGGAACACTTCGCCGTTTGTGGGCGGTGTCCAGGTTATCGCATTCGCCCCTGCTTCTATAGTCGAAAGAATTGACTCTCTTGTAGGACCACCCGTTGCAATTATCGGTATGTCGGGGTGCCGCTTGCGTATTTCTCTTACCACATTCGTTGTCTTGCCTGCCGCAGATACATTGAATATCTTTGCGCCTGCTTCAAGCCTGCTTTCGATATCCTCGTGTTCGGATATAACCGTGACAACAACGGGAATATCTATCGTATCACATACCTGACGTACAACATCATTTGATGTCGGCGCATTGACAACAACACCGATAGCTCCCTGGAATTCTGCGTGCATTGAGAGATTGACTACCCTCTTGCCCTGCGTCAGTCCGCCGCCAACACCCGTAAATACAGGTATATCTGCGGCACTCATTATAGCCTGGGTGATTATAGGTTGCGGAGTAAACGGATATACCGCAATTACTGCGTCAGCGTTTACATTTCTTATAATACAGATATCTGTTGTAAATACTATGGATTTAATCAGTTTACCCATTACCCTTATACCGCTTGCCTGCTGAATTTCTTCGGGAACTTTCAGCATAAAGCTTCTGAGCGGTCCGCTTATTTCCGGTATGTACACATTCTCTGCCATTACAATCTCCTTTCGGTTATACATCAGACGTATTCGCCGCCGACTCCTCTTACTCTGACAAGACCCGAGTTCACGATAAATTCACCGTTCTCGTTCTCACAGATAAGACAACCGTCAGGAGCAATCGCCTTTGCAAATGCCGTTGTTTCTGTATTGTTCTGCACCAGTTTCACTGTTTTACCGAGCGTTACACATCTGTCCGAATACTCGCTTATCACCTGTGAAAAATCAGTATCAATAAGCTGCGTCAGCTCTTCGACTATATATTCCGCCGCAAGCATTTTATCATATTTATTGCCTGTCAGCGTGTAGAGCGATGCACCGTTTGTAAGTCCGCTCTTTTCAAAGAATTCTTCGTCCTGATTTACATTGAGCCCCATTCCGCATACAACATTGTTGTATATAGCACCGTCAGAGGAACATTTCACGGAGCTTTCGCATAAAATACCACATACCTTGTGCTCAGAGCAGATTATGTCGTTTGTCCATTTTATGCCTGCCTTGATACCGCTGAGGCGTTCAACCGCACGGCATACGGCAACGGCGCATATAACCGTAAGGTCATGAGCGTGTTGCGGAGCTTTTATCAGTACTGATATCGGAAGCATACCACGGGTAGCAAGCCAGGTGTTACCTATCCTGCCCTTTCCGTTGCTCTGCAAATCAGCTATTACTACCGTCCTGTCCTCGAGTTCATCGGCGTGTTCCTTTATATAGGTATTCGTTGACGGTATTGTATCAAATGTGATTAAAGGACAGCCGCTTATATTACTGTTTGTCTGCATGATAATCAAGAGCTACTATGTTCATTGTGATTTTCTTGTTGTCATCAATAGTGATGATACCGTATGACGGCGGACGTTTATCTCTCGGTGAATCAATACTGCCGGGATTCATGACATATATGCCGTCAATAAGTTCGGTACGATAAAGGTGCGTATGACCGTAAAGTGCAATCTTACAGCTGTTCTGCTTTGCAACAGAGATAAGCGTATCAAGTCCCTGGTGTACATGATGCTCGTGACCGTGTACGCAGAGTATCTTTATACCCTTTGCGTTGGCAATTCTTATCGTCTTGTTCTCGGCAAAGTCGCAGTTGCCCTTTACGAATAAAAAGCTCTTGTCGGGGTGGAGATTGCGTACATCGTTGAATTCATGTTCGCCGTCACCCAGATGTATAAACGCATCGGCATCGAGATTGTTCTCAACCACCGAGTTCAGCTTGTGGAATTCCTTGTGCGAATCGGATACTACTACAATTTTCATAATTTCTATCCTTTCAGTCGGATAAGCCAAATGGCTTAAATATGCCCATGGAGTAATTATAACACATAAAAAGGAAAAAGAAAAGATTAGTACCCATATTTTTAGAAATTCTACACAAAACGAAAATAGCCTTTTGTATATTTTTACAAAAAATTATAAACTGAATATAACGGGAATATCGTGTTCCCGTTGACAATATAATTTCAGGAGGCAGTTATGAATAATAATGTTGATTCTATGCTCGAGGCAGTCAGCAAAAAACTCGGCATTACACCTCAGCGACTAAAAGAAGCTATGCAGAAGGGCGACCTTTCAATAGCACTCGAAAATATGCCCGAAAAGGACGCAAAGAAGCTTAAAAGCGTGCTTGGCAATCCCGAAATTATCAAGAAAATGATGAAATCGGCACAGGCACAGGAGCTGAAAAAATCCATGAACAAACAGTAATGAACGGAGGACAGCTATGAGTGAAATAGACGATATTCTTAAAGCCATGCTGTCCGATAACCAAAGTGATAAATCGGCTCCTGACGAAAGCGAAAAAACAGACAGCGAAGAAAAATTCTCTACCGATACCGACAGCGATGATATTTTCGGTGGAATAAACATAGATATGTTTATGAAGATAGGTGAGATAATGTCAAAGATGAGCGAGCAAGACAAGAACACCGAACTTCTGCTTGCCTTAAAACCTCACCTGAGAGATGAAAATCAGTCAAAGATAGATACAGCAGTAAAACTGTTCCGACTTATTTCGCTGCTACCCTATCTTAAAGACAGCGGTCTGTTTGATAACCTATTATGAAAAGGAGTAAACCTATGGAATGGAGCAACATAAGAATGTCAAAGGCAGAATTTGAGCGTTTGCAGAAAGAATATATGGCGGCGGCTATTAAAACAGCCGAAAAAGCCAAAACCTTTGAAAAATCCGAAGAAACGGTCACCGTGAATGAAAACACTTCCAAAACAGATAGCGGTGTTACACATTCGGCGGACATTGCCGTAATGACAAAAACAACAGAAACAGTTTCAGAAACAAAATCCGAACCGAAATCCGAAATAATGCCCGAACCGGAAAAAACAAATTCTCTCCCCGACACAGATCCCGAAGAAGATGTATTCCTACCGGAAGACGAAACCGAAAATATTACTATGACGGATACCGAAAACGGTGATGAAATTACAGCAACACCTATCGAAGAAACCGAAGATGAAAAAGTTGAAATAACGCAATCAGAATATACAGAAAATGTAAATTTCGATAAAGAAGAAAGTTCTTCTGAGGAAAAAAAAGCCGATAATGTGCAAAATGATGCAGAAATATGCGATGAGCATCAAAAACAGACAACATTATGCAATAACGACGAAGAAACAGTTTCAGCCGAAATAGCCGACAAATGCGATAACACAGCTGTTTCAGACGAATGTGAAAATCAGGAAAATCACACGGTTGATGAGATTTTGTGCAGCTTTGAAAGCACTTTTATGAGCGAAGAGGAAGCCGACAGGAAAGCGGAAAAATTATCCGCCTCAAATCAGAAACCTCGTCCTGCCCCCGACTTCAACGCTACCATACATAACCATAACAACAATCCCGGCAAAAGTGGAAAACCCTGCGGATGTGAGCATTGCCGCCGTTCCGGCAGCAGTCGTATGCAGGAGAAAGGCGGGCAAAAACCAAACTGAAATTCCGCCCGCAGTACCGATATGGACTTAATCGGCAAGCTGATGAACGACGACGATCTGCTCAAGGTTGCCGCCGTCGCATTTATCCTCTGGCGTGACCACGCCGACTACAAACTGCTGCTTGTATTGGCATACGTTTTTCTTTTCAAATAAACCTTGCATTTTCCTACCTGTCAGTATATAATAACCTTATAAAACGGCTTTGCCGCAATGGAGGTAAATTATGGCTAAATGGCTGGAAAATGCAATTTTTTATGAGATATATCCTCAGTCCTTCAACGATACAAACGGCGACGGTATCGGCGATTTTCAGGGTATAATCGAAAAGCTTGATTACATCAGGGAAACGGGCTTCAACGCAATTTGGATGAACCCCTGCTTTGATTCACCATTCGGTGATGCGGGCTATGATGTAAGGGACTACAAGAAAGCCGCCGCAAGATACGGTACAAATGATGATTTAAAGCGGCTTTTTAACGAGTGCCACAAGCGTGATATGCACATTCTGCTTGACCTTGTTCCCGGTCATACTTCGGTAGAACACGAGTGGTTCAAACAGTCCATGCTCCCCGAAAAGAACGAATACACCGACCGATATATCTGGACCAGCAATATATGGGAACAGCCCGAGGGGCTCAACTGTATAAGAGGTATTTCCGACCGTGACGGCAGTGCCGCAGTCAACTTCTTCTCATCTCAGCCTGCGCTGAACTACGGCTATGCCGAGCCTAAGTATGCTTATCAGCAAAAGCCTACAGATCCCGGACCTATGGCGACAAGAGCCGCTATCAAGGACGTTATGAAGTTCTGGCTCGATATGGGCTGTGACGGCTTCAGAGTAGATATGGCAGGCTCTCTTGTAAAATGCGATCCCGAATATAAAGAAACAATCAAGCTATGGCAGGATATAACGGGTTATCTTAAGAGCGAATATCCCGAAGCCGCTATGGTATCTGAGTGGGGCGAGCCGCAATATTCGCTTCAGGGCGGCTTTGATATGGACTTCTTACTGCACTTCGGTCCTGAGGGCTACAACTCGATGTTCAGAAGTGCCGAACCGTTCTTTTCAAAGAGGGGCAAAGGTACTCCCGCAATCTTTGCCGAGCAGTACAACGGCTATCACGAAAAGACAACGACAGGCGGCGGACTTATCTGCATTCCGTCAGGCAATCACGATATGGACAGACTTGCAAGAGGCAGGGATGAGGACGAGCTTAAATGCTGTTTTGCTTTCCTTCTCACAATGCCCGGCGCACCGTTTGTATACTACGGCGATGAGATAGGCTTACGCTATGTCGAGGGTCTTGTATCGGTAGAGGGCGGCTATAACCGTACCGGATCAAGAAGTCCTATGCAGTGGGACAGCACTGCAAATGACGGATTTTCAACTGCGGACAAATCACAGCTTTATATAAAGCAGGATGACGCACCCGACAGACCTACTGTCGAAAAGCAGATGCTCGATGAAAAGTCGCTCTACAACGAGATAAAGAAACTGATAAAAGTCAGAAACGATAATCCCGCACTTCACAATCTCTCAGCCTTTGAGTTTGTCAGCAGTGACGGTTATCCGCTGGTATACAAGAGAAGCAGCGACAATCAGACGGTTTATGTGTTCATCAATCCGTCCGATAAGGCCGTAACTGTCAATGCAGATTATGCAAAGGGCGGAAAGGCAATTTACACGCTTGGCGAAAACGGCTCTGTAAAGGAAGATACAGTTACCGTTCCCGCAAGCGGTGCAATATTTGTAGAGGTATAATTAATCAGATATAAATGCAAAGCCGCACAGATGGATGACCATTCTGTGCGGCTTTTATTTATTCGGTTTTTGCCTGTTCTTTTTCCTTCTGCGCCTGCTCTTTCTTTATCTTGGTACTCTTGATAACCTTCTGACGTGAGAATTCCTCACGTTCCTTTTCTTCAAGAGAGTTGGAGATAAATCTTACCTGCGCCTCATACTTCGGGATTATGATATTTTTAAGCGCATTGGCACGCTTCTGCGTCTTTTTTATTGCTACAGCCAGCCTGTATATGCTGTTTTCGATTTCGGCGAGTACGACTGTCAGCTTTTTGGTTTCGTTAAAGCAGATATAAGCATTATCGAGATACGAATTTGTCATAGCAATATCATACTGCGGAACTATCGGTTTATCGGGAAGTTCTACAGTCGGCAACTCTACGCCCATGACACTCCTGAACGATATTTTAAGGTCGGTTTCTTCGGGGACGAACTGTGTCAGCGTTGATACCGAGCCGAGCGAGACATTTGCCTGCTGTAATGCGGCATACGCTTTTTCATAAGTCTGTTCGATGTTTCCACGGACAAGCTTTGATTTATCGGTCAGTGCGACCATTTCTCTTATCAGAACGTTACGCTTTCTGTCCATCAGCTCAAAGCCCTGCTTTGCCTGCTGTAAAGAACGCTTTGCCTTGATAAGATTACCTTTGGTCGGGAAAACCTGTTCAGCCATACACTCACCTGCCTTTCATAAAGTAACTGTTATACAAATCTCTTTGCGTTTTCAGGGTGATAATGCTCCTTGATAAGCTGTTCGTTTACACGATCAAGCTCACTTGCAGGAAGCAGTGAAAGCAGATCCCACGCAAGATCAAGAGTTTCATCCATGGAGCGATTTTCATCAAAGCCCTGATTAAGAAAATACTTTTCAAACATCGTACCGAACTTCATAATCGCCTTATCCGACGCTGAAAGTTCATCTTCACCGATAACCGACGCAAGCGCTCTGGCGTCCTGTACTCTTGCATAGCAAGCAAACAGCTGATTTGAAACATCTGCATGATCGGCTCTTGTATACTGCTCACCTATACCATCTTTCATAAGACGTGACAGTGAAAGCAGAACAGAAAGTCCGGGATAAATGCCTGTCTGGTCAAGGTTTCTGTCGAATACTATCTGACCCTCGGTGATGTATGCCGTAAGGTCGGGGATAGGGTGGGTGATGTCATCGTTAGGCATTGTAAGTATCGGTATCTGCGTAACAGAGCCTGTACTGCCCTCTACTACGCCTGCTCTTTCATACATCGAGGCAAGGTCGGAGTAAAGATAACCGGGATAACCCTTTCTTCCTGGGATCTCGCCCTTTGATGATGAGAACTCACGCAGAGCCTCACAGTAGGAAGTAAGGTCGGTCATGATAACGAGTATGTGCATATTCTTCTCAAACGCAAGATACTCTGCAACGGTAAGCGCACATCTCGGTGTCAGGATACGCTCGATAATCGGGTCGTTTGAGAGGTTAAGGAACATACAAACACGCTGTATAACGCCTGTTTCCTCAAACGAACGTCTGAAGTACTCTGCAACGTCGTTCTGAACGCCCATTGCAGCAAATACTACCGCAAAGTCCTTGCCCTCGCTGTCGGCAATCTTAGCCTGCTTTACTATTTGCACCGCAAGCTTGTTATGCGACAGACCTGAGCCTGAGAATATAGGAAGTTTCTGACCTCTGATAAGCGTCATAAGAGCGTCTATCGAGGAAATACCTGTGTGTATATAGTTTCTGGGATAAGAACGTGCAACGGGATTCAATGCACGTCCGTTTATATCACCGTATTTCTGGGGAAAAACTTCGCCAAGTCCGTCAATGGGCTTACCCGCACCGTTGAACGTTCTGCCAAGCATTTCGGTAGACAGCGGGATTTCAAGCGGTTTTCCCGTAAAACTGATTTTTGTGTTGGTAAGTGAGATACCGTTGGTGCCCTCAAATACCTGTAAGACTACTTTATCGCCCTGCATCTCAACGACACGTCCTAAACGCTTCGTGCCATCCTCAAGTTTGATTTCTGCGATTTCATCGTAAGAAACACCTTTAGCACCCTCAAGGCAGACAAGCGGTCCGTTTATTTCACTCAGTCCTGCATATTGAATCATAAAATAATCTCCGATCGGGTTTAATCATCGGCAAACTTGCTGTTGATCATATCGAAATATTCATCAAACATTTCAAGCTTGTCATTAGGTATATCATACTTCATCTTTATCAGCTTATCGAAGAATCCGTAAGAGATAATCTCCGATATAGGCTTACCGCCGTTTATAGCGTTCAGCGACTTGTGATACAGAAGTAAAATTGCTTTCATCATCAGTTTCTGCTTTTCAAGCGGAACGAATGTATCGTCCTTGTGGAATGCGTTCTGCTGTAAGAAACCTACTCGTATAACACGGGCTATTTCGATAATAAGTTTCTGGTCATCGGGGAGAACGTCAGCACCGATAAGCTTTACTATCTCCATAAGGTTGTTCTCTTCAACCAGTAAGGTCGATATTTCCTGTCTGTAGCGGCAGAATTCTTCGCCGACGTGTTCGTTGTAATACTCGGCTAAATCGTCGCTGTACTCCGAATAGCTCATATTCCAGTTGATAGCCGGATAGTGTCTTGCGTAAGCAAGATTCTTGTCGAGCGCCCAGAAGCAACGGACGAAACGCTTTGTATTCTGCGTTACAGGCTCAGAAAAGTCCGATCCCTGCGGAGATACGGCGCCGATAATCGTAACACTGCCCTCTTTGCCGTTCAGTGTTTCAACGTAACCTGCACGCTCGTAGAACTCAGATAATCTTGACGGCAGATATGCAGGGAAACCTTCTTCTGCCGGCATTTCTTCAAGTCGTCCTGAAATCTCACGGAGTGCTTCAGCCCAACGTGATGTTGAGTCAGCCATTATCGCTATATGATAGCCCATATCACGATAATACTCGGCAAGTGTGATACCTGTATAGATAGACGCTTCACGGGCGGCAACAGGCATATTTGAAGTATTCGCAATAAGCACCGTTCTGTCCGTCAGCGGTCGGTTTGATTTCGGGTCGATAAGTTCCGAGAATTCCTCAAGTACCTGTGTCATCTCATTACCACGTTCACCGCAACCGATATATACGATAATGTCGGCATCGCACCACTTTGCAAGCTGGTGCTGAGTCATAGTCTTACCTGTACCGAATCCTCCGGGTATTGCGGCTGTACCGCCCTTTGCAAGCGGCAGGATAGTATCAACTATACGCTGACCCGTGATAAGCGGTTTCGATATCGGCAGACGCTTGTTTATCGGACGTGGCGTTCTGATAGGCCACTTCTGTACCAGCGTCAGCTCCTGTACCGTTTCTTCATCAATTCTGAGTTTAAGTATTACATCGTTTACCTTGTACTTACCGTCAGGAGCGACATATTCTACCGTACCTTCTGTATAAGGAGGTATCATACATCTGTGTGTGATAAGCGGTGTTTCGGGGCATTCTGCGTATATATCACCGCCGTGCAGTCTGTCGCCGACCTTTACGGTTACAGTAACGTCAAACTCACGCTCTTCATCAAGTGCGGCAATCGCACTGCCCTCTGTTACATATACACCGCTGAGTGCCGTCATAGCTTTAAGCGGACGCTGGATACCGTCATAAATATTGGATATTATGCCGGGTCCGAGCGTTGCGCTCATAGGTGTTCCTGTAGGCTCTACAGGGTCGCCCGGCATAAGTCCTGCCGTACCCTCGTAAACCTGAATCGTTGTCATTTCATCGGTTACGCCGATTACCTCTCCTATGAGCTTGCTCTTACCGACCATTACCATTTCTCGCATAGAGAATGACTTTGTATCCTTGACCTTTACAACGGGTCCGTTGATCGCATAAATACAATTCATTGAAAAACCTCCCCGTTATAATGACAATTCACTGTGATCTGCGACAAAAGCTTTACGCTGTTGCTCTAATGCAAGGTCAAGTGTGTAGTCGATATAAATATTATCTGACGGATAATAAACCGATAAACCGCCGAGCTCAATATTACGGTCAACAGAAATTCCGATACCGTATTTCTCGGCTATGTCCTTTGCAAGCTGTCTGTCATTCCTGCCGACATTTATAACGCAATCATCACCGAACGCCTGTTCGTCATTTGCTTTCTTTGCAAGAGCGGTCATATAATCCTTATACTCGTTGCTCTTTGCAAATTCTTCAAGCTTTGTTTTAATATTCTCAAATAAACTGTCTACAAGCTCACATCTGTGTGCAAGTACCGATTTGTGTGCGGCAAAATCGCTCTTTGATATTTCCTTGGCATAAAGAGTATGCGTTTTCTGTCTGTCAAGAGCTATCTCACTTTCTTCACTGCGTCTGTACTGCTCTCTTGCCTGTTCTGTCAGCTCGTCAGCCTGCTGCTGTGCCTTGCTGATTATTTCTTCTGCCTTTTGTCTGGCATCGGAAAGAATTGAATTGCCCAGCTTTTCTATTCTGTCCTGAACTTCCGGCATACAGCTGCTCCCTTCTGATTATAATTTTAGTCCTATTGCATCACGCACATATCCGTCAATGGATTTGCTGATATCCGATGTTCCGTGACGGTCGGGTATCTCCACTATAAGCGGTTTTGTGCTGTTCAGTTTCATATCATACACTGTCTGCTTACACATATTGATGAGTTTTTCTGTCATAAGCACAACGCCGATATCTTTGTCAGCCTTTGCTTTCTCAAGTGCCTCGCTTACCTCTTCGGGTCGGCTCACCACTATCCCCTCAATTCCTGCAAGGCGCATACCCATCTGTGTATCTGTGTTGTCACTGATAAGAAAGAATTTCATATTTCTTACCTTCCGTCTATTATGAATAGAGGATAAGTATTGAAATAAGCAGACCGTAGATAGCGACACCTTCGCCGAGTGCTACGAATATAAGAGCCTTTGTGAAGTTCTTGTCGTTTTCTGCGGTAGCTCCGATAGCTGCGGGAGCGGCACCTCCTACGGCAATACCCGTACCGATCGTTGCAAGACCTGTTGCGAGTGCCGCACCGAGATACTTAAGTCCGTCGCCTACGCTGAGCGCTGTCTGTGCGGCTTCTGCGGCACCTTCAGCCGAAGCAAATGCAAAAAGCGGTACAAATACGCTCATCATAACCATAACACCGATAAACGAGCCGGCATTTATAAGTATAGCTTTTCTTGTCTTTAAGGGCTTGCCCTCTTTTCTTCTCTTAAGCATTACAAAGAACGGCAGCATAATCAGTGCCAGCGCAAATAAAGGCAGTAAAAACAGTAACATTTTTCAGTTCCTCCCGAAATTAATTCAAATTAGCCTTAAGCGGCTCAAAGCTCTTTCCGTCGCTTACATAGAAACGACCGAATATCTCATAAAATTCAAGTCTTAATACCTGAATACCTACAAGGAATCCCTCCATACCGATTACGAAAGCGTTTCCGAGTATCTGTACAATCACGGTACCGACGCCTCCGTCGCCAGCCAGCACTCCTACGACCAGCATCATACCTGCGTGGCTCAGGATAAATCCGCCTACACGGAGGAATGACATTGTGTTTGTAAGATATGAAAGACAGGTTTCGAACAATTCGATAACGCCTTCAATAATGAAATTGCCGACAGACTTTTTCTCCTTCGGCTTATCCTTATCGTTCTGGTCGGGTCTTCCGGGTGACGTAAGCTCTGCGGGCATCTTCATACGTTCAAAATAAAGGCCTGCAAATATATCATCCACCATCGCCCTGTGCTGTTTTGATACGAAATAAACGCCGTAGACGTTATCGTCGTTTTCGGTGATAGGAATAAACACAAATTCCTTGTCGGTAAAGTATCCCAGCTTGTCATAGCTTTCACGGGGCATCTTTCCGTAAACCGCACGAACAAATTTCAGATCGTTCAGCTTTTCGAGGTCTTCTCTTGTTTTTCTGAGCAATTCTTCGCTCAGCGTATCGGAAGCCATAATTGCCGCATCGGCAACCGTCTTATGCTTTAAATTGACAACGTTGCGTTTTATCGAGTTTGCGACAAGGTGTGCAAGAGGCTCTTTGAACATCATAACACCGAGCGGCAGTATCACCAGAAGAAGTATATACGGCAATGTGAACATCTCAATGCCGAATCCGAGCTGAAGTCCTGCCGCCGCTACGACTGCGATATAGAATATCATACCGGTTATGCCGTTTGCTCCGAACAGTGCGGAGGAATAATCCTTGCGCCTGAATGACAGCACGATATTCATTGTCATTGAAACCACTATCAATATGACACCTATCGCAAGCGCCGCTATAAGCAGATAGGTTGAAATCTGGAATATGCTGTTCGGCTTTCCGAGTACAGAGTAAAGCGGTTCAATATGGAAGAAAGGCTTTATTATATCTTCATTTCCGAATACCGATCCGTAAAGACAGCCGAATATCGCCGAGCTTATGCCGATACGCTCCATTATTGGACCGAGCTTTGCTTTCTTCCACTTTGTGAGTATAAATCCGAAAAGCGAGATTACAAGCCCTTGTCCGAGATCGCCGAACATTATGCCGAATATCAGCATATACGTTATAGCGACATACGGCGTCGGGTCGATGCCCGTGTATGACGGCAAGCCGTACATATTGACGAACATCTCAAACGGTCTGAACAGCCGGTTGTTTCTGAGTTTTGTCGGAGGCTTCATCCTGTCATCAACGAAATACTTCTTTTCCTCGATAACAATATCCGATACGCCCGACAGATGCTCCCTGAACTTTTCTACTTCTCTTGTCGGGACAAAACCCGCCATATAGAATTTATTGTTGATTACAGAAACCTGACTTCTCAGTTCATAGCTGTTGTTAAGGAAAATCAGCTTACTGCGTACCTTTTCAAACTGCGATTCTTCATTTTTCTTTATGACCGCAAGCTCTTCCTTTACATCCTTCAGCTTTATTTCCAGTTCCTTAAGCTGTCTGTTAAGCTCTGCGGCGGCAGTTTCTCCGTCGCCGTGAAGGAAGTCCGGTAAACGTATCCGCTCAAAATAAAGGCTTCTGAAAATATCATCTATCTGTACGCTTTCTTCCACCGGAGCGAAATAAAGCCCCCAGACATAACCGTCCTTTTCTTCAAGCGGCTCAAACACAAAGTCTTTTTCGCTGTAGAAATCGAGCTTCGTATAGCTTTCCGACGGCAATTTGCCGAAACGTATCTTGACGTGCTTACAGCTGAACAAATCCTTGAAATCAACGTTTAGATTCGACAGGTTTCCGACCTGCCTTAATACATGGCTGTATTCGTCTATTGATTTCTCAAGCTCGTTCTTTTGCTCTATGACAGGCATCACACGCTGTTCAAGCTCTGTGAAATACATATCGAAGTCATGGATTGCCTCCATCTGTATATCGTCATACGAAACGGTTTTGTTTTTTATCCCAAGCCCGACGGACAATACATCTGCTCGTTTCATAAGACCGCCGTAAATGTCCTTGTCTTTCAGCGTCTTGAAATGTGCGGAGCCGTAGGTCATGGTATAAAATGACGGCTC
>CABUEI010000039.1 GCA_902490585.1 uncultured Oscillospiraceae bacterium
TGAATACGCTATTGTCGGCGAAGATTGTGTAATAGGCGAAAATGCCAAGGTCGGCGCAAGACCCGAGTCCATAGAAGATAAGGACACATGGGGCGTTGCGGTTATCGGACACGGCGTAACAGTAAGCGACAATGCTGAGATCAAGCCCAAGGCAATGATCTCGGCTGATGTGTGAACGGGAGGAGAAAATAGAAATGGCTAATATGGCAAATGTACTCGGTCTGATTTTTGCTAATATGCACGAACAGAGCGTACCCGACCTTACAAAACAGCGCACACTTGCAAGCGTGCCTTTCGGTGGCAGATACAGAATGATAGATTTCCCGCTGTCAAACATGGTAAACAGCGACATTGACAATGTTGGCATTATCACAAAGGATAACTACTTATCACTCATGGACCACTTAGGCTCAGGCGATGAGTGGGATCTTTCGAGAAAGACAGGCGGTATGCACCTGTTACCTCCTTACGGAAACAGCGGTGCACTCTACAGAGGCAGACTTGAAGCTATGGCTCAGGTAAAGCCTTTCATCGCAAGCTCAGATGCAGAATACGTTCTGCTTTCAGATGCAGATGTAGTTGCAAATATCGACTACAGACCCATAATCGACTTCCATGAGAAGAACGGCGCAGATATCACCGTAGTATACGGCAGAGGTTCATTTACAACAGAGCAGACAATGACAAAGACTGTTCTTGCCGTAAACCCCGACAATGTTATCACCGATGTTCTGATTCGTCCCGAGATCAGCGGCGAACACAACGTCAGCCTTAATATGTTCGTTGTAAGAAAGGACTTCCTGCTCAACGTTATCCGTGATGCAGAGAGCCGCAACCTCTACAGTTTTGAGGTTGATGTACTCCAGAAGAAGCTCCACGAGATAAAGGTTCTCGGTTACAAGTTCGACAAGCCTTTCGCTCAGATCGACAGCATGGATACATACTTCAAGAGCAACATGAAGCTCGTTGACAAGAATCTGCGTGATCGCCTGTTCATGAGCGATGCTCCTATCTACACAAAGGTAAGAGATGACGCTCCCGCAAAGTACGGTATTGATGCAAATGTAAAGAACTCACTCGTTGCCGACGGTTGCGTTATCGAGGGTACAGTCGAGAACTGTGTTCTGTTCAGAGGCGTAAAGATTGAAAAAGGCGCAAAGGTCAAGAACTGCATACTTATGCAGGATACGACAGTAGGCGCAAAGGCTGAGATGAACTTCGTCATCACAGATAAGAACGTTACTATCAGCGAGTACCGTTCGCTTGCAGGAACAGAAACATATCCCGTATTTGTAAATAAGGGCGCAACGGTTTAATTGCCCGACAAAAAATGTCCGCCTTTGCGGATAAATACGACTTCAGAGATTCCGGTTTGTTTTCAGACCGGAATCTTGTTTTTTGCATTTGCAAAATGTCGCAATATGCCGATTTTGCCGTGAAATGCGTTTGTTTTGCCTGACGGATTGAAAAAGTTAGAGTAAAAGGGTATTATATATAAAATAAAGAAACGCATTTGTTTCATAAGCAGGACTATACATTGAGTGTCAACAGGGGGAATTTTTATGAAGAAATGTCCTTATTGTGCTGAGGAAATACAGGATGACGCAATAATCTGCCGCTATTGCCATTCCGATCTTCAAAAAGGGCAGGCATCTGTTATCAGACCTCAGGCACCGATAAGTCAGCCGTACCAACCGCAGACACAGTACTCTACATACGGCACGATGTCAATGCACACAAAAAAGGTGCTGTATTGCTGTCTGGCACTTGCAATTTCGCTCTTTGTGTCGCTCGGTATGTTCTTTACGCTTTTCACGCTGAACGGTTTGTCGCTGATAGGAGCGAGCAGCATAGGAAGCGTATCAGCCTTTAATGCTATTGACAGGGTGGTAAAGCTGGTCGAGATTATGGGCGGAACCAATGCAAATTATTTGTCGGATACGACCAGAGGCATACTCGGACTGTTTGTTTTTATCTGCATAGGACTTTGCGTAATGGTCATAATATGGTGCGTTTATTTTATTAAAGGAATCACCAAAATATCAAATGACCCGCAGGAGAGCCTTTATTGCTTTAAAAACACCTGCCTTGTAAATGCAGTGATCAATATCGGTTCGTTTGTTATAATCGTACTGTGGAATTTGGCTGTATCGGCAAACACAAGCAGTTCATCGACCGATTAT
This sequence comes from uncultured Oscillospiraceae bacterium, assembly GCA_902490585.1. Classification (GTDB taxonomy): domain Bacteria; phylum Bacillota; class Clostridia; order Oscillospirales; family Ruminococcaceae; genus Ruminiclostridium_E. Next base: position 2,184 of record CABUEI010000039.1, read on the forward strand.
TTCTCAAGCTATACCACAAAGCTGATTGCAATGGATATTCAACCGAATATATTCATTTTCGCAATAGCGGGCATTGCCGGCGTTATAGTTATTTTAAAGCTGAACGGAATTGTTTACAAGCTGAGCAAATATGAAGATGAACCGGAATCATATTATGACGAACAGGACGCTTCGTGGAGCTGCACAAGATGCGGTGTGTATAATAAAATTCAGAATGATTACTGCAGTAACTGCGGTAAGAAAAGAGAATAAATAAGAATTGCTTGAAATCCGGACGCAACTAAACGTCTTGACGGCAGGCTTGCCCCGTATGAAATATTGCTGTGATTTTGACACCGCCGCAGGAGAAATTCTGCGGCGGTTTTACTGTAAATAACTATCGGCAGGAGGTAATATTCCTGTAGCTTGAATTTTCATTCAGTAAGTATTCTATCAGCTTTTTCATCTTCTCTCCCTCTTCTCAGAATAAACTCAGCTGACCGTCAATATAGCTTTGCTGTTCTGCGCATCTTATAATATCACCCGGCGTATGACCGCCTATCAGAAACGGCGAAGTCGGATCATGCCGAACCATATTTCTTTTTACGAAATCGACATCTGCATTTGCATAACAGTATCGGCAGAAATGTCCGCAGGAGTTGTATGCTCCTATATCCGTTCCGAAAAAGCAGTTACATTCACGCTGGGATTTTCTTTTCGGCATTTTAAGCGTAATACCGAGTGCTTTTTCATATACCTGCCGATTAAGACAGCCGCTCATATCTATGCCGTAGTCCGCTAGGATATTGTCCTCGTGACAACCCTTGACCGTAATACCGTATTTTCTGCCTGTCTTAGCAAATGCGCTAGCTATGGCAATCTGTTCGTCCGGTGTGACCGCCCGTATTTCAGGAGCATTGCGTTTTACTTTTTCGTAAATGTCAACAAAACTGATAATACAGGTCTCGGTAAAGCCTGCAAGCTGTGATGCCGCCTTTTCAAAAGCTGATATGTGATAATCCACCGTATATCTGCCGTTTACTATTATCGGGTCATACCGCCAGCCTATTGAATTTATTGCGACAATACCGGAAAGTTCCCGAAAGCATTTTATTACAAATTTCTTGTCGGGAACATTCGGTTCAAGCTCCTTGCCGTAAGGAGTTATGGTGACGAACCAGTATTGCCCGTACTTTTCAAGCTTGTCCATGTATCTGAGCATAGGGTAAGGATTTTTCGTGCAGAAAGCTATGAGGTCAACAACGTCGGGGTTTATCTCATATCTTGTTACAAGCTCTGTGTGATATGGATTTCGTACAAGCACATAACCCTCTTTTATTCTGTTCATAAACCATTCTGCATAGAATGCAGGAATATCAGTCCTCATTCCTGTTTGTAAAATCATACTCGTTCTATTGCTCCCACAGGACATATTTCAAGGCAACCGCCGCAGTGCAGGCAGTTGTTCTGTTTGATATTATAGGGCTTTGGCAAGCCTTTGTCAATGCAGTTTTGCGGACAAACGGCAAGGCATTTTCCGCAGCCCGTGCATTTTTCGGTTATGAAATATCCTTTGTGTATCACCTTGCCACCGCCTATCGTGAAAGACTTGCGTTCGATCGGCTTTTTTGAAAGGTCGAACCACTCGCCCTCACCGTTGTATATGCAAAAAACAGTGAGTGCTTTTCTGCTTTCCTCTGTAGGATAGATTTCTGCCATGTACGGATTTTTCTCAAAAAGCCGTGGCAATCTTTCTCTTCCTGTTTCTGTAACTTTTCCTCCTACAGAAATTGCAACAGTATTCATAGTACTATCGCCCTTTATACCTGTGAAAGCAATATAATTGTTATATATAAGCCTGCTATAAAAACCTTTGCCTTTAGCTGTAAGAAAACACAAGCCGTTACTATCGTAATCCATTATATCAATAGCGCAGGTAACAGGCAGACCGTTTTCATCGGTCGTAGCGGCAATGACCGTATGGATTCGGTTTACAATATATTCCTGAAAGCGATTTTCGTGGTTCATATTCCGCCTCTTTCACTGAATTATACGTATGTGTTTAATTGTACGATCATTGTGCATAAACCGTCTGCCTGATGTGCTGTTCGGGGTATTACGCAAAGAAGAAACCGGCAGTCATATCAAGATAGTTCGCACCGCTGTAACCGGGGTACTGCTTGTTGACCTCAGCTTTGAATTCATCGGCATTTGCACAGCTTTCTGCGATCTTCTTGAGGTTTTCGAGATACTCGATTTTTGTTTCAGCGTCCTTTAAATCCTCGGGCGTGTAGTGAGATGTAAGTATCAACGTGTAACCCTTTGAAATGTAGCCTCTGAGCTGTCCGATAATAGCGTCTGCATGACCTGCGCCTGCAACAATTGAGTGGCAGTCGTGACCGAGCATGTGTGTGTAAACCGCATTGATTTCGGGTATCTCAATGTCGAATGCTTCAGCCGTTTTTGTGATTACAAAGTCAATTCCGCCGATAGTGATCTTTCCCTCGCCAATCACATTTGTGATCTCATGCACCGATTTGTCAAAGCTCTCGCCGAAAGCATTTGTGAAGTTATTGATGAGTGCCTTACCGCCGCCGTTTTCGGAATATTCAACCGCATTCTGAGTTGCAAATTTCGGTACATTGTGCAGGAATGTAGCACCTGCACCGTGGTATGCTACAAGTATTCCTTCAACCTCGATATCTTTAAGATATCCGGTAAGCTCCGAAATGTTGTCAAAGAAGCACGGAGACTCGATTACAACTGCCTTTCCGCCCTTTTCAACTATGAAAACCTCATCGTCTATAAGGTCGTTTGTCTTGTACGCATGGAGCTTTACATCTCCGAAGTCGTATACGCTTACCTCGCCCTTTGCGAGTGGTGCCTTTGTGTAAGTATTCTTGTTCATGTTAAAATCCTCCTTGAATTTTGTATAGCTTGTTTACTCTTTTGCGGAAGATTCAGCGCTGTTTCTCTTTCCTTGCCTTTATCATACCACAACCGTTAAACCCTGTAAAGTACGCACTTTATTGTACGATAGTTACCTCACGGTGACTATTGCACGGTTACCTCAAAGAAACAATTGCATAACCGTGCACTTTCACACAATATCTTAATATTATCCGATTTTTTTAAAAATTTTTTTGTCCGGGTGTTGACACCATAAAGGTAAGTATGGTATAATCCGACCGTAAGTATCAATATGATACTGTTTGATAACCAAGCGGAAAAGAGGTACTGTTATGAGTGAACTGAAAACCGTAAAGGAATTGCCCGCCTGCCCCGTCGAAACCACGCTTACGCTTATCGGCGACAAGTGGAAAGTGCTGATTCTGCGTGACCTGCTGACAGGCACAAAGCGCTTCGGAGAGCTGAAAAAGTCGGTCGGCGGCGTGTCACAGAAAGTGCTGACTTCACAGCTTCGTGACATGGAGGAGAGCGGTCTTGTAAACCGTAAAGTCTATGCCGAAGTCCCTCCCAGAGTAGAGTATTCGCTGACCGACCTCGGCAAAAGTCTTAACCCCATTCTTGACGCCATGAAGTGCTGGGGCGAGGACTATAAGAATCTTGTCAAGGGATAAAAATACCCCTGAGAAATCAGGGGTAAAAGAATATATATTCCTTGGGTGTAGCTATCTGAACTATCTGAACATTATACGGCAGTAATCACGTCTGCAGTTTATAATGCGGTATATGTAGACCGCATCACAGTCAACTTTATAGAATATCATATAACCACGGCAGACAAGATATCTGAAGTCTGTTTTTATGTCAATCTTTGTGTCGAGCGGAGCACCGATGAAAGGTGTATCTTTTAATTGCTTATAAGCTTTGACTATATCTTTTATAAGTCTGCTTGCGGCACTTTGATTGTCGAGCTCTTCGGAAATATAACTGTGAATACTATGCAGGTCGTCTGCGGCGAGAGGGGAAAGCAGTAATTTCATATTATATCTTTAATGGCTTTGTCAGCATCATCTTCTGAAAGCCAGCCTTTCGTTTCAGCTGACTTTGCGGCTTTGTTAAGCTCGGAAAGTAATTTCAATGTGGCATGTTGCTTTTCGTAATCGTCAATATCCAGTATTACATAACGACCTCTGCCGTTTTTGGTGAGGAACACGGGTTCGCCTTCGGAAATATCGTTCAGAACCGCATTGTAATTACGTAAATCAGAAACAGGTTTGATATTCGGCATATAATGCACCTCCTTATTTGCTGTAATTATTGTAACATAATTTTAAGTAAAAATCAACAACGGACAGAGAAAAAGCAAAATTCTGAAAATTTTTCGCTTTCCCTATTGACAACGTCGATTTAATGTTGTATAATCATTTAGTAAATTAAATTGTGAAACAAAAGCAGAGAAGCACTCTCACCCATTTACGCCGCTTGGTTGTTCAATGAGGTAATTACAGAAATTCCCGACGGATTATCAGTATAATTCCGTCTGTAATATTTGTACAGCGTGAGAGAATCTGCATTGCAGTTTATCACGCTTTTTGTTTTGCATAAAACGATTTGTTTTCAGAAAGGCGGTGCTTTAAAATCAGCACAAAAGAACAACTCATCAACGAAGAGATTAATGAAAAAGAGGTCCGTGTGATCGGAGCTGACAATGAACAGCTCGGCATTATGTCTTCGGCGCAGGCTCTTGATATGGCAATTGAGGCTGACTTAGACCTCGTGCTTATCGCTCCTTCCGCTACTCCTCCGGTGTGTCGTATAATGGATTACGGCAAGTTCCGTTTTGAGCAGTCAAAGAAGGAAAAGGAATCTAAAAAGAACCAGAAACAGGCTGAACTTAAAGAGATACAGATGTCGCTGAACATCGACACCAACGACTTTAACACAAAGGCTAATCAGGCTATAAAGTTCCTTAAAAACGGCGACAAAGTTCGTATCAAGGTTCGTTACAGACGAGCAAGAGAGCTGTCACACGCAAATCTTGGTGAGGAGCTTATGCAGAGAGTTCTTGATGCTGTTTCAGAGTACGGCGTATGCGAAAAGCCTGCTAAGCTCGAAGGCAAGAACTATATGGCAGTTGTAGCCCCCAAGACAGCGGCAGGCGGCAAGAAAGCAAAGAAGGACGCCGATAAAACGGCGGAAAATAAATAAGGAGGATTCCACTCATGGCAAAGAAGATCAAGATCAAAACCCACAGCGGTGCTAAAAAGCGTTTTAACCTCTCCAAGAACGGTAAGGTCAAGTACCAGAAGACAAACCGTCGTCACAGACTGACACAGAAGGCTACAAAGAGAAAGCGTATCAACCGTGCTGCAGGATACTGCGACAAGACGAACGTTGCAGAAGTTAAGAAGCTCATACCTTACAAATAAAAACTAACTGCGACCGTTTCGGCGCAATATTCACTATAGGAGGAATTTAACGATGGCTCGTATTAAAGGTGCATTAGCAACTCGTAAGAGAAGAAATAAAACATTAAAGCTGGCAAAGGGCTACTGGGGCGGCAAGAGCAGACTTTTCAAGACTGCTAAGGAAGCTGTCTGGAAGTCAGGTCAGTACGCTTACATCAGCAGACGTTTAAAGAAGAGAGATTTCAGAAAGCTCTGGATCGCAAGAATCAACGCTGCTTGCAAGATGAACGGTACTAACTACTCAACATTCATCAACGGCTTAAAGAAGGCTAACATCGGTCTTAACAGAAAGATGCTGTCTGAAATTGCTATCAACGACCCCGCAGGTTTCACTGCTCTTGTTGAAAAGGCAAAGGCTGCTCTTTAAGAGAAAACAACACGCCCATAAATAATGGGCGTGTGATTTTTTATATAATGGGGAAAGAAAAATGTACCCGTGTAAACGGGTACATAATATTTCTTATCAGTACATATCCTTTGTGTGATGCTTGAAGTAGAAGACGTAGCTTCCTATCGCACCGGCAACCACGAATATGAATGTTACTATAAGGCGGTTGAGCATATTTCCGGCAAGCTCAGTATACTGCATTGAGTAGCTTGCCAGATTGTTCAGAATTCCGAATACATTGACTGTGCTTCCTGACTCCTGCTCTTTTAAGAATATCTGGAACAGGAATGCAAATCCGTTTGACAGTGCCCAGCCTGCAAAGGTGAGGATAGCTGTCATGATACAGTCAACGGTTTTAAGTTTCTTAGAGAATACGGTGTAAAGCGATACAACAGCGGCTGACATTATGATGCCTCCGAGCCAGCCTACAAGGTCGGACATCATGATAAATGCGACGAAAATCGCAGAGCCGATGACAAGACCGAGTAAGCCGCCAAAAATGCCTTTGACTGTACCTTTTATATTATAAGGCGGGCGAACTGTTCCGTCTGAGCGTACACGCTTTGTAAGTATAGCGTAATCTTCAAGCTCAAGTACTTTCGCTACCTGTACGGGAGTTGTCTTACGCATTTCCTTTTTTAAATATGCTGTGAGTTTTTCCAAAAATTCAATGAGCAACGGCAGATTTTCCTGCATGAGATTATATCCCTTGCAGTAAATGTTGACGCAACCGTCAACGTTTTCAACGCCGAGCATAGTTTTCTTGGGAAAGCGCTCAGCCATGGTGTAGATTCTGGCGAACTGACGCTCGTTTATAACTGCACCGCATACAATGTCAAATCTGTGTTTCTTGTCATTGTCAAAAACCACGACAGGAACGCCGTTCTTGACACCACTCAGTGTGGCGGTTTCGGGGTCGTATGTAAGCCCTGTTTCCTTTTCGATAAGGCTGAGTTCGGAATATATCATGAAAAAAGTCCTTTCTTATCCTGCATGGATAAAGAAATTTTAGCATAATGACAGGCAAAAGTCAAGAAACCGAATGTTAAGGAGAAATATGGAAATCACATCTAAGCAAAACAATTATATAAAAGAATACCGCAAGCTGACAGAACAGAGAAAGTACCGCAGACAGTCGGGATTTTTCACCTGTGAGGGAGCGAAGCTTGCCGCCGAGGCAGTTAAAAGCGGTTGCACGCTTGGAGAGAACGCTTATGTTACCAAAGCGGCGGAAGAGAAATACCCCGATGTTGTAGATATGCTGAGAGAGCGGTGTAATGTTGTTGAAATTTCGGAAGAGGTAGCCGACAGTATTTCCGACACAAAATCGCCGCAGGGAATTTTTATTACAGTAAGACATCTTGACAAAATTCTGAATTTAAGTACAATAGATAGTAGCAGGCAGTTTATAATATTGGAAAATTTGCAAGATATGGGCAACATTGGAACGATTATTCGTTCTTGTGACGCATTTTCGATTGACGGCGTTATACTTATCGGCGACTGTGCCGATGTGTTTGCACCGAAAACCGTAAGGAGTGCGATGGGCTCATTGTTCCGACTTCCGATATACTGCTGTGAAACCGAAGAATCGATCACACTTCTGCAAAAGGGCGGATTTACGGTGTACTCGGCAGAACTTTCCGACAGGTCGGTAAAGCTCGGCGAGGAAAAACTCCCCGAAAAGACAGCCGTAGTAATCGGCAATGAGGGCAACGGTGTTACCGATACGGTAAAAAGACTTTGCGATAAGTCGCTGTTTATTCCCATAAACAGTGCCGAGAGCCTTAACGCATCGGTTGCGGCATCAGTCATTGCGTGGGAAATGTCAAAGAGCAGAAAGTAATCTGATGTTAAACTCGGTTAATAATTGCTATTTATAATTTAGCGTTGAAATTGTGAAGCTTTTATATGGCAGGTACTATGCTTAACCTGCAATGTCGGAATTTCAATTAGCAATATAAAACAAAGCTGATTAAGATAAAACGTTAATAGGGTGTGGCGTAGCTACCCGCCGTCATACGAGGTGCAGAAACGCACAAACAGTTTTAAAGGCGAATTTGAGATGCCGCATCGGCACGGAAAGGAAGACGAAAATTTGTCCCATCTGGTAATAGTTGAGTCGCCGGCAAAGGCGAAAACAATTGAAAAATATCTCGGAAAAGATTACTCCGTAGTTGCATCGGTAGGTCATATCCGTGACCTGCCAAAGTCAAAACTCGGTGTAGATGTTGATAATAACTTTGAGCCGAAATATGAAAACAAGAAAGATAAGGCGGCTCTTATAAAAGAGCTGAAGAAAGACGCAAAGGCATCCGATATAGTATACCTTGCGACCGACCCTGATAGAGAGGGAGAAGCTATCTCGTGGCATCTTGCACACGTCCTCGGCATAAGTCCCGACGCACCTGTGCGTGTTACGTTCAGCGAGATCACAAAGAGCGGTATCGAAGCAGGTATGAGCCACCCAAGAACGCTCGATATGGACCTTATCAACGCACAGCAGGCAAGACGTATTCTTGACAGAATAGTAGGCTATAAATTAAGTCCGTTCTTATGGAAAAAAGTAAGACGTGGACTGTCGGCAGGACGAGTACAGTCGGTTGCCGTAAGACTTATCGTTGACAGAGAGCAGGAAATAGAGAGCTTTGAAGCACAGGAATACTGGAGCATTGACGCTAAGTTCCTGTCAGGTTCAAGCAGACGTGCATTCCCTGCAAAGCTGACGGAAGTAAAGGGCGAGAAGTTCAAGGCTCTCAACAAGGAAGAAACAGACAAGGTTCTCGCCATGCTTGAAAACGGCGAGTTCATCATAACAAACATTAAAAACAGCACAAGGAAAAAGACACCTGCTCCGCCGTTCACTACTTCTACTTTACAGCAGGAAGCGTCAAGAAAGCTGTCTTTCAATGCAAGACGTACAATGAAAGCGGCTCAGGAACTGTACGAAGGTGTTGAAATACCCGATATGGGTGCAGTCGGTATCATAACCTATATGCGTACCGACAGCCTGCGTATTTCCGATGAGGCTAAAGCCGCCGCCGCTCAGATGATAGAAACAACATACGGCAAGGAATATCTTCCCTCAAAGCCCAGAGTATTCAAGTCAAAGAGCAACGCACAGGACGCACATGAGGCTATCCGTCCCACAATAATCACGCTCACTCCCGAAAAGGTAAAATCTGCGCTTTCAAGCGATCAGTATAAGCTGTATAAGCTGATATGGGAGCGCTTTATGGCAAGCCAGATGGAAAATCAGCTCCTTGATACAAAGGCGGTAGATATTATCTGCGGAGAGTGTCTGTTCAAGGCAAACGGATATACCGTGAAATTTGACGGCTTTACAAAGCTGTATGAAGAAAGCAAAGACAATGACGAAGAAGAGGGCGGTGCACTGCCTGCTCTTGAAGTCGGCGAAAAGCTGAAAGTAAAAGAGCTCACGGGCAACCAGCACTTTACTCAGCCGCCACCGAGATACACGGAAGCAAGCCTTATCAAAGCGCTTGAAGAAAACGGCATAGGCAGACCGTCTACCTATGCACCGACAATTGCCACAATACTTGACAGACACTATGTGGAGCGTGAGGCAAAACAGCTCAAGCCCACCTCGCTCGGTATAGTTATAACCGACCTTATGAAAGGCCACTTTGAGCGTATAGTGGACGCTAAGTTCACGGCTCAGATGGAAAGCGACCTTGATAAGATCGAAGCAGGTAAAGCAGACTGGGTCGATGTACTCGGAAAGTTCTATACCGGCTTTGACAAGATGCTGACAAAGGCTGAAAAGGACATGGAAGGTAAGAGGGTAAAGATACCCGATGAGCCTACAGATATAATCTGCGACAAGTGCGGTAAGCCTATGGTTATAAAGATAGGTCCTTACGGCAAGTTCCTCGGCTGTTCGGGATTCCCTGAGTGTAAGAACACAAAGAGAATAGTCAATGAAACAGGCGGTACCTGCCCGCACTGCGGCGGTAAGATGCTTGCAAAGAAGTCAAAGAAGGGTAAGCCTTTCTTTGGTTGCGAGAACTATAAGGATTGCAACTTCATGACATGGGATACTCCGCTTGCGGATAAGTGCCCCAAGTGCGGCTCGACACTGTTCAAGAAAGTCGGCAAGCAGGGACAGGTATACTGTGCAAAGGACGGTTGCGGATATGTCCGTCCTGCCGATGAGGATAAAAAGAGCGAAGACTGATTTAAATATAAGGATAAGATAAATTGGATAAAACTACTGTTACCGTAATAGGCGCAGGTCTTGCCGGAGTTGAGGCGGCGTGGGCGCTTGCAAACAGAGGCTTTCATGTAAGGCTGTGCGAGATGAAGCCGGAAAAGTATTCGCCTGCCCATAAGTACAAGGGCTTTGCGGAGCTTGTGTGCAGTAATTCGCTGAAAAGTGCGGATACTGCCAGTGCCTGCGGTATGCTTAAGGAAGAAATGCGTTATATGAACTCTGTCACGATGATTGCGGCAGAGAAGACAAAGGTCAGTGCAGGCGGCGCTCTGGCGGTAAATCGCACGGAGTTTTCCGACGCTGTAACCGAAATGATAACTAATCACCCGTATATTGAAATCGTAAACGGCGAGATAACCGAGTTTCCCGAAAGCAATACCGTTATTGCCACAGGACCGCTGACAAGTGATTTATTTGCCGAAAAGATACAGGAGCGTTGCGGAAGTCCGCTCAGCTTCTATGATGCGGCGGCTCCGATAGTCACCGCAGAAAGCATAGATATGAGTCTTGCTTTCTTTGCTACACGCTATGACAAGGGCGAGGCTGATTATATTAACTGTCCGATGACAAAGGAAGAGTACGAGGCATTCTATAACGAACTTGTAAATGCCGAGAGCGTACCGCTCAAAAGCTTTGAAAATCTCAAAGTGTATGAGGGTTGTATGCCTGTAGAGGTGCTTGCAAAGCGAGGAATAGAGAGTATCCGCTACGGCTGTATGAAGCCTGTCGGTCTTATTGACCCCAGAACAAGCAGACGACCTTACGCTGTAGTACAGCTGAGAAAAGAAAACAACGAGGGCACGCTGTATAACCTTGTGGGATTTCAGACAAACCTGAAGTTCGGCGAGCAGAAGAGAGTGTTCTCGATGATAACGGGACTTCAGAATGCGGAGTTTGTAAGATACGGTGTTATGCACAGGAATACATTCCTGAATTCACCCGGACTGCTTGACAAGAACTTTAAGCTTATCGACAGTGATAATATCTACTTTGCAGGTCAGATGACAGGCGTTGAGGGATATGTCGAAAGTGCGGCGTCGGGCATTATAGCCGGAATAAATCTTGCAAGGGCGCTTGACGGAGAAAAGCCGCTCGAACTGCCCGAAACCTGCATGACAGCGGCACTGGCAAGGCATATAAGCACTGAGAACAAGGACTTTCAGCCGATGGGAGCTAATATGGGAATATTACCTCCGCTCCCCGACAGGATCAAGGACAAGAAGTTAAGATACAGGACGATTGCCGACAGAGGACTTGATGATTTAAAAAAGGCACTCTGCGAGCAGGGAATATTGATATGAAAGGAAAATGAAATATGAAAATAGCTATAGACGCATTCGGCGGAGATAATGCACCTGACGAGGTAGTAAAGGGTGCGGTAGCCGCTGTAAAGGAATACGGTGTTGATATTGTACTGACAGGCGACACGAAGAAGCTTGACGAGTGCTTTGCAAAGCTCGGTCTTTCAAAGGAGCACATCACGTTTGAACAGGCTGACGGCGTTATCGAGATAGAAGACAACCCCAAGATGATTTTAAAGGAAAAGAAGAACTGCTCTATGGGTGTGGCACTCCAGATGGTAGCAGACGGCAGAGCAGACGCTATGATTAGCGCAGGCAGTACAGCGGCTCTTGTTATGGGCGGTACTCTTATTGTTAAGCGTATCAAGGGCGTAAAGCGTCCGTCGCTCACTCCTATAATGCCCGGTTTAAAGAATATGTATATACTGCTTGACGGCGGTGCAAACGTTGACTGCCGCCCTGATATGTTAAGACAGTTCGCTGTAATGGGCAGTGTTTACATGAACAAGATCATGGGCGTTGATAACCCCAAGGTCGGACTTCTCAATGTAGGTGCTGAGGAAGAAAAGGGAAGAGAGCTTGAACAGGAAACATACGCACTTCTCAAAAACAGCACGCTGAATTTCACGGGTAACGTTGAAGCGAGAAATGCCGCACTCGGCGAGGTTGACGTCGTTGTAACAGACGGTTTTACAGGCAATGTTTATCTCAAGACCGTAGAGGGTATGGGTAAGTTCATGAAGGCTTCGCTCAAGAAGATATTCTTCCGCAACCTCGGCACAAAGATAGGCGCAATGTTTACTATGAAGGGCATCAAGGAAATAAGCAAGCAGATGGACTACAGGGAAACAGGCGGTTCTCCGCTTTTAGGTACTTCAAAGCCTGTGCTCAAGGCACATGGAAGCAGTGACGCTCTTGCATTCAAGAACGCCGTAAGACAGGCTAAGGATTTCGTTGAAAGAAACGTTATCGCAGAGATGGAAAAGGTACTGTCGGAAAATACGGAAGACTGATTTTTAGCTTGCGGGAGGGTAGCCCCTCCCGTGAGAAATATTGAAAGGAAAAGAAATGACAGAGCTTGAACAGATAATAGGCTATACGTTCAAAAATCCCGAGCTTTTAAAAGAAGCTCTTACTCATTCGTCATACACAAACGGCAAACACCTGCGCAGTAACGAGCGCCTTGAATTTTTAGGCGACAGCGTGCTGAGCATTGTTGTATCCGAGCATCTTTTTGAAAATCTTACAAATCTGCCCGAGGGACAGCTGACTAAGATAAGAGCAAGTGTTGTATGTGAAAATGCGCTTTATCCCTTTGCAAGAAAAATAGATTTGGGTAAGTATATTTTTCTGGGAAAAGGAGAAGAGCATACAGGCGGCAGAGACCGCCATTCTATACTCGCAGACGCATTCGAGGCACTGATTGCGGCAATATACCTTGACGGCGGATTTGAAGCGGCAAGAAATTTCATACTGCCGTTTATCCCTCCGCTCGATAAGCTCAGCACGGGTAAATTCCTGCTCGGCGACTACAAGACGGTATTGCAGGAGATAATCCAGCAGAACCCCGAAGAGCGTGTTACCTATGAGATAAGTGACGAAAGCGGACAGGCACATAACAAGCAGTTTACGGCGAATGTGCTTCTGAACGGTCAGATAATAGGCACGGGTAAGGGTAAGAGCAAGAAGGAAGCGGAGCAGAGCGCCGCAAAAGAGGCTATAAGCCTTATGGGATATGAAACAAACTAACATTTCGGTATTTATACCGCATTACGGCTGTAAACATATATGCAGCTTCTGCAATCAGAAAACGATAAGCGGACACAGCGAGCCTGTCACTGAAAAGGAGCTTGAAAGCATACTTGAGGGACAGCTTGAAAATCTTAAAGACAGCGGTACGAAAGCACAGATAGCGTTTTTCGGCGGCAGCTTTACCGCAATAGACAGGGATTATATGATAAGACTGCTGACGGTAGCCAAGCGTTATACAGACGCATACCCCGAGCAGTATGACGGTATACGCTGTTCGACAAGACCGGACTGCATTGACGAGGAAATACTCGGAATTCTTAAAAGCTACGGCATGACGGCGATAGAACTCGGCGCACAGAGCATGAATGACGAGGTGCTGACAGCCAACCGCAGAGGTCACACGGCGGAAGAAGTAAGACGTGCGTCAAGGCTTATAAAGCAGTACGGCTTTGAACTCGGACTTCAGATGATGACGGGGCTATACAAGGATACGGAACAATACTGTATTGATACCGCAAAGGAATTTATCGCACTTCACTGCGACACGGTGAGAATATACCCGACTGTTATACTGAAAAATACCGAGCTTGGCAGACTGCATGAGAGCGGCGTGTATGACAGCTTTACCTTTGAACAGACAACAAGGCTCTGTGCAAAACTGCTCGATATGTTCAATAAGGCAGGTGTTGCGGTTATCCGTATGGGACTGCACGCAAGCCGTGACGTTGAGCAGAACATGATTGGCGGAGTGTATCACCCGGCACTGCGTGAGATAGCCGAGAGCATATTGTATCTTGATAAAATGAACGATGTGTGCGAGGACGGGGGAAAATATGTCTTCTACACGGACAAGCGTAATATAAGTAAGATAATAGGACAGGGCGGAGCTAACCGCAATGTGCTTTCACAGCGTGGGATTTCCTTTAAAATAAAGGAAGAGAAAGGCACGGATTTCCGTGCGGAGAGGATCGGTTAATGTTTTTTAAATCTATGGAAATATACGGGTTCAAATCGTTTCCCGATAAGACCATACTGCATTTTGACAAAAGAATGACCGCAGTTGTCGGAAGTAACGGCAACGGTAAAAGTAATATAAGTGACGCACTGCGCTGGGTAATGGGAGAGCAGGGCGCTAAAAGTCTGCGTGGAGATAAAATGGAGGACGTTATCTTCCACGGAACTGTACGCAGAAAGCCTATGGGATTTGCCAGCGTAACGCTGACTATAGATAATCATGACAGAGCACTCAGAGTAGACAGCGACGAGGTAGTCATATCCCGTAAGCTGTACAGGAGCGGCGAGTCGGAATATAAGATAAACGGGGCAAAGACGCTTCTTAAAAATATAAACGAACTGTTCATGGGTACAGGTCTCGGACGTGACGGATACAGCGTTATCGGTCAGGGCAAGGTATCTGAGATTGTCGAGTCGGGCGGAAGCAAGCGCCGTGAGGTTTTTGAAGAAGCGGCGGGCGTATCGAAATTCTTAGCGCAGAAAAAGGACGCAGAGAATAAGCTCAAACGTACCGAGGATAACTTACTTCGTATCCGTGATATAGCATCGGAACTTGAAACAAGACTGCCCGTACTTGAAAAGCAGGCGGCTAAGGCAAAAAAGGCTAAGGAACTGCTTGCAAGAGAAGAGGACCTCGACATTACCGTAAGTATGTACGAGTTATCAGCCCTTGAAAAGACGATTTCCGAGGCGGAGGATAAACTTCTTCTCAGCAAGGCTGAATGCGAAAATCTCGACAGGGATATCGCAAAGCTTGAAACGGAAGAAGAGGACAACAACAACCGCAGAATGACACTCCGTGCCGAGCTTGAAAAGCTGAAAGCCGGAAGTGACGAGGCAAGGGACCGTATCAGCGATATCAAGGCGGAGATAGCCGTACTGCGTAATGATATTTCCCATGCCGAAGAAACCATTGCCGAAACCGAAAAGCAGATTGAAGACGGCAAGAGCGGCAAGGCAAGACTTGAAGAAGATAAGAAGAATCTTGAAAACGAGATAGAGCAAAAGCAGGCGCTGATAACACAGCTGAAAGCCGACAGCGAAAAGCTGACAGAAGAACTTACCGGCATTGACGCCGAGGGTGAAACGCTTTCGGGCGAGTACAGACAGCTTGACGAAAAACAGGGACAGCTGTATCTTAAAAGAACACAGCTACAGCTTTCGGTACAGCAGATAGAATCAACTTCCGAACAGCTTTCAAAGCGTAAGGAAGAGCTTACAAGAACAGCCGAGAATGCGGCGGCAGAAGCAAAGGCTCAGAGAATAAAGCTCAGTGACACCGATGAAGAGCTTGAACAGGCAATAGAGGAAAAAGCCGAAGCCGAGAACAAACTGACAGGTTATAAAAAGCTGTTTGCCAATAAGAACGACAAGCTGAAAACAGCAGGTCAGATGCTTGAAACGCTCCGCAAGGAGTACGAAACCAAAGCCTCACGCCACCAGGTGCTTGACGAGATAGACAAGAACATGGCAGGTTTCCAGTCGAGCGTAAAGTCAGTCATAATGGCGGACAGACAAGGCAGGCTCAGCGGTATAAGAGGTACAGTCGCAGATATAATCAGCGTGGACAAGCGTTATACAGTGGCTATAGAAATAGCCCTCGGCGGTATCATGCAGAATATCGTAACTGATAACGAAGAGTCAGCAAAACGCAGTATGCGTTATCTGAAAGAAAATAACCTCGGACGTGCCACATTCTTACCTCTTACCAGTGTAAAGGGAAAGATGCTCGAAGTCGGCGGACTGAGCAATGAGAACGGCTTTGAGGGTATGGCTTGCGACCTTGTAGAGTATGACAAACTGTACGACGGTATAGTTAAATCCATACTCGGCAAGACGGCAGTAGTTGAAGATATCGACACGGCGTCGTTTATCGCCAAGAAGTACGGTTACCGTTTCAGAATAGTAACACTTGACGGTCAGGTTATCAACGCAGGCGGTTCGTTCACTGGCGGCAGCGTCAGAAAT
>CABUEI010000040.1 GCA_902490585.1 uncultured Oscillospiraceae bacterium
AAACGGTTTTGCGACCGAAAGGAAACCGTTGACAAGCAACGGTTGATATCAATGACAATGCGGAAGTTGTCCGCAGAGGAAGGAAATGTATGATAACACTTACAAAGCTCAACGGGGAAAAGTTCATGCTTAATCCCGATTTAATCGAAATTGTAACCGAAAATCCCGACACGGTGATCACGACAAGTACGGGACATTCATACATAGTTGAGCAGTCGATGAATGAAATACTTTCTCTCATCAAGGAGTACAGACAGTCGTTAAGACGTCAGCGTCCGGAGAGAAGCATATAACTATGAATATTACAGCCTTGTGCTGTGTTATATAAACCCTTACAGGAGGAAATTATTTTGAATATTACGATCATCATAGGCTGGGTCGTTTCGTTCGGTCTGGTTATATTCGGTATATTTAACGGCGGTCAGATTGACTGGTTCATAGATATACCCTCGCTTGCGATCACTGTCGGCGGTACTATAGGCTGTCTTATCGGTTCATTCCCGATTTCATATCTGAAAAATCTGCCGAAGTACTTAAAGCTGGCTTTATTCCCTAAGAAATTCAATCCGCAGAGCTACATAGATCAGATTGTTGAGTTTGCGAAGATTGCAAGAACAAAAGGTCTTATCTCACTTGAGGACAGTGCAAACAAGTGTAATGACCCGTTCTTAAAGGAAAGCCTTATGCTGATCGTTGACGCAAACGACCTCGACAAAGTAAGAGGTATGCTTGACGATGCGATAGACTTCATGTGCGAACGTCATGAAAGAGGACGACTTTTCTTTGAAAAAGGTATGTCGATATTCCCTGCATTCGGTATGTTAGGTACTCTTGTCGGACTTGTAAATATGCTTAAAGGTATGGGTGAGGACTCAAGTAACCTTTCAAGCGGTATGGCGGTTGCCCTTATCACGACATTCTACGGCTCACTGTTCTCGAACGTACTGTTTGCACCGATTGCATCTTCACTGAAAAACAGTCACGAGCAGGAGCTCTTATGTATGCAGATAATCGAAGAGGGCGTTCTGTCGATTGCGGCAGGTTCAAACCCCAGACTTATACAGGAAAAGCTTGAATTCATGCTTGCTCAGACTGATATAAAAAAGAAGGAAAGCAAGTAATTAACGGTTGAAAAAAAGCCGTAAATATGTTAAAATATATTAGTTAAGCTTATATCACGGAAAGGCGGTGGAGAAATGGCAAAGAGAAGAGGCGGCGGAGGCGGCGAAGAAAAAGGTAACTGGCTTGATACCTACGCCGACATGGTTACACTTCTGCTGTGCTTTTTCGTATTGCTGTATTCCGCATCATCGGTAGATGAAACAAAGTGGCAGTACATATATCAGTCCTTTACGTCAAGCGGAAGCTATGTAAATCCGTTCGTAATGGACGAACAGCCGCAGAACAATGCCGCTGATACAAACGGTAATGCAGAATCTCCTCCGAATACGGAAAACGGCGGTACAACAAGCGAACAGACAGAGGGTCTTCCCTCCGACTTCAATCAGCTTTACAGCTTTTTAAAGACAACAACGGAAAAGAACGATCTCGGTCAGTATGTGTATATTGAGCAGACACCGACAAGAATCTTCATCCGTTTCAACAACACGATAATGTTTGACGGCAACAGTGCGGTGCTGAAAGACGAGGGCAAGCAGGTACTCAACAAGTTCATGCCCGGTATAAAGGCGGTCAACAAGTATATAAAATCCTGCTCGGTTTCGGGTCATACCGCAAAGGCGGTATCGGATGTCAACGACTGGGATCTGTCGGCGGCAAGAGCGTCAAGCGTTGTAAAATATATGGACTACAACCGCTGTGTTGACAGCGAAAAATTCACGGTAGAGGGAAAAGCGTGCTACACGCCTATAGCCGACAACTCAACGGCAGAGGGCAGAGCGGCTAACAGACGTGTTGAGATCATGATAGTAAGAGCGCAGCTCGATACGACCTCACAGGCAGTCATAGACGATATTCTGAAATATGAGTACAGACTGAACGGTGCAAACACCGACCCGTATGAGCGTAATGACAACACAAGCTCAGATGTCAACAGCGACGTTGTAAATGAAATTATCGACAACATGGAAAGCAAGTACGAGGACAATTCGGGCGACACAAACAGCAGTACCAACGCCGCAGGACCCAAGTACGAACCTGCATACACAGGTATTCCTACAGATATACTGACATCGGCACCGACCGAAACGTCAGAATAAGAGAAAACAGAAAGGGGGCGACTTTTTGGCTGACACCCTTACACAAGAACAGATAGACGCCATGCTGTCAAGCGTGCTGGCAGGAGATTCCGCATCGCTTGATACGCATGAAGAAAAGGAAGAGATAAAAGAGTATGACTTCCGTACTCCGAAGAAGTTCACCAAGGAACAGATAAAGATACTCGAAAGAATATTCGAGAACTATTCAAGGCATCTTTCATCTTACATAACGGGACTTTTAAGACTGTACTGCAAGGTTTCGCTTGCAAGTATAGAGGAGCAGAAGTACTTTGAGTTCAGCAACGCTCTTCCCGATTACACGATAATGGGTATAGTTGACCTCGGTATCGAAGACGATGATATTGAAGAGAGCAACGCAGTATTACAGCTTTCAAACTCGCTCACCTTTACAATGATCGACCGTATGCTCGGCGGAAAGGGTTCTTATGAGGACGCCGACAGAGATTTTACGGAAATAGAGATAAACGTAATGCGTGAGATAGTTGAGCGCTTTACCTCGCTAATGTCGGAGGCGTGGGACGGATATGTCGAAACAAAGCCGAAGCTCGAGTCGATAGAAACGAACTCAAGAGTAATATCCGCCGCAGACGCTGACGAAACAATGATAATAGTTGCCATGGAGGTAACGATAAACGAGTCAAAATCTGTAGTATCGTTCTGTATGTCGGCGATTACTATGGATCAGATAATGAAGAAATTCTCGGCAAAGTTCAGCTCGGGCAAGAGGGCGGCAAGTCCTACAAAGGAGACGGAGCGTAAGGAGAACCTTATGTCAACGCTTTCGCAGTCGGAGCTTACCGTTACGGCAGTACTTGACGATACAATGCTGACGCTCCGTGACGTGCTGAATTTGCAGGTGAATGATATAATACCGCTGAACAAGCCGATAACCGACAACGTTCAGCTTAAAGTGGGAAGTACCTGCTGGTTTGAGGGAAAACTCGGAACGCTGAACGGAAAGAAAGCGTTCAGGATTGATAATATACTAAAGAATTGAGGTAAGGTAAATGGGAAAACTGTCCACTCTGTCGGAGATGCAGCTTGACGCTATCGGCGAGATAATGAACATCAGTATGGGAAGTGCGGCAACCGCAGTTTCCGAGCTGCTCAACGCCAAAGTGTGGATCACTACGCCGAAGGTAAGCGTTGTGGAAGCGTCACAGCTCAACTACGACCGCTTAGAGCCTGCGATATGCGTAAAGATCGAATACATAAAGGGACTTTCGGGTTCTAACCTGATGATACTTAAACAGGACGATGTACAGCTGATACTCAATCAGCTGATGGGCAAGCCGCCCGTTATATCGCCCGACTTTGAATTTGACGAGCTTAATATCAGTGCGGTAAGTGAAGTAATGAACCAGATGATGGGTGCATCGTCAACGGCTCTTGCGGAATTTTTAGGTATGGGCATTGATATTTCGACACCGACACCGTTCATTCTGAGTGAGGTAAATATCACCGATCTTCAGAACTACGAACAGACGGATATGGTCGCCGCTATCAATTTTGACCTTACCATTGACGGTGTTATAAAATCGGAGTTTATATCGGTACTCGATATCGGCCTTGCGGCTACGCTTGCAGACAGAGTTCTCGGCGGTGCGGCTTCACCCGAACCGATTGCGGCAGAACCTGCTCCTGCACCGGCACCTCAGCCTGTACAGCAGGCGGCACCTGTTCAACCGGTGGCTCCTGTTCAGCAGGCGGCTCCTGTTCAGCAGGCGGCTCCTGTTCAGCAGGCGGCTCCTGTTCAGCAGGCAGCTTCTGTCCAGCAGGCAGCTGTGCAGATGGCTCAGCAGGCACCTGTACAACAGGCGGCTATGCCTGCACCTCAGCCGATGCCCGATATGTATGCACAGCAGGGATACTACGGATATCAGGGTCAGCCGAACCCGGCAATGTACGGTCAGCCTGTACAGCCTATGATGCAACCTCAGCCTGCGGTGAACTACCGCAATGCTCAGCTGGCACAGTTTGAGAGCTTTGAAGCTCCGCTCGGTTCGGAGCAGAAGGAGAACTTACAGCTCCTGATGGATGTACCGTTACAGATATCTGTTGAGATAGGCTCGACAAAGAAGAAAATCAAGGATATACTGGAATTCTCACAGGGTACTATAATTGAGCTTGAGCGACAGGCAGGCGCACCCGTTGACGTTATGGTAAACGGTAACCTTATCGCAAGGGGCGACGTTGTGGTTATTGACGATAACTTTGCGGTGAGAATAACGGAAATTGTAAAATCGAAATTTATGGATAGCCTTGGTAAAGGCGAATAACATTAAAATATAACAGGTATACGAAAGGAAACCTTACACTTATGGATAAGAAGATATTACTTGTAGACGATGCGGCATTCATGCGTATGCTTATCCGCAACACACTGACAACAAACGGCTACACAAATATACTTGAGGCGGCTGACGGCGAAATCGCTGTTTCAACTTATGCCGCTGAAAAGCCCGACCTTGTTATCATGGACATAACAATGCCGAACAAGACAGGTATAGAGGCGCTCAAGGAAATCAAGGCTATGGATCCCGGCGCTAAGGTTGTAATGTGCAGTGCTATGGGTCAGGAAGCTATGGTTGTCGAGGCTATCAAACTCGGTGCTCTGGACTTCATCGTAAAGCCGTTCAAGGCTGAGAGAATACTCCAGACTGTCAAGAAGATACTTGACTGATGCCTCCGGTAGTACAGCTTGTATGTGCGCTTGTTGGCGTAATTGCACTGATTTTTCTGTTCTTCTGGGTACTGAGAAAGGTAAACAAGGGGATACTGACAACGGGCGGAAAGCGGCTCAAGGTTCTTGACCGTGCCTCGCTCGGAGGTGAAAAGTCGGTGGTGGTCGTGAGCGTTGCAGGAAAGTGTATGGTGCTTGGCGTTACGGCAGGCAGGATAGATAAGATAGAAGATCTTTCCCTTACGGAAGAGGAATATTTATCCGAGCTTTACCCTGAAGGACAGGGGAAGCAGGATAACTTCTTTGCCGCTTTCAGTGACGCACTTGCAAAAAACGTGAAGAATATGAGAGGGAAGAAAGACGGTCGTGACGATGACAGATCAGGTCTTCCCGATGTTCATAAAACAGATGACAGCAAAAATTCTGATGAGAGGAACACGGAGTCGAAATGACAAAAGCTTTTGGTCTTACGATTAGAAAAATGTTTATCGACAACAAGCGGATTTTTATCCGCTTTATCGTGTCTTTAACGGTATGTGTTGCGCTTATCGGGGTGCTGTGCAGTGTTACCGCATTTGCGGCGGACAATAACGCTACAGGTAACGCAGGCACAACGACGGGTGTTACCGATACGACATCGGGTAATACATCAGGCAATACTTCGGACGGTACGGAATCTACGGATTCATCGGTGATGAAAGATCTTATCGGTGTTGACGGGTCGCAGTCGCTTGAGGTAATACTGCTTGTAACTGTGCTGTCGCTTGCGCCGTCACTTCTCGTAATGATGACATCGTTTGCGAGAATAATTATCTGTTTCAGCTTTTTAAGAACGGCAATGCAGACGCAGTCCACGCCGCCGAACATGGTGCTGACGGGATTGTCGCTGTTTCTTACGATATTCATAATGTGGCCCGTTTTCTCCGAGATAAACGAAACGGCATATCAGCCGTATGCAAACGGAGAAATCACGATGGAAGAGGCTATGGACGCCGCAGGAAAGCCGCTCAAGACTTTTATGCTAAAGCAGACGACAAATGACGACATGAAATTCTTCCTTGACCTTAAAGGGCAGAGCATGAGCGACGTTACGGGCGGTGCGACAGATAATATAACACTTGAAAACTACAGCGAGAAGCTGGGCTTTGAAACAGTCATTCCCGCTTTTATAGTAAGCGAGCTGAAACGTGCGTTCCAGATGGGCTTTTTAATATTCATACCGTTCCTTGTAATTGACCTGGTTGTATCGTCAACGCTTATGGCGATGGGTATGATGATGTTACCGCCTGCGATGATCTCACTGCCGTTCAAGATAATACTTTTCGTACTTGTTGACGGCTGGCAGTTGATGGTCGGCACGCTTGTAAACTCGTATAATTTGTAGCATAACAGATCCTGAAGGGAGGGCTTGATTTGACACAGGATATAGCAATGGAGGTCTTTACCGCTGCGCTTGTTCTGGCGCTTAAATTGGGACTCCCTGTTTTGATAGCCGCAGTAGTAATAGGTCTTATAATAGCGATATTACAGGCGGCGACACAGGTACACGAGCAGACACTCTCGTTTGCTCCGAAAGCCATAGTGGTGGCTATTGTACTGCTCCTGTTCGGTCCGTGGATGATGAACAGCTGTATAGAGTTCTTCAACTACATATTTGAACTTATGGCGACGGTCGGTGTAACATGACGCTGAGTGACGTATGGAACATGATTATAAACAATTTTCTCGGTTTTCTGCTGATAATGTGCAGGGTATCGGGAATATTCAGTTTTAATCCTATATTCAACCGTTCAAATTTTCCCGTAAGACTGAGAGCAGGCACGACGTTAGCGCTCGCCGTGCTTTTTGCCGCATCTATGGGGGATATAAAATATGAGCCGACCGGCATCTTCATGATGCTGTTCGACATGATGAAAGAGATAGGGCTGGGGCTTATACTCGGCTTTATGGTAAACCTCATACTGACGGTAACTATTTCCGCAGGTGAGCTTATCGACTATCAGACAGGTCTTTCAATGGCAAGGACGATGGATCCGGCAACGGGTGTGTCGATGCCGCTTTTTGCAAATGTTTATTACTATATGTTCATTCTGTACTTCTTTCTGACGAATGGACACTTGTCATATATAAAACTGTTTCATATATCGTATGAAACACTGCCGATAGGATTTTCGGGATTTACGGCGGACGTGCCGTGGGCGCTTGTAACGTACTTTTCAACAGTACTGACGCTTGCGGTAAAGCTTGCCGCACCGATCATCGCTATTGAGTTTATCACCGAAATATGTCTTGGCGTGCTGATGAAAGCCGTACCGACAATACACATATTTGCGCTGAACATTCAGCTCAAGGTGCTTATCGGTCTGGCGGCGGTGCTGATAATGGCTCAGCCTATGTCGGATTTCATCGAAAAGCTGATGGGCATTATGTGGCATAACCTTTACGGTCTGCTCGGCATGATGGGTTCTTAGGAGGGTAAATGGCAGGCGAAGAAAAAACCGAAAAAGCCACCCCGAAAAAACGTAAGGACACCAGAAAAAAAGGTGAGGTACTGCAAAGCAAGGAAGTTGCGGTTGCGGTTTTCGTGGTGGGAATATTCGCATTTCTTGCGATATTCGGAAACTATATGTTCCAGATGCTGTTAAACTTTATGGAGCAGTCGATGTCATCTATTGACAAGACGGGCAATACCGTAGAGTTTGCGATGAGCGTATTCTGGAAGGTGGCTATAATCTGCGTCTGTACCGTAGGTCCTATACTGGCGGTGGGGGTTGTACTGAGCGTACTGCCCGTAATCGTTCAGACAAAGGGACTT
Source organism: uncultured Oscillospiraceae bacterium (assembly GCA_902490585.1). Taxonomy (GTDB): domain Bacteria; phylum Bacillota; class Clostridia; order Oscillospirales; family Ruminococcaceae; genus Ruminiclostridium_E. The sequence continues at coordinate 7,739 of CABUEI010000040.1, forward strand.
TTCAGTATGGAGGCGATGAAGCCGAAATTCAGCAGATTGAATCCGTTTACGGGCATCAAGCGGTTGTTTTCGATGCAGGCGCTTGTGGGACTTGTAAAGGGACTTATCGAGATAATCGTAGTAGTCGCTATACTGTACTTTCAGGTAATGGACAGGATAAACGAGTTCAAAAAGCTGATAGATACAGATGTAATAAAGATAGTTGCATATATAAGCGAAACGGCGATGAGCCTTATTGTAACGATATTCGTTATGCTTGTATTTGTGGCGGCGGCAGACTATGTTTTCCAGTGGTGGTCATTTGAGAAAAAGCTCAAGATGTCAAAGCAGGAGGTCAAGGACGAGTACAAACAGCTCGAAGGTGACCCACAGATAAAGGGCAAGATAAAGCGTAAACAGCAAGAAATGGCACAACAGCGTATGATGCAGGAAGTGCCGTCCGCAGATGTGGTTGTGCGTAACCCTACTCACTATGCGGTAGCACTGAAATACGACAGGAAAGTGGCTTACAAAGCGCCTGTTGTTGTGGCGAAGGGTACTGACGCACTGGCACTGAGGATAGTTGCAGTGGCGCAGGAGCATAATGTATATATCACTGAAAACCGTCCGCTCGCAAGAGGGCTTTACGAGGCGGTAGACATAGGTCAGGAGATACCGAGAGAGTTTTATACTGCGGTGGCAGAGGTGCTGGCGATGGTATATGAGGAACAGCATCGGCGGCTGTGAGCCGCTACAAATTCCGCCTTTGCGGCTGTGAGCCGCAGCAAATTCCGCCTTTGCGGCTGTGAGCCGCAACAAATTCCGCCTTTGGAAATGTTGCGATTTGGCGACAGATGGCGAAACGGCGGGGTTTAACGATTGTGCTGATGTTCTTGGCGAGAGACAGTGCGAGCTTTGCAACGATATTGCAGACAGCTGGGACAGTTCAAGCGATCCCTCAGTCTTGACGGCAGAAAAAGTAAGTGCTATTTGAAGGTTTGACTTATCTCATTAAGCGGTAATTTTCATGGATTTGTGCCTTGCCGCAAGCCAGCTCCCTTTAGCAAGGGAGCCAAGGTTAGTGTTAGTGCAAATTTTGCATGGATCGATTATAAATAATTATAAAAACGGACAAGCGAAGTCCGGACAGAGAAAGAGAAAGAACAAGAAAGGAGCGGTGCGAATGGTTAAAAAGATGATGACGAATGTTTTTGCGGTATTCGTTATTTTTATCGTGCTTGCGATTATCATTCCTCTGCCGACTCCGATACTGGACTTTCTTCTGATAATAAATATAGGACTTTCTCTCGTCATACTCCTTATGACGATGTACATAAAAAAAGCGCTTGAATTTTCGATATTCCCGACGATACTTCTTTTAACGACGGTTTTCCGACTGTCGCTGAACGTATCGACTACACGAGGAATACTTTCAAGCGGCTATGCGGGTGAAGTTGTAAAGACATTCGGTGAATTCGTAATGGGCGGTGACGCTATTGTCGGATTTATCATCTTCATAATCATAGTAATAGTTAACTTCCTGGTTATCACCAAGGGTTCGGAACGTGTATCGGAAGTTGCGGCAAGATTCACCCTTGACGCTATGCCCGGTAAGCAGATGGCTATTGACGCCGACCTGAACACAGGTGCGATCACCGATGAAGAAGCAAAGATACGCCGTGCGGAAGTACAGCGTGAGAGCGACTTCTTCGGTGCAATGGACGGTGCTACGAAGTTCGTAAAGGGCGACGCAATAATTTCTATCATCACAGCACTTATAAACCTTATCGGCGGTGCTGTACTCGGTATGATGCACGGACAGGATATAAACACCGTGCTTTCCACCTACTCACTGGCTACTGTCGGTGACGGTCTTTGCTCGCAGATCCCTGCACTTATGATCTCTGTTGCAACAGGTATGGTTGTTACCCGTGCGGCAAGTACGGACAGCTTCAACGCAGATATCAAGCGTCAGTTTACTTCACAGCCGAATGTAATGATGATCGCCGGTATCGTTATTGCCGCTCTTATGGTTATACCCGGTTTCCCGAAGCTGATACTCCTCGGCGTCGGTGCGGCACTGTTTATATTCGGCTGGAGATTATCAAAATCAAAGGCGAAGAAAGAGGCTGCTCTTGCCGCTCAGGCTGAACGTGAAAGCCTTGCCAAGATGCAGGATCAGCCGACCTCGGACAACGACTATTACAGAGATATCGACAACGTATTCAAACTGCTCAATGTAGAACAGATAGAAATGGAATTCGGCTACAGCTTGTTACATCTTGTAGACGAAAAGAGCGGCGGTCACTTTATCGACCGTGTGGTAATGTTCCGTAAGCAGTTTGCTATGGATATGGGTATGGTTATACCGTCGGTACGAATGACGGACAACCCCGAAATTAACCCCAACCAGTATGTTATTAAAATAAAGGGTGAAGAAGTCGCAAGGGGAGAAATTCTCTCCGACCACTATTTAGCGCTTGACAACGGCGATGTTGTAAGCCCTGTTGACGGTATTGACACTGTTGAACCTGCTTTTGGTATTCCTGCAAAGTGGATAAGTGCAGACAAGAAGGTAATGGCGGACGTTGCAGGTTATACGCTTATCGACCCCGTTTCCGTAATGATCACTCATCTGTCGGAAGTTATCAAGCAGCATTGCAGTGAACTGCTGTCACGTCAGGACGTAAAGACCATGGTGGACAACATAAAGCAGACGAACCCGACGCTTATCGACGACCTTATACCCGGTACGATTTCGCTCGGATATCTCGAAAAGGTGCTTTGCCTGCTTCTGCGTGAGGGCGTTCCGATAAGGGATATGGAAACAATACTCGAAACACTCGGCGACCATGCAGGTGCGCTGAAGGATATTGATATTGTAACGGAGTATGTAAGACAGGCGCTCAAGCGTACAATAACAAGACGTTTTGCCGAGGCGAACTCGCTGAGAGTAATCACGGTAGACCCGAAGGTAGAGGATACCATTGTTGCGAGCGTAAAGAAGTCGGACGCAGGAAGTTATCTTGCGATGGATCCCGACCTTATTCAGAAAATCGTCAATATTACAAGCGGAGAGATAGACAAGGTGAAGGACGTTATACCGAATATAATTATCCTTACTTCTCCGATAGTAAGAATATACTTCAAGAAACTGATAGATCAGTTCATACCGAATATAACGGTGCTGTCCTACAGCGAAATCGACAACACGGCACAGATACAGGCTATAGGAAATATAACTATGTAAGCTCCGTGAAATCGGAAATATCAGGGAAAGGAGCGTTTTATGGCGGTAGCTGTACAGGGCAAGGAGCGGCTTAACGAGCTTATAGAAAAGTACAGGCTGACAGGGGACGTAAATGTCAGAAACGAAATCGTGCTGATGTACATGGACCTTGTAAAACTTATTGCCGTTTCCATGCGGAATATCTATTCGGGATATGCGGAAAGCGACGATATCATAAACGAGGGCGTTATTGCGCTTATGGCGGCTATAGACGGCTTCGATCCCGAGAAGAATGTAAAATTCGAAACATACGCAGGTATCAGGATAAAGGGCGCTGTTATTGATTATCTGCGAAAGCTGGACAGAGTTCCGAGAACGCTCAGAAAGCTGTCGAAACAGCTTGACGATAATTTTGCAAGGCTTAATTCAGAGCTTTGCCGTACTCCGACAGACGAGGAGCTTGCGGAGAGTATGAATATGACCACCGCACAGCTTTCAAAGCTGATGGCGAATACGGCAGGAATGATAACGCTGTCGTTTGAGGAACTTTTATACGAGGATAATCTTGACGAAAGTATTTCGGCATCAAGTGAAACCGCCGACGCAAAAATGTATGAGCGTGAGAAAAAACAGGTAATTGCGGACGCTGTTGCCGCTCTTCCCGAAAAGGAAAAGCAGGTAGTCACCATGTACTACTACGAGAAGCTGAAATACTCGGAAATCGCTAAAGTCATGAGCATTACACAGTCGAGGGTGTGTCAGATACACTCAAAGGCTATGCTGACGCTCAAAAACAAGCTGGAAAGCTATATAAACAGCTGAAAAGCTTGCATATTAATGTGAAAACTGATATGATATAATTAAGGAGAAAGGAGGTGAAAAAACTTGCAGAGAGCATTTTACAATCTGACGCAATCCATGATAAACCATCAGAGGTCGCTGGACGCTATCTCAAACAATCTCACGAATATCAATACAGCAGGTTACAAGAAAGACGAGATAAGAATGAATACCTTCCAGGAGGAACTTATACTTGTCAGCAACCGCAGAAAGACGAGCGGTAAATTTGTACAGACGTATGTTGATACAAGCAAGAGCAACCTTGAGCAGAGCAGTTTTGAATTTACCGAAAGTCCGTTTGATATAGGTATACAGGGTAATGTGTACTTCAATATACAGGACGCAAGCGGTAATGTATATCAGACAAGAAACGGTCAGTTCGAGCTTGACGGAGAGGGTTATCTGTGCCTTAACGACAGCGGACGTGTTCTCGGTCAAAACGGTGAAATCTATATCGGAAACGATGATTTCATTGTTGACAACGAGGGTAATATCTTAAACGAGAACGGTGATGTAATTGAAACGCTGAGGCTGAGCTACATACCTGAAAATGCAGATGTTACAAAGGTGGGTAACGATTTATTCTCGTATGACGGGGATATGACTGTTCCAGCTGATGAAAAGTATGACATTATCCAGGGCTGTTTTGAAAAGTCGAACGTTGACGCTAACAAGGAGATCACTTCTCTTATGGAAACACAGAGATTATTCGAGGCGAGCAGTGCCGTGCTGAAGTATATGGATACGATAAACGGCAGAGCGGCAAGCGAGATAATCAAGCTGTAAAATGACTGAATGTGAGGATATGTTATGAACATAGCATTCTACACGGGTAAGACGGGTCTGATTGCACAGCAGGAAGGACTTAACGTTTACTCGAACAACATCGCAAACGTGAATACGGTGGGCTTCAAGGCATCACGTCCGAGCTTTGCGGACTGTATCTATACGGTACAGAGAAGTACAGAACCGGACTGGCAGACAGGTCACGGCGAATATGTGCACAGCACTCAGCTTATGTACAGCGAGGGCGTATTTACATATACCGATAATGACCTTGACTTTGCAATACCGACAGAAGAGGGCTTCTTTGCGGTAATGGATAAGTACGGCGATGTAAACTACACAAGAGCAGGCGATTTTCAGATGTCGCAGATAGGCGACCACTGGGAGCTTGTAAGTGCGAACGGAGAATTTGTGCTTGACTATGAGGGAAATCATATTACGGTTCCTTTTATAGAGGGTACGAGCAAGCCGGACTATGACGCACTGACGGAAATGATAGGTGTGTACACATTCGACAACAACTTTGGACTCGAACTTCTCGGCAGTAACAAGATGACTGCTACGGAGAGGTCGGGAGAGGCGGTTGCCGACAGGAGTATCGACAAGATAAGAATGGCACTCGAACGCAGCAATACGGATATTGCAGGCGATATGGTACGCATCATTGAAACACAGCGTTCATACCAGATGAGCGCAAGGGTCGTACAGACAGCCGATGAGCTGGAGCGTATAACCAACAACCTCAGGTAGTAAAACCTGATGTTGCTTTTTGAGTTTTTTAACCGTGGGTCTGTCGGGAATACCGGCAGGCTGTACGGTTATAAAAGCTAAGATTAATAATTTCAGAGGTCTATTATGATAAACAGTTACGACGATTTAAGCCCGGTACAGCTTGATGTGCTTAAAGAAATAGGAAATATCGGCTCGGGAAATGCCGCAACGGCGCTGTCACAGCTTCTGAACAGAAGCATAGATATGCAGGTGCCGCAGGTAAGGCTTATGGACGTGGCTGACGCAATAGAGTCGCTCGGCTCTCCCGATAAGTTGGTGGTGGGAATACTGATACGGCTTAAAGGGGACGCAGACGGAATGATAATGTTCCTGCTGGAAGAGGCGTTTGCGAAAACTATCGTAACGGGACTTACGGGGGAACGCCCGTTTTCGCTGTATGAGATGAACAACGATGATATATCGGTGCTCAGCGAGATAGGAAACATAATGGGCGGAAGTTATGTCAACGCCATAGCGGATTTAGGCGGTATGACGATTGATATGTCGGTGCCTGCGCTGACAACGGATATGCTCGGGGCTATAATGACGGTTCCTGCGACAGAGCTTTCCGAGGCGTATGAACGGGTACTTATGATAAGCGAACAATTTCTGATAGATTCAGTTGAAATACAGTCCGATATGCTTCTTATACCTACGGTTGAGTCGCTGAGGACGCTGCTCGGAAAACTGGGGGTAGCGGACCAGTGAACAAGATAATCGTGGGGATATCCGACCAGAAGCTGTGCAAGTCGCCCGATGTACTGGTGACTTATGCGCTTGGCAGCTGCGTCGGGATATGTATGATAGATAAAGCGCTCGGTATAGCGGGACTTGCACATATAATGCTCCCGGACAGCAGTGCTATACCGAATGATCACAACAAGTTCAAGTTTGCCGACACGGGCATAAAACTGCTGTATGAAAGTATGATAAAGAGCGGTGCGGCGGCATCGAGAATAACCGCAAAGATTGCAGGGGGAGCGAATATGTTTGCTACCACATCACCTGCAATGTCGATAGGCGACCGTAACGTTGAGGCGACCAAAAAGATGCTGGCAAAGCTCGGAGTGCCGATAATCGCATCGGACACGGGTCTTAACTACGGCAGAACGGTATCGTTCAATGCGGCGGACGGCTCGCTTGAGATAATGTCGAGCCTTAAAGGCAACAAGACGATATAAAAGGAAAACTTTCAGAGGAATGTATATAGATCATCACACAGGGAGGTGCACTGATGGAAAAATCCGAAAGACAGAAGATGGCTGACGCTTCAATGTCGGAGCTTATTGAACTTGAAAAGGCATCGAACACGTCGCTTGAGGGTATAGAGCTGAACAATGCAGGCACAATGCAACGTCCGCAGGGAAATAACCCTCTGATGAATGTTGACGCATCGGCTAAGGTAGTTGTAACGGATAACAAGCTGGAAGCGAATATGTGCGTATTCTCACCGCAGTTTTCAGGCAAGGATATAACTGTTGAAGCTATGCGGCAGGCACTCAAGGACGAGCACGTTGTATACGGAATTGACGAGGAACTTCTCGAAGAGATAGCGGCAAACAAATTATATGACAAGATCTTCACTGTAGCGAGCGGATATGCGGCTATAGACGGCGAAAACGGAAAGGTCAACAATCTTTTTGATACAGATAAGAAGCTTGTACCGAGAAAGCTTGAGGACGGCAGTGTTGACTACCGTGACTTAGGACTTATAGTAAACGTAAAGGTGAACGACCTTATATGTGAAATTGTTCCCGAAACACAGGGTGAAGAGGGTATAAACGTATACGGTCAGGTGATTGCGCCACGTCCTGGAAGACCTCCGCTCATACCGCAGGGCACTAACACGGTACTTTCCGCAGACGGCACAAAGCTTTTTGCCGCTGACAGCGGTAACCTTGTATACAAGGGCGGAAGATTCAATGTAGAAACCACGTTCGCCATTTCATCGGATATAGATGTAAAGACGGGTAATATAAACTTCCTGGGCGATGTTGTCATCAAGGGCAGTGTGCAGGAGGGCTTTTCTGTTACGGCAGGTAAATCCATAACCGTATCGGGTATGGTAACGGGCGCTACGCTGACAGCTCAGGGCGATATAACAGTCAAGAACGGCGTATTCGCAAGTACGGTACAGTCACAGTACGGTAACATAAATATTGCCTTCGGCGAAAACGATACGATCACCACAAGAGGTAATCTTACAAGTACATCGCTTGTAGGCTGTCGTATAAAGATAGAGGGCGACCTTGACTGCACTAAGAACCCCGGTGCACTTGTCGGCGGTGATTGCAGTGTAATGGGCAGGTTTGCGGTGGCTCAGCTCGGACACAAGAGCTATACGCCTACTGTAATTTCGGTAGGAAGTACGACAAATCTTCTGCTCGAAATGGACTCGCTTGAAAAACAGTGTACGGCAATCGACGAGTACATAGAGAAAATAAATACATCTATTGAATTTTTGCAGGAGAAAAAGAGAAACGGCGAACATCTTGACGCAGAAAAAGAGGCGTACATCTCTTCGGCAATAAGGCTCAAGGTTCAGAAAGGCATGGACAAAAAGCCGCTGAGGGCAAGAATAGATGAAATTCAAAGGATAATCAATGCCAAGGAAACACTGTCGGTAAGAGTGACAAAGTGTGTTTATCCGAACGTAAGGATAAATCTCAACAGCTTTACCACTACAACATCGGCAGAGTACGGCAAATGCAACATCGTCTGCGGTCCGAACGATATTGAATTCAAATAACGGTTTCTTCGGATAACAGACACAGAGAAAGGCAAATATCATGACGGCAACGGTAAAAAGCAGATATATGACGGCTGTAAAATGGTTTACGGCTTTTGTCTGTGCTCTGCTTTGTGCGGCTGCCGTCTGCTGTTTTACGGGAAGCAGGGCAGAAGCGGCGGCAGTAACCAACTGTACGATATCGGGACTGACGACAAAGACCTACACGGGTAAAGCGCAGACGCAGTCGATTACGGTAAAATACGGAAGTAAGACGCTGAAAAACGGAACTGATTACACGGTAAGTTATCAGAACAACGTAAATGCAGGTACTGCTTATGTAGTTATCAAAGGTAAGGGCAGTTACAGCGGAACGGTTAAACGTTCGTTTAAAATCAATCCTGCTACAATATACAAACAGTGTACTTTTTATAAAATCGCCACACAGTATTATACAGGTTCGCAGATAAAGCCTGTTCCGAACATCAAAAACGGTACAACGGCACTTAAAAACGGAACGGATTTTACGCTGACATATCAGAATAACACGAATAAGGGCACGGCAAAGGTTTATATAAAGGGCAAGGGAAACTATGCCGGCGGTTGCTCACTGACATTCACGATAGCGGCAAGACCTGTTTCCACACTGAAAATAACCGTACCGTCTGTAACTTATAACGGCAAGGCACAGACACCTGCGGTTACGGTAAAATATAATAACTATACGTTTAAAAACGGCACTGATTATACACTGAGTTATAAAAATAACACAAAGATCGGAACGGCTACCGTTACAATCACGGGCAAGGGAAAGCTTTCGGGAACGAGAAACGTTACTTTCAAAATTAATGCAAAACCGATTTCAAACGCTGTTATTACATATAACAACACGCTGACCTACAACGGTTCGGCGCTCAGTCCTGCGGTGACTGTAAAATACGGAAGTGCCACGCTCAAAAAGAATACGGACTACACGGTTGCTTATTCAAACAACACAAATGTCGGCACGGGAACTGTCACGATTACGGGCAAGGGTACATACGGCGGAAGTGTTAAAAAGACGTTTACTATAAAGGCACTCGGTATATCGGCATCGGCTGTAGCGAATACGGCAAATCAGACCTATACGGGCAGTGCGATAAAACCTGTACCTGCTGTAAAGGTAGGCGGCAAGACGCTGAAAAACGGCACAGATTTTACGGTAAGCTATAAAAGCAACACCGAACCCGGTACGGCTACGCTTACGGTAACGGGTAAGGGCAACTACTCGGGAAGTGTATCAAAGAATTTCACGATCAACGCAAGAGCGATAAACGATGTAGCTATCACAGTACCTGATATGGTATACACGGGTGAACAGATAAAGCCCGACGTTGTGGTAAGCTACAGCGGACAT
>CABUEI010000041.1 GCA_902490585.1 uncultured Oscillospiraceae bacterium
ATATGTTCACCCCATGGCAGTATCAAATTCAAAGCGTGTAATGATCTACGACAAGGGAGGTCATGATTTCTCGCTTTTCAATAAGACAAGCGAGATTTACAAAGGCAGTATCGAAGATGAGGTCATTGTTTCGGTATTTCTGAGCAATTCCGAGCATACGGCGGTTGTAACCTCAGGCGGCCGCTACTCGAATGTTATCTATGTATATGACGGAAGCGGAAAATGGCTTTATACCCAGCGTTTCATTGACGACAACGTCATGCAGGTCGCATTCTCCGATGATAACAGATACATTTATGTCACAAGAGTAACGTCGGATAACGGCGACATTGTGACAAAGCTATCAAAGTACGATCTTACCGGTGACGGTACAGAACTGTGGTCGCAGACAATCAGCGATTGCGTTTCACTGGCACTCAGCATAAACAGCAATATCCTTACGGTAACAGGCGACAGTGAGATACTGACTTACAATTCAGAAAGCGGCGAGCTGATTGGCAATTACAGCTATCAGGGAACTATAGAAAACTTTGATACGTCAACGCCGCAGAAAGTATTTGTCATTGACGATTATACCGATGACGGAAAAAAACTGATACTTTTAAATGAAAAGTGTGAGGTCACGGCGAGCGTTGCTGTGACGGCAGACGTTAAGCGTATAAGAGTCGGCGATAATACAATTACAGTAATGACCGAATCGGATATGACACAGTACGACTATTCGCTCGAGTCGGTTAAGAAAACTCTGCTCACCGACAGCTATTCGGATTTTATCAAGGTCGGCGGCTCAATACTCCTTATGGGATATGACAGCCTTGACTGTATACAGCTTTAAGCATAGAAAGGACGAAATATGGGAACGGAATTTTTCTGGTTTTATGATGTGATACTTGCGGCGATACTTATCGGTATGCTGTTTGTAGGTGCAAAAAAGGGATTTGTGAGAATGGTGCTGAGCCTCGGTGCTTTTATAGCTTCATTTATAATAGCTCTCGCTATAAGTGACGGTGTTTCGGGCTGGGTATACGACAGCTTTATCAGTAAACCCCTCGAACAGACTATTTCGACATCTATAAACGATGCTCTCGGTGATAATGTTGTTACACAGATTGGCAAGATAGATATGGATAAGGCAAAGATCAACGGCACAAGCATTGACAGCCTTGAACTTAAACCCGACAAGGCAGGTAAGGTAACCGTTAATCTGAATAACGTAAATCTCAGCAATACAGGTATCAGCAAGGTTGACCTTACAGCTTTCGGTGTGGATAAATCAACCGATTATTCAAATGTCAATCTCGGTTCCGTACAGATATACGAAAGTGATATCGAAAAGTACGGTATCGAAAATATGATACTTACCGAAGTTCTTGCCCAGAATATCAAGAACAGTGAGATTGCCGACAGTGTTAACGAAGTAATCGAGCAGGTGGCAGACGCTGTTCCTACACTTGACCTTAAAGGCAAGACAATTGACGATATAGACAGCGGTATGATAAACAGTGTTGTAGTAAGTGTAGTACAGTCATCGGGTAATCCCGGCAAGGCAGTGCTTGACAATGTGGCAAAGCCGATCGTTCTGGTACCGCTGAGAACAATAATTTTCGTTGTACTGTTCTTCCTTGTGTTTATTATTCTTTCGATAATCATCAAGGCAACTTCGCTTATCAACAAGCTTCCCGTTATCGGTAAGCTCAATTCACTGCTCGGCGGCATACTCGGACTTTTACAGGGTTTGATAATCGTGTTTATAGTTGTTATAATCGCACACATGGCGGTTGAAATGAGCAACAATACACTTATTTTCCTCAACGATATGACAATCAACAAGTCGTATGCGTTCAGCTGGGTATATAACTTCTCGTTCCTTGACTTCCTTAACTAAATACTCAGTTAACAAAAGAGAACTATAATAACAGTTGATCTGTTAAGATTACTACAGAAATACAGACAGAACCTAAAGAAAGGTTGGATATAAATGCTTTGTTCAAGATGTAAAAAAAGACAGGCAGTTGTGTTTATCTCGACAATACAGGGCAGTGAAAAGCGTGATGAGGGACTTTGCCTTATCTGTGCAAAAGAGCTCGGTGTTCCGCAGGTAAAGGACTACCTCGAAAAAATGGGCATCAGCGATGAGGATCTCGAAGAAAGCTACAAGATGCTTTTCGGCGAGGGCGACCCCGACACTGACGAAGACGATGAATTTTCACCCGGCGGAGCAGGTACAATGATGCCGTTCTTCCAGCGTTTTGCTGCCGCAAACAATGCTACGGCAAACGGTGACAGCAAGACCGACGGAGAAAAGCAGGATGTAAAGGACGATAAGAAACACAATAAGAGAAAAGAAGAGAAGAAGAGAAAATTCCTCGATGCTTATTGTACAAACCTTACCGCCAAAGCCAAAAAAGGTGAGATTGACCGTATAATCGGCAGAGAAAAAGAAATCTACCGTGTAATGCAGATCTTATCACGCCGTACAAAGAACAATCCCTGTATCATAGGCGAACCCGGTGTAGGTAAAACCGCTATAGCAGAGGGTATCGCACAGAAGCTTGCAGACGGTGACGTTCCTTTCAGACTTCAGGGCAAGGAGCTTTATATGCTCGACCTTACCGCTCTTGTGGCAGGTACTCAGTTCAGAGGTCAGTTTGAAAGCCGTGTCAAAGCACTTATCGAAGAGATAAAGAACGCAGGTAATATAATCCTCTTTATAGACGAAGTCCATAATCTTGTCGGAACAGGCGACTCAGAGGGCACTATGAACGCCGCTAATATCCTGAAGCCCGCACTTTCACGAGGCGAGGTACAGGTAATCGGTGCTACCACATTCAATGAGTACAGAAAGTACATTGAAAAGGACTCGGCACTTGAAAGACGTTTCCAGCCCGTAACGGCAAACGAGCCCTCAATTGAGGACACAATCGAACTGCTCAAGGGTATCAAGGAGTATTACGAAGAATATCACAAGCTGTATGTAAGTGATGATATATTAAGAAGCTGTGCCGTTCTCAGTGAACGCTACATCACTGACAGATATCTGCCCGATAAGGCGATAGATCTGCTTGATGAAGCTGCTGCTTGCGCAAGTATAAACAGCAAGGAACTCACCGAGTATGAACAGCTCAAGAAGAAAAACAAGGCGCTTGAAACCGAAGAGAACAATCTGTCGGCTGAAACCGAGAACAAGGATTATCAGCGTATAGCAGAAATAAAGACTGAGCTTGCAAAGAACACAGCCCGTATTGAAGAACTTGAACCGATGATAAAGGAAGTTCATGTTACCGAGAACGATGTGTGCAAGGTAATAGAGCTCTGGACAGGAATCCCTGCAAGTAAACTCCTTGAAACTGAGTTCAAGCGTATAGCAAACCTTGAAAGCGTACTGAAATCAAAGGTAGTGGGTCAGGACGAGGCTTGCGAGCTTGTAGCCGCCGCTATAAAGAGAACAAGAGTTCAACTCTCTGCACGCCGCAGACCTGCGTCATTCATATTCGTAGGACCCACGGGTGTCGGAAAGACCGAACTTGTAAAGGTACTTGCAAATGAGCTTTTCAATACTGTCGATCCGCTTATCAGACTTGATATGTCTGAGTTTATGGAAAAGCACAGTGTTTCGAGAATTATCGGTTCTCCGCCCGGATATGTAGGATATGATGAAGCAGGACAGCTTACCGAAAAGGTACGCAGAAAACCTTATTCGGTAATCCTTTTTGACGAGATTGAAAAGGCTCACCCCGATGTAATGAATATCCTCTTACAGATTCTTGACGAGGGCAAGGTAAACGATGCTCACGGCAGAACTGTAAGCTTTGAGAATACCGTAATCGCAATGACTTCAAATGCAGGCTCGTCATTCAATACAAGCGGACTCGGCTTTGCAAAGAGTGAGGAAGATATCTCCAAGGATAAGGCTATGAAGGCTCTCGGCGAGTTCTTACGCCCCGAGTTTTTAAGCCGTGTTGATGAAGTTGTTGTATTCAAGCCTCTGTCGCTTGAAGCATATAACGGTATTGCCCGTCTTATGATAGGCGAGATGAAAGAACCTCTCGGTGAGAAGAATATCACCCTCAACGTAACCGATGCGGCTTACGACCTTGTTGCCAAGAAAGCATCGGGCGGTAAGTTCGGCGGCAGAGATGTTCGCAGAATAGTCCGCAAGGATATTGAGGATAAGGTTGCCAATATAATAGTTGACGCTGACGGAAACGTTTCTGAAATAAACGTAGACGCAGACGGCGATGAAATAAAGGTAACAGGTAAGTAAATATAACAGGGCATTGCATTATCGTAAACAAGTAACGCAATGCCCGTTTTATAGTCGAAAGGATTACTATGGCGGTAATTATTACAGGCGGTACAGGTGCTATCGGCAGTGCAATGGCACGAGCCTTTGCAAAAACAAACGATGTAGCGATAATTTACAAAAGTTCCGATGACAAGGCAAAACTGCTTGAGCAAGAAATCGGTTGCAAAGCTTATAAAGCGGACGTATCTTCCGCTCCCGAAGTATCTTCTGCTATAGAACGTATAGCGGCGGATTTCGGAAAAATCGAAGTGCTGATAAATAATGCAGGGATATCCCAGATAAAGCTTCTGAGTGATGTTACCGAGCTTGACTGGTACAATATGGTTGATGTTCACCTGACAGGTGCGTTCAATATGACAAAGGCGGTACTGCCTTATATGATCAATCGTAAACAGGGAAGTATCATCAACATTTCGTCAGTCTGGGGTGTGTACGGAGCGTCATGCGAAGTGCCTTATTCAACAGTCAAGGCAGGGCTTATCGGTTTTACAAAGTCGCTGTCTAAGGAAGTAGCCCCCAGCGGTATTACCGTAAACTGTATTGCTCCGGGGGTTATCGACAGCCCCATGAACAATGCTCATCTGTCACCCGAAGAAATGAACGAGCTGATAGAGGAAACCCCTCTCGGAAGACTGGGAACCCCTGATGATGTAGCTTCTGCCGCAGTGTATCTTGCATCCGCAGGATTTGTTACGGGTCAGGTTCTCGGAGTTGACGGCGGATTTTATTGATAACTTAATTTAATACATTTTCGGCTGTACCTTTTCGGTACAGCTTTTTTTATTTTCCCGTCTGACAAACTGTAATATTATGTCCCGTGTCCTCATATATTGTGTTAAAACCCGTACAAGAGGGAAACAGCTAAAGGAGGATTATATGGACTTTTCTGTAAAGAAAGAGCCTGTATTTGTCACGGAAGTGATATATGACGGACAGGCGGAGCAGGGGGTTGAGTTTGATTACGTCCTGCCGGATTATTATCCCGACATCTTCAAGATTTTAAGATGCACATTGCGTCCCGGGATAGTATCCTACAATATTTCGGGTGACAAACTGATATGTGACGGCGTTATCTGCATTACGGTGCTATATCTCAGCGAGGGCGGCGGAATGGAGTGCATCGAGCATCGTTACAGTTACTCAAAGACAGTCGATTTACCGAAATCCGCCGACAACGGCACGGTAACAATCGAGCCAAAGGTGGATTATGCTACCTGTCGTGCGGTTTCGGGCAGACGTATTGACGTAAGGGGAGCTGTAAGTTTCAAGATAAAAGTAAGCGCTGTAACTCCGTTTGAGATTATAACCGACATTGACGGCTGTAATATACAGACCAGAAAGAACAAGGTCTGCTGTACAAGAAAGCTCACAGCAGGAAAGCAATTCGTTATCCGTGAGGATATCGGGGTTTCGGGCATAGACGGCACTATAAAGGCGGTTGTAAGCTGTGACGCAACCGCAGTGGTAAACGACTGCAAGATAATAGCGGATAAAGTTGTACTGAAAGGCGAGGCAAAGCTCAAAGCACTGTATCTTGTCCACAACGA
The DNA here is from genome assembly GCA_902490585.1 of uncultured Oscillospiraceae bacterium. Taxonomy (GTDB): domain Bacteria; phylum Bacillota; class Clostridia; order Oscillospirales; family Ruminococcaceae; genus Ruminiclostridium_E. The sequence continues at coordinate 5,854 of CABUEI010000041.1, forward strand.
CAGTGGTAGTTCTTTGCAGACTATGGAAGCTGAAATACCGCTCAGTCAGATTGTTGATATGCAGGGTGTAGATGAAAAGCACACCTGTTACGCATTGTTCAGAGTTTTGTCGTGTTCTCTGTCGGTTAAATCCGCCGACGATAGTTCGTCAGGCGTATTCGGCTGTGAGCTGACAGTCGGCTCTCAGATAACCGCTACACTTGAAGAAAACATTTATCCCGTTGCGGATATGTATTCTACCGCTTACGAAACGACATTTACCACCGCCGCACTGAAGACTGAAGCCGATCACAGATTTATAAGCCAGACACTGAACATAAAACAGCTTATTCCTTGCGAAAACGGTATACCGGACAATGTTATTGATGTGGATTGTGATGTGTCGGAGATAATCTGCCGTCCGGGCGATAACGGCGAACTGAGCATAAACGGAAAACTGCTTTGCAATATATCAGCCGTTAAGGAAAACGAGCCGGTATTCTCAGAAAAGAACTTGCCGTTTGAAGTTTCGGCATCAATAGGCACAGTAACAACCGATTGCGTTATTCAGCCGGTTGTCAGCATTTCGTCGGTAAGCTACAGTATCACTGATGAAGGAATTGAGCTGAGATGTTCCGTTCTTATGCAGGGCTGTATGTACCTTTGTAATACCGAGCAGGTAATAAAGCAGGTTGAGGTAAATGAGAACGCAGAGAAACCGAAGTGCGATGATTATTCGCTGAAACTGTACTTTGCTGATGAAAACGAGGATATCTGGAATATAGCAAAACGTTATAACACATCTGCGGCGGCTATAGAAGCAGAAAACGAGGTTACAGACGGCAGGGTTTCGGGATTACTTCTGATACCTATAATATAGCTTGAAAAAATCTCTTTTTTCCGCACACGCAGTTATGAGATAAGGCATTTTATTAAAACAGATAAGGAGAAATTATGCCAAAGTCAATTTATAAGGATATTTCCGAGCGAACAGGCGGAAATATCTATATAGGAGTTGTCGGTCCCGTGCGTTCGGGAAAATCGACCTTTATCAGCAGGTTCATGAACGTGCTGGTTGTGCCGTCAATTGAGGATGAGTTCCGCAGAGAAAGAGCGGTAGACGAACTTCCTCAGTCGGCGGCAGGAAAAACAATAATGACCACCGAGCCGAAATTCGTACCTGAGGAAGCGGTAAGCATAACGGTTGACGAGAGCGTCAATCTCAATGTACGGCTTATTGACTGTGTGGGTTACATAGTTCCGGGTGCAAAGGGCTATATTGAGAATGAAGCGCCACGCATGGTTAAAACACCGTGGTTTGACGAAGAAGTTCCGTTCAATATGGCGGCTGAGGTCGGAACTCATAAGGTAATCACCGAGCATAGCACAATCGGGCTAGTGGTAACGACAGACGGTAGTATCACCGATATTCCGAGAGAAGAATACGAGGCGGCTGAGGAGCGTGTCATAAATGAGCTCAAAAGCATAAAAAAGCCGTTTACCGTAGTGCTTAACTGTAATAATCCGAAATCCGCCGAGTCAAAGGAACTTGCCGGCAGGCTTTCAGAAAAGTACGGCTGTGCCGTAACACCGCTTAATTGCCTTGATATCACGGAAGAGAATATAAAGTCACTTCTTTCCGATGTACTTATGGGCTTCCCCGTGCGAGAAATCGGTATAAAGCTTCCCAAGTGGCTTTCATCGCTCGATAACGACCATTATCTCAAAAAGCAGGTGTTTGATTCAGTTCGTGAAGCGGCTGAAAATGTGAGTTGCATGGGCGATATTGACGGCTTTATCGGAAGAATAGGGCAGTGCGAAAGTATCAGCTGTTGCAATAAGGATAAAACTGAACTCGGCTCCGGAACCGCTTATATTACAGTAAATCTCGGTCAGAATTTATTCTATCAGGTGTTGGGCGAAACTACCGGTATCGAACTTGCCGATGAGGGCGACCTCATGCCGTGCATGATAGAGCTTGCGAAAATCAAGAAAGAGTACGAAAAGGTGAGAACCGCACTCGAAGAGGTAAGAGCCACCGGCTACGGAATAGTGATGCCGGGAGCGGAGGAGCTTACCCTTGAAGAACCCGAGATAGTAAAGCAGGGCGGTAAGTTCGGTGTAAGACTCAAAGCGTCCGCTCCGTCTATCCACATGACGCTTGCCAACATCAACACCGAGGTAAATCCGATAGTCGGCAGTGAAAAGCAGTCGGAGGATCTGGTAAAATACCTGCTCAGAGAATTTGAAGAAAACCCGACGAAAATCTGGGAAAGCAACATTTTCGGAAAATCACTGCACGAACTTGTAAACGAGGGACTTCACAACAAGCTCAGCCGTATGCCTGCCGATGCGAGAGCAAAGCTCCAGGAGGCTATCCAGAGAATTATCAATGACGGTTGCAACGGGCTGATATGCCTTATTTTATAACAGATAAATACAAAAAACCGCACCCGATAAAGAGTGCGGTTTTTGTATTTATCCGTTTACTGCATAGCAGGGTTTCCGCCGAGCAGACTGAATACGTCAATACCTGCAAGGCTCAGTAAGAAGCTGATCACAAGGAAAAGCAAAACAGCAACCACAGCCGCAATCCATACGGCTCTTTTCTGTTTTTTTGTCCATGTATGCTGAGGTCTTCCGCTTTCATCGGGCGTGAACGATATCGTTTCATCACTTGCCGCAGTGTCTGCTATCATATCGTCGTTTTCATGATTTTCAGTGTCTTTATTGATAAGTTCTTTTTCTTCGCTCATGTCCATTGTCCTTACTATACTTATTTTACGATTAAATCCTTTGCCTTTTCAAGAATAAGTTGCTCTCTTCTGAGTACAAAGCTCATCTGATATTCTTTGCACTGCTGTGAGAGTTCTTTGAGCTTGTTTACAGCCTGCTCATAAGGCATCCATTCTATTTTATATCCCAGTCTTTCCTGTGAACGTGCAAGAGCGGCTGTGTCGCACTTGTCCGATGCTTTCTTTGCAACATAGCAGTGTGAAACCATACAGAACTTTCTCTTGAACTTGTGTTCCTCGATCCAACCCAGATATCCGATAAGCTCGGCAGGGTAACCTGTTTCTTCCGATACTTCTCTTAAAAACGCCTTGTCGGGAGTTTCTGTTATCTCTATACTTCCGCCGGGCAGTTTGTAATAATCGGAATTTTCTATTTTCATCATGGCGATGTTTCCCTCGCCGTCCGTCATAACACCTCTTGTATTATAACGTGCATCGTCTTCGATATACTGAGGCTCACCACCAAAGAAATCGCTGTCGGTTATCTTTGCAATAAGCATTTATAAGTCGTCCCTTTCGTAATGCGGCCGATACCGCTGTTTTTTTCATACATATAATAGCACAAACGACAGTCTATTGCAATATGCAAATGTAGTTCGTTTTTGTAGAAATCACCTATATATATACCACGATTATTGTTAAAAATGCACAGTAGAACTTATTGCAAAATGGTGTTATAATAACTTTATATGACTAAAACCTAGAAAATAAAAAGAGAGAACTAAATGGAAGATACAGTAACAAGTACAGGTACAGAAGTAAAAAAGTACAGGCGAGCAGGGTTCATGGATGAAGTAAGAGGCTTCTGCATACTCTGCATGGTGGTTTACCACGTCTGCTTTGACCTTAACTATACCTATAATATACACATACCGATAATGTTTGACGGTTGGTTTGACATTATCCGTGATATTTTCGCAGGTGCGTTCATGTTCATATCCGGTATGAGCAGTCGCTATTCACGCAATAATGCAAAACGTGGTATACAGTGCTTTTTTAGTGGTATACAGTGCTTTTTTATAGGTATGATAATCACCTTTATATTTGCGTTTTTCGCTCCGAATGCACCGATTTTGTTCGGAATACTGCATTTCATGGGCGTTTCTATGATGATATATGCAATAGGGGATAAGTATTTTCTTAAAATCCCTGCCCCAGTCGGAATTGCGATCTGCGCCGTTCTGTTTATCCTTACAAGAGGCATAATGTACGGCTATCTCGGACCTGCCGCAGGCATCGGAATAAAACTCCCCGAATTTATCTATGACGCAGGGCTTCTTTTCCCCCTCGGATTCAGATCGCCGAGCTTTCAGTCAATGGATTATTTCCCGCTTCTGCCGTGGTTCTTTGTATTCCTCGCAGGCGCATATACGGGTAAATATGCGATTGAAGACAAGATGCCATCGTTCTTTTACAAAACCCATTGCAAAACGCTTGCTCTCGCAGGAAGATATACATTATGGATTTATGTACTGCATCAGCCGATAGCTATGGGTATATTCCTGCTGATATTCGGCAGAGTTTAAAAAAGTAAAAAAACTCTTGACAAACCGTCATGGGTTTGATATAATAATAAAGCTTGACAAGTAAACAACTTTGTCAACATCCCTTGCTCGTACAAGAGTACGGGCTTAAAATCCACAAGGAGGTGCTTATAATGGCAAAGCTCAGCGAAAAGTATGAGGCAGTTGTTGTATTTTCACTCAAGAACGGTGAGGATGCAGTAAAGGCTCTCGTTGCTAAGTTCTCTGATTTGATCAAGGAACACGGCACATTAGTTGACGTTGATGAATGGGGCGCTCGTAAGCTCGCTTACGAGATAAACTACGAAACAGACGGTTATTATGTAGTTTACAGCTTCGACTGCAAGCCTGATTTCCCTATGGAATTCGAGCGTATCATCAACATCACTGACGGCGTTCTCCGTTCGCTCGTAACGGTACGCAAGTAATTTTGTTTGGAGAAATAGACAGGAGGAACGATAACGTATGTACAACAAGGTAATCATGATGGGCAGAATCGTCAATGACCTTGAGCTGAAATCAACACCTTCGGGCGTATCGGTGCTTTCGTTCAGAATAGCAGTTGACCGTAGATTTCAGACAAAGGGCGAAGAAAGAAAGTCCGACTTCTTCAATGTTGTTGCATGGCGCAGCGAGGCAGAATTTATCTCAAGATATTTTGCCAAGGGTCGTATGATACTTATTGAAGGCGAACTTCAGACGAGAACTTATCAGGATAAGAACGGAAATACCGCTTACGTTACCGAGATTGTCGTAGATCGTTCCACATTCACAGGCGAAAAGGCAAACGGTGCACAGGGTTCATCATCACCCTACCAGGGCTACCCCGGAAATGTACAGAACAATGCCGCACCTGCACATCCTGCCCAGACTACCAACACAGCGCCCACAGTGTCGCAGGGTAATAACGCAGATTTCACCGTAGATTCAGGTGACGATGACGATTACCCGTTCTGATCAAAATAAGGAGGATAATACAATGGCTGAAAGAGAAAAGAATGAAAAGTCAACAGTTCGTCCTATGAAGCGTACAAGAAAAAAAGTTTGCGCTTTCTGTGCTGACAGAGCTGAATTCATTGACTATAAGGATGTAGCAAAGCTCAGAAAGTGCATGACAGAGCGTTACAAGATTCTGCCCCGCAGAGTAACAGGTTGCTGCGCTTATCACCAGAGAGAGCTTACAACAGCTATCAAGAAGGCTAGACAGGTAGCTCTTATTCCTTACGTTTCTGACTAAGTTATAAACAGCTTAACAAAAATCGGTGCTTTATAGGCACCGATTTTTTTGTTTTTATCTATTGATTATTTTCTGAAAATGCTGTATAATAATACAGTATGATTGCGAGGTGTGTGATTTGGCACAGAAAAAAGGAAAAAATAAATTCGGAATTACACCGTCTATGATATTTCTTAATCTCTTATTGGTTCTGATTATCTGCACAGTGTGTTTCTTTACCTATAATATAATAAACGGGGAGGATAATACGTCGTCCGAACCTCCGTTCACAGCGGTTACATCAGAGCCACCCGAAACATCCGCTCCCGATACTTCTGCGGACAGTACGGATAAGCCTTCAAGTTCGGACAGCAATGTAAGCTCTTCAGACGCTACATCAGATGACGTACCTACTATAGATTTCGATAAGGATTATTTCTCGTCATCACTGTTCATAGGCGACAGTATCTCGACAGGTCTCAGTCTTTACGGATTCTTGGAGCAGGATAATGTATTCGCTCAGCAGGGACTTGCACCATCAACAGCACTTGATGCCGAGATTGACGGAGTTACTCTTTCGGATAAGATTGCATCGTTCAAACCTACAAAGATTTTTGTAATGCTCGGAACAAACAGTGTCGGATATGCCGATAATGAAACGCTTGCAAGCAATATGAAAGAGCTTGTTGATAAGATTTCAGGTCTTACAAAGGCAAAAATATATGTTATTTCAATTCCGCCTGTAACAGCAGAAGCGGAAGCTTCCGATGAGAATGCTCTTACACTGAAGGATATCACTGATTACAACGCAAAGCTGAAATCTGCAATATCAGGCAGTGCGGCAACATTCATCGACCTCAACAGCGTGCTTTCGGATTCTGACGGATATTTCAATGTGGATTATGCCGAAATGGACGGTATTCACTTCATGGGTACAACTTATGAAGTTATGCTCAGCTACTTACAGAAACATTCTTCTTAAACGGCGAGAGGTGAATATATTGATATGAAATATATAGCCACTTTCAGAACGTCGGCTGTTGCTTTGATCAGTGCAATAGCGGTTGTACTTTGCAGTTGCGCAGACGTTACCTCATCACAGGAGAGCTCAGAAGCACAGAGCAGCACAACGACTGTGAAAAAGACGATAAGTACCACAAGCACAACGACCGTTGCCACAACAACCGCACCCGTTACTACAACGGTAACGACTACTGTTGAAACAACCGAAACAACGTTGCCTGAAACTACAATCGCAGATACCGAGCCTGAACCGACAGAACCGGTCGAAACTCCGAAGCCGGCACCGGCGGCAGAACCTACAGCTCCCACAGACTTTGAGGCGTCATATTTTGACGATGCACTCTTCATAGGCGACAGTATTACAACTGGACTGTATCTTTACGGTTACCTTGACCAGTCGCTCGTCTATGCAAAGCTCGGTCTTGCACCGTCAACCGCTCTTGACAGTGAGATTGACGGAGAAACGATTGACAGCAAAATCAAGGCTAATAATCCCAAAAAGATATATATCATGCTCGGCACCAACAGCGTAGGCTATTCCGACGGCAATTACCTTGCAAATTGTATGGGCGAACTTGTACAACATATTTCACAAATCACAAAAGCAAAGGTATACGTTCTGTCTATCCCGCCGATAACATATTATGCCGAAGCTGATTATGACAATGCTCTCACCACAGATGCTATAAACGAGTACAACAGTGCATTGAAAAACGTTATAAACGGCACAAAGGCAAAATTTCTCGACTTTCATTCTGTGCTGACCGCTCCAGACGGATATTATTACGAGGAATATCACGAGATGGACGGAATTCACTTTATGGGTTCAACGTATCAGGTTATGCTAAGTTTCCTTGAGAAACATTCTTAATATAAAATGTGCATAAAAGAAAGGAATTACGAACAATGAAAAACAGTATCACAAAGAGAATAATGGCAGGGATTATCTGCGCTATGATCGCAGTTTCAATATGCGGTTGCTCGGGCGGAAACGCTCAGTCATCAGCTTCCGAGAGCACAGCTTCATCTGAGGCAAGCTCAACAGCCGGCAGCAGTACCGAAGTTTCGGATAACACAGAAGCAACAGGCACTGCCGCTGAAATCACAGCTAAAATCCAGGCTGACGTTAAATTTCCCGGTATGGCTGAAATAGGTACAGACCGTATGTCCGGATACTATGACGTTGATGCCGACAAGATTGACAGCTACAGCGCATATATCTGCGGTTCGGGTGCTTACCCCGATGAGATTGCAGTATTCAAGATGAAGTCTGCCGATGATGTTGACGCTGTAAAGACAATGCTTGAAAAGCGTGTAGAGAACCAGACAGCTACATTCAAGGATTATACACCCGATGAAATGTACAAGATTGACGGCAAGAACGTTGTAACAAACGGCAATTATGTTGCACTTATAATCTGTGCCGACAACACAACAGCAATAAACGATTTCAATTCAATGGCTAAGTAAGACCGCAAGGTGAAAGGAGAACCGTATGGCGATAGAGTGTCTTGTTATAACGCTAATACTTGGAGCTATAGTGTTCTCGTTTGCCAGAGCTGACAGGATCCGTTGGGTGCTTGCGACAATTCCGCTTGGAATACTGCCGCTTGTCAACTGTGTGTCCAGTTTTATCTGTACAAGCTTTTTGGGCTATGAACTGCCGAAGAATGTCGCTATGATCATACTACTTCTTGCGGTAATGGCATCGTGCGTATGGATAGGCATAGCGTCGGGTTTTCTGCGTACAAACCGTATGAGAATACCTTATATATGCGTGGGCATCGGCTTCAATGTGGTTCTTGGTCTTATTCTGCTGAATTTCTATGTCGGATTGTGATAAAGAAATTTCAATGTTATAAACAAATACCGTACCGCCGTGAAGTTTGCCACGGCGGTATTTTTTTGCGTTCCGCATTATAGCTTGTTTTTTGGTTCGTCAATTGACAAATTGTCTAAAAATGCAGTCGGATTTTTATATACTTATTCCTAAAAGACGTATTGACAAATCGGATTTAACACTATATAATATTAATTGTATTTCGCTCACCACTACATATTGTGGTCTGACGGAAAAATTTCAACGAGAGGGAGAAACAAATGCTGACCAAGATTCAGAAGAGAGACGGTCGTACAGTACCGTTCAACGTTGAGAAGATAGCCGACGCTATATACAAGGCTGCAAGAGCTGTCGGAGGTAACGACTATCAGGAAGCAAGTGAGATGGCAGAAAAGGTTTGCGATTATCTTGAGGCAAACGCTAATAAGACAGGAGAGCTTCCTACTGTAGAAGAAGTACAGGACGCTGTAGAAAAGGTACTGGTTGAGAGCGGACACGCAAAGACAGCCAAGGCATATATCCTTTACAGAGCTGACAGAACAAGAGTAAGAGAAATGAATACAAGCCTTATGAAGATTTATGAGGATCTTACATTTAAGGCTGCAAGAGATTGTGATATCAAGCGTGAGAACGCTAATATAGACGGCGACACTGCAATGGGCACCATGCTGAAGTACGGTTCAGAAGGTGCAAAGCAGTTCAATGAGATGTATGTACTCGCTCCCGAGCATTCAAAGGCTCACAGAGACGGTGACATTCATATCCATGACCTTGACTTCCTGACGCTGACTACAACCTGCTGTCAGATCGACCTTATAAAACTGTTCAAGAACGGTTTCTCAACAGGTCACGGCTTCCTCAGAGAGCCCAATGAGATCAGCAGTTATTCGGCACTTGCCTGCATCGCCATCCAGTCAAACCAGAACGACCAGCACGGCGGTCAGTCTATCCCGAATTTCGACTATTCAATGGCTGACGGCGTAAGAAAGACATACAAGCACCGCTATGCTCAGAATATCGTAAGAGGTCTTGAGCTTATCGGCGGTATTGAAGACCTTGCTACAGCAGAAGCCGACGTAAAGGCATACACAAAGAAGCTTGAAGACGAAAAACAGCTCTGTCCCGTTCTCGCAAACGACAACGGATATCAGGACGTTGAGCGTGAATGTCTGAAAGAGCTTTGCCCCGATGTTTCCGATGAGATAATCGACAAGATACAGAAGTTTGCACTGAAGCAGGCTGAAGTTGAAACTGACAGAGCTACATATCAGGCTATGGAAGCTCTTGTACATAATCTCAATACAATGAACAGCCGTGCAGGTGCACAGATACCGTTCTCATCTATCAACTACGGTACAGATACATCTCCCGAGGGCAGAATGGTAATCAAGAACGTTCTGCTTGCTACTGAGGCAGGCCTCGGCAACGGCGAAACACCTATCTTCCCGATACACATTTTCAAAGTTAAGGAAGGTCTTAACTACAACGAGGGCGACCCGAACTACGATTTATTCAAGCTCGCTTGCAGAGTATCGGCTAAGAGATTGTTCCCGAACTTCTCGTTTATTGACGCACCCTATAACCTCCAGTACTACAAGCCCGGCGATTACAACACTGAAATCGCATATATGGGCTGTCGTACCCGTGTTATAGGTAACGTTTACGACCCCACAAGAGAGATCGTAACAGGCAGAGGTAACCTTTCATTTACTTCTATCAACCTGCCCAGACTCGGTATTCTTGCAGGCGGAGATATCGTGAAGTTCTTTGAAATGCTTGAGGACAGAATGAACCTCGTTGTTGATCAGCTCCTCTACAGATTCAAGATACAGTCGCAAAAGAAAGTAAAGAACTATCCGTTCCTTATGGGACAGGGAATATGGATTGACTCAGAAAAGCTCAACCCCAACGATACAATAGGTGAAGTGCTGAAGCACGGTACGCTTTCAGTCGGATTTATCGGACTTGCAGAGTGCCTTAAAGCTCTTATCGGCGTTCACCACGGCGAAAGCAAGGAAGCTCAGGAGCTTGGTCTGCGTATCATCGGCAGAATGAAGGCAAGAATGGATGAAGAGAGCAAGAAGACAGGTCTTAACTTCTCGCTCCTCGCAACTCCCGCAGAGGGACTTTCGGGCAGATTTGTAAAGATTGACCGCAAGAGATTCGGTAAGATCGAGGGTGTAACAGACAGAGAGTACTACACCAACTCATTCCATATCCCCGTATACTTCCCAATCAACGCTTTCAGAAAGATAAAGCTTGAAGCACCTTACCATGCACTTACACTGGCAGGTCATATAAGCTATGTTGAGCTTGACGGCGACCCGTTACAGAACCTTGAAGCATTTGAGCAGATTATCAGATGCATGAAGGAGTCGGGTATCGGTTACGGCTCGATAAACCACCCCGTAGACAGAGATCCTTGTTGCGGATATACAGGTATAATCGGTGACGTTTGCCCCAAGTGCGGCAGAAGCGACCACGGCGATAACACAAGATTTGAGCGTATCCGCCGTATCACAGGTTATCTTGTAGGTACAGTTGACAGATTCAACAACGGCAAGAGAGCGGAAGAACGTGACAGAGTAAAGCACGATGTTTCTCTGGAAGGTCTTGAAGACTGAATCTTATAAATTAAAAAAATCCGACACCGCAGTGCCGGATTTTTTTGCGTTTAAGACTTGAATTTGAGTGCGGTTTAGTATATACTATCCATAAGGAATAAGACCGATTGCGTTATATCGCATCAATTATAAAATATACTGTAAACGGTCACACGACCGGGAAAGGAATTTAATATGATAGCACTTATTACGGGTGCAAGCTCAGGAATCGGAAGAGAAATGGCTAAAAATCTTGCTACAAGAGGAGTAAACCTTATACTTGTTGCAAGAAGAACAGAGCGTCTTATCGCTCTCAAGGAAGAAATAAAGTACAACTGTCCCGAAATAAAGGTAAAGACTATAACAGCCGACCTTTCAAAAGAAGAGCAGTGCTTTGAGCTTTACGACAGGGTAAAGGACTACAAGATAGATTTTCTCTTCAATAATGCAGGATTCGGTCTGTACGGCTCTTTCCTTGAAACAGACCTTAACGACGAGCTTTCGATGATTAACGTAAATATCAAGGCAGTCCACATTCTGACAAAACTGTTCCTGCGTGACTTTGCCGAAAGAAACAGCGGATACATTCTTAATACCGCATCTGTCGCAGGTTTCATGGCAGGA
>CABUEI010000042.1 GCA_902490585.1 uncultured Oscillospiraceae bacterium
GAACTGAGCTGTAAATGCCTGCACCTACTGCCGCCAGAAGAGCAACACCAAGTGCGGGGCCTTCCTTGTTTGCTGTAGTCTTTACGTTGCAGGCATACAAATCTGCAAGCATCTGACGCCACAGCGGTGATGTTCCGCCGCCGCCGCAAGCCATCATATCATCAATGTTTATGTTCATCTCACGCATAACCTCAACGCAGTCACGCAGTGAATAGGAAACGCCTTCCATAACGGCTCTGAGCATATCCTTCTTCTTGTGCATAGTAGACAGACCTACAAACGCACCTCTTACATTGGGGTCAAGGTGAGGAGTTCTCTCGCCGTTCAGATAAGGCATATAGAGCAGTCTGTTTGCGCCTATCGGTACACTGTCAGCTTCCTTATCCATAATGTAGTACGGGTCAACGCCCATAGAAGCGGCTGTTTCCATCTCGCTCCATGCAAAATTATCTCTGAACCACTTGAGTGACAGACCTGCGGACTGTGTAACACCCATAACGTGCCAGCAACCCGGAACGGCACAGCAGAATGTATGAACTCTGCCCTTGGGGTCGATTGAAATATCTGAAGTATGTGCAAATACAACACCGCTTGAACCGATAGTTGTGAAAGCCTTACCGTCTTCAACAACACCAGTTCCGACAGCGGCAGCCGCATTATCGCCTGCACCGCCGACTACGGGTGTTCCCTCTTTAAGACCTGTAGCCTGAGCTACCGCCTTTGTGATAGTACCTGTTATCTCGGGGCTCTCGTAAACCTTTGCAAGAAGTGACTTGTCGATGCCGAGCTTTGTCAGCACCTCATCAGACCAGCATCTGCCGGGAATGTCAAGTAACTGCATACCCGATGCGTCAGAAACTTCTGTAGCGAACTCGCCCGTCAGCATAAATCTTATATAGTCCTTGGGGAGCAGAATGTGACGGCACTTTTCGTAGTTCTCGGGCTCGTTGTTCTTTACCCACATGATCTTGGCGGCTGTGAAACCTGTGATAGCAGGATTAGCTGTGATAGCAATAAGTCTGTCGTGACCTACCTTTTCGGTAATCTCAACTACTTCCTTGCCTGTACGCTGATCACACCAGATAATACTCTTTCTTATTACCTTATTGTCCTTGTCCAGCATTACAAGACCGTGCATCTGTCCCGAAAGACCTACGCCCTTGATTTCTTCAGCAGGAACACCGCTCTTTGCCACTACATCACGGATACCGTTGACGCAGGCGTTCCACCAGTCAGTCGGCTCCTGCTCGGCATAACCGTTGCAGGGAGTATAAAGCGGATAATCATAAAGCGCCGATGCAACGGGTGTACCGTCTTCGCTGAAAAGTACAGTCTTTGTACCGGACGTTCCTATATCGACACCAAGTATGTATGCCATATCTGTTCTCCTTAAATTTCAAAAAACTTCATAGAATTTATTCGTGTAAAACTTACACGCTTCTTACATAATTATAATCTATCGTGATGTGATTTGTCAATAGAAAAAACCGAAATATCGCCATTAAAAATGCCATTGCCGCCGAGTTTTATCATTGTTCGGAAAAAGCGGTTACTTATTGCTAACAAAATGGTTACAATCCTGTAACTTTTATTAACTTTGAGAAAAAATATTATAAATTTTAATCAGAAAATTATATAATCTGTGGACAATCCGACGCTTTGAATTGTATTATATATGAATATTGACTGACGTAAATTTTTCCAAACAGCGAAAGGAGTATTTATGAAACGAAGAATCACCACAGCCGCAATTGCAGGTGCTATACTGATATCCGCACTCTCCGTAACATCTTGCCGTTCAAATCAATCATACGAAACATCGGATTTAATGACCGATATCAAAGCGGAAAGCCACGATAGCACAAATCCGGACGACTCTTTCAAAACCGCTTATGATAATTTCACGGCTAATCTTCTGAAAGAAAGTTTCGACGGCAGTTCAGACACGTTTATCTCTCCTCTGTCGATATCTACCGTACTTGCTATGACTGCCAACGGTGCAAACGGTCAGACAAAGGACGAAATGGAAAAGGTGCTCGGTAACGGCATTTCGCTTGACGAGTTCAACAAGTACCTTTCATCATTTAACGATTCTCTCTCATCCGGTGAGGACTTCAGTATCAAAAATGCAAACTCGATCTGGTTTGTAAAAGATAACAATTTCAATGTTAAACATGATTTTCTTCAAGTGAACGCCGACTACTATCATGCCGAAATATTTAAGCGTGCATACAACGACGATATTGTGAACAATATAAACGAATGGGTCAGCAAACACACCGACTGCATGATAGACAATCTCCTTGACAACAGTAATAATCTTTTGAATATCGCCCTTATAAACGCTATAGCTTTCAACGCCGAATGGGATTTTCCGTATTTCGATAACTTTGTTAAAGACGGCATATTCACTGACATAAACGGCAATGAGCAGTCGGTTTCAATGATGATCTCGGAAGAAAATGAATACATAAACGGCGACAACTGTACACGCTTTATAAAGAAATACCGTGGCGGTAAATACGGTTTTGCCGCAATGCTTCCCGACAGCAGTATTTCTGTATCGGATTTTGTAAATTCTCTTTCCGGAGATAAGCTGTTCAGTCTGTTGCAGAACACAGAAACTACCGATATAGTTGTCAAAATGCCGAAATTCGAGTATGAATACAGTGCTGAGCTTAACGATATGTTATCGGCTATGGGTATGCCGACAGCATTTTCGGGTAGAGCTGATTTTTCGGGAATATCAAACGGCAATCTTCCGATAAGCAAGGTTATTCACAAAACAAAAATATCGGTGACGCAGGAAGGAACAAAAGCTTCTGCGGCAACCGGTGCCATTATGTCGGGCATTATTGACAACGCAAGCAAAAATGTCACACTCAACCGTCCTTTCGTCTATATGATAATTGATACCGAAACCATGTTACCGCTCTTTGCAGGCGTTTACACAGGCGTTTAACATACGAAAATTGTATAATCTGCATAATACGGGCTATAATATTTTCTTGACTTTTGTCGTCTGTATGCTATAATTGAAATAGCAGAAAACGACAAATCTTTCAGGAAAGGTTGGATGTACAAATGGCAAAACGCAGAATAGGTATACTGACAAGCGGCGGCGACTGCCCCGGTCTTAACGCTACTATAAGAGGTGCGGCGAAAGCCTGCTACACAATGTTCGGCGAGGACAACGTTGAGATAGTCGGCATATCAAACGGTTTCCACGGTCTGATCCACAACAACTGCCGCATAATGAAGCCTGAAGACTTTTCGGGTATACTCACCCAGGGCGGAACAATACTCGGCACAAAGCGTACACCCTATAAGATGATGCAGGTTATCGAAGCGGACAACATAGACAAGGTTGCAGAGATGAAAGCTACCTATAAACAGCAGAAGCTCGACTGCATACTGACGCTCGGCGGTAACGGAACTCACAAGACGGCAAATCTTCTTTCTGAAGAAGGTCTTAATATAATAGGTTTACCTAAGACGATTGATAATGATATCTGGGGTACGGACGTGACATTCGGTTTCCACACCGCAGTTGATATAGCAACCGAAGTTGTAGACAGAATACACACAACCGCTACTTCTCACAGACGTATCATGGTTATTGAGATAATGGGCAACAAGGCAGGCTGGCTTACTCTTTATTCAGGTATTGCAGGCGGTGCGGATATAATCCTCATTCCCGAAATTCCCTACAGCATCGACAAGGTAATTGACGCTTGCGAAAAGCGTGCGCAGTCCGGCAAAACATTCTCTATAATCGCCGTTGCGGAGGGTGCAATGGACATCCAAGAAGCCGCTATGAAGAAAAAGGAACGTGCTAAAAAGCGTGCCGAAGCAGGCGAAACAACTGTTACAAACCGTATAGCAAAGCAGATTGAAGCCGCTACAGGCTTTGAATCGAGAACAGTAGTTCCCGGTCATATATTAAGAGGCGGTTCACCCTCGGCTTATGACAGAGTTCTTGCAACAAAGTTCGGTGCAAGAGCCGCAATGCTTATAAAGCAGGAAAAGTACGGCTACACGGTAGCTAAAATCGGTAGCAAGATTACCGAAAACAAACTGTCAGATGTTACTATGAAAACAAAATTCGTTCCCGAAAACGATGAACTCGTCATCACCGGCAAAAGCATCGGCGTATCTTTCGGTGACTAAGCGGCGAGTCGCCGCTGACAATCCCGCCTTTAAAAATGTCACAGCTATCCGCAGAATAGTGATACAGCGGGGCTGAACGATAGCATTTGTGATACAGCAAATCACCGCTTTCAAAAGACGGCAACGCATAAAAGAATATTCATAAAGGGTAACAGCAAAAGTTGTTACCCTTTTACTTTTATGAAAGCGTTAAACTTGTCTTTGCACAAAACGTCACCGCATTGTGCAGATTAGAGCATTGAAAAGCACCGTTTTTAGTGGTAAAGTATAAATCAAGGAAAATAAACATAATAATTTTCGGAGGTAAACCATGGCACGATATGCAAGGAAAATCGTTTCCGTCCTCTGCTCTGCGGCACTTATCGGCAGTATCGCTTATACAGCGTCAGCAGAAAGCGGACTTACAGGCTTTAAAAAGTAGGAAACCAAAAACACGACCTCAATTTCAGACAATGTAATTCTGAACAACTCTCTGAAATCGACATCAAATGCAAACCCTATCTCTCCCGAACACTTCTGTGCAGACCCCACTGCCGTAGAATACAACGGCAGACTGTACGTTTACGGTACAAACGACCACCAGCAGTACGAAGAGAAAGGTGCAGACGAAGACAACACATACGAGAAAATCAAGTCCCTCGTTGTATTCTCTACCGATGATATGGTCAACTGGGAATATCACGGCGAAATCAACGTCGGCGAAATCGCACCGTGGATAATAAATTCATGGGCACCCTCGATCACATCAAGAGTTGAGGACGACGGGCTGACACATTTCTATATGTATTTCTCGAACAACGGCACAGGCGTAGGCGTTATCACCGCAACAAATCCCCTCGGACCGTGGACAGATCCTCTCGGCAAACCCTTTGTAGAGAATATCGAAAACTGCCCCAGCCCGTTCGACCCCGGTGTTGTCATTGATGAAAACGGCGACGGCTGGCTTACATTCGGCGGCGGCAAAGCAAGCGGCGGCACTGACTATATGCCCGGCAGTGCAAGAATTGTAAAGCTCGGCGATGATATGCTGTCATTTGCAAGCGATATTACAGAAATTCCTGCCCCCTACTTCTTTGAAGCAAGCGAGCTCAACTACATAAACGGAACTTATGTTTACACCTACTGCTCCGACTGGTCAGATCACTCGGCAAAGTGGGATTTTGACACAGAGGTTCCCGGCGGTTGCTCGATGATTTACATGACGACCAAAACTCCCCTTGACCCGTCAAGCTGGGAAGTAAAGAGTGAATGTTTCAAGAATCCCGGCAACTCAGGTTTTGATTATTCAAACAATCACACACATTTACAGAAGTACAACGGTAAGTACTATATGCTCTATCACACCCTTTCACTCAAAAACGCAATGGGTATAAAGGGCGGTTACAGAAGTCTTTGTGTAGATGAAATAAACGTTGATGAAAGCACTGTTACAATTGAAGACATCGGTGGCACAAAGAAAGGCGTTACCGATGCGACAGCTTCACCGTACAATACGCATGACGGCGCACAGTATTTCACCTCGGCAGAAATTACCACCGACACTTCTGTTCCCTCTTCCCCTTTTGTCAAGAGTAACGAAAAAGGCGCATGGTTAAGCGTAAAGAATGTTATGTTCACACAGTTCAAAAACAGTGAACAGGCATCTGCCGATCCCGTTGAAACTCTTACCAAGGTAGACACAATTGATTATAACATCACCGTAAAAGATGTTGACAAGCCTACAACAGTTACAATGTACACAGGTGTGCAGAACAGCGACGAAGTGACAGGCAGTGTTGCCGTAGACAAGAGCGGCTCTTATACTATAAGCGTTAACCTCGACGGTGCTGAAAATCTTATTAACCTCGGCTATTTCCGTGCGTCTGACGATGCAAAGATCACATTCGACCTTGACAGTATCACTGTAAACGGAAAGTACACAATTGACATTTCAAGCGAGTTCACAAATACAAGAGACTGGGCAGACGGCTTAAAGAATATATGGAACGGTTTCTCGGACGGTGACGAAGTTTACTCTTCCGACAACGCAATATTCAGATACAACAAGAGCGAAGACGCTATCAAGTTCTATGACGTTACGGTAAGCGACAACGGCAACAGTGACGCTCCCCTTACCGACAAACAGCTTGTATTCTTAGCTAAGGCAAAGGGCAACGGCAGAATTGAGGTCAGACTGGACGCTCCCACCGGCGACCTGCTTACAGCAATTGAAGTAAGCGGTGACAGCTACAGCGTAGTTTATGACAAGGCTGTAAAGAAAATCGGCGGCACACACGACCTTTACTTTGTATTCTCAGATAAGGACATTGCCCTTTCACAGTGGCAGTTTAGTGATATCGACAGCTTTGACACAGGCAACGCAGAACTCCCCGATGAAAAGCCCTCAGACACAGAGAAACCTGCCAACACTGAAAAGCCTGCGGATACAGAGAAACCCTCAGATGAAAAGCCCGATGACAACAAAGAACCCGGAAAACCGAACACAGGTGCTTCAGCTCCCGCTCTTGTTGCAGGAATAGTTGCTCTCGGTGCGGTATCGGCAGTAATTGTTTCAAAGAAGAAAAAGTAATATTCCACACATATACACATTAAAAATCACCCTGCGGATTTGCTCCGTAGGGTGATTTTGCCTATAAACAGTGTTAATTACCGCTTGATAATCGGTTTCAAAAAGACACAGTTCAGCCCTCTGTCATGAATATATCAGCCGCACCGCCGAATATTTCCCGGGAAAGCTCAGCCGACATATCAGGGTTGTCACGTCTGATACGCTCACAGCGTTCAAGATAGCCGACTATATCAACGTTCTGCACGGTCTTTTCACTTGCTCCCGAAATTATACGGGTAACGGCAGATGAAGTTTCCTTATAGAAATCGCTTTCTAGCATACGCTCGGAAATATCCGCATTCTTGTCGGCACACACCGGCAGATACTGTCGTTCATAATCAATAACATAGCAGTCGGTAGCCTTTACAAATATATCCTCTGCTCTGCTTATCAGGCTGTTCTTTTCGTCTATATACCCGGTGTCCTCAAACGGTCTTATTCTTCCGGTAATATCAAGGCGGTTAAGCGAAAGACAGGTCTTTCTCAAAATTATATTATTACCGTACTTTTCCTTCATCTTATCCGCAAATACCACAACAGCCTTTTCGATAAATTCACCGTCAAAATTTTCACCGAACGGCTCGAAAACCTCATCATCGGTCATGAACGCCCTGAAAGCCATTGAACAAGACAGACCGTCCACCGCCGCTATATATGTGGCATTATGTCTGTAAAGCGGTTTTATTATATCGGAAAAATCGACCAGAAGCCAGTCGCCGTGCTTGTTTTCAAAGTACGAACGAGTGATTTCTTTAAATACTGCTGTCTTATCATCAATATAACTCAGATCAATGTCGGAAGGAGCGTCCTCGCACACTGTCAGAGCCGAATAACCGCTCATTATATCAGCCGTAACGGCATTTTCGGTAAGGCTCAGTATTTCCCTGTTATCTTCTCTGCCGAAAGCATCAAAAGTCGCAGGACGGTGTTTATCATAATAGTTCTTTGCGAGTATCGCTACGGAATTTTTGTCAGAACTGCCAAGCCACAGTCTTGCACATTTGAGATAGAACGATAAATCCTGCGTCAGAAGTACACATCCCGGGATAATGCCGTTCTTGTTATAAAATGCACTCAGCATACCTGCAAGGTCGTTTTCGGCATACAGTCCGAGCCGTATTATTTCATCTATGTCAGGACTTTCGATGTCTCCCTTGCGTATAGCGCAGATACCGTTGTAAACTCTCTTCAGCACCGTATTCCTGCCGAAATCATAGCACGCCTTGATTTCCGCAAACGTGGTAAGCTCACTCGCTTTGAGCGTAAGTATATCCTTGAATTCCGCACAGATAAAGTCGCCGCTGAGCCTGCTTATGAAATAGTCTACCGCATTGTTCTTTGCAAAGAAGAAGTTGTCCGCCCCACTCAGCTTGATAACATCAAAATTATCCGCAATTCCGGTAAGCCATATTTCCGGATCATAGGCAAGCGGATTTGCATAGTTCTCTTTCTTGCCCGAGCATATACTCTTTGCAATAAGAGAAATGTTATTGCGGAACAATTCGTCACGGCAGACGGCATAACTTCTGCCCCTCTTGTTTATCACACCGGGATAGAACCGTGATATATCAATAACCATAGGTGATACACGGCGGATGAGGTAATTTTCCATCTCAAGAAGGAGTTTGAAGTCACATGAACGGTCTGAACCACGCACATATCTGCCATTGACATAGTACAGCTTCGGGTCGGATATGCGTACAAGTATGATTTTTTCTCTGTCATATACAACAGTAACCGAGTCTATAAACTTATCAAGGAGTGGTTTCCAAACAGACTCGTCCTTTATATCAAGGCGTTTGAGAGCCTTTTTGTTTTCCTCATAGAAACGGGACTGCATGAACGCTTTACCACCCGAATAGAGTGAATTACCAAGCTGATATACAGGTGTCGAAACCGCATAGTAAAGATCCATTATAAGCGCATCGGCTTTGTTTTCCTCAAGATATTCGTCATAGCCCTTTGTAAGATTATAATACAGCGGTACTACTCCGTCACGGAAGTATTTTTCATCAATATCGGCATGATTTCCGTTCATGGTAAGCTGAGATATGAACAGGTGTGAACGATCTGTCTGAACATCGTCATCGCCCTTGAAAAGTTCCGAAATCAG
Organism: uncultured Oscillospiraceae bacterium; assembly: GCA_902490585.1. Lineage (GTDB taxonomy): Bacteria > Bacillota > Clostridia > Oscillospirales > Ruminococcaceae > Ruminiclostridium_E. The sequence goes on from CABUEI010000042.1 coordinate 8,892, forward strand.
CGCCGAACCGAGCAATGCAAACGACTGCTGTTCAGGCTTCTTTGCGTATCTCGCAAGCTCTATTTTATCACCGAGAGCCGCCGCAACCTGTTTTTTCAGTGTGTCATAAGTTGACAGTCCGAAATAACGGGCGTTATCGTCCGATAAAAGCACAGCACGGTGTTCAGTACCGTAATCCTTGAATGCGTAAGGAATATAGCCGCAAAGGTCGGTGTTTACCTTGCCTGTTGCCGTGTCACGTTTCAGTCTTACGCAAAGCAGTGCGCCTATCTTTTCAAAGCGTGTTGCAGGATTGGCAGGGATAAGCGTACCCAGCGAATAAGCTACCGGAACACGTCTGCCGTCGGCACATTCGATAACGTCATACTCTGCAAGAGCGTTAAGTCCGTTTCCGATAATAACATCAGCTCCGCTTTCGGCGGCTTTTTTAGCCTGGGTTCTCCATTTGGGTTTTACCGCAGGAGTATGGCGCTCGTTCCACGAACAGAAGAAGAATATGTACTCAGCACCTGCTTTTTTGAGCTGAGCCACATACTGCGATATATCCTTGTTTACAGTTGCGGAAATAAATCCGACATTTATATTATTTATATTTACTATACGGAATTTTTCTCCGCCCTGGGTGCAGTCGTTTTCGGTGATAACTGTGAGCGGATATTTTTCAAGCGACTGCGGTGCTCTCTGGAGCAGTCCTGCATTTACCGCCAGTGCGTCAATTCCGCTTTTGCATACTGCATCGGCAATTGTTGACGGACAGTTTATCACACGGCTGTCCTCAAAAGTATACGCTTTCTTATCGTTGATGTCGGTGTCAAGCATCGCAACGGAAAAATCGAACGATCCGAATATTCCGCCGAGTGAAGAAAACGCCTCATCAAAAACAGGCATACCTGCCGCCGCATTCTTCTGCATTTCGGCTGAAACGGTGATATCTCCGCATATCATAACCGTGCATTTATGGTGATCGTTGCAAAGCTTACCGTCTTTTCCCGCAAAACGTCTTGAGTTATAGTCGCCTGCGGTTTTTCTTATCATCGAATGGTCAAGCTGTGCGGCTCTGACGCCCTTTGTTTTCGGAAGTACCGCCTGTGCGGGAGCAGATGAAACACTCAGCTTTTCGATATGCTCCGTCATTATAAAGCTACGCACAACAAAGGAAACCTTACCGCTTTTGGTAAAGCTGTCAAGACGGCAGGTATTCTTTCCGCTGTAGCATACAAACGTATACTTTCCGCTTTCGTTTGCGTCGGCGTAAATCTTGAAACCGTCACACTGCGAGTTATAACGCCATGACAGCGTACAAACACCATCGTTTCCGACTATTGCTGTAAGTCTGCGTGGCGTTTCAAGCGGACAAGCTATAACTATTTCCGATTCCCCGAAAAAATTGTCGGGACCGTCCGCAATTCTGAACGCCTTGACCTTATACTGCATAGGAACGCCGTTTATACGTTTTTTCATCACAGCTCTCGGGTCTTTTACGTTTATTACACCTATGAAATGATTTTTACCGACAGGCGACGCAAACACACGGTATCCGTCGGCATATTCTATATCGTTCCAGATAAGCTCTACTATTCCCTCGCCCGTCTTTACCGTAACGGGAAATTTAGGCTGTCTTTCACGTAGTTGCTTGAAATTCATAAGCTATCCTCTCAAAATCAGATATTACTGAGTACCCAGTTGACAAACGATGCTCTCTCGCTGTCTTCGGCTGTATCACGCTGCTTGGTTTTCGGCTTGTCTGTGATTTCCTTGTAATACTCGTCAAGCTTATCAAAATTCTTGTAGAAGTTGTAATAACCGCCGATATAATGCTGAACATCGTCTATTCTTATTCTGTAGCTGTCGTGACGCACGCAGAATGTGTAGGCGACCGATGACGGCACTTTCATATACATAGCGATTTCGGGATAAAGATAACCGCCCAGCATATAGTGAGCACGTCTGTAAATAGTTCTGATAAACGCTTCAAAATTGAAACGTTGCATATATGACGCATAGATATTCTTTTCTTTGATTCTCTCATAAAGGCTGAACGCCGCCATAAGAAGTTCAAGGAACGTATGAAATGTCGTATCCTGATTGAATATCTTGCTTAAATTATCATTCGCATTTTTCAGTCCGAAATTGAGATAACGCTCTTTCGGGTCGTATATTGTAACCTCGTTTACCGCATAGGCTATCCAATGGTCGCAAAAACGTGTATAATCGTTTGCTATAAAATAATCGAGAGCCTTTTCGGCGGCATCGAGATAACGCTTGTCTTTGGTTATGCTGTAAGCTCTGGCAAGAGCAAAGGTCGCTTCTCCGTCATAATATACTATTCTGTCACGCTCCTTGCGCTCAAAGCCTGGGAATGAGAGAACATGATAATAGCTTCCGTCATCTTCCTGCATATCAAGGATCGAGTTTGCAAGTGCGGTTATAAGCTCGTCATACTTGTCGCTGTCGAATACGCTTGCATAGGTAGATAACGTTACGATAGCAATAGCATTACCGCCGAGTTTGATTTCGTCAGCCTTACGCTCAACAAGATAAGCGTGATCACTGTCTGAATACTCAATACTGCCCATCAGATATTCTATCGTGCTTTCGATTTTCGGTATCAGCTTTTCGTCCTTAGTGGTATCATATTGCATGATAAGGCTCCAGATTGTGCCTGAATGACGCAGAATGTTATAAGTAACAAAGTGAAAATCATTTACGGGATTAACTCCGTAATCAAACTTACCGTTATCCTTGACCGCATTTGCAAGATACACCGACGAAGTTTCGATAACCTGCTTTATATCAGCCTTTGTAAGCTCCGGGATTATCCTTCTGCCGTAATTCTCCTCATCGGGATAGAGCTTATACAGCTTCTTGTTTTCATCGCATATATAGCCGACTGTGGTAAATGATATCACGTTGTCGGGGATTGATTCGAGAACATCACGGTTGCTGAGGAATTTTTTTATTTTATCGTCATCAAGAGTTCCGGTCTTGTAATTTATAAGTCCGCAACAGTTGAGCTGTGCCTCGAGGATTGCCGTTTCAAATCCGGTATCAAAGCTGACGCCTTTTTTGAAGAAAAATTCACGGCTTGAGCGTATCTCTTCCTCAAACTCGGCACGGGTCTGAATTTTACAGTTGTTCACGCAGTCAACCTTTACCCACAGCGGATTGATATCGGTATCCTCTATATAGCTTTCAGCATTGCTCATAGCCGCCGCAAAAGCTGCCAGAACATCTTTACCCTCTCCTGTGAACAAATCAGCCGAATGGCTTCCGTCCGTCACAGAAACAAAAACAATATCATGTCTGAAGAGCGTGCCGTGCTTATAATTTCCTACCGCACCTGCAAGGTATGGGTCGTTCATTATAAAGTTTTTGAGTAGCTTTTTCTTGGTTCTGAAAAGCTTTAAATTATTACTTATAGGGGTTTTTGCACTCATGGCTTATCCTCCCTGAACCGTATTATTTATATATAAAATTAGTATACCATGCCACACAAAAATTGTCAATCTGTTTTATTGACCTTTGCGGTTTTGTAGAGTATAATATAAGCATAAAAAATAAAAAGGAAGTGCCCTTATGAATAAAAGCAACTACAAGGAATTTACCGATAATCATAAAGAAGAAATCATTTCATTGCTGTCATCGCTTGTGAAAGTACCGAGCGTTATGGCAATGCCCGAGGGAGAATTTCCTTTCGGAAAAGAGCCTGCAACGGCACTCGGAATAATGCTTGACAAAGCCGAAAAAATGGGGTTTACCGTGCATAACAGCGACAATTACTACGGAACTGTTGACTATCTACCGGACGGTGTGAGCAAACCTCAGCTCGCTGTACTGTGCCACCTTGATGTCGTTCCTGCCGGTAAAGGCTGGACGTATGAGCCGTTTGAGGTAACCGAAAAAGACGGTATTCTCTATGGAAGAGGTGTAACGGACGATAAAGGACCTGCCGTGTCTGCACTTTATGCACTGTACAGCATAAAAGAGCTCGGAACAAAGCTGTCAAAGGGCGTAAGACTTATATTCGGCACAAACGAGGAAAACGGCTCTGCCGATATTGAATATTACCTGAAACACGATAAAATGCCTGAAATGGTATTCACCCCCGACGCATCTTATCCGCTTATCAATTGCGAAAAGGGTATGGCAAGAACGCAGTACACAGCAGAACTTGACAATGACGACATAATTGAAATAAATGGCGGACAGGTCATAAACGCAGTTCCTGCCGAGTGTTACGCAATCCTTGTGCCAAAGCACGAAAGCAAAATTTGTTCATATATTAATATCAATAAGAACGATTGTAATTTTACATTTGAACACACAAACGGCAACATAAAAGTTATATGCAAGGGCGAATCCGCTCATGCCTCTACCCCTGAAAAAGCTAAAAATGCAATTATTGCAATGCTTGAATTGCTTATATCACTCGATATCAAGGCGGATACAAAGACTCTCATGAGCGACATTCTGAAACGCTATCCTTACGGCGAAACGGACGGCTCTTCCCTCGGCGTTGCCTGCAAAGATGAATCCGGTGCGCTGACCTGCGTTCTGAGCCTTATCCACTGCGAAAACGGCAAACTTACGTTCAACACTGACACAAGATTTCCTATCGGCATGACAACTGAACAGCTTAAAAGCAAGCTTGAAAAGAGCATAGAAAACACAGAAATTTCTATATCTGATTTCATGGGCACAAATGCTCATTACGCTTCACCTGACAGCTTTCTTGTAAAGACATTGCTTGACGTATACGAGGAACACACAGACAGAAAAGGCGAATGTATAGCAATCGGCGGTGGAACATACGTCCACGGTATTGAGGGCGGTGTTGCATTCGGTGTCGAGCATCCGGATACCGATTACAGAATACACGGCGCAGATGAATTTGTGCCGGTTTCAGAGCTTCTGGATAACACGGTGATTTTCGCAAAAGCTATAGAAAAGCTCTGTAAGTAATTTTAAGCCCGTCACTTTCATAGAATGTAAAAACTCTGTGAAAGGACGGGCATTTTATGTGCGGAGCAATATTTAAATCAAGAAATAGGGAGCAATCTTTCAGTGAAGCAGAAGAGATACGCTCACGGATGGAATATCTTCGGAACAGACTTGAAAAGACAAGACAGCTATTTGATATAGAAACAGATCCGGAGAAGATCGAGGCTATTGTCTATGAGGAAAAGGCAATACTGATAAGGCTTGACCATCTGATAAAGAACGCAAAGGAGCGCAATATAACCATAAGCTACTGCGACCGGTGCGACCGGTGCGACTGGTGCGGCAGGAGCTGAGCTTTCCACTCGGCGATAAGACGGTCAAGCGAGAAAGAGGCGTTTGCAGGGCTGGTTGACGGGAGCTTTACCGCATCAATTCCCACTTTGTCACGGCAATAACGCTTATACATATTATATGAGGTTGCACCGTTGGCGAAGATTCTCGTAATCGCTGTTTCAGACACAAGTCCGGCTATATCATTCGGGATAACAGAGCGGATTGACGAGTCTGAAGAACCGTCGATCTCGCACGAGCCGATAACGTCCCAGACAGCAATATTATGAGATAAAAGCATTGATTTCTTCTGCTCTGTCGTAACGGGAAGACCACACCCGAGCACCGCTGACAACACTTTCCAGAAACGGTTCTGAGGGTGACCGTAGAAGAATTGTACTTCCCGTGACTTTACGGACGGGAATGAACCTAATATGAGTATACGGCTGTTTTCATTATATACGGGCGGTATATTGTGATACTGTAACATTTCTGCACTCCTGTAAAAGAACTTTATAATCAGCATAGCACAAAATTTAGAATTCTGCAAGTCAGGTTTCGGCTAAAAAAATCATATTGCACTGCCGATAAAATTATAGAAATACGCATAACAATCAGAAATTTACGGGAGAAATAAAATGAACATAACAGGAACGGGATATCAATACGGCTCATATAACAGGTACACCGACTATAAAACAGACAGTACGGAAAAAACGAACACAGCCGCATCAGACTGCACAACAACATACAATAACATCACAAAACGCAACAATGACAGCTTTGTATACAGCTCCTCTGCCGATTATGCTTATCAGCAGTATGCGAACGGATATAAACCAAATATTTCCGTTGACCCGGAATATCTTGCAAAGACGGAAAATGATCCTGAACTCAAAGCAAAGTATCTGTCAGATATTGAAGATATAAAACAAGCTGATATGACGTTCTCAAAACAGCAATCGGCAAACGGTGTAAAAATAATAAGTCGGGGTTGGTACATAGATAAAAACGGTGAAATCAGCTCATGGGTAATTTCAAAGACAGAAAGAGGTAACGAAAAGTCGTTACTGCAACACATGAATGAAAACCTCGACAAGATAAGAACAAAGAAAGCAAAGAAGAAAATCGAGGAAGAAAAACGAAAAATCGCTATGCAGAAAAGGAAAATAGAAAACGAAAAGAAACTGCTCGCTTTGAAGAAAAAGAAGAAAGTCGGCGGTACGGGAAAAATGTTCTGTAGTTACGCATAATCACACGGTTTTACGCCGATAATCAATATTGAAACAGCAAATGAGACTTATAGCAAAAACAAAAGAAAACCGATAAAAACCGCAGAAATCCGTACTTATTTGCAACAAGCAAAAATAAAATGAAATTACAAGTGAGAAATAGAGAGAAACAGCGATATTTAAAGAGATTTGAAGAGAAATAGATATATATTTAGATTTTGTGCCGAAAATCGTTTGACAAACGGGTTGCGGTTGACTATAATATAGAACGTTGTGAAAATAATCAAACAGAGGTAAAACCTCAAGAGTAATTGAAAGGAAAGAATCAGAATGTCAACATTTATGCCTAAAGCTGAAACAGTTGAACGTAAGTGGTATATTCTCGATGCAGCAGGAAAGCCCCTCGGCCGTGTTGCTGCAAAGGCTGCTCACATTCTCCGTGGTAAGCACAAGCCCACATACGCACCTCACTGCGACTGTGGCGATCATGTAATCGTAATTAACTGCGCTAAGGCAGTTTTAACAGGCAAGAAGCTTGAGAACAAGTACTACAGATGGCACACCGGCTACATCGGCGGTCTCAAGGAAGTACAGTACAGCAAGCTCATGAGCGAGAAGCCCGAAAAGGCTATGCAGCTTGCTATCGAGGGTATGCTTCCCAACAACACACTCGGTAGAAAAGCCGCTACAAGAATGCGTCTTTATGCAGGCGCTGAGCACAAGAACGGCGCTCAGAAGCCCGAAGAATTCAAATATTAAGGAGGGATAAAAATGTACGAATCAAAGCCTTATTACTACGGAACAGGTAGAAGAAAGCACTCAGTTGCCAGAGTACGTGTTTATCCCGGCAGCGGTGTTATCACTGTAAACGGTCGTGGCATCGACGATTATTTCGGTCTTGAGACATTAAAGCTCATCGTTCGTCAGCCTCTCGCTCTTACAGGAACAACAGAGAAGTTTGACATTGTCTGCACAGTTGCAGGCGGCGGTGTTACAGGTCAGGCAGGCGCTATCCGCCACGGCCTTTCAAGAGCTTTACTTCAGTACAGCGACGAGCTCCGTCCCGTACTCAAGAAGGCAGGCTTCTTAACTCGTGACCCCAGAATGAAGGAAAGAAAGAAGTACGGCTTAAAGGCTGCACGTCGCGCTCCCCAGTTCTCAAAGAGATAATTTCAGCCCTATACGTCGGATTATATCGGGCGTGGGCTTATCGGTTAACTCGTGTTTGTTACGAGGACAATACAAGCATTATATGATGACTACCCTCTCCGAGATGTCGGAGGGGGTTTGTTTTTCGGCATTTTCTTGATCTCAGACATTATTTGTGATATAATTAAAATATATTGTGTTACAAGGAGTTTTATCATGTTAAAGCCCGGATTATATGAACAAGTAATTAATAAAGATATCACAGAAAAAATCGACGAATCATCTCAGCTTATCGATAAGCGTGCTATTGATGATGCTGAGGCGGCGCACATTATATCAAATTATCTTGCTGAAATCATAGAAAAAGGACTCGCGCGTTTAGGCAACGACAATATTGATACAAAACTCCTACTTGCGAACAAAATAGTAAGTGCCGTTACCGAGACCACAGGTGACGATGAGTTTGACAGTATGAGCATAGATAACTCCGCACAACAACTTCTTGCAATCGCCGATATAGCAAACAACGCAGATTCTGTCAATAAAATCATAAGAATGCCACGCCCGGAGACCCCTATGTCGTCGAGCTCGTTGTTTACCGGCGCTGTGCACGAGCCTCAGCTTATCAGCGAACTGAAAAAAGAGATCTTGTCTGCTGATCGTATCGATATGCTTGTTTCCTTTATAAAATGGAGCGGAATCAGACTTATATATGACGAACTGGAAGGCTTCACCGGAAAAGGCGGAAAATTAAGGATCATCACAACATCATATATGGGTGCTACCGATGCAAAAGCGGTTGAAGAGCTCCGTAAACTGCCAAATACCGAAATTAAAGTATACTATGATACTAAATGCACCCGTCTTCACG
>CABUEI010000043.1 GCA_902490585.1 uncultured Oscillospiraceae bacterium
GCGGCAAGCTGTTTTACATAGCCCTTAAGCACCCGTTCTCTCGGGTCGGAAAGCGTGTATACCGCGTGTCCCATTCCATAGATAAGACCCCTGCGGTCAAAAGTTTCCTTATCGAGTATCTTTTCGAGGTAGGCAGCAAGTTCCTCGTCGTCCTCGGGGTCGCGTACATTTTCCGAAATATCCGCCATCATATCCATCACCTTGATATTTGCGCCGCCATGCTTCGGACCTTTCAGTGAGCACATTGCAGCCGCCATGGTGGAATAGGTGTCCGAACCGGAGGACGTAACTACTCTCGTGGTAAATGTGGAATTGTTACCGCCGCCGTGTTCCATGTGAAGTATCAGCGCAGTATCAAGCACCTTTGCTTCGGTCTTGGTGTACTTTTTGTCGGGGCGAAGCATGGTAAGTATGTTCTCAGCGGGAGATAAGTCCGGGTCGGGATAGTGTATATACATACTTTCAAGATTCTGATAATGGTTATATGCGTTATACGCGTACACCGCAAGAGTCGGGAACTGGCTTATCAACTGCAAACACTGACGAATATTGTTTTCAAGCGACGTGTTTTTCAAATCCCAGTCGTAAGAAGCAAGCGTAAGAATACTTCTCGTCATGGTGTTCATAATATCGTCGGTCGGGGCTTTCATTATGACATCTCGGGTGAAGTTTGTGGGAAGAGCCATCAGCGTGCCGATAGCCGAGCGAAACTCAGTGTACTGCTTTTCGTCGGGCAATTCTCCCATAAGCAGGAGATAAGCAATTCTTTCATAACCCAATTCGTCCTGTTCAAGACTGCCTATCAAATCCTCAACACGATATCCGCGATACCACAGCTCGCCGTCACACGGCTCCTTTGCGCCGTTTTTTACTTCGTATGACTTTATCAGAGAAATGTTTGTAAGCCCCGTAAGAACACCGTTTCCCTTTTCGTCACGAAGTCCCTGATTGATGTCGTATTCATCGTAAAGTCTGCGGTCAATAATGTCGTTTTCACGGCAGCAACGCTCCAATTCTGTCAGATATTCATTCATCGGTTTCATTTGTTTCCTCCATCTGTTCAAGTTCTGTTCTCATTACCGAATCAAATTCTTTCATCAGTTGAAGAAGTTGTATTATCTTATCCTTTCCGAACTTTTGAAGTACCTCGGAATAAAAAGCCTTTAGCCTGCTGTCGGTTTGAGAAAAAACGGTTTTTCCGCGCTCGGTTATCGTGACATAAGTTCCGTCCTTACCGTCACCGTCATGATCCCAGTTGATGAGATTTTTTCCGCTCATTTCCCTAATCAGCTTTGATGTTTTTCGAATAGGCAAATTCAGTTTTTCCGAGATTTCGCTCAGATAAATTCTGTCCGAATAGATAGAATCGCTTTCAATTTGTTCGCACATAAAATGAAGCGCGATGTATTCGGCGATATTGATGTCCTTAAATATAGATTTTGCATCGTCTTTGGACAACAAATATCTTCTGTATGTTATTTCGTGAGCAAGGTTCTTCATCGGTTCTTTGCCTGTATTCGATGTTGTGATTGTGTTGGTTTCATTAATTGTGTTTATTTCGTTCATCCGGTTTGTTCCTCTCTGTAATTTTATATCATACTGTTTGGTTTCAAACTATATGGCTAAAAATATAATCGCCTTGTCCGATACTTCTTATACCATAAAGTGCTCGATATTTTTGCATATCTTATGGAAAGTGGTTCGGAACGAAGCAATTTCTTCGTCTGTCAATCCATAGTACAACTCGTTTTTTATATCCTTCCAGATTTTTTCGATTTCCACCGCTACCTCTTTTCCTTTGTCAGTAAGGCTGAAATGCATATATCGCCGGTCATTTTTATCCTGCATAGAGCTGATGTATCCTTTTTCGGTCAATCCATACACGGTCGCTGAAATGTGTCCCTTATTCGCATTAAGGAACTCCGAGATATTGACCAGCGAATCAGCGCTGCTGCATATTGACAGATAATATATTACCTCAAATTCTGCCCGCTTCATATCATAGTGTTTTCTGAGTAGCGCAAACTTTGAGTCTGAATACTTCCTGAACTCGCCGCCCTTAAGAACTTCTTCCAACGGCTTCTGAACCATATCATCACCCTGCTTTCTTTTGATTTGTCCGTTTTAAACGGTTTGTTTTTAAACTATTATACCACTTCAGAATTATTTTGTCAAGGGGGTGTTTCTATTTTTTTATAATCAAGATTACAATAGAATATCGGAAAAGCATTGAGAAAGGGAAATCTTCAGCTATAAATTTACACCATACAGAGATAAGCCCGCTATACTGTACTGTGCCAAAGAACATAAGTTTGAGAAAAAGAACGAACTTTTTCTGTGTTTTAAAAAATATGAACTAACTCTGCCCGAAGTAATGTCAATCGGATATTGCAAATCATTCGTCTGTCAGAACTCAAACAAACTATACTTATGTTTACTACAGATATAATAGCAGATAAAATCCGATAACAGTAAAATAAACTAAAACAACCGCCGTCACGCTCACCGTGACGGCGGTTAACTATATCCGATTATTTTACAGCTTATATCTCCCCGAACTCCTCTAATCTCTGCATGATCTCCTTGCTTCTGTCCGTAAACAGCAAAGCCTTGTTGTGCTCGTAATACTCTTTACAGCCAAACTCGGAAATAAACCTTGCCGTGTGACTGTTTGCGGTAAGCTCGGTTACAAGTATCAGCATTTCCTGCCCGTCGGTGTACACTTCATTGCAGAAAACAAATGCGTTTGACATCTTCTCCTGTGCCGTTTTTGCCGAAATTTTAAGCTCAGCCACAAGACTGTCATATCTGCTCCTGATATCCGCAAACGCCGTTTTTCTGTCCTTGCCGACTGTGAGCGCAGTCATATTCTCAAGCTGTGATATTGCTCTTGCGAGCGTTTTCTGGCGTGATACCGAAATGCTTGACGACTGTTTGCCGTTTTCAAGTTCCTTTTTCTTTGCCTCTATAAGCTCGTTCATCTGCTTTTCGGCGGGAATGTCGCTGTCCTGCGTTCTCAGCTTGAATTCTTTGAGCGTCATAAGCGTTTCACGGAGCATATCTTCGCTGTCCGTAACCTGCTTTGCCGATGCCGTAACGCTGTCAAGAATAAGTCCGAGTAGCGATAAACGCTCATCAAACTTTGCGTTTTTAGCCCTCTCTTTTATGCTGTCGCTTGCCTTACCGCTGAGTATCTCATCTATCTGATAGTCGCTCCTGTACTTGTTGAACAGGTCGTAATATGCCGCAAAGCTTCTCGCCGTCCTGTCGTGCTGTATGTACTGACTGATAAGCTTTATGTCAACTTTGATATTGTTCTTCTCATACAGAATTATCATCTGAGACAGGTCTTCCCAGCCTCTCGCCGTAACGAATGATTTTCCGTCAACCGTACTTTCTATGCGGTAAAAATCCGCTTTCTTAATTTCAAGATAGGTAAGCACAGAGGCATGAACGCCCGCCTTGTAAACGTATTCTTTCCACGCTGTAAAATCAGGCTCGATGTCAATTCTTTTCAGTCTGTCCCACGTTACAATGTCAAACTCACGGACGGAATTATTGTATTCGGGCGGATTTCCCGCAGTGACTATTATCCAGCCGTCAGGCACTCTGTGTCTGCCAAACACCTTGTATTGCAGGAACTGGAGCATAATCGGGGCGAGCGTTTCTGATACGCAATTTATCTCATCAAGGAACAGTATTCCCTCTTTTACACCCGTATTTTCCATAAGGTCATACACTGCCGAGATGATTTCCGACATAGTGTACTCAGACACGTCATATTCCTTACCGCCGTAATTCTTGTGTACGATGAACGGCAGTCCGAGTGCGGATTGCCTTGTGTGGTGCGTCATAGAGTATGACAGCAGACCTACTCCCATTTCCGACGCTATCTGTTCCATTATCGCTGTCTTGCCTATTCCGGGAGGTCCCATAAGAAATACGGGACGCTGTTTTTCGACAGGGATTATGTAGCCGCCCGTTTCGTCCTTGGTGAAATATGCCGTCATGGCGTTTTTTATCTGTTCTTTTGCTTCTTTTATGTTCATACTCTGCTCCTTTAAATCTCATCCGACGGAAGAACAAGCTTTATTGCCCACGGCGGAACATCGGGATTATTGTACTCATCGTCTATGAATACAAATGCCGTTTCATACGGCGGTTTTCTTGCGGGAAAATCCCCGTATCCGTCTGTAAAATAAATAAGCCCCTTGAGATTTGTAAACTCTTTGCTTTGTATCAGCTTATCAACATAAGCGAATACCGGGCGGAAATCCGTACCGCCAAATCCGTGAAGCTTCATAGTGCCAAGATACTCGTCAAACTCTTCCTGAGAGGTTATCTTTCTGTCCTCCTGTATGTCCGTGTCGCACTGGACAATATGAAGATTTATCTTTGTGAAAAAGCTTTCCTCGTTTTTGAGGATATTGTACGTCTTCTGAATAAATTTCTGTACAAGCTCACCAGATACCGAACCCGATGTATCGATTGCTATAACAAATTCCTTTATTCGCTTTACTTCCTTGTATTCAAGCGGTTCTATAAGCGGCATACGCTCATATAATTTCAATCCGTAGGTGTAGAAAATATAGTCGAACTCATCATCGTTTACACGCATCGCTTCTCCCATTACAGAGAATTTTTTCAGAAATTGCGTATAGTCGTATTTCTCACGGTTGACGGCGTTCAGATTCTGAATGAAGCTGCCCCTTGTATCGCCTTTTTCCTTTGAAAACGCTTCTATTTCGATCTGCATTTTCTCCGAGATTTCTTTCCAGTCCTTTTCAAGCTGTGATGCGGTTTCAGCTGAGATCTGAATATCATTTCCGGTGCTGTTTTCACTGTCGGGATTTTCACCGATACCCGTACTGTTATCCGTGTCATCACCCGACTGTACACTATCGGAATTTTTAGCATCAGCACTACTGTTATTGGCGTCTTTACTGTCGGAATTACCGTTTGCCTGCGCCGAAGATTCCTGTTCGGGCGGCTTTACATACCATGTTCTGTGGTCATCTTCCGCAAACAATTCCGACCAGGCGTAGACCTGAAGATCGTCAATATTGCCGAGCAGATAGTCGTATATCTTCTCTGCGGTAACAAACCGACAATCCGCTTTAATCCTGATAATAACGCTGTTCTGCTGTATAGAACGGGGTGAAGAAAGGGCTTTTACATCAAGCTCATTTATGATATTTTCTGCAGCGATATCACACGCTAAATTCCACCTGAGCGTATCTACAAGAGTGCCGACAATGTTGTGTCGGAACACACAATGAAGTATCACATGGAGATACGCTCGTGTAAGGTTATATCCCGATTTATAGCTCTTCAGGACATAGCTTTCATCATAGAAAATGTATCTGCCGTTGGTGGCAATAGTTTCGGTAATGATCGAGGGTTTCAGCGGCAACATATTAATAGCGTTGTCAAGAAATCTGAGGTTTACCGCAAGCGTATTACGGCAAAGCATAAGTATGTCGGTTGCAAGTGCCGAAAGCTTCTCGGCACGCTCCTTTGCCTTTTCATATTCCTTATCCGTAAAATCACTTCTTTCGCTTTGTTATGCCGTTTTTTGAGCTTACAGTTCAAGGTCAGAAAGCGGATTTCCGTGCATCTGACTGCCCGGTTTATTCGCAACCGAGAGGAGAAATGCGGCGGCTGAGGTATTGCCCTGCTCATCGGAAAAGTCGATAAGTCGGGCTACATTTTCAGCGGTTATCAAGCCGTATTTCTCGCACAGTTCGAGCAGCTCAGTGCTGTCTTCTTTGATGCAGTAACGGACGGCGTTTTCCGCATTGTTATGCAGAAAATCGAGGTATTGATTCTCTGCATCGGTGCTGAGATTTACTCTGTACATAAGACGTGAAAATGCGATTTCGCATTGGAGATTTTCGTCCTGCAATGCCGGGAAATAGCTGTCCTGTGCCGCAAAGTCAAAGCCGTTTTTGCCCCAGATATTGCGGAGAATGAAGTTGTAGGCGGAAGAACCGTCAGTCGCTGTAATGGCTTTGTAGAGCGGTTTTGCGGTGCTTTTGTCAATAACTGTAACGCTGTTGCAGTCCGAAAATGCGTCGCCTCCGACAGAGGTTACACTGTTAGAAATTGTAATTTCAGATAGATTTTCACACATAAAAAATGCTTTTTCGCCGATAGTGGTCAGACTATCAGGAATAATTACTGATTTTAGGCTGTGGCAGTTTAAGAAAGCCATATTTCCTATTTTTTGCAAGCTGTCGGGGAGTGTGATATGCACTAAGCTTGTACACTCTTTGAAAGCACGCTCATCCAGCTCTGTGACTGTGTTCGGGAGGGTTACTGAGGTCAGCGACAGACAGCCGCCAAACAAATTGTATCCGATCTTAGTAACGCCGTTTGGTATAGTAATATTTTCCAGAGAAGTGCAACCCCAGAAAGCCGAGTTTCCTATTTCTGTAATTTCGTTACTTAAATGTACTGTTTTCAGTGAACTGCACTGGGCGAAAACGCAGCTGCCAAGCCGTTTCACGCTATCAGGGACGGTGATAGAGGTCAGTGAAGAACAACCGTAGAACGCTCCGTCCGAGATATCGGTCAGAGATGAGGGTAAAAACACTGCGGATACGCTCTGTAAGCCGCACAGAGCGTCTTTTCCAATAGTGGTTACGCCCTCGGGAACGGTGACGGTAGTTTCTCCGTTTTCAACCGTGCAGTCAACCAGCACATTCTTGCACATTTTAAAAGTTGCCAATCAAATTGCCTCTTTTCATTCCGGGCATATTACAAGGTAATAATCGGGTAGTTTCACTGCTCATTTTCAACGCCGATGATCTTATCGGCAGGCAGATATTTCTTTACTATTGAGTTAATTCCTGCAATGGTTATCGGCTTTACGAGATAATCATCCATGCCTGAAGACAAAAGACGTTCACGCACACCGACAATAGCATCTGCGGTAAGCGCAATTATAGTTGTGGAGCGGTTCTGCGAAGTTTTAGAAGTACGGATCTCACGGGTTGCTTCCTCGCCGTTCATTACGGGCATGTGGCTGTCCATGAAGATAATGTCGTACTTTTTCTTTTCAGCCATCTGAACGCCGGCAACACCGTCATCCGCTTCGTCAATATCTGCTTCGAGCGGTTCGAGCATTGCTTTTGCAACGTCACGGTTGATTTCATTATCGTCTACAAGAAGTATGTTTACATCCTTTGTAACAAACCTTTCGGCTGTACAATTATGCACATTGTTCTCACATTCTGACACAACGACGGTTTCTGTTGACTATAACGGTTTTTCAGGTGCTCCGACAACTTTCTGAGGTATCGTAAATGAGAACGAACTACCCTTTCCATACTCACTTTCAACTTTGATTTTACAATTCATTTCATCGATAAAATATTTGCTTATTGCAAGACCGATACCTGTTCCCTCTTTACTGTGATTTTTTTCCTCATCGACACGGGAGTACATTTCAAAAATTTTATCAATATCTTCCATGTGTATTCCTATGCCGGTGTCTTTTACAGTATATGTAAGATTTACATATCCGTCCTGTTCTTCACCGAAACCGAGTGTTATATCAATTTTTCCGCTGTCAGTGTATTTTATAGCGTTTGACGCAAAATTGAACATTATCTGTTTAATTCTTACGGCATCGCCCTCAAGGTATGGCGGAATTTTCTCATCTATATGATAATATATCGGGATATTTTTATCGGCGTTACGGGCGTTGATTATTACCGTGATTTCTTCTATCAAAGAGTCGGTTGAATAGGGTTCGTTTATCATATTGAGCTTTCCTGCTTCGATTTTTGACATATCGAGGATATCGTTGATAATTTCGAGCAGACCTGTTGAAGAAGTTTTGATAACGGAAAGGCACTTTTTCGTTTCCTCATCAAGATTCTTTCCGTCACGAAGAGCGTCGTCAGCCATACCCAGAATAGCGTTCATAGGGGTACGGATTTCGTGCGACATATTTGAAAGAAAGCGGCTTTTCATTTTATTCTGTTCTTCGGCGCTGTTACGTTCTTCCATAAGCTTACGGGCACGTTTTACAAGGTAGATCAGAATCATTCCGACAACGACAAATTCGATGGTGAAGCCGAGGAGATAGGCTATGAACAATTCAAGGTGGGATTTTCCGAGGTAGATCACCTCATAGTCTGTTGCGGTGCTGAAATAGACGGACACTGCCATTGAAATATAAGCAACCACGCTCATAATCACGGTAAAATCCGGGTCGAAATAAAGGCAACTGAAAATCGGAACAAGAGCGTAGGTTATATATTCCGATATGGTTACTTGTACCAAGTATTCCTATAAACACGGATAGAACGATCAACATATAATAACGCATTACATTCGGCGAGAGAATACGGATAAGAAAAGTTGGGCTGATACATACAATAAGACCCGCTATAAGAACTATTCCGTTATAAACGAACCGAATTCAAACACTCCGAAGAGTGACAGAACTGCCATGATTATTACAAGTCCAAAGCAAGCAAGAAACATTTTTGATATTACAGAATTTATTCTCTGTGTATTTTTTTCAAACACTTTATTTCCTCCGATCCTTTTATCAGCGATTTTTCAATTTCTTTGAGGAACGCACATTTTCTATTATATAGTATAGCACTTTGTTACGGGAGTTGCAATACTGAAATTGTAAAGAGAAATGCGGTCGGGGAAAGAATTTTAATTGATTATGCACAGGGAGTTAAGGATGTTGTTGTGTGACGAGGGATAGAGTTTATTTGTAATGAATATTGAATGATGAACAATGAATAATTGTGTGAGCCTTTACGGTCGTTTGTGGTCGCTGCGTCCGTGCATTGTCAGCCATTTTTTGTCACTGCATCGTGCAGTGACTTGGTATGGCTGACTATATGCATCCGTGCATAACGACTTTGTGCGACCGTTGCAAGCATCCGTGCTTTGCCGTTGGCGGTTATTTAAATTGGGGTGGTGTGGGGCGAGGGATAGTGTCGCTTTTACGAGGGTTTTCATAGCGGAATTGTTTGTAGCAACGGGAGGAGCGAGCAAAGCAAGGATGCTTTAAGCTTGTGTGCACAAAGTTTTAAGCATGGATGCTTACCAGTGGTCGAACAGAGTCGGTGCAGGACGCACCAACCGCAACCGACCACAATTGCAATGGATGCGAAACCATACAAGCACACACAGACACTCACCCTACGAAAAGACGGAGATAAAGGCAGACGAGCAAGCACTCAGAGGTAACTCTATGGAAAGACAGGTATAAAGCAAAAAACACATAACGTCACTCTGCAAAAAGCAATGGAATTGTTAGAACTACAACGGAAATGAACATAGCGAGGTTGGGAGGAATGTAAGGGCAAGGATAGTAGGATAAACTAAGTGACAGTGCTAAGGGAATACAATCCCCTCAGTCACGGCACGGGTATGTTTGAAAAATGTAAATGATAGTTGGGTTGAACAGTTTGGTGAAAGTGAAAAACTTTTAGTAGCCGTGACAGCTCCCCTTTTTCGAGGGGCGCCGAGAAAGCGGTGCTGAGCGAGGGAGAGTGGTGCTTTGGCAAGGGTTGTTGGAGCGGTGATGTTAGGTGCAACGAGAGGAGCAAGCTCCTCCCCTACGAAAAGACAGGTATAAAGCAAAAAAGCAGAACGTCATTGCAGCACTTATTGCAGAAAGTATCCACGAAAGATACAGCAGTATCTTCCGCTTACCTGCATAAGCCAGCAGTCGTGAAAGGTTTGATTGCTTTTTCAAGATTGATCCCTCCGGAAAATAAAATTATGTTAGGTTGAACTAACTTTTTTTATCGTAATTAAACGCATAAAAAACAAAGCTCTTATGCGTATTACTTATTGAATTATGACTGACCCATTATCTTCATCCAACCCACAGTGTAGAAATCACGCATTTCTTTAAGATAGATTTCAGCCTCATCGAACGGCATATCGTGTATTACCAGTTCAAAGAAAGTGTTGAACATTCCTGTTGCGATAATGTGCTCAAGGTGGAGGTCGATGCTCTTCATCTCATAACCTGCTTTTTCGGCGGTCTGAAGATAAGCATGGGTTGCCTGCACCTCTATAGCCGCCATTTTATCTACCATGCCAGCGTATTTTGTACCGTCACTGCGTGTAAGGATAAGACGCATTTCATCAAGGTGGGCATAGCAATATACGAGGATATCGTGCAGGCAGTCGCCGGACTGCTTTCCGACGCTGTTATACTGGACATCAGCCGGCAGATCCTGAAACTCGGTCTGGTTTTTTATGTACCTGTTCATGACGGTTTCGTAATGGGGTTTTACGATTGCGTCAAACAAGCCTGCTTTATCGCCGAAACGGACGTAGATCGAATTTGTGCTTGTGTCGGCGTTCTTTGCTATAGTACGCAAAGAAGCATCGTTGAAGCCTTTTTCAAGGAACTCTGCTTTTGCGCACTCTATAAGTTTATCGTACACGCCTTCTATCTGTTTTGCCATAACTTCACCGCCTTTTATATGATATTCATAACAGCGTTTCATAACGCTGTTATGATTGTAGCACAATGAGATGAGGTTGTCAATAACTAACCGGGAATTTTTTTATTTTTTGGGGTGACAGTGTGGGGAATTTATATGGGGTTTATACTGAGGGGTATAATAATATAGTATTATGCGTCTTTGCAGACGATAAAACGGACAATTTTGAAAAATGTCTTGACATCGGCTCTCAGTTAAGGTATAATATTTAATTGCATAGGCGCAAGACAGGCACACATCGGTGCCGAGTAATAACAGGAGGAAGAAAGAAATGAAAAGAACATACCAGCCTAAGAAGCTCCAGAGACAGAAAGAACACGGATTCAGAAAAAGAATGTCTACAAGAAACGGACGTAAGGTTCTTGCAAGAAGACGTGCAAAGGGCAGAAAGCATTTAAGCTACTAATTCTGTCAATGAATGAGTATGCAAAGAAATACGTCTGCATAAAGAAGGACAGGGAGTTCAAATTTCTGTTCAGAAAAGGTGACAGTATTGTTACCGACGCATTCGTATGCTACGCAAGGGAAAGCAAAAGGCGGGTAAACCGCATAGGAATCGTTACAGGCAAGAAGGTGGGCAACGCCGTAAAGCGCAGTCGTGCCAGAAGAGTCATAAGAGAAGCGTTCCGCCTTATTGACCCCCTGCTCCGTGAAAAGACACAAAAAAGATACGACTTTATTTTCGTTGCAAGAGCAAAAACTCCTGCGATGAAATCGACTAAGGTATATCAGCAGATGGAAAAACAGCTGTTGAAGAGATATGCCGCACCGGAGAATAATACCCCGGAAACAATACAAAAATAAAATGAAATATGTACTTTTATTTTTCGTAAAGATATACAGAATGACTTTGTCAAAATGGCTGCCTCGTTGTTGCCGCTTTACTCCGAGCTGTTCGGAATATGCGATGATCGCACTCCGCAGGTTCGGTGCGGTAAAGGGCAGCTATTTGGCTATACGGAGAATTATCAGATGCAACCCTTTTTCCGAGGGCGGCTATGACTATGTACCCGAACAATTTTATTTTTTCAAAAGGACTAAGCCGTAATATCGGCACTACTAACGGAGGGTGATTTCCATAGATTTCTTATACACCATAATCGGTACGCCTCTCGGCTACATTATGTGGCCTATTTATCTTCTTTTACAGAATTTCGGTTGGGCAATACTGATATTCACTATTATAGTCAAGTTAGCGATGCTGCCTCTTCAGATAAAGCAGCAGAAGAATATGGCGTTTTCACAGCTGTTCGCTCCCAAGGTAAAGGAAATACAGCAGAAATACCGTAACAACCGTGAAAAACAGGCAGAAGAGATGCAGAAGCTTCAGGCACAGGGTTATAACCCGGCAGGCGGCTGCGGACCTCTCGTTCTGACTATGGTAATACTGTTCGGTGTCATCGACGTTGTTTATAAGCCCATGACACACATGGAGCATTTAAGCTCGACGGATATTTCAAGCACTATAACAGTAGCTCAGGAAACAGAGTATGCAAAGATATTCCTTAATGAATACAACAAGCAGGACGCTGAACTTATATTAAAGTACAAGAACGGCGATACCGACGCTATGTTCATCTCGGAATCCAACAACAGCGCTCAGCTGACACATGAATTCAAGGACGACGAGAACTACAAGAACAATTACTCTGACAAAGACCCCGAAAAAATCAGCAAGAGCGACAGAGAGACATACGGCTCATTCACAACAGAGCAGTATGCCGATATAACAGGTGATAAGTCAAGACTTACAGCTGAAACAAAGAACAGACTTGCGGCAGTTGCAGGCAAGTACAAGGGTATGCAGAAGGAACTGCTTGCTCTTCAGGTTTATGAGCAGTATCCCGATACATTCAAGGAAAGCTCGATGCTCTCCGATGATGTAAAGGACAGACTTGATTCTCTGTCACACAACATGATGTTCTGCGGACTGAACTTCGGTTCTACACCGAAGCTTGCATTTGAGCCGCTGATTATCATACCGATATTCGCATTCATTCTTTCTCTTGCACAGACACTGATCTCTCAGTACTACAACAAGAAGAACAATCCCGAAATGGCTAACGCAGGCGGTGCGGGCATGAAGGTTATGCTTTATATCATGCCTTTATTCTCACTGTGGATCTCATTCAGCGTTCCCGCAGGCGTAGGTTTCTACTGGGGTATCAACTATGCGCTCGGTATAGTACAGACTATAGTTCTTCAGAAGCTGTACAGCCCCGAAAAATTAAGGGCTGAGGCTGAACAGAAGATGAAGGAAAGAAAGCTCAAGGACAGACAGGTAACTACAACTGCTGTTGTAACAGACGCAGACAGCGGTGAAGAAAAGACTGTAACAAAGACAGAGACACTTTCACAGAAGGAAATCAACAGACGTAAACTTGCGGCGGCAAGAAAGGCTGACGCTGAAAAATACGGCGAAGAATACCACGAAGAAGACGACGATTGAGAATCGCCGGAAAGGACAGACTTATGAAAAAGATATATACAGGTAAGTCGCTTGACGAACTCAAGGCTCTTGCCATTTCGGAAATCAAGGAACTCGGCGTTGATGAAGCTGATATAAAGATAACGGTAGTTGAAGAACCCGTAAAGAAGCTTTTCGGTAAGAAGGGCGACTACAAGATCGAGGCTGAATATGAAACAGCCGCTGAAGAAACTCCTGTTGCTACAGTGACAGCTGAAACTTCTTCCGATGAAACAGCAGCTACAGATGCTCCTGTAGTAAAGGACGCAGATCACACCGAAAAGGTAGCTATGGCTGCGGCTTATCTTGAAAAGGTTCTTACCGCTCTCGGCGTTGAGGACTTCAAGGTAAACATAATCGAAAAAGAGGACATCACTGTTCTTGATATAGTAGGCGAAAAGCTCGGTATCGTCATCGGCAGAAGAGGCGAAACACTCGACTCTTTACAGTACCTTGCAATCCTTGCAAGCAACCGTCACGATGAGCCTTACTGTCGTATCACTGTTGACTGCAACGGCTACAGAGATAAGAGAGAGGAAACTCTCAAGTCACTTGCAGAGCGTACAGCAAACAAGGTACTCCGTCAGGGCAGACGTATCACTCTTGAACCTATGAATCCCTATGAGCGCCGTATCATTCACAGCAAGGTAGCTGAGATCGAGGGCGTATACAGCAATTCTATCGGTGAAGAGCCTTACAGAAAGGTAGTTATCTCGGCTTCTCAGCCCCACAGAGATAACAACAGAAGAAACGACCGCAGAGGCGGCGGAAGAAGAAACGGTAACGGCGGTAACCGTTCCTACAAGCAGAGCACAGGCTTCTCTACTTCTTTTGAAAGAGAATACAAGCGTTCACAGTCTGCTGTAGACAGCACAGCATCGGACGCAGGCGAATTCTCAAAGGAAGCTGTTGAAACTGAAAGAAATGCAACTCTTTACGGCAAGATTGAACTGTAAGACTTGCAGAAAACGTTGAATTTTCAATAGATTTTGTGCAAATTTGAATTATAACACAGACAAACTTTCAAAATTTGTGCAAAATGACCTATTGACAAATCAGCCGATATAGTGTATTATAATAACTGTAATCAGAAACGAGGACGTTTTGAGGAATCAAAGCGTCCTTTTCTTATTTTTCAAAGAACATCTAACGAAAGTAGGAGGAAAAGGAAAATGGCAGAGAAAACTTATGATGTAACGGAGCTGTTCGGCTCGGACGTATTCAACGAGGCGGTAATGAAGGCTAAGCTCCCCAAGGCTACATTCAAAGAGCTGATGAAGGTAATGCACGGCGGTGCAGAGCTTACACTTCCCGTTGCAGAAGTAGTTGCAAGCACAATGAAGGACTGGGCAGTAGAAAAGGGTGCAACACACTACACTCACTGGTTCCAGCCTATGACAGGTATCACAGCCGAGAAGCACGACAGCTTCATTTCACCTGTAGGTGACGGTACGGTTATCATGGAGTTCTCAGGTAAGGAGCTTATCAAGGGCGAACCTGATGCTTCATCATTCCCCTCAGGCGGTCTGCGTGCAACATTCGAGGCAAGAGGTTACACAGCATGGGACCCCACATCATACGCATTCATCAAGGATAACACATTATATATCCCCACAGCATTCTTCTCATATTCAGGAGAAGCACTTGACAAGAAGACACCTCTTCTGAAGTCAATGGACGCTGTATCAAAGCAGGCATTAAGAATTTTAAGACTCTTCGGTAACACAACGGCAAAGAGCGTTGTTGCTACAGTCGGCGCAGAGCAGGAATACTTCCTCGTTGACAAGAAGACATACGATAAGAGAAAAGACCTTATCTTCACAGGCAGAACACTTTTCGGTGCCGCTCCTGTAAAGGGTCAGGAACTTGAAGATCACTACTTTGGTGTAATCAAGCAGAGAGTAAGCGACTACATGAAGGATCTCGACAAGCACCTCTGGGCTCTCGGCGTTTCTTCAAAGACAAAGCATAACGAAGTTGCTCCCGCACAGCACGAATGTGCACCTATCTTTGAATCCGCTAACCTTGCGGCTGACCACAACCAGCTTATGATGGAAATGATGAAGAAGGTTGCTCTTGAGCACGATATGGTTTGCTTACTGCACGAGAAGCCTTTCGCAGGCGTTAACGGTTCAGGTAAGCACGATAACTGGGCGCTCTCAACAGATGACGGTCAGAATCTTCTGAACCCCGGCGATTCTCCTATGGAGAACGCACAGTTCTTGACATTCCTTGTCGCAATCATCAAGGCTGTTGACGAATACGCAGATTTGCTCAGACTTTCGGTAGCTACAGCAGGCAACGACCACAGACTTGGTGCTAACGAGGCACCTCCTGCAATCATCTCAATCTTCCTCGGCGAAGAACTGAATGATGTAATCAATGCACTTGTTGCAGGTACAAACGTTGAATCAAAGCACGCACAGTTCGATATAGGCGTAACCTCACTGCCCAAGTTCCCCAAGGATACAACAGACAGAAACAGAACATCACCGTTCGCATTCACAGGTAACAAGTTTGAGTTCAGAAGTGTTGGTTCTTCACTCAACATTTCCGGTCCTAACATAGTACTTAATACAATCGTAGCAGAAGAGCTTGAACAGTTCGCTGACGAACTCGAGAAGGCTGACGACTTCAAGAAGGCTCTGAAGGATCTGCTCGTAAAGACAATAAAGGAACACAGCAGAGTAATCTTCAACGGCAACGGTTACGATGCCGCTTGGGTAAAGGAAGCTACAGAGGTAAGAGGTCTGCCTGAGCTCAAGTCTACAGTAGACGCACTTCCCCACTTCCTTGACGAGAAGAATATCAAGGTATTCACAAAGCACAAGGTATTCACAGAAGTTGAAATGCACTCAAGAACAGAGATCCTGCTTGAGAACTACAGCAAGACAATCAACATTGAGGCTCTTACAACAGCTGAAATGGCTACAAAGGAAATTCTTCCTGCTGTTATGGCTTATGAGAAGCAGGTTTGCGATGTACTCCTGTCAAAGAAGAATGCAGGCGTTGCTTACAACCTTGAACAGTCTATCGCTAACAAGATCGACTCTCTTGCTGAAAACCTCAATGCTAAGATCGCTGAACTTGACAGCGTGATTGTAAAGGCTCAGGGTATCTCCGATGCTTACGAAGCCGCTAAGTGCTACCACGACGAAGTATTTGCTACAATGCAGAGCCTGCGTGCTGTTGCAGACGAGCTTGAAACAATCGTCGGTGAAAAGTACTGGCCCTTCCCCACATACGAAGAGCTCCTGTTCAACGTATAATTATAGAGATACGCTTTTAAAAACGGCTTAGAGGGATTTTACCCTTTAAGATAATCTGCACCCTTTTCCTATGGCTATGACACTTCGGTGTCATAGCCTCTTTTCTTTATGTAACGCCATATAATCACGAGCATACGCCTTTACCTGACGCTTGCGTCTTTTCTGTCGGATTGCACGGCAATAATTATGCGGTGCAGCGTTTATGTAAAATCTTTATCTGAAATAACTATATTTACCGATTTTTCGTCACATTTTCACATTATACGCTTTACAAACGGTCGAAAATGGGGTATACTGTAACAGTCAGGATTACTTATGTTATGAAAGGAATTTTAGAAAATGACTGAATACAACGACATACTTTACATTGTAGTTCCCTGTTACAACGAAGAAGCGGTACTTCACGAAACATCAAAGCGACTTAAAGAGAAGATGACAGCTCTTATAAATGATAGGCTATGTCACAACAAACAGTTGATAAATAGCCATTTTTATAGGGGAGTATCAGA
>CABUEI010000044.1 GCA_902490585.1 uncultured Oscillospiraceae bacterium
CAAAGCCCCCGACAGGGACTAGGGGCGGTAGCCCCAGTAATATAGCCCCTTCCCGTGGGGAAGGGGTTTGGGGTTAGGGATTGAGAACTTACGGTATTTTATAAAAAACAGACTTTTTCTACAAGCTGAAGCCCTCCGTATTTGCGGAGGGCTGATTTTCACATTTAGGTTAGTTTTATCTAACTTTTTTCTTTAAACCTATTGACTATCCCCCGGCGTTGTGATATAATTCAAAATAGTTAGTTAGAGCTAACTTGATATCACCTCATAAACCGTATTATTGCGGTAAAAAATACAATAATATACTTAACGGAACAAATGGAGGAAATTACATGACCTATACAGTAATTGAAAAGGTAGTCGGAAGAGAAATTCTCGACTCAAGAGGAAACCCTACAGTAGAAGCTGAAATCTATCTTGCAGACGGTACAGTTGCAAGAGGTACCGCTCCCAGCGGTGCGTCAACAGGTGAATTTGAAGCACTTGAACTTCGTGACGGCGACAAGTCAAGATACGGCGGTAAGGGTGTTACAAAGGCTGTTGAAAATATCAACACAGTAATCAATGACGCTATTGTCGGAATTGATGCGTGCGATACTTACGCAGTAGACAAGGCAATGATTGATGCTGATGGCACAAAGGACAAGTCCAAGCTCGGCGCAAATGCCATTCTCGCAGTTTCAATTGCAGCAGCAAGAGCAGCAGCTACATTGCTCGAAATCCCGCTTTACAGATTCTTAGGCGGTGTAAGTGCAAACAGACTCCCCGTTCCTATGATGAACATTCTCAACGGCGGCGCTCATGCGGCTAACACAGTTGACGTACAGGAATTTATGATAATGCCCGTAGGCGCATCTTCATTCAAGGAAGCTTTAAGAGAGTGTGCAGAAGTATTCCACTCACTTGCCGCTTTACTCAAGGCTAACGGTCTTGCTACTTCTGTAGGTGATGAGGGCGGTTTTGCTCCCGACCTTGCAAGCGATGAAGAAGCTATTCAGTACATTCTGAATGCTGTAAAGAATGCAGGTTATGAACCCGGTAAGGACTTCATGATTGCTATGGATGCCGCATCAAGCGAGTGGAAGGGTGAAAAGAAGGGCGAATATGTCCTGCCCAAATGCGGTCAGAAATTCACATCTGAACAGCTTATCGCTCACTGGAAGAGCCTCGTTGAAAAGTACCCGATTATCTCAATAGAAGACGCACTCGATGAAGAAGACTGGGAAGGCTGGCAGAAGCTCACCGCAGAACTCGGCGATAAGGTACAGCTTGTCGGCGACGACCTGTTCGTAACAAATACAGAAAGACTTTCAAAGGGTATTTCACTCGGTTGCGGTAACTCAATTCTTATAAAGCTCAACCAGATAGGCTCTGTATCCGAAACTCTTGAAGCTATCAAAATGGCTCACAAGGCAGGCTACACAGCAATTTCTTCTCACCGTTCCGGTGAAACAGCCGATACAACTATTGCAGACCTCGCTGTAGCATTGAACACCTGCCAGATAAAGACCGGTGCTCCCAGCAGAAGCGAACGTGTCGCAAAGTACAACCAGCTGTTAAGAATTGAAGAAGAACTCGGCGACAGCGCCGTTTACCCCGGTATGAGCGCATTCAATGTAAAGCGTTGAATTTAAAATTGCATTCGTCTCCTTTCAAATAACAAAAACTCCCGTCGGTATTATGCCGACGGGGTTTTTGTATAATGTATGAAATTATTCCGAATAACAACTCAATATCTTCTTCATCTTCTCAACGCCCTTTACCTGTGCCTCGATCATTTCATTCAACATAGGCTTCAGCTGTGGGCAGATATTGTACCTAAGTGCGTTTCTGCTCATTGCAATACCACCCTCATGGTGCGGTATCATCTGCCGTATATAGCTTATGTTTATATCGTTATCGGGGCAAGCCGACTTCATACGGTTGAACATATTCTGCACAATAACACCGTACTGTCGTCTGTATCCGCATAACGACTGCATATCATTCCTGTATTTTCCGCAGCTGCAAAGAATGTTTCTCATCTCTTCTATTCCTTTTGTCTGCCCTTTGACTATTCCTGTTGCAATTTCCTGCAACGGTATGCAGGTAGTGTATTTCAGCAACTCTTCCGACAATCTTATTGCACCGCAGTGGTGCGGAATCATTTTCACAATGAAATTATATGATATGCTGTCGTTTTCCTTTGCACTGTTCATTGAAGCTATCATGGTATCAAGAATACTTTCATAACACTCAAGATATTTCTGTGTCACTGCGCTGAATGTACATTTGTCCATAGTTTACCTCC
The DNA here is from genome assembly GCA_902490585.1 of uncultured Oscillospiraceae bacterium. Classification (GTDB taxonomy): domain Bacteria; phylum Bacillota; class Clostridia; order Oscillospirales; family Ruminococcaceae; genus Ruminiclostridium_E. The sequence goes on from CABUEI010000044.1 coordinate 2,291, forward strand.
GGATATGTTTTATTATAGTTTATGACAAATACCCGGGTTTGTGAACAAAGCGACAGATAAATGAAAATTCTTTCACAATCATCTTTTTATAAGTATCTGAAATTGACTTTTTACGTCTTATGTGCTAAAATATCATTTATAAAGCCAATCGGCAGACTATCTGATTTATCGAAAGGATTTTCAATATGAAATCAACTTATATAAAGCTCATCGCCGCATCTCTTGTACTCTCCTGTACAGCGGCACTCACCGCCTGCAATTCATCATCGACTTCTTCCGCAGTATCATCTGACAGCGGTCATATAGGCGATACGACTTCTGTTTCGGAACCCTCCGACACATCTACACAAAGCAGTGAAACCGAAAGCAAAACAGACAGCAGTTCCGATGAAAATAAAAGCAATGATGAAAACAAGAGCGGTGAAACAAGTACCGAATCAACCGTCACCTATGAATATGTAAAAGACGGCAAATTCACTCTTGCAAACGGCAACCTGTCATTCAAAATGCCTGACGGCTGGAAGCTTGCAAGCGCATCTCTCGCTTATCAGTTTGCATCGGACGATGAGTACAGCGAAAACAAGTTCAATCTTGTTGTAAGTAAAACAGACAGCCCTATTGAAGATGTAACAGACGAGCAGATGACCGCAACATACAAGGCAACTATGGAAGACTTCAAGCTTGTTGATTTTCAGCATACAGAAATAGCAGGCAAAAAAGCCGTCTATATGCAGCTTACAGGTATGGTTTCACAGGTAACAAAACAGACAACCATAACCCAGTATATGATACAATCGGGCGAGGATGCTTACTGCTTCTCATTCACCCAGTCAACCGATGATGAAACTTTCCCCGACCTTATCACAGGCGTTATCGACTCACTGGAAATAAAGTAAACAATTCAAGGGACAGCCGTAATAAGCTGTTCCTTTTTTATTTCGATTTACAGTTGCATTTCTTCTGCCGATATGCTACAATTAATCAGAAATAACAGCCGTATGGCAAACAGGAGTTACTATGAACAAGAATAAATTAAACCGCCTTGACGAGATGATGCAGTCGCAGGTTGACAGCGGTATGATCCCCGGCGGACATTTAAGAATAATCAAGGACGGAGAGCGTGTATACGACAAGTGCTTCGGCATGGCTGACGTTGCCCGTGATCTCAAAGTTTCGGACAATACGATATACCGTCTTTACAGCATGACAAAGCCCGTCACCGCAGTTGCAACTATGATTCTCTACGACAGAGGTCTTATAGACCTTTCCGACAGCGTGTGCTGGTTTCTTGAGGGATTTAAAGACCAGAAAGTCGAAACCAAAGACGGCATTGTTCCCGTAAACCGTGAAGTGAACATTATAGATCTGCTTACAATGACCGCAGGTCTTATGTATCCCGACAGAAACGTAAACCCGTCGGGCGATAAAATGGCAGATTTATTTGACAAATTCTACGAAAGAGCTTTTTCGGGAAACAGTACATATTCAACCGTTGAGATGTGCAACGAAATGGGAAAAATACCGCTGTTCGCTCAGCCCGGCACCTGCTGGAACTACAGCGTATGTGCCGATGTACTCGGTGCAATAGTTGAAGTTGTCAGCGGAAAGCGTTTCGGCGATTTCCTTAAAGACGAGATATTCACACCTCTCGGCATGACCGATACCGATTTCTATGTACCTCAGGAAAAACGTGACCGCTTTGCAGAAATATATATCAGAGGCGAAGACGGAAAGTTAGCTCCGTGCGACTGGCAACACTTAGGTCTTGTATATAAATATACAAAGCGTCCCGAATTTGAGATAGGCGGTGCAGGACTTGTTTCCACCGCAAACGACTACGAGAAATTTGCTCAGATGCTGTTAAACGGCGGAAAATACGGCGATACCCGTATAATCAGCCGCAAGGCAGTTGACCTTATATCACACAATATAATCACCGCCGAGCAGGCAAAGACATTCAACTGGGATTCGTGTATCGGTTACGGCTACGGCGGACTTATGAGAACACTCGTAAGTCCCGAAATAACTACTGTCGGCAGTATAGGCGAATACGGCTGGGACGGTTGGACAGGCAACTATTTCTGCAACGATCCCGAAAATAATCTTACATTTATGTACTTTATCCAGGTCTGTGGCGGTAACGGCATACGTCCGCTCAGAACATTAAAGCAGGTTATGTACTCGGCTCTTGACAATTGAGCATAATTTAAACAGAATACAGCACTACCCCGTGAGGAACACTCACGGGGCAGTTCAGACTGTCGATAAACCTCTTTTATAAAAATGGGGTCGCAGGGGCGTAGCCCCCGACAGGGTCTAGGGGCAGTAGCCCCAGTAATATAGCCCCTTTCCCAGGGAAAGGGGTTTTCGGCAAGGATGCCGAAATAAGGACACGCCAAGCTTTGCACGAAGCAAAGCCATCAGAGTGTCCTAAAGGGGATAGGGATTGAGAACAAGCACTTTTTTTGAAAAAACATACTTTTTCTACAAACTGCACTGCCCCGTGAGAAAGCTCACGGGGCAGTTTCATATTAGTTTTTTCTTTACCGTTTTACAGCTTGTCAAAATACTTCTGCACGGGGCTGTACTGTACGATATAATCAACATACTCTGCCGTAGCCGAATAAAAATCTGTCTCAAACCTCGCTATACCTGCACCTCCCGATGCAAAATTCTCATCCGAAACATAGTTCTTTGAGTTATCCAGTATATAGCAATCCGTATTATCCGCAAATCTCTCCTCGCACAGTTTAAGCAGTGCCTTTGCGTTTGCAAATTTCTTCTTATCAGTCACAAGCGGCTTTAATTTGCCGTCATAATCTCTCACCTTATCATTAAGCGAAACCTTGCACAGAATTATATTACTGCCGTATTTCTGTTTTACAAACTGCGACAGCTTATCGCAGGCGGCAAGAATACGCTCCTTATCCTTTCCAGCGTCTAGCGTGAACGGCTGTCCGGCTTTGCCGAGAATAACTGAAAGGTCGGAATTTGTATACTGCTTGTCTACCGTAAATCCCTCGCCGTTATATTTTGCGTTATCCGCAATAACGTCAGCCATGTCGATTGCTATCCAGCGTGACTGACTTACCGTGAGCCTTTGTACAGATGTTCTCATAAGCTGTGCCAAAGCCTTTGCGCCCGACTTGTCTGTAGTAGCAAAACGCTTTTCCTCAACGGAATGTGGTTTGTCAAACGCCCACACAAACGATTCTCCGCTTATCGCTATATTTGTTCTTACCGTGGTTGCCTTTGCAAGCGCTCTTTTTATTACACCCGTACCCCACATATCAACAAGGGTAAAATTGTGTATTTTCTCGTATTCCTCTATTTTCTGCGGAACGACCTTAGGATCGCCGCCTTCCCACAGTTCATAGGCTACCCTTGTCATAAACCGCAGGTTCTGTTCATTGACATCTACATCTTTTCCGAGCGCACCGCCGAGTGTGGCTCTTACAAAGTTTGCGATAGGACGTTTTATTCTGTACTGCCTGTCAAGCAGTCTTATAAGCTCTCCGTGCGTTACATTCTGCAACGTGTTGCTTTCCAGTGCTGCAATAACCTTTACAGCATTCTTCATCTCAATATTATCGCCGAAATCGTAATATCTGTAAATATCGGTTATGCTTGAATAGTGCTGTTCGATTATGTCTTTAAGCTCTGCCCTGTTCTCAGCAATAAACTCCCTTGACGTATGGAACATGAGTGCGTCGGCAGGCTCTTTCCTGTCAAGCAGAACGGTAAGCAGTCCCCTTGCACACGCATTGTCATAGTAGCAAAGAAGCTGTTCCAGCCTTGAATTTATATCCTGTTCCTTGTACACTCTTCCCGGCTCACCCGATGTTATCTCATCAAGAGCCTTTTCGCAGTCGGCAAAATAGAAACGGTTGAACACTGCCTCTTTTCCGTCACCTGTTACCGATAAATCACCGAAATATCTTCCCGAAAGGTCAATTATAACAGGGTGAACTTTCTTTATAAAATAGTTCTCGATATCCTCTAAAAATGCGTTCAGCTTTTTCTTAGGCGTACTTTTTCTCACCTGTCGTCCGAGTGCATAAAATTCGGGCGAAATCGTCCTTACAAGAATTATTCTGTCCGCAGAATAAAGTTCCAGTATCTCTTTTGCAAAAATATCTACAAGTGGCTTATAAATATCCTCAGGCAATATATTCGGCAGTTTTTCGCCCCGCTTATCATTACCGTCAATTCCGCCAGTGAGGAAAGAATTTTCCGTTTTAATAAGCCCGTGTACCGCAGTACCGTAAAAGTCGAATATAAAATAATCGGCATGGTTTTCCTTTATATAGCTGTACGTCTTGCTTTTATCCGAAGTTTCCGCATTTTCGGGAAAAAATGCCGCAAGCGGAGAAATTCTCCTTACCGTATTGTCAGCTCTGAACTTAGGACTTCTTTCGACTATCTTCTGTACGTTGTACGAACCCATTGTTATAAAGCTTGTACGCTCCATAAGCGGCGAGGTATCAACAGTACCGATATTTACGGTTCTTCCGCTCTCGGTCTGTCCCGTTATTCTGAAAAAACACAGTCCGTCAACCGCACTTACCCTTACCGCCGTCTTTTCGGTAGTTATAAGAGGCTTGAATCTGCCGTTATCACGTCTGAAATATACAGTATATTTTACGCAGTCCTCACGTTTTTCAAAACGCAGTACAACTGCACCGTTCTCATCTTTTGTTATGCGGATTTTATTATCCATAGTAACACCTCGCTGTAGGCTATATATTTTGATTTTAACATATTTCGTGTGAAATTTCAAGAATTTTTACTAACCCCTTGACATTCGGCTGAGATAAGAGTATAATAGCTAAAGATTTGAAAATGAATTTCATTTTCAATTTCGTATCTGTAACTTTACGGAGGGATTTGAATGCCATACAACACCCGTCAGCGTGAGCTGATACTAGAATATATAAAAGAAAATGCCGACAGTCACCTTACAGCAGACAGCATAGCCGACGCACTGAAATCCGAACAGGTCGGCAAAACCACAGTATACCGCTATCTTGAAAAACTCTGCGAACAGCACCTTGTAAGAAAATACATTTTAAGCGAGGGCAAAAGTGCCTGCTATCAGTATTCGGGCGGTGAAGAGTGCCACGACCATTTTCATCTCAAGTGTCTTGAATGCGGCAAACTCATTCATCTTGAGTGTGACCACCTGAAAGAAATAGCGGCACATATTTCCGCCGAACACGATTTTACTATCGACAGTTCACGCACAGTATTCTACGGTGTCTGCGGAGAATGTGCAAAACAGCACGATACAGAAGGAAAAGAGTGATATAATGAAAATATTCAAAAAACTGCTTGCCGTGATTACAGCAGTCGTCATACCGCTTAGCCTTTGTGCCTGCTCATCTGAAGGCAGTTACTTTGAAAGCGACGGGAGCAAGCTGAAGATAATCTCAACTGTTTTTCCGCCGTATGATCTTGCAAAGCATATAGCAGGCGACAACGCCGAGATAAAAATTCTTCTCCCACCGGATAGTGAAGCGCACACCTACGAGCCCACCGCCAAGGAAATAATCGCAATACAAAACTGCGATATATTCCTCTACATCGGCGGTGAAAACGAGCAATGGGCAGACAAACTGATAAACTCAAATGACACCGGTAAAGTTAAAGTCGTAAAGCTTATTGACAGTGTTCCTACCCTCTCGGAAGAGGACGAAGACGAACATGAGGACGAGCATAATCATCATGACCATGACCACGAACATGAAACTGATGAACATATCTGGACTTCACCGAAAAACGCCCGTCTTATGCTCTCCGCCGTGTACAATGCAATCTGCGAGGTTGACCCGGATAACAGCATGATATACACTGAAAACAAGGACACATACGACAAACAGCTTGCAGACCTTGACAACGAATACCGTGATGCAGTTAACAACGCCAAAAACAAGACAATAGTGCTTGCCGACAAGTTCCCGTTCAGATATCTTGCACACGAATACGGACTTGACTGCTATGCCGCATTCAGTTCCTGCTCCGATGAATCCGAGCCGAGCGTTTCTACAATGATAAAGCTCACCAAAAAGATTAAGGAAAACAACATTCCCGTAGTCTACTATCTTGAGTTCAGCAGTACAAAAATAGCGAATACTCTGTGTGATGAAACAGGTGCGACAAAGCTTATGCTCCACTCCTGCCACAACGTATCAAAGCAGGATATCGAAAACAACGTAAGCTATGTTGACCTTATGAAACAGAACTTAGAAAATCTGAAAGTTGCCCTTAACGGCTGACAGGAGTTGATACAATGTCATATTTAATAGAATGTAAAAATCTTACCGCAGGCTATGAGGGAATGCCTGTTGTAAAGGACCTCAGTTTCAATGTTTCCGCAGGCGATTACCTCTGTATAGTCGGCGAAAACGGAAGCGGTAAATCCACCCTTATGAAAACGATCCTCGGACTGCGTTCGGCGTTATCCGGCGAAATAATCTTCGGTGACGGACTGAAGCAGACCGAAATCGGCTACCTGCCACAGCAGACCGCCGCACAGAAAGACTTTCCTGCGACTGTCCGTGAGGTTGTACTCTCGGGTTGCCTTGGCAGAAAAGGACTCTCTCCGTTCTACTCAAAAGCCGACAAAAAGCTCTGTGACGATAATATAGAGTTACTCGGCATAACCCACATAGCCCACCGCAGTTACCGTAATCTTTCGGGCGGTCAGCAACAGCGTGTACTTCTTGCCCGTGCTCTTTGTGCGACAAGAAAGCTGTTACTTCTCGATGAGCCTGTTTCGGGACTTGACCCTATGGTTACCGCCGAAATGTACGAGATAATAAGCAAGCTCAACCGTGAGCAAGGTGTTACAATAATAATGGTTTCCCACGATCTTCAGGGTGCGCTCAGATACGGCACAAAGATACTCCACATGGAGAGCGGTGCATATTTCTTCGGCACTACCGCCGAGTACCGCAGTACCGATATATTCCACGCAATGAGCACCTGCGATTGTCACTGCACCTGTGACCACCACACAGGCTCAAAGGAGGTAGGTTCAAATGCTTGAGATTTTTCAGTATGGATTTCTGCTCCGTGCTCTTGTAGTCGGACTTCTTGTTTCACTCTGTGCCGCACTCCTCGGTGTCAGCCTTGTATTAAAACGGTTTTCAATGATAGGCGACGGACTCTCCCACGTCGGTTTCGGTGCGCTTGCAATAGCATCAGCACTGAACTTGGCTCCGTTACAGGTATCTATTCCTGTAGTCATAGTAGCCGCATTTATTCTGCTCAGAATAAGCTCCAACGGTAAAATAAAAGGCGATGCCGCAATAGCGCTCCTTTCAAGCAGTGCCCTTGCAATCGGTGCGATAGTCGTTTCCGGTACAAACAGTGCAACCGACATGAACAGCTATATGTTCGGCAGTATCATGGCGATAAGTAACGACGACCTTGCCCTCAGCATTATCTGCTCGGTTATCGTTCTTGTAATGTTCGTGTTATTCTACAACAAGATTTTTGCCGTAACCTTTGACGAGAATTTCTCCAAAGCGACAGGCGTAAAGTCCGGCGTATATAACACGATAATTGCTCTTCTCACCGCACTTACCATAGTTGTCGGTATGAGAATTATGGGTGCGCTTCTGATTTCCAGCCTTATAATCTTCCCTGCCCTCACATCAATGAGAGTATTCAGAAGTTTCAGAGGTGTCACAATCTGCTCCGCAATCGTTTCCTGCATCAGCTACATTATCGGTATAGCAATTACCTACTATGCCGACAACTTCCCTGCCGGCGCAAGCGTAGTAGTCGCAAACCTCGGAATGTTCCTGCTCTTCTCGCTTCTCGGTTTCCTCCTCCGCAAAAAGCAACAATAAGCGGCTGTGAGCCGTCTCAAATTCGCCGTGTGGCGGGTCGCCACTCCCAATTCGCCGTTCTGACGGACCGAGCTTCGCTTGACCTCCGTTACCGGCGGTAGCAACTTGTTAGTGCAGATTCATTTATTAATTGATGAATTATTCACTATCGGCGGTAATAACTTGTTAGTGCAGATTCATTTATTAATTGATGAATTATCCACTTTACCGACAGGTCTGATACTTAATATAAACAAACGCTTATAAAAAAGCCGCCCATACGGACGGCTTTTTTGCAATACCCTGTGACATTTTCAAAAAAATATCGTCTTAATATATGAAAAGAGAAAAAGGAGAGGTAACATGGACATATCCGATAAAAAAATCACCGAACTGCTTGAAACCCGTAACGAGCAGTCACTCAGGTTCATTGCTGACAAATACGGCGGACTGTGCTCATCAATTTCATACAACATCATCGGCAACAAAAGCGACAGCGATGAAATAACCAATGATACATATATGAAGGTGTGGAACACAATTCCTCCCGAAAAGCCACGCAACCTGTGTGCCTACATAGCAAAAATAGTCCGCAATCTGTCGCTTGACAAGCTCCGTTACAACACCCGTTCAAGACGCAGCGGCGAAACCGATGCCCTGCTGTGCGAACTTGAAGAGTGTATTCCGGCTAATGACAGCACTGAAAAAACTGTCGATAATAACGAGCTTAAATCAGCCCTTAACGCTTTCATAGCCGAACTTGATGAGCGCACACGCAAAATTTTCGTCTTACGCTATTTTGCCTGCTACAGTATAGCCGATATTTCAGAAAGGTTAGCAGTTACCGAAACCAATACCACATCTATTTTAAACCGTACACGAACCAAACTCCGAAAATATCTTTCGGATAAAGAAGTATACATTCAGAAAGGAGAATAATCATGAATAATCATAAAGCATTCCCGCTTTTTACTGCATTCGGTGACATAAATGAAAAATATATTTCCGACGCACTTGACGAAACGCCGCACAAAAACAGATGGTATCTGAATACCGCTTTTCTCGGCATTTCTGCCGCCTGCTTCTGCCTTGTTGCAGTAGCGACCGCCGCAATGATAGCACTCGGCGGTTCAGGAAAACTCAGCGCATTCTTCAGCGGAAACAGCAACACATCATCACACAGCGATCACAGCAATAATTCCACCCCAAGCGAAATTAACGATGCAACGATGTTCGCAAGAGATTTCATCAAGGTGCCGCTTGATAAATTTTCTGTCGGTCTTGGTGCGCCGGTGGACTTGAGCAACAGATACACGATAGACGATCTTGCATCGGTAACTCAGCTTGATACATACAGCTTTGACGAAAACAGTAAAATCGAACTGTACAGTGAGGACGGAATAAAGCAGGTCGATAAAGCGTTCTTTACAAGCAAGGACTATCCCGATTATGATTATCTGTACGGTGAGAGCGTATGGTATGACATAAGAAATAAACTGTATAAGGTCGCTTACGGCGGAGAGCTTTCATCTCCGGATATCAGTATATCGGTAAGCGACAAGGGCATACTTGTTATGCGTATACAGTCGTTCAGCACGGATGATAATTCCGTGACGGATATAGCCGGAATATATCCGTCGGAAACACTGTATACATTGGCACTTGAACACCGTAAAAATCGGACGGATTCGCTTTATGTTACCGATGAACAGCTTGGAAAGATAAAGAGTGAGTTTGCGGAGTATATCAAAAATCACTCGTCGGTTTTCGGCGAAGGATATGAGGAAAGCTCTTTTGAAACGTATGAGATAAATGAAGATAAAGCATTCTATCCCACGATAAGATATACGGCGAAAACGAAAATGCCCGTTACGACAGAAGAGCAGATACTTGATTATAACGAAATGTTCTGCAAGACCGTCACTATCGATTATAACGGCTGTGATACTTATATAACGGTTGAGGGAATAGCACCGTATATCAAGAAAACAGGTACGGTAAATATCCTGCCGTATGATGATGCCAAGAAGAAAATGGCGGCAAACGACGACGTTTACGCTATTCAACCGGGTGTACGCCAGGACGGCGAGGATAATGATTATTGTCCGACACACAATGAGCTTCTGAAAACAGAGTATACAGCTGAAAATGATATGATACTTACTTACGCAAAGATAAAGGATGGCAGTATAATACCTGTTTATGCCGAAAAGAGAACATATACGGCAGATGACGGCAATAAGGATGATTATATTGCGTTATTGTCCGCTGTGAAATAAGTAAATAAACAATCAAAATCCCACAACCGCCTAAACGTTGTGGGATTTGATTTTAATTCACTTGTCAAGCAGGAACATAACCTTTTTAAGCTGTGCCGTCATTGCCGAATAATACAGCGGAAACATAGCCTCAACGCAGCCGAGGAAATACAGGTTACGGTTATTTATCTCACCAAACTTCGGCATATATGTGTATACATACCGCCTGAACCAGTCCGAAGAAAAAGACGGCAGCGGCGTTTTCTGCTTTCTGACTTTGAGATTATCCTCATAACTCTCATAGATGATCTCGCCGAAGTTGTCCGCACCGCTTTTTATCATCAGCTCATATACCTGTTTAAGCTGTTTATCCGACAGCGGAAAATCCTCGATCTGCCTTGATATAAGCGGAAGTCTTGCCGCAAGGCTGTACATGATAAGATGCTGTACCCTGCCGAACTCAGCCGTTTCAAACATTGCCTCATTCTCGGGTGTCTTTATTCTTATTCCGAGGTTTTCAAGCCGTGATGTTTCCGTAACGTCCATTAGCGCAATACGGAACACATCCTTTATATTTATATTGTAAAAATCGCTGTCCGACACGGTGTAAATGTATCTCATCACCGTTGTCATTGACCTTGCCGTATTCGTCATAATTCCTGCAATTATCGGCAAGGATTCGTTTGAAATGCTCATTTATCCTCCTCGGGATCATTTTTCGAAATATTGATAGTCTTGCTGTGACCCTTTAAAATCTCTTCAAACGAATCACTCGGCATAGGCTTTGCAAAGTAGAATCCCTGTGCCATTTCGCAACCAAGGCCGCCAAGGAGTTTTGCCTGTTCGTCGGTTTCAATACCCTCACAGATAGTATGCATACCGAGCGAGCTTGCCATTCTGATAACGTGACCCAGAATGTCGTTTGCTCTCTTATTGCTGTTTGATTCTGCAAGGAACGCCCTGTCTATCTTCAGCACATCGGCAGGCAGATCTTTAAGCATATTGAGCGAAGAATAACCCGAGCCGAAGTCGTCTATCGAAATATGGAAACCGTAGTCCTTGAGCTGTTTGAATACGGTCGTCAGCACGTCAAGCGACTCATACGCCGCACTTTCCGTAATCTCAATCTCGATACTTGAGGTTGAAACACCGTGCGTTACGCATATATCGTTCAGCTTTTCAACGAACTGAGGGTCTTTCAGATGAACTCTCGACATATTTACCGAGATAAGCAGATGCGGATAATATTTTTCCCATTGCTTTATCTTCTGGCAAACCTGATCCATTATGTAGAAATCAAGCTTTATGATAAATCTGTTCTTTTCAAAAAGCGGAATGAACTTTCCGGGAGAAATGACCGTTCCATCCTTTATCCACCTTACAAGAGCCTCCGCACCGGTAAGATTAACCTTGCCGTCAAGCGAAACCTTAGGTTGATAGAATACACAGAACTCATGTGTATCAAGAGCCGCCTGCATTTCATTCTCAATACGCTTTTCTTCACGCATCTCTTCAAGCATACTCTCGTTATAGAACGTATAGGCACTGTCGTCGCCGTACTTTACCGTACGCTTTGCGATATCGGCAAGGTCACCCATTCGTCTTATAGATACATTCTTATCAATTATTCTGTAAATACCGAATGAAAGCACAGGAACAAATTCCGTTATTTCATATTCGATAGCCTGTATCAGAGTGATTACTCGTCTTGCAATATCGTCGTCACTGTGATACTGCATAAGGATATAGAAGTTGTCGGAGTTGATTCTTGAGAATGTTTCTCCGTCCTGGATATTTCTGTTTACTGTATCGGCAATCAGCTTCAGTACCCTGTTGCCCTCATCATGACCGTACATATCGTTTATAGCCTTGAACTTATCTATATCAAAGCTTACAAGTGCATATCTGCGGTATTCATGCTGTAACAGCTTCTTTGCGTCAAGTGCAAATCTGTCCCATGTGCTGTAGCCTGTGATCCTGTCGGTGTAGGCTATTCTGCTGACCTCGGCGTTCGCCTTTTTCAGTCTGCGGAACGATACTCTTACGATTACGATATACGCCGCAATTACCACAAGCAGTATCACCACAAAGAATATGTACATAAGTATGTTCATCACAGCGTAATGGTTCTGCTGTTGTGCAACTACATTTTCCCTGAAAACAAGCAGATAATGCAAATCGTCATAATTTGAAAGACCGCTGTAATATGCAACGAACTTTTCACCACGGCAATAGCTCTTTATTATTCCACTGCCGCCGACCTTTGCGAAATTATCCTTTACCGTGCTTCTTACGCTTTCATCTACTCCTGCAAGTAAATCCGATGAGAAGAACAAATCTCCCATAGGTACATAATCACCGAGTGCATTATCGCCCGACATGACTACTTCACCGTCGGAATTAAGCACATATCCGTTACTGTCACTGCCGTTGCCGCCGAACGACATATCAAGCAGTGCGTCATAGCTGTTTGCGTCACATATTCCTGCAAGTACGCCTATAATACGCTTATATTCGCCGTATATCGGCACTGCAATTACATTTACCATCTTGCCGTCAGGTTCACTGAATATAGCCTTTGACACGTTTATTTCACCGTTCATGGCTTTCTGGTAGTACTCACGGGATGTAATATTCCTGTCTATACGCTTGCTTGTTATTACATCACCGTTTTCATCGGCAATAACAAATGAATCTATCGTTTCACAGCTGTTTTCCAGCTCGTTTATCTTTCTTATGAGTCCGTTCTCATCTGCGGTTTTATAATCGCTGAGACATGCAGCAAAGTTTTTTACTGTACATACATCGTTGTTTATCGAGCTTTCCACGATTTCACACTTCTGAGTAACCGTCCTGTCTATGTACTCGTTTACTTCACTGTCCAGTGCGTCCATAGTATTTACCATAAACACAGAGGCAAATATTACTAAGATTGCTATGCAGACAGCCGCTATGGCTGAAAGTAGCTCTGTCTTGTACTTTATATTCGGCATAGTAATCCTCCTCTCTTTTTCTCTGTAAAAGACCTTTGGTAAATTCCGAACCTCAAACAAGCACTTATTTTTAAATAAGAGTATAACACATTTCATTCTCAAAATCAACAGGTTAAAACAATTTATATTATCATTGCAACAAAATATTGTTCTTATTTGTGCACCTTGCACTAATTACCTGTAATCAGTTACAGTAAAACATAAACTTCCGTCCGGCTTTCACACCGGACGGAAATTCTTCATACAGATTTACTTTACGCTGTCGATAAATTTAATAAAAGCGGCTTTACCCTCGTCATTGCGTTTATAAACGCCTGCATCAAGCAGAACATGCTCAAACACAGCACCTATCTCCTGCTTAATGATATTTTCGGCGTCCTCAGCCTTTACAGCAGGATATTTTTCATACAGTCCGTTCATCCATTCAGCATGACCGCTGAGCTTTTCATCAGCCGACAGGTCGGTTTTATTCACAAGTGCATCACTGAGAGCTGTTATTTCGTTTGCAAGTCTTGCAGGAAGAACCGCCAGTCCCATTACCTCAATCAGTCCTATATTCTCTTTCTTTATGTGATGAAGCGACGGATTAGGGTGGAATACACCGAGCGGTCTGTCCTCGGTAGTTATATTGTTTCTCAGCACCAGATCACATTCATATTCGTCACCGTGACGTCTTGCAATAGGAGTTATCGTATTGTGCGGAACACCGTCCGTAAATGCGTATATTCCGACACTTTCATCGCTGTAAGCTCTCCATGCCACAAGTATCTTGTCGCAGGCTTTTTCAAGTTCTGCCCTGTTCTTGCCGCTCAGTCTTATAACCGACATAGGCCACTTTACAATGCCTGCCTTTACACTGTCAAAACCGCCGAGTGTGAATTCATATTCAATCGGTGCATTCTCCATAGCAAATGTATAGTGACCGCCCTGGAAATGCTCATGTGACAGGATAGAACCGCCAACGATAGGCAAATCCGCATTTGAACCTACAAAATAGTGCGGTAACATATCTATGATATCAAACAGCTTGCCGAACACCTCAGCGTCGATCTTCATCGGTATATGCTCGCCGTTGAAAACTATGCAATGCTCGTTATAATAACCGTAAGGAGAATACTGGAATCCCCACTCACTGCCGTGTATAGTCATCGGTATAGGACGCAGATTCTGTCTTGCAGGGT
>CABUEI010000045.1 GCA_902490585.1 uncultured Oscillospiraceae bacterium
GGGGCTGCCGCCCTCACCAAGCAAGGACGCTTGCAGTCAGTCGCACACAGTCGCTATGCATGGACGCATAAAGACAGCCACACAAAACCGTTGCATGACGCAACGGCACAAATGGCTGTCATTGCACAGATGCAGCGACACCAACGACTGACAACCCGCATTGGGGCTACGCCCCAAACCCCTTTTTGTGCTACAGCGGCACACAAGAACTCCCCCGACTTTTCATCGGGGGAGTTCCTGCTTATTGATCGAGGGGATGTATATAAACTTTCGTTGTACTTAGTCGGAGCGGTATCGCTACTGCGGTAACTGCGCCCCTATAATAGTACCGCCTGAGCGGTTATCAAGGCACTCGCCTTATCGCCGTCGGAAATCCTTTTCCTCTGACTATGGCTAAATTATAACGCCTGTTTGTTAATTGAATAATAACTGAGGGTGAAAAAATTATGAAAAGAAGAAATCTTCAGCGTGTTGAAAAAGTATGTTTTTTCAAGAAAAGTGCTTGTTCTCAATCCCTATCCCCTTTAGGACACTCTGTTGGCTTTGCTTCTGTGCAACTGTGGTCGTTTGTTGTCGGTGCGTCCTGCACCGACTTTGTTCGACCACTTGTAAGCATCCATGCTTAAAGCTTGGTGTGTCCTTATTTCGGCATCCTTGCCGAAAACCCCTTTCCCCGGGAAAGAGGCTATATTACTGGGGCTACCGCCCCTAGACCAAGCAAGGATGCTTGCAGTCAGCCACACAAAGCCACTGCACGATGCAGTGGCACAAATGGCTGACGACCTGTACGGGGGCTACGCCCCAAAGCACGGACGCTTTGGTTGCTTGCCAAAAGTTTTGCACGATGCAAAACCAACAAAGCAAGCAACGCTCGACACCCCATTTTTAAATAATCAAGAGGTTTATCGACAATCTAGAAGAAATTCCCCGACTTTTTTCATTTCCCCTATTGACAAATCGCCTGTATCAGTATATACTGTATATATAACACATAAACAGTTTAATTGCCTGTTATGTGACGTAAGCTTACGAATCTGAAAAGGAGGAAATATGAAAATTCTTCTTAATTCCGATATTCCGATATACAAGCAGATTTCAGCCGACTTCAAGGAACGTATTATGAACGGCACGATTTCTGCCGGGGAATATCTTCCCTCGATAAGAGGACTTGCAAAAGAGCTTAAAATCAGCGTGATAACCACTATGAAAGCATATGAGGAGCTTTGCTCGGAGGGGCTTGTCAGCGCAGTTCAGGGCAAGGGCTATATAGTCAACGCCCAGGACACAGGTATGATAAAGGAACAGTATATGCGGCTTCTCGAACAGCATTTGCAGGACGCACTCGACTGCGCAAGACTTGCAGGACTGTCTGTTGACGAGGTATGTGAGGTGCTGAAAACACTCGGCAGTATTGAATGATTTATTAAAAAGGAGATAATATGGAAGAGGTAATCAAGGTAAGTAATCTTACCAGAAAATATAAAGATTTTTCACTGGGTCCCATTGACCTTTCTTTTCCGAAAGGCTTTGCCACAGCGCTTATCGGCGCTAACGGTGCAGGCAAGACAACACTTATGGACATAATCTGCGGTATCACCGCAAAGACAGACGGCACGGTGACTTATTTCGGAGAAAGCGACAACGCCGACAAGGGTAATGTCAAGGAGCGTATCGGCTACTGTGCGTCGCAGGCGATGTTCCCGGCTAACTGGAAAGTGAGGGATATTGCGCTTTCCATGAGCCTTGCATTTGAAAATTTCAGCAAGGACAGATTTTATTCACTTCTCGGTGAGCTTGGCGTTACCGATGAGAAAAACAGCAAAAAGCCTTTATCGAGTATGTCGGACGGTATGAAGATGAGAGTGTTCTTGGCGTCGGCTTTTGCAAGAGATACCGATTTACTGGTGCTTGACGAGCCGGGCTCATCGCTCGATCCGCTTATGCGTGACAGGCTGTGCGACCGCTTCCGTGACTATATAGACAGCGGTAACGGCGAAAGGAGTATAATCTTCTCGACCCACAACATAGCTGATATGGAAAATGCCGCAGACTATGTAATATTTATGGATAACGGCAAGGTAATCGAGCATGGCTTCACAGAGGACTTAAAGGACAAGTATATTGTCCTCAGTGCCGAGCCTGAAAGCCTTGACAAAATATCGCCGCTTCTGCTCTGCTCTTCTCATTCATCGTCCACAGCAACAGGTCTTGCCTTAGCCGAAAACAAGCTTAAGCTCGAAGCACTGGGCGCTGTTACGGAACGTCCTACATTAAGCCAACTCAGCATTGACCTTATGAAGATTGCGGAAGAAAAACGCCTTGCTCTTAAAAAGGAGGCATAAGTATGATGAAATCGGTACGCTTATTCAACGCAAACACGCTGTTCAAGGTTTCCCTCATTATGATTGTTATGGTTGCGGCAATGTATGTTATAGGCTTCTTAGTCGGCTCTGCCGCAGGAAAAAGCGACAGAGAAAACACAGACGACTATGCAGCGGCCGCAGAGGAAAATGACGATATTGCATATTCCGCCCTTAACACAGTGTGCTGTGTTATCGGCTTTGCAGGTGCGCTATTAATAAACGGCAACGCCATAAACCTTTACTATAAGGTTGACGGCAGTAAGTACGCAAGGACGATAAAGCACGGCGGAGAAAAGTTTGGCAAGTCGCTTGCAGGCTCTGTTATAATCTCGTCTGTTACTGCGGTGGCAGTATCGCTCGTACTCGGAATTTTCACGCTTGTGGGCGGTGACCTTGAGCTTACAGATCTGCCGCCTATGATGCTGTTTTCGCTCGGTGCATCGCTTCTGTCCGGCATTCTGATACGTCCGCTCGTATCTACAAAAACCGCTAACGCAAGAAGCATTCTTCTTCTGATAACGTTGCTTGTCGCTATGTTTATTCTGTCGGCAACAGCAACGGCGACGAGCCATATAAGCTACATTGCCGCACTTACTGCGAGCATTACATTAACAGTGGTCGGTGCGGTCGGAACGGCTGTATCAACAGTATCTGCCTGCCGTTACATCAAGGAAAACTGGCAGTTCTGAGGAGGGTATATGAAGGATTTTCTTTTATCGCTGAAGTTCATTATAAAGCGTGTTTTCAGGCTTACCGGTGCCAATATAGCATGGCTTATCGCCACCGCTCTGATCGTTGCGATCGGAACAGAAGCAATGGGCGTTGAGCCTGTTGCAAGAGGTGATTATGACTATCAGTTTTATCTGATGATGTTGCCGTACCTGTTGGTCTTTTTGTCTTTCGGATTATCGTCGATGTATTCGGACGTTTATGCAAGTGCATATATCCGCACAAGCAGGCTGTACAAGTGCCTGAGGACGAGGGCGGTGCAGGTGTTCATACTGTTGTTTGATGTTGCGGCTCTGATACCGGCTGTTATCGTTACCTCCGTTGTAAATCCTGCCGCACTGCCCGACTTTTTACTTGTATCGGCAATAATAATCGGCATCAGTCTGCCGCTTTCATCGGCTTATTTCCTCATGTGGATGGTCTTCTGCGGATACTCGATATTCAACTTACTGTCGGGCTTTTTCGGGGACGGATATATGGCAGACGGCTTTGCGTTTATGCCGGCTGAGCTTACCGACAGTCTGCCTGTTGCGGCATTGCTTTCAGTGGCGATACTGCTTGCAGGGCTTATAGTTTCATTTATCGTGTCGGATATTATTTTCAGCATAAGAAAGCGTCCTCGTGACAGACAGATGCTGAAAGGAGCAACACAGGCGTGAGGGCGTCAACGCTCACCTTTCAGCATACGGTCTATAGATGCAGATGAGATTTTTATCGTTGTTACAAAAGACGCTGTAAGT
The DNA here is from genome assembly GCA_902490585.1 of uncultured Oscillospiraceae bacterium. Lineage (GTDB taxonomy): Bacteria > Bacillota > Clostridia > Oscillospirales > Ruminococcaceae > Ruminiclostridium_E. The sequence continues at coordinate 3,833 of CABUEI010000045.1, forward strand.
ACACAAGCAAACATAAACATACAGGATACCGCACCTGCGATAAGCTGAACAGTGCTTATAATCTGCACAGATAAATCAAAATAGCTTTCAAGCCATATGTTATACACGGCATTTACACCGACCGACAGCAGAAATCCGGCTATACCCGAAACAAAAACAGCAAGAACCGTTTCTGCAAGAGTTATTCCGTACACATCCGTTTTTGTGGCTCCGAGCGCTCTCATCACAGCTATTCTCTGTGCGGTGTCCGAATAATACAGCAAAAGTGCGGATGCCGCCGACAGCAACATTGAAACACATATAAGCGGCAGTATAACAATCAGAATCTTTTCGATAAAGGCACTTACTCTGTCTATTCTTGAATACATCATAAGATCATATCCGACAGTTGCGTGAATACCGTTTTTTTCGGCTTGCTCACACGCTTCAAGCGCTTTCTGAAAGCTGTCATAATACAGATTTACTGTGGCATCGCTGTAGCAGAGTTTTGTTTTTTCGGCGGCGCTTTTTGTAATCATCATCGAGTTTTGCCCGAACACACTTGCGGCGGCCTCACTGCTTGCTATTCCGCAAACGGTAAAACCGTCAAGATATATTTCGCCGTTGTCGGTACGTTCCAGCGAAACACGATTGCCTGTCAGCCTTTCCATTTCCTCACGGGTAAATCCCAGTTCGGACAGAAAATCTTCCGAAATAACGACCTCGTCATCACTGCTTATGTTTCTGCCGTACAAAAATATCTGTTTGTCGGGATAGTTGTGTTCAAAGCTGATACGTTGATTCTCCGAAATCACATCATACCGCATATCTACCGCAAGAATATACTTGCTCTGCCTCATCATATCCACGAACGCAGTTTTTTTCATATCGTCACCGCAGATAAGCGTTATATCCTTCACCAGATGGTCTTCACTGTCATTTGACTGTGATACGGAATTCAGATATTCGCTTGTCGTATATATATCGTATCGATAACCGACGTTGCAGGAGATTACTTCTGACACGGCGGTTATTTTCGATATAATATCGTCCGCAGTATCCTCTGCCTGCTTTGCGGTATCGGAATATGGAAACACCGTTGCACACGCCTGATCTATATGCTTGTACTGTATATCCGATAATTCATCGGTAACTGCCGACACAAAAACAGCCGCAGAGCAACACAGCAGCACAACAGTCAAAACGCTTACAGCCACCCTCAGCATAATACGCTTGTGTCCGGTCAGATTCTTCATTGCCAGCTTTAATATATCGGTTATTTTCATCTTACGCCTTTCTGTTATCTGTCATATTCTCTTACCGTATCAGAGAGGTTTATTCCGCTCAGCGTGCGGAATTTGCAATAAAGCATAACCGCAAGTACGGCTATAAACAAGAGAGCGAATGCCGATATGCCCACAATGCCGCTTGCCGTTTCCAAAGCCACCTCAAAACAAAGCAGGCTTTTTGTCAGGGATGAAACATAGGAAAACAGCAGGTGCATCAGCAAAAATCCGATTGCAGCGCCGAGCAGCAGCGATGAAAAATAAGGGATAAAATATATTGCGTATACGTTGTTTTTTCTCGCCCCCAACAGTATGAAATTTGTCATTATATGCGAGCGTTTCGCTATTGTTACCGAAAATGTATTTAAAACAGAAAAGAAAGCTATCCCTGCAAACAAAACAGCCAGCCCGATAAAAAGTATGTACGCATAGTTAATAGCGGTTATACCCATTTCAAACGCACTTGTATCTATATCAAACCCGTTTTGCCTTGCCGCCGTGACCGTTTTGTCATATTGGTGCATGCTGTTTATCGTGCATGAAAAAACGCTGTCAATCTGTCGGTTATTTGCAACCGCACTGTCGTAATATGAATTAAACGGAACGATAACGGGATACGCAAAAAATGTGTTCTCTCCGCTGTATATTCCTGCTATCGTGTATTCCTTTATCGTTTTTTCTTTACTTTTAACACTCAGCTTATCACCGACGGCAAGCGATTCCGAAAGGGCTATATATTCATCTATCCACATACTGTCAGATTCCGGAGTATCGAAACACGGTTTTATATCCTCTCCGTCGATCATTTCACAGTCGAAGCCTGAGGACTCGCTAAGCAGCTCATCAATGAAGTACAGCGGAAGATTTTGCAGAAGCCCGATTTTCTTTCCGCTGTCAGACACATATATACCGGCATCATAATCCGCCGACGACAGATGTACAGCTTTATCAAAGCCGCACTCCGACAGCTTGTCCTTAACACCGGCAGTATAACCGCAGGTTACAATGAATTCGTGTCCTCCCTGCGTCTGTTTATCAAGATAATCGTAATAATCCCGCCGTAAATTCACTGCTGTCAGAAACAGACAGGACGCAACCGCAGAAACTATCGCAAACATAAGTGCGGTAATAATAAGATAAGGCAGACACTTTTTTCCTTCTCTTACAGCTAGCCTTATTTCATCGTATAATTTCATCGCTTACCACCATACCGTCACTGAGCGTAATTATTCTGTCGCACAGCCGTGCGTCTGTCTTGCTGTGAGTGACCATCACCACAAGAGTATCTTCATCGACAAGCCCACGCAACAGTTCCATTATGCTTTCACTGTTACGGCTGTCCAGATTTCCGCAAGGCTCATCCGCAAGTATTACATCAGGCGAATGAACAAGCGCCCTTGCAATAGCCACCCTCTGCTTTTCTCCGCCCGACAGCTTGTTGCACTTGGTTCTCAGCTTATCATCAAGCCCTACCCGTGCGACCGCTTTCCTGATCATATCGTCACGCTGTGATCCCGGCACTTTGTTTATTATAAGCGGAAGCTCGATATTGTCATATACCGTGTAGCAATCAATGATATGAAACGCCTGAAAAACAAATCCCACAGTTTTACTGCGGTAAGTGCTAAGCTGTTCTTCGGACAGACCTGCTATATTTTTTCCGTTCGCTATGACCTTTCCGCCGGTTGCGCTGTCTATCGCTCCGAGTATATTTAAAAGCGTTGATTTTCCGCTCCCCGACTCGCCGACAATCGCCACCATCTGCCCCTTGCTTATATCAAGATTTACATCCTTCAGAGCATAGCACACTCCGTCACCGTCAGCATAGCTTTTATTAAGATTTTCCGTCCGGTACATTATACCGCCCATGAGTTATCCCTCCGATACCAAAAACGGCACACCGTGTATATTAAGTGTGCCGTAATTGTTACTGTGCAATTTTATATGTTTTATTCAGAAACGTCACGCTCTGTTTGTCGCCTCCGAGCTGCATCGGAATCACAAATTCAGCGGAATCGGAGCTATCGGACTGCAGAACGTTAAACCAAATCTCATTCGTATCCTTATCAAAATGATATGTATAAGCATCGTCAAGCCTTTCGGCAAGAGCCGTCTTATCTTCTATCATATCACCGACAAGGTCTTTTGCGAGCACTTCAAAATCATATCCGACAAATCTGAAGCTGTTGTCCTCGTTAAAGCTGATGTATTGCTTTGATTTGTCTGCGTCAAGATAGTAGTTTCCCTGCACCGCACCAGGCTCGCCTGACTTGTCAGATCCGCTCTTATCGGCACAGGCGCATACGGAAATTGCGGTCATTGTGACAAGCATCAGTACCGCCACAGCTTTTTTAAAACGGTTTTTAATTTTCATCGGTCGAATCGCTCCTATGCAATCGAAATTATTTTAGCGTTTATAAATCTGCTTATAGCATATGATTTCTCTAAACGAATTATCAATCCGGCCAGTTATCTTCAAATTGCCATTAGAAACATTTTTCACTGTGCCAGAAATAGTATTCCCATTTACAGAATATGTGCATTGCTTAGAACTTATATAACCGCCAATGGAACCAGATAAAGGTTTGTAGTAAAAATATTGAATTTCTGCACTTCCCGATGTTTTACTGCCGTTAGTAATAATTTTGCCGTAATTATTATTGTAGACAGGCTTATTGGTTGAAAAAACTACAGTGCCTGTACAGCCTGTAATCATAACCGCACTTGTTAGCATTAAACAGATAGATAAACAAAACGCCGAGAATCTTTTTAATTTTGAATTTCGCATAAATTCCTCCTTTTAGCGAACTGGGCTTAATTGCTGATTTTTTCACATTATAACACAACATCTAAAATATGTCAATACTATTTTGTGATTTTTTTCAAAATATGTTTTTATTTTCTGTAACACAATAATTTTCAAAAGTCGGAACTTCTGAAAAACCGTGAATACATTGATACGCTGAAAATTTCGCCGTAAACTGCTCAAATGCGGAGTTGAATTTCCAGTCTGCCTCTTGACAAATAAAGTAAGCTGTGGTATAATCCGCTTGTGTCGGAAGATACGATATACTTTGAAATGAAAGGACCGAATGCAATGCGTACAAATTCCTGATAAGAGCAGAACGAAATACCCTGTAGCCCAAGGCTTTATGCTGTAGGTGGGCTTGGTTTCGTGTCTGCAATGCAGGAATGTATTGCTTTCGGTCTTATGTTATGCCCCTTTTGCCGTATATTATTGCAAAAATCGGGATAAAAAGCCGTGGGAGTGTATATTCCTGCGGCTTTTTTGATACAGAAAGGGGTATGATATTATGTCTATAATCAGTGTAAACAATTTAACCTATTACTATGACGGCTGTGATGAAGCCGTATACGAGAACGTGTCGTTCACGCTTGATACGACATGGAAAACGGGGCTTATCGGCAGGAACGGACGTGGCAAGACTACTCTTCTGAAGCTGTTGACGGGAAAGCTTGACAACGGCGGTGCGGTAAGCACAAAGGCGGAGTTCCTGTACTTTCCGTTTGAGGTAGAGGACAAGAGCATGAGCGGAAGCGAGCTTATCGGGGTGATATGCCCCGGTGTCGAGGAATGGGAAGTTATCCGTGAGCTGTCGTATATGGGAACGGAGTGCGACATTCTGTACAGACCGTTTTACACGCTGTCGGGCGGCGAACAGACAAGGCTGTTGCTGTGTCTGCTGTTCTTGCGTGACAATGCTTTTCTGCTGATAGACGAGCCTACCAACTGTCTTGACCTTGACGCAAGGGAGATAATCGGCGACTATCTTAATAAAAAGAGCGGATTTATACTTGTATCACACGACAGAGATCTTCTTGACAAGTGCACCGATCACATACTGTCGCTGAACCGCAGTGACACAGAGGTAATAAGCGGAAACTACAGCGTGTGGAAAGAGAATTTTGACAGAAAAGAAGCTAACGAGCTTATGCGTGACAAGAAGCTCAGAAGTGAGATAGGGCATCTCAAAGCCGCCGCAGAGCGCAGTAAGAAATGGGCTGACACAGCGGAGAGCAGAAAGATAGGGATAGAACCGACAAAAACGGAAAAGTCGCTTGACAGGAGAGCTATTGAGGGGGCAAAGGCGAAAGCGCTGATGAAGCGAATGAAAGCGGTAGAAAACCGCAGACAGACAGCGATAGACGAGAAGTCGGAACTGCTGAAGAACCGTGAATACGTTGATACGCTGAAAATTCCGTCAATCAGAGCAAAATCGGCAACGGTGCTTTCGGTACAAAATCTTGTGCCGTATTATTGCGAAAATGGCGACGGCAACGCTTTATGTGCGCCTGTTTCGTTTACGCTTGCGGACGGAGAAAGGCTGTGTCTGTCGGGCAAAAACGGCTGCGGAAAATCGACAATCCTTAAAATTATCGCAGGGGCGGATATAAGCTACAGCGGAAGCATAGCAAAAGCACCCGGGCTTAAAATATCGGTACTGCCGCAGGACACGACAGGACTTTTCGGAACGCTTGACGAATTTTCTAAGCGGCTGGGTGTTGACGCCGGGCTTGTCCGTGCGATACTTGCAAAGCTCGGATTTTCACGCAAGGAGCTTATAAGCCGTACAGAAAATCTCAGTGCGGGGCAAAAAAAGAAAGTGCTTATAGCAGGCAGTCTTGCCACACCTGCAAACCTCTATATATGGGACGAGCCGCTGAACTTTGTGGATATTATTTCGAGAATACAGCTTGAGCGGCTACTCGGTGCGAATACGCCGACTATGCTTCTTGCGGAACACGACAGGTATTTCTGCGAAAACACGGGAACAGAGAGATTGTATATAGCAAAATGACAATGATATGTAACGGCTTGTAAACGCAAGCCGTTATTTGTTTATATTTACAGATTTTGTTGTTGAACATTTACAAAAACGGGTGCAAAAGCTTGATTTTGTATAATAGAAGTGTTAATCTAATAATAGAGAAAATGTTTCTTTTATTTCAGAAACGGAGGTTTAAATGAAAAAGAAAAAATATCTATTCACATCTTCATTGCTTGCTATTTCGTTACTTTTAACAAACATTACGGCTTACGCTGAGGATAATGCAGAAACAAGCAATGAAACAGGCATCACAGAAGAAGATGTCGCACAGGCAGACAGAGATCTTATGAAAGATTTATTGCCCGGCGATCTGAGCCTTGTCGAACTGTCGGACAAAGAGCTTGACGACTATGAAATTCCAGAAGTAGTATCAAAAAAGGATATTATTCAGAACAGGAATGTAAACCGCCTTTTTGCGCAGGAAACAGATGATTATTCAATTGTATTCCAGAATAAAGACGGTTCAAAAACAATGTACTGCTTCAACGAGCCGGTAAAGTACATTGACGAAAACGGAACCGTATGCGACAAAAGCACAAAGCTTTCCGAAACGGATAAAGACGGTTATGCTTTTGTAAGCGCCGATAACGACATAAATGTATATATGCCGGAACAGCTTGACAGCGAAACAGGCATTATTGTAAAAAGCGGCGAATATACTATAGAAATGTCGCCTATAGACGCAACAGAGGCAGATGTCTCGGAAATAATCACAAAAACAGCAAACAAGTATGACGAACACGATATAGTTGAATATAACGGTGCGTTCGGAGCAGATACAACTATCGAATACAGTGCTCAACTAAACGGCGTAAAAGAGAATATCATACTTGACAGATACAACGGAAAGAATGAATTTTCTTTTGATGTTGATACAAACGGTCTTATTCTCAGAGATGAGGACGGCTATTTCTCAATTATCGACGACGAAAAGAACGAGGTTGTAGGTACAGTCAGCGAGGTAATTCTGTTTGACAGCTCAAACGGTGAAAACACAATAGTACCGCAGGGATATGTCACAGGCTATACGGCGGTAAGAAACGATGACGGCAGATATACGATAACTATAACTCTTGATAACGAATGGCTTGAAAATGAAGCCGTATACCCGGTTGTAATAGACCCGAATCTAAAGATAGCAACCAGCGGTACGGGCAGCAGTAAAACTATATTTGACGCACCGGTATACAGCAAGAAGAGCACAACAAACTTCGGCTCTTACGCTATAGGCACGGTAGGTTATCAGGACACTACATACGGTGCAGGCAGACTTGCTGTGCGTTTCCCCGGTCTTGAAAACAACTCAACATATAAAAGTCTTAAAGCAAACGAGATAGAAAGCGTAAAGCTGTATATGTATGAGGGTACGGGTAACTCGGGTACTTCTACATTAAGAGTAAGATATTCGAATCTTTCTTCCGGATGGGCTGAAACAACGCCGACATATTCAAATACAAGTGCTTCCGGCTCAGTCGTCAGCTCCACAAGTATTTCAAAGAGCGGAACTTATACATTTGACTTCACCACTCTTGCAATAGCGGGAAAACAATCGAAATACGACATCAAAAAAGGTATCGTTATAACCAATGCAAATGAAACCAATACGTCATTACGCCGTGCTTTCTATATGACGGAATACAGCAGTTCAAAGCCGAGGGTTGTTGTGCAGTGGAACCCTGTTATTGACGGTATGGCGTATGTGTTTAAGACAAGTAGCAATAAAGCATTAACAGGCACCGGCTCCGCCTTAAACTTAAAAGAACTACATTTATTTAAAGGTAAATTTGCTAGCTCAAATCAGATTTGGACAGTTAAAAAATCTAAGTCAGGTGGATATACAATAAATAATGTAGATAACGAAAACAAAGCAATTTGTTTAACACCCGATAATAAAATAAAATTTTCAGAGGGTGTATCAGAAACAAATCCGTATTATTGCTGGAATTTTGTAAAAATCAGCAATACGCAGTGTTCTATTCAAAGCACATATAACAGTAAATGGCTTTGTTCAGATGCTAATGGAAATCTTTCTGTTACTGATGACAGCAGTAAAAAGTTGATTTTCGATAAAGTACAAGATAATAACAATACTTGTTTTAGCGGTGGTTACAGCGGTCAAAAAGGAACTTACAGACTAAATATCATATTCAACGAACCGAATGATTATTATAATTTTGCCAGTTCAGCAGAGGCATGGAATGGAATTTGCGATAAAATATCTGTAAGGGCTTATCCCCCAAATTCAAATCCTACCGTTGGTTTGAATTTTGTAGTTGCAAGAAAAGCGTTGTCAACTTCTGGAATAATCGAAAAAGATTCATACACATTAGCGATTACAATTCCAAATTCAACTGTTAATGATTATATAAAAACCGAATCAGAAATTGAAACTGAAATGAATAAAGAACTTACAAAAGGAGTAATTTTTTTAAATACCGATAATTTTGCCTTTTTCAGCAAAAAATTAGAAGACCAAAAAACAATTATTACTCATGAAGTAGGTCATGCTTTGAAATTGCAACACACAGATTATGAATGTACAGAAACCACAAGCAAAAATCCTATACAGGAATTTTTTTCAATGCCTTCAATTATGTTGACAAAAACGATAGCAGATTTAAAAAAAGTTAATGCTATCACGCTATATGATAAAGCTAATTTAATAAGAAAATGGAGGATTATGCCATGAGAAAGCTCAGCAAAGCAACAGCACTCATATTATCAGCGATTATGCTCTTCGGTTGTACAAGTAACTCAGCGAATGGCAGTGTAGGTGATACTACACCGCCGGGGGAGAGTTCGGTTACGGACAGTGAAAGCAAAAATGAAAGTTCAATTGTTGACAGCAATTCAGTGTCGGACAGTTCCGGTGAGGAGAATAACGAGAACCTTGTAAAGAATATTGAGGGGTATCAGACGTTTTCGTATGATAAGGATAAGTATGTGAAAACAACCTTCCGCAAAGCGTATGGTAATAAAAAGAGAGATCCAATGGGTCAATTTACCGGTGAAACAGTCACGCTTCCTCTTGCAAAGGCGAATGTACAAGATGAAGTACTTGTAATCAAATGCAAGGTTGCAGGTGACAGCTATGTATTCCAAAACGGCAGAAGTGGTATCAAAACCGTGCAGGATTCTTCTGACGAAAATGTGCTGAACGGAGTATATACCCCTGTTGTTATTGAAGAAGTGATTGATAAAACCGCTGACGCAGTGTCGGATTTAAAGATAGGAGATGTAATCTATATTGAAGAAGGTTTTCATGTTTGCGAATTTATAGATGAAAACGGTAATACTGATTTGATGTCTGCGGATGAAGATATTAAAAACAAAAAGAACAAAATTGCCGAATACGAAAAATATATAGACGAAGAGAAAGCAAAAAAAATTCCTGATGAGGAAACGCTGAAGGACTATGAAACTAATATAGCTCAAACCAAAATCTTAATCGAAGAATGCAACGCATTTAATGATTTTGTCAATGCTCATAACGGCAAGGTCGTTTTTGCAGATGACGGTTCACCTATGGAAAAAGACGTGTCGTATCTTGCTTTTGTGGCAGTAACACCTGTTCCCGGCACAAATGACGGGAACTCTTATCATAGAGCATATCCCATGAAATACGACTTAGCTTGTGATGATGTACCGTCACTCTTCGGTGATGATGACATATATTTTCAAGGACTGTACGGTTATGAGAACTCATGGAAAGCTATGAAAAGCAGGTACGGGGAGCATTTCAAGAAATAACGCAGGATTAAAAAAATCGAGGTGAACGATTATGAAAAAACTTAGCAAAGCAACAGCACTAATCTTATCAGCGGTTATGTTATTCGGGTGTACCGATAATGTCACACAGAGCGGTGTAGGTGATACTACACCGCCGGGGGAGAGTTCTGGTACGGACAGCAAAAATGAAAACTCTTCCGCCGATAATAGTTCCGAGATACCAAACACATCAGTAAACGACGGTTTTATAAAAAATGCTGAAGGCTATCAGACTTTTTCTTACGAAAAAGACAAATATCTTATGAGTTCAGTTACAATATTCAACAAAAAGGAAGCTCAAAGCGATATCTATATACTCCCTGACAATCCGGAACCGGGTGATATTGCTGAACGTAGTTTCGTTTTGCATGAGCCTGTTGCTATCAAATGCAAAATTGCGGGAGACAGCATATACTTTGATAAAAAGAACAAAAGCGGCGATGTAACCGTAAAAAACAACAACGAGGGACACGATTACCTTTATGGTGTGTTTACACCTGTTGTTGTTGAAGAAATCATTGATTCTTTCGGCTATGAGCCGGATTTCAAGGTGGGCGATATTGTTTATATTGATGAAAACTATATTATAACAAAAGACTTTGCGGATTACTATGAGCAAAATGGCAACAACCATTCAGATGAAATAAAAATGTATGAGGAAAATATTGACGACTGGAATTTCAATCTGAAAAGTGAACTAAAAAAAGGCGATAATGCTGACAGTGAAGTCATAGAAGTAACAAAAAAACTGATTGAAAAACGCCAACACGAGATAGAAGAAGTAAAATCATACCAAAAATATGTAGAAGAAAACGAAGAAAGTGTTATTACATTATTGTACGGATTCCCTATGCAGAAAGACACGGAATATTTTGCGTTTGTAAATGCAAATAAAATTGAGGGTACAACAGATAATAACAGCTATTATTTCTCTTATTGTGAAAAATACAATCTTGGTGATGACAAACCGGAATCACTCGGAGAAGATGATGAGTATGTTTCCTTCCATTATTGCTATGAATACAGCTGGTATAATCTCAGTAAGAAGTACGGGGATCATTTCAAGAGCTGATAAGCGGAATTTAATATGGAATGCTCTTGAATGTGCGTTCCCATAACCTGCGATAAAACGTACCGCAAAATATTTTTGACAGAATGTAACGGCTTGTAAACGCAAGCCGTTATTTGTTTATAATTACAAATTTTGTTGTTGAACATTTACAATAACAGGTGTAAAAGCTTGATTTTGTATAATAGAAGTGTTAATCTAATAATAGAGAAAGTGTTTCTTTTGTTTCAGAAAAGGAGGGTAGAATTAAAAGCTTCAACATAATAACGCTATATTTAAATCTAAAAATCAATTTCAATTAGTATGGAGGGATATGCCATGAAAAAACTTACTAAAACAACAGCACTAATCTTATCAGCGGTTATGTTCTTCGGTTGTACCAGTAATGCCGCACAGAGCAACGTAGGTGATACTACACCGCCGGGGGAGAGTTCGGTTACGGACAGTGAAAGCAAAAATGAAAGTTCAATTGTTGACAGCAATTCAGTGTCGGACAGTTCCGGTGAGGAGAATAACGAGAACCTTGTAAAGAATATTGAGGGGTATCAGACGTTTTCGTATGATGAAAACAAGAATGAACTTATTAATATGACTATATATACACATGAGGGTTCGGATTATTATAACACTTATAACGTCTTTGAACCGACTATAGAAAACATTAAAAAGTATGCATATGATTCTATTGAGCCTGTTGCAATAAAATGCCATGTCATAGGCGACAGCTATTATATTTATAACGGCAAATGCGGAGATGTACAAGTAATGGAACGTGACGCAAGAGGTGTATATACTCCTGTCATTATTGATGAAATACTGGATAACGGCGGCAAAGAATGCGTATATGAAGTCGGAGACATTGTATACATAAACGAATTATATGAAATAACCGTTCCTTATAAAGGAAGTATGCCACTTTTTGATGCATTGTATAAAATGACTTACGAACAATACAAAACAGATTCGGGGGATTTTACATCAGAATATTATGAAAATGCGGAAGCTGGATTCTATGGCACTATTAAGGAAGGAAATGGTAAGTACATATACAGTATCAGTACACCTGTAGCAATGCAAAAGGGCGAGTCTTATCTCGTGTTTGTTGACAACAACAAAACGCCCAATGAAAACGATGGTAACATTTACGCTAAAAACTATCATATAATATTTAATCTTGAAAAAGATAAGCCAACTGTTTTCTCAACGGAAAACGGCGACGACGAAATGTTTATGAGTGCACGATGCTACCGCTATCAATGGAACATACTTAAAGAAAAGTACGGGGAACATTTCAAAAGCTGATAAGCAGAATTTAATATGGAATGCTCTTACCTCACTGCTTACTGCGGTTATGATAAAGAAGTATCATAAGAAGAAAGAGCAGGCGGAAGAGAACGCTATAAGCGAATAGGAAGAGAAAAAGCCGCAGGGATTACTCTCTGCGGCTTTGATTATTTAAAGGTTATTTACGCTTTTTTCTCGTTGGTCTGTCGGAACATCATATTTATAACGCCTGTTTTTGCG
>CABUEI010000046.1 GCA_902490585.1 uncultured Oscillospiraceae bacterium
ATGGAATTTACTCTTGCATTTGGTCCAAAACTGGAATTTAGTTTTTCATTTAAGTATTCTCTTTCCTCTACAGGTAGGAGATGAATTGCAAAAAAACAGGAAAGAACGCTTGTTCTTCAACGCGATTCATGGTATAACAAAAACAGTCGACAAGATAAAAGATCAAAAAAGAACTGTTTTTATGAAAAAAGAGATTGAGATGGAAAAGGCAGGATTTTTCAAAAAAATGAAAAAAGGCTGGCAAGGGAACAGCGTAAACTGTCCGTATCCGGACAATAAGTAAGAAAATACGCCCGTGTCCGGGCAAAAAAAATCGCGGGACACGCGAGGATAGCTTGTAGATACTTGGCTCAGTAGAGTCATTGAGCAAGAAGCCCCCACTTCAAAATCTGGGATTTAAGTGATGGGAGCATGTCACTATGAAATGTGAGATAGAGCGTATGGAAATTAACTATACGTTCTATTCTTTTTGCCTTTTTTGAAAAAAGTGATTAAAAAACTATTGACATTTTGTTACTGGAGGAGCGCAAAGATTCCTTCTGATACAAGCAAGTTCCCACCCCCTGCTTATTGCTTTTCGCAATTAAAGCAGGGGACTTACTTGACTTCGGCTAAAAAGATGGAATATAGTATATTGTCGCACATTGACACTTTACCATGATAAGGTTAAAATAAAGATAAATTATGCACTGCAAGAGAAATTGGACAGTTGCAATATTATTCTGAATTTCGGTGGTTTGCCGGGATTATTTGAACAGGAGCGAATGTGTTATGATAGCAGAAAAAATGAAACCTTATGTAAAAAATAATTCAGCCATCCGTATGATGTTTGAGGAGGGAAATCGTCTCAGAGCCATTTACGGTGCGGATAAAGTTTATGATTTTAGTCTTGGGAATCCGAGCGTTCCGGCACCGGAGTGTGTGAAGGAGGCTATTATTGATCTGGTGAACGAAGTGGAGCCGACAGTGCTTCATGGTTATATGAGTAATGCGGGATTTGAGGATGTGCGCCAGACGATCGCAGAATCTTTGAACCGCCGCTTTGGAACTAAATTTGCGGCAAAGAATCTGATTATGACAGTTGGGGCAGCCAGTGGTCTGAATGTGATTTTCAAGACAATCCTGAATCCAGAGGAAGAAGTGATTGTTTTTGCACCATACTTTTTGGAATACGGTGCATATGTGCGTAATTTTGATGGCAAGCTTGTGGAAATCTCTCCGGATACTACCACATTCCAGCCGAATCTTGAGGAGTTTGAGCAGAAGATTACGGCAAAGACAAGGGCAGTGATCGTAAATACACCTCACAACCCCACTGGTGTTGTATATTCCGAAGAAACCATTAAGAAGCTGGCAGCAATTCTTGAGAAAAAACAGAAGGAATTTGGCAGTGTAATTTATCTGATCTCTGACGAGCCATACAGAGAGCTGGCTTATGATGGTGTAGAAGTTCCGTATCTGACAAAATATTACGACAATACTATTGTTGGTTATTCTTACAGCAAATCCCTGTCCCTTCCGGGAGAGCGTATCGGTTATCTGGTAATTCCGGATGAAGCAGATGGCAGTGAAGAACTTATCACTGCTACGGCTATTGCCAACCGTACTATCGGATGTGTCAACGCCCCATCCCTGATGCAGAAGGTGATTGCCAAATGTGTAGATGCAGAAGTGGATGTAGCTGCATATGATAAGAACCGTCTGGCGTTATACAATGGACTGAAAGAATGCGGATTCGAGTGTATCAAACCTCAGGGTGCATTCTACCTCTTTGTGAAATCACCGGTAGCAGATGAAAAAGCGTTCTGCGAAGCTGGAAAGAAATATAATATTCTCATGGTTCCGGGAAGTTCTTTCGCCTGCCCAGGTTATGTGAGACTGGCTTATTGTGTATCTTATGATACGATTATTAATTCTCTGCCGGAGTTTAAGAAACTGGCAGAAGAGTTTGGACTGTGAAAACGGCGGGGATTGACATTGGGACAACAACGATAAGTGGTGTTGTTCTGAAAAAAGGAGAAAACGGACAGGCAAAGATTCTGGAGGCAAAAACTGTAGAGAACGGCTGCTTTGTTGAAACAGGAAATGACTGGGAAAGAATTCAGTATGCAAAAGAAATTGTAAAAAAAGCAGTGAATCTGCTGGATTATTTTCTGGAGAAGTATCCGGATGTTGAGCGGATTGGGCTCACAGGGCAGATGCATGGAATTGTCTATGTTGACAAAGAGGGAAATTGTGTCAGTCCGTTATATACATGGCAGGATGCCAGAGGAAATATCTGCGATGGAGATCAGATTCCTTTAACAGAAGAAATCCGGGAAAGATGTAAAATCCATGCTGCTTCAGGGTATGGGCTTGTCACACATATTTATAATATCAGGCATAATTTGGTTCCGGATTCGGCTTTGAGTTTCTGTACGATCATGGATTATTTTGGAATGCATTTGACAGGGCGTAAAAAACCATTGGTACATGTGAGCAATGCGGCAGGTTTGGGATTCTTTGACAGCCGTAAGATGTGCTTTGAAAAAGAAAAATTGGCTGAAATGGGAGTGGACGTAAACTGGCTGCCGGATGTCTGTACGGAAATAGAAAAACTGGGTACATACAGAGGACGGATAGTTACAACTGCAATCGGAGATAACCAGGCAAGCTTCCTCGGAGCAGCAGGTGATGAGGAGAATACATTACTGGTCAATATGGGAACCGGCGGACAGATTTCTGTTCTTTCCAGTCAGTATTTTGCAGGAGATGGAATTGAGGCAAGACCTTTCCTGAATGGGAAGTATCTGCTTGCAGGAGCATCTCTGTGTGGCGGCAAGGCATATGCGCTTCTGGAACAGTTTTTCCGAAAAATTGTAAAAGAAGCGACAGGGCAGGATCAGCCATTATACAAAGTAATGGAAAAGATGGCAAGAACAGGGAAAGATTTGAATAGTGAAAGATCTGAAAGTCGAAAGATTAAAGTGGAAACAACATTTGACGGTACGCGGGTAGAGCCGGAAAAAAGCGGCAGTATTACTCAGATGTGTTCCGAAAACTTTACGCCTGAAGATTTCTGCTATGGTGTTCTGAAGGGAATGAGCACAGAATTATATCAGATGTATATGACTATTCAGAAAGGAACCGGCATAAAGATCAGGCGCATGATTGGTTCCGGGAATGGACTGAGAAGAAATCCGGTACTGTGTGAAATTATTGAAGATATGTTCAAGGCCGAACTTGTTCTTGCAGAATGTGAAGAGGAAGCTGCGACAGGAGCGGCAATGAGCAGTAGTATGTAGAACTATAGCAACTCCCCCAGATAATAAAATGAAGCAGTGAAGTGGATTGTGAATAACCAATTGATTTTAATACTGGAATTTGAGGAAAGGGGCTGTCCTGAAAATAGACAGCTCCTTCTTTACTGTCCGATTTATTGTATGTTATTTTTCGACATGTTCTGATATATTTTGGAGCATGCCGGAAAATTTTATGAAAACTGCAAAAAAATTCAGGAAAAAAAAGACAGTATTTTAAACGCTATAGAAAAAATGTAATTTTTGAAAAAACAATTATTGTAATAATCTCCCGAACGTGACATAATAAGAATGGAAAAGTAAAGGGCAGGTTAAATTCTGATTAGAGACAGGTAAAATAACCTGCTTACATTATGCGCCGATTTTCTGAGATGAGGTGGGAAATCAGGCAGACGACAAAGGAGAAAATAATGGGAATTTTTTCAATGATATTGTCATTACTGAGCGGAGTAGCGTTATTCCTGTTCGGTATGTCATTGATGGGCGACGGCCTGAAAATGGTTGCCGGAAATAAGCTGGAAGCTTTCCTGTATCGAATGACAAACACACCGCTGAAGGGAGTTGCTCTGGGTACTGGTGTTACCAGCGTGATTCAGTCTTCTTCTGCCACAACCGTTATGGTCATTGGTTTTGTTAACTCAGGTATGATGAAACTGAAACAGGCCATCGGTATTATCATGGGAGCCAACATCGGAACCAGTATTACCGGATGGATCCTCTGTCTTTCTTATATTGACGGAAAGAACGGAATTGCGAAGATTTTATCTACAGCAACAATTTCAGCAGTAGTAGCGATTATTGGTATTATCCTTCGCATGGCCTGTAAGCGTTCCGTGCATAAAAATATCGGTAATATCATGCTTGGTTTTGCAATCCTGATGACAGGTATGCAGACAATGAGCGGTGCTGTTTCACCACTGAAGGACAGCCCCACATTTACAAACATGCTGACAATGTTTTCCAACCCGCTGATAGGTATTCTGGTAGGTATTGCATTTACCGCAGTGCTGCAGAGTGCATCTGCCACAGTCGGTGTATTGCAGGCGTTATCTGTAACAGGTATCCTGACATTCTCCAGTGCATTCCCGATCGTTCTTGGTATCGGTGTAGGTGCTGCCTGTCCGGTTCTGATTTCAGCAATCGGTGCGAATAAGAATGGTAAACGTACAGCACTTGTTTATCTGATCAATGACCTGTTTGGTCTTATCCTCTGGTCAGTGATCTTCTACACTGTAAATGCTGTTGTGCATTTCGGATTTATGGATATGATTATGTCACCGGTTGCAATTGCTTTACTGAATACTGTATTCCGTGTAGCAACAGTATGTGTTCTTTTCCCGTTCATACCGAAGATCGAGCAGCTGGTGTGCTGGCTTGTAAAAGACAGTGCAGAGGAACTGGAAGATGAAGCAGATTTTGATCTTCTGGAAGAACGTCTTCTGAATTATCCGGCACTTGCTATTGGACAGTGTCATCGTGCCATGAGCGGTATGGCAAGGAAGCTTCGCAAGAATGTCAACCGTGCCATGAACCTTCTGAATGAATATCAGCAGGATAAATTTGATAAGGTACAGAGAAAAGAGAACCTGATCGATAAATACGAAAGCCGTCTTGGGGAATATCTGATGAAGCTCACAAAGCATGAGATGAACAGTGCCCAGACAAGGCAGGCATCCCTTTATCTTCATACCATCAATGACTTTGAGAGAATCGGTGACCATGCATCCTACATTGCCTATATGTCCAGTGAAATGCATGATAATCACACCAACTTCTCACAGGAAGCCTGGGATGAGCTAAATGTAGTAATGGAAGCAGTCCGTGAGGAAATCAACCTTACCTGCCGTGCGTTCCTCAATGATGACAAAGAGATGGCACAGAGAGTTGCACCTCTTGGAATGATTATCACATCCTTATGCAATGAGCTAAAGATGCATCATGTAGAGCGCCTGAGTAATGGCAATTGCGGACTGGAAGAGGGAACTGTATATACAGACATTCTCAACAGCTTCAACCGTATTGCAGCGCATTGTGCAAGTGCAATGGTAGCTCTCCTTAAGAGTGGAGACGAGAATCCGGATATGCATATCCATGATTCCAAGATTTACCCATCTGACAGCGTGGAATATTATACATACTTCAAGGAATATCGCCAAAAGTATGAAATCGTAAAGAACGAGGAACACATGCGAAGCATGGAACCGGAAGAAGTAGAATAATACTTTTATACTACAAAGCAATAAATATATATGATATAATGACAGCAGATGATCTGGAAACAGATGTCTGCTGTTTTTTCGTTATATTCACTGGGTATGCAGATTGTGGGAAGGATTTTTCGAACACGTTCTGGAGTGTGTGGCTGAGGAGATAGCAGGAAGAATCATTTTTGTAAAAACAACACCCCAAAGGAGGAAGCAATTATGTTATTCGACAGCAGAACAGTTTATCTCGGTGCATCCAGGGACAAATATGAGCAGTATTGTAAAGCCTTAGATTCAGAGAAAATCAAATACAAAACAAAGAGAGTTAACCACGAAGAAAAAATGATAGCCCCGGGCAGGGGAACTGCCCGCAGCATGGGTGGGAACTTCGGAACAGATAAAACATTGTATGAAATCCTGGTCGGAGAGAAAGATTACGACAATGCAATGGGGATTCTGACAGCACTGAAGTAGACTTTACAAAGTATAAATGCCAATTCTACCAGCAGTAGGGTGACTTTCCCCATGGTCTATGACATAATCAAAGTAACAAAAGTACAAGAAAGACGTACAAGGGAGAGCATACTATGGTAGACACACAGAAAGTTGGCGTATTCATTGCACAGTGCCGCAAAGAACATAACTGGACACAAAAAGAGCTGGGCGAGAAGCTGGGAGTCACAGATAAGGCAGTTTCTAAGTGGGAAAATGGGGGTTCGCTTAGATAAAGATACCACACCAATCCCACGCTGACTTTTGCTCAACCGATACAGCCGGAGGGCTGGATAACAAGAAAAGGCGGTATGCGCCCCGTGGAGGGGTAGCGTACCGCCTTTTCTTGTGGGGGTTTCCAAAGGGGGCAACGCCCCCATTTGGCACACGACTTTGCGAAGCAAAGTGTAGTGTGTTATACGCTCTGTCGGCGTTGCCGTGAAAATGCCGTTGCCGCCGGGGAGGGCAAGGGCATTTGAAGCGGCAGGAAAACAGGGCTGTGCTTGCGTGGCGTGGAGCCGCAAGCGCAGGTCTGGACTCATCAGCAGACAGGGCGTATATGAAAGCCCCAGTTCCTCGTCCTACGCTCCAACTTGTGGACAAAGTGTCCCGAAGTTGTGGCCACACTCCCGGAAAAGTAGCAGGACAACGGGCAACCGTCAAGGCTGAAATGAACGGGTTTACACCCGGCCTTGACCTCCGCCCGCTGTCCCGCTGGATGGGTGGACAAGGCGGCCAATCCCTCAAAGTGCTTGGCCGCTCTCTTTCTGATTTTGAGGTATTCAGTTTTTCAAAATTGAATAATCAAAATAAATTTTTTCGATTGAAAAAATTTTATTTGTTATCATCTTCAATGCCATATTTTTTCTTTTGCCGAATCACATAATTACTGATTTTTTCATCATATAGTGGATACTGGTAATCCAACTGGCATGCCACTTCTGACGAAACCTCCCGGAACAATGCCATACATTGTTCAAAGGATTCCCACATATGGGGATAGGAATCCATATTATAAGTGGACATAAGTCGTTCCCACAATTCCTCTGGGACATATTGCTTCATAAATTTATAGTTTTTTCCCAAACTGAAATGAAATCCCTGTTTGATACCAATCAGCCAGGAAATCATGCGAAGCAATTCTTTTCGTACTATATCATTCATATGGTCAATAGCAAAAAGAATTTCTTTGCGGCATAAGCCCTTTACTACATATGTTGTAGTATTCCAAAATTCATTACAGCAATCGTCAAACATTCTTTGAGTAGGCTTCTGCAAGTGGTAGTCTATATCCGTTGGTATTGGCGGCTTTACGATACGGTTGTCTTTATCCAACAGTAACTTTACCAGTTTATCCCATGTAAAATACTCGTCTATCAGTTCCAGCGGCAGCAAAGTTAAATCTATCTTAACATCATCAGTAAACAGCATTAAATATGAAAATCCCTTTTCTACAGCTGGAAATAATTCCATATCTTCCGGCTTTTGCAGAATCAACCTTTCACCAAATATATCTAGCCATTTATCATCACTTGTGAAGCTGTCCATATCCGTAACAAAAAAAGTAATATCAAAATCCTGAAAATCATCAGGCGGAATATTTGTATTTGTTCTAGATCCTTCCAAAGTAACCATGCGAATGCGTTTGTCTGTTTTTGCAAAATTCAAAACAATATCATAAACTTCCTTTTCTGATCTCATTTTTATCTCCTCCAATTATTGAAATAGGTGTGAAGCCATTTTAGGGCTTTCCCGCCTTGATTACCCTTTAGCAAAGACGGGCGGGGCTGTCAACGGCGGCGCATGAAATGCGCCGTTCATCTTGACCGTTGATTGGCCCCGCTAACTTTGCTACTCTGTTCTAAGTAATTCCTCAATTTGTTTTTTCATATATTCTACAAGTGCCATCGCTTCCTTTTCTACTGTCTCCCATTCATCAGACAAATTTCCCAAATAAGCTTCCTTTGCCGTTGTTAGCAGGGGGGGGAATCTCTCCGGCAATTTTAAAATTACCCATTTTGCGGCAACATCTTTTGTCGTGATTTCTTCTGTTACTAAAGTAAACCACATTCGTGATAAGGTTAATAACACATTTCTTTCATCACCCTTAAAGCTGGAAATCAAACCAGGTAAAGAAAACCGAATTGCTTTTTTAATTTCGTGAAATGGGATAGCGGGAATAAGCTCTTTGCTTTCCGCCCCCTTCAAAGTTATGCTATTTTTTCTTGCTTGCCATAATAAAATCATTATATCTGGGTCATTGCAGGCTTGCGGATATTCTCCTGCTTCCATCTCTCCCCTTAGCCATTCACCATACATATACTGACATTTTGGCGGAAATTGCAACGGAACAATATCAGATTGATTGATAATAGTTACCTCTAAAGGTCTTTTTTCAATACAGCCTACGGAGCCAGAAATTTTCAATAATTGCTTTGTTAGATCTGCTCTGATTGAATTACTCAATTCTTGTTTAGTAATTATCAGTATATCTATATCACTATCTGGACGCAGCCCATTCATTGTTGCTGAACCATATAAATATATCCCCAATATTTGACCTTGTAATATGGTTTCTGCTATTGAAATAACTTGATTTACTTGTTGTGGAAATTCATTTATATTCATTGTAACTCCTATATGTATTTATTTTTACTCCTCAACAACTGATAAAACAGCGTCTAAGGCTAATTCTAAGGCTATGGATATACTTGTTTTTCCCCATTCTCTTTCTTGGTATTTATGAGGGTCTGCAAGAGTATCGGCTGAAAAAAGCAGCATAGCCCATGTAACTTTTCTAAATTTTGCACACGCCGCCAATGCGGAACATTCCATTTCTACTACTTGACATCCCTCTTCTTTCCGATACTGAACCATTTCTACTGTTTCTCGATAAAAACCGTCTGTTGTCCATGTTTTAACTTCCCAATATGGTATATTCTTTTGGCTTAAAGCAGATTCAATCGCATTTATACCAGCCTTTGAAATCTCTACTTCTCGGGAGGGAGGAAGATAATGGTAAGATGTTCCCTCATCTCTCAATGCAGAAACAGGTATCAAAAATCTATTTTCCGGGATGTCTTCCAATACGCCGCAGGAGCCGACGGAAATAATCTTTGTTACACCCCCTGCAATTAAATATTCTAAAACTTGGACGGCAGCAGCACTTCCCACAGGAGCCGGACATAGACATATTTTCTCCTGATTATAAAGACATTCATAAATAGGATATCGTCTTGTTGCACTTTCAAATTCATCTATCTGTATTCCATCATGGGTATGTGCATAATTTTCAACCTCGTCTCCTAAAAAAGCAAACACTGCTTTTGCAGGAAAACATTTTTTCCCATTTCCCGGCTGAAAAACAGCTTTTGATGCGGTATCGTACTCTAAAACAGGGTAGTCATGCTTTACTAATGGCATATTATTATCTCGAATAACAGGCTATTATTCTATTCCTTTCATCATCTTTTTTGCCAACTGCTTGAACAGGTCGGCAGTTTCTTCATCCATCGGCGTAAGCTGTCCGATCTGTCCGGCAACCATCGCCGCTACATCGTCAATGGAAAGCGGGTTTTGCTTCTGTTCCGCCAATGCGTCCCGCATGGCTTGGAACATCGCGGCGGTCACAGCTTCTCCCGGCTGTTCCCCGTTGTCAATGTCTTTCTTAATATCCCGCAGGATAGCAAGGAACACATTTTTGATTTTCTCAATCTCCGCCTCATGTTCCCCCATCTTCTGGGCGTTCAAAAGCTGTAAATCCTGCTTTGCTTCCGCCCGGTGTTCCGGGTGTTCTTTCATCAGGTCGGACAGGGAAGCTGTTGCCATCTCGATAAGCTGGTTTCGTGCCATTATCCCCTTTGCCGCCGTGTCCTGAAAATAAATCCGTATCAAATCTATCAGCTTGGGAAAATTCCTGTGTTCCAACAGGCGGTTGAGGATTTGCACATCAACAGCACCCGTCACAAGCCCCCTCACGGCTCCCTCGGACAAGCCTAATTCAGAAATATCGTAGTTTTTACGAACGCTCACGGTAGACAAGCCCAGTATGTAGTCTGTCGATACCTTAAATTCCTTTGCCACACCTATGAGAATATCACTGCTGACCGTTCTTGTTTCGCCGCTGACAATGCGGCTCAACTGGGAAGCGGAAACGCCTCATAGGCAAATGTTATCCCTGTTCCCGAAGAAATAAGCTCAGTCATAAGCCCGAAACTGCTTATACAAGTGGTACGGCGGAAATGTTCAACCGTATAGTTGCGCTCGGTCAGAAGCTGTTCAAGAATTGTGCGTGTTCCCGAACCCTTTTCCCGTATCAGCAGATTTTCTTCAAACGCATCTTCAAGGCTTACTGTCTTACCTGCAAACCGATGTTCTTTACCGCATATTCCGATAAAAGGCTCATGACGGTACAGCCTGCTCGCAAACTCGTTTCTGTCGAAAAATCCCTCTATAAGTGCAAAATCGAGTTCACCGTTTTTCAGTCTGCCAAGCAAGCGGTCGGTATTGTCAACATCGACCGTGATATTTCTTGACGGGTCATCAAGATAACGCTTTATCATCGGCGGGATTACATATTCACCGATAGTTTTCGTGGCGCCGATCGACAACGTTGTACTTTCGGGTAAATTTAGCTTTTCGGTAAGTCTGCGTTCCTGATACAGCACATTTTCCGCATAGCTCTGAAGCAGTCTGCCCTCTTTTGTAAGGCTGAGCGTACGCCTGTCATAACTGAAAAGCCTGCATTTATATTCATTCTCAAGATACTTTATATGCTGTGTAACCGCAGGCTGTGTAAGATTCAGCTCTTCTGCCGTGCGGCGGTAATTCATATTTCTGCACAGCGCAAGAAAGGTTTTTATTCTGTTGTCTACCATACCACACCTCATAATTTTAACTTATCAACTGATACCAAATGATAATTTGATTTTATCATAAACCCATGATATAATCAAGTAGCAAAAACAAAAAGGAGAAATAAAATGACTTTCATCAAAAAGAACGTTCCGGGCATATTTATATGTGCACTTATCGCAGGATTTGCAACTTTTCTCGGTTCGCTGAATTTCGGCGGATTTTCGATGGAACTTATCGGAGCACCCGTGATATCAATACTTACCGGAATGATCATTTCACTTGTCGCACCGAAATTTGTCGGTAACAGCAAAATCGCCGGCGGTGTGAAATTCACATCAAAAAAGATACTTCAATGGGCGGTGGTAATTCTCGGTTTTACACTTAACCTCGGAATGATAGCTCAGGTTGGAACAAAGAGCCTGCCTGTCATAATATGTACCATTTCGACTTCTCTGATAGTTTCATTCGTGCTGATGAAACTGATGAAGATTGATCCGAAAACTGCCTGCCTTATCGGCGTCGGCTCTTCTATCTGCGGAGGTTCGGCAATTGCGGCGACAGCGCCTGTTATAGATGCAGACGACGAGGACGTTGCACGGTCAATATCGGTAATATTCCTTTTCAATATTCTGGCGGCGCTTATTTTCCCGACATTCGGACAGGCTATAGGATTCGGTACAGAGGGATTTGCGGTATTCGCAGGTACTGCTGTGAATGATACCTCTTCGGTTACCGCTGCCGCCGCTACAGCGGAAAATCTTTACCATACAAGCGGTATTCTGTCAGCCGCAGTTACAGTAAAGCTTACCAGAACACTTGCTATTATACCTATAACGCTTGTGCTTGCGTTTTACCGTGCAAAAAAAGCAAAGACTACCGGCGCAAACGGATTTTCATTCAAGAAGATTTTCCCGTGGTTTATACTGTGGTTTGTAGGTGCATCACTGCTTACAACTATTGTAGGAATACTTCCGGAAAGTGCTGTTACAGCCGCTTACTCGGATATGTTCGTACCTGCTATGAAGTGGCTCGCAAAATTCTTTATAGCAATGGCTATGAGTGCAATAGGACTTGGAACTAATATTGTAAACCTGATTAAAAAAGGCGGTAAGCCTATCATTCTCGGTTTCTGCTGTTGGTGTTTGATAACTGCTGTATCAATCGGCGTACAGCTTGCTACAGGAATATTTTACTCAAATCTCTGATTAAAAAATGATATAATGGGAGCAGCTGCGGTTGCTCCTTTAAATTTATACCTATATTGAATTAAAGTTGTGAATGTGCTACAATAGTATCATTAAAAGATTACAGAAACGTACTCTTTACAAGAATAAAAAGAAATGTACAGAAAGAACTGCTTTAATGAAACAGCCTGCTTACAGAGAACTATATCAGAAAATTAAAAATAAGATTGAAAACGGCGTATACTCTTCAGGTGACTTTATACCTACGGAACCCGAGCTGGAAAAGAGCTTCGCCGTCAGCCGTACTACTGTCAGAAAAGCAATGAAACTTCTTGCCGATGAAAAACTGGTTGAAATCAGGCAAGGTCGTGGAACAATGGTACTTGACACCAAAACCCCTCAAAGCTTCAACGGTGTTACAAGTGTGACCGAATCGCTCAGAAAACACGGTTATGAAGTTGCGACTAAAAGCCGCTACATAGATATAATACAGCCGTCTGAAGAAATAGTATCACAGCTTTCTCTTGCACCCGGTGAAAAGGTTGTAAGAGTTCAGCGTGTACAGACGGCTGACGGAATACCTGTCTGCATTATGGTAAATCATATACCGGAAAGGCTTGTTCACGGAATGGATAATTCATCTGAATTCATCGGGCTGTACAGTTTCCTTGAGGAAAAATACAGCATTGAAATATGCAGTACAAGCGACACTATCTTTGCGGCGGCGTGTGATTTTACCGAGTCGCAGATACTCGGGGTTCCAACCGGCACACCGATATTGATAATAGAACGTGTGTGCTACAACCGCAGTAAAGAGCCCGTCTGTGTTGACAAGGTAAGAGTGCTTGCCAACAAACATAAGGTTAAGATAACAACCGAGGGCAGAACGAAGTGATGTTTAAGATATGTTCAGAGGCGTAAATATGGATATCAATGCTTTCAGAAAAATTCTTCCGTCTATGATTGACCTTAGCTGTGTAGGTGCCGCAAACACACATAAATAGATAAAAGGAATGGCTGAAATGGCAGTGAAGCTCAGATGTGCGGCGGTATTTGCTATGCCTGCAAATACGGAATTCTTGTGCTCGCTGATGAGCGGTACAGAAATCGCTGTCGGCGGTGTTGTCGGTTTTCCGTCAGGCTGTGAGGAAACAGACACAAAGCTGTTTATAGCCGAAAAACTGCTCAAATACGGTTGCGGTGAACTGGATATGGTTATCAATCAGTCGTGGCTGAAATCGGGTATTGACGAAAAGGTTATCAACGATATAAGCTCAGTTGCCCGACTTTGCGGTGAAATACCGCTTAAAGTAATTCTTGAAGTAAATAATCTTACCGATGAAGAAATAAAGAGAGGTTGTAAAATTGCCGAGCAATCAGGTGCGGCGTTTGTAAAGAGCGGCACAGGCCGGCATAAGAAACCTACAGAATTACGGCATATACAGCTTATGAAAGATGCCTTAAGCGAAAAAGTAAAAATCAAAGCCGCAGGCGGTATAAAGGATATCGAAACAGCACATAATATGTATCTGGCAGGATGCACGAGATTTGGTGAAAGTGTACATTCCGCACGGCTGTTATTTGGCGAAAATTAACGAAAACGCCATGAATTTGGGACTTTTCATCGACAAACGTCACATAAAGGTATATAATCGAAACGTACCTTAAAGGTTATATATCCGTTATACTTCTGAAAGGATGTCTGCTATGAAAGGTTATGCAATGCTTAAAATCGGTGAAGTAGGTTGGGTTGAAAAAGATGTACCTGATTGCAGTCCTCTGGACGCTATATGCAAGCCGCTTGCAATCGCAATCTGCACCTCCGATGTTCATACAGTATGGTAGGGAGTTGTCGGCGACAGACACAACATGATTCTCGGTCATGAGTGCTGTGCCGAAGTTGTTGAGGTTGGTTCTCTCGTTAAAGACTTTAAACCCGGCGACCGTGTTCTTGTGCCCGCAATCACACCCGACTGGAATTCACTTGAGGCTCAGGCAGGATATGCTATGCACTCAGGCGGAATGCTCGCAGGTTGGAAGTTCTCAAACTTCAAAGACGGCGTTTTCTCGGAATTCTTCCATGTAAACGACGCTGACGGAAACCTCGCACTTTTACCCAAAAATATCAATGTTGTTGACGCTTGTATGCTGTCAGATATGGTTCCTACCGGATTCCACGGTGTTGAACTTGCCGACGTTCAGTTTGGTGATGAAGTGCTCGTTATCGGTATCGGACCTGTAGGTCTGATGTCTGTTGCAGGCGCAAATCTCCGTGGTGCTTCAAGAATCATCGCAGTAGGTACACGTCCCAACTGTGTTGAAGCGGCTAAGAAATACGGTGCTACAGAATTTGTAAGCTATAAGAACGGTACTATTGAAGACCAGGTACTCGAAATGACCAACGGCAAGGGTGTTGACAAGGTTATCATTGCAGGCGGTACTGTAAATACATTTGAATCCGCTGTAAAATCACTCAAGCCCGGCGGAAAGATCGGCAGTGTAAACTACCTCGGCAGCGGCACATATATCAATATTCCCCGTGTTGAGTGGGGCGTTGGTATGGGTCGCAAGCAGATCAACGGCGGTCTTATGCCCGGCGGTCGTCTGAGAATGGAAAAGCTCGGTGCACTTGTATCATCGGGTAGACTTGATGTAAGCCCTCTCGCAACGCACGTTTATGAAGGTTGGGATCATGTTCCCGAGGCTCTTCAGATAATGAAGGACAAGCCTGCTGACCTTATTAAGCCTGTTGTAAAATTTGCAGACTGATAAAAACTTTTTGTAGAACGAACGAAAACATATATTAATTTAAGCCGGGTTTTCCTGGCTTAAAATTTATCTCAGGAGAAAGCATGAAAATACTTATCATATCCGGGTTTCTCGGAGCAGGAAAAACCACATTTATTAAGGAACTCATAAACCGTACAGGTAAAAATATAGTTGTAATGGAAAATGAATTCGGCGATACAACACTCGATTCCGATGCAGTTTCATCGAGCGGTGTAGATGTACTTGAATTTATGGAAGGCTGTGTATGTTGCAGTAAAAAGGACAGTTTTATAAATTCGGTGCTGACTGTTTCTTCAACTATTGATCCTGAATATCTTGTGATTGAACCGACAGGAGTTGCCGAACTCGGCTCAATACTGGCTTCTCTGAGAAAACTGTGCTACGGTCGGATATCGCTTGCAAGACCCGTTACAGTAATTTCTCCGTCAGGTTTTCAATCAAGTATAGAAAATCCGATATACCGTGACCAGATAAGGAATGCGGCTGTTGCCGTACTTTCAAAAACCGAAAACTCATCGGTTGACGAGATTGATTTCCTTTGCAATGAAATCAAAAAGCTCAATCCCGAAATTGAAATCGTAAAAGAACATTATTCGCAAAAAAATGATGAATGGTGGGAAGGACTTCTCTGCTCCGAGCACGCTCTTCGTGCAAAGATACCCGTAAAACTTCACGCCGAGCAACTTGAGGAATTATCGGTAAAGGGAAAAGGCGTTCATAATATTTCAGAGCTTGTTGCTCTTTTGCGAGAACTTCTGTATGGCTCGATGGGCAATATTATAAGAGCCAAGGGGGAAATTTTCTGCGGAAGCTGTCCTGTGAGACTTGACCTGGCTGAAGGTATGTACAGCATCTTAGGTATTGAAGACACTGAAATTACACCGCAGTGCGTGTTTATAGGTTCAGAGCTACAAAGGGAGAAGATAATGGCAAGGCTTGCTGAGATAGATTGAGAAACTGAATGATATAAGAAATACACAAAAGGCGGTCGCTGTGAAAGCGACCGCCTTTTGTGTATTGAGTTTGTGCGGTGTTGTGATTATGCCTTTAAAGCTT
This sequence comes from uncultured Oscillospiraceae bacterium, assembly GCA_902490585.1. Taxonomy (GTDB): domain Bacteria; phylum Bacillota; class Clostridia; order Oscillospirales; family Ruminococcaceae; genus Ruminiclostridium_E. Next base: position 15,883 of record CABUEI010000046.1, read on the forward strand.
CTTCAACAGAAGCTATTTTTGCCGATATTTTGCACAACAGAGCCGTTTATTATTTTTTTGCGTCATTTTTGTGTCATACGCTCCTGAATGCGTCAAATTTATTCAGGTCAATATAGGACGGATTTTATGCGTGCAACGTGAAAATCAGGTTCAATATCACATAACACCGCATTCTCTAAGAATGCTACCGATAATTGTGCCTACTTCAAGTGAAGGATTTTCACGATAATATGAGAACTTCTTATATGACATCAAATTGT
>CABUEI010000047.1 GCA_902490585.1 uncultured Oscillospiraceae bacterium
ATCAGGGAGTTTGACCGGTCTATCTGCGATGTATTTGAGAATCAATTAGAGCAGAGAGCTGTTTATTGCTTATGCGCTGCAGGTGGTGGTTTCGTTTTCGCAGACAATGGTTAATATCATCTCGTCAAAATATCTTGTAGATGAGATCGCCGCAATAATCGGCGGCGGTAAAGCTGAGGAGCATATACCTACTGCGATATTCTGCATTGCGCTTATAGTCGGTGTGACCTTGCTTGCGGCACTTATCAACTATCTTGTAAATGAGATAAAGAACGTTTATTCCGAGTGGTTTGGCGAGTATTTTGAAGTAAGCCTGTCCGAAAAGGTAATGAAGATGGATTTTGAGCATACCGAGGATCCCGACACGCTCGATCAGATGAACAAGGCGAAAGAGGGTATGTCGTGGTACAGCGGCGGAGTAGTCGGAATACTGAACGGTTTCTTCAATATCGTTTCAAACGGTGTGAACGTACTCGGCGTTATAGCGATAATCGCAGTTACCTGTCCGCTGCTTCTGCCGATACAGATCATATCGCTTGTTCTTATCACGATATTCACAAATAAGAGCAACAAGCTTGATATAGAATATTTCAAGAAGCTGTCTAAAGTCAATCGGCTTTTCGGGTATTTCTTCTATCAGCTGTCCGACCCGTCAAACGGCAAGGAGGTAAGGCTGTTTGACAGTAAGGATATGATGTGCGATAAAGCGGATTACTACAGCAATAAAACTATAGACACATTCAGGGAGCAGTACAAAGCGCAGTATAAATATCTACAGTATTCAAATCTCACAAACGGACTGCGTGACGGACTTTCATATTTCTACATAGGCTTTAAGGCACTAACGGGAGCGATTACATTAGGTGATTTTACAATGTGCGTTTCATCGGCGTCAACGCTTTACTGGGGGCTGTATGCTGTTGTATCGGGCGTTGCGAATACTATAAAGTCCTGCGGTTACGCATACGAATATCTGAAATTTGATGCTATTTCCGACAGAATGACAAAGGGCGATAAGCCTGTTTCGGACGGCGAACACGTTATCGTATTCAGAAATGTCAGCTTCAAATATCCGAGAAGTGAAAATTATGTCCTCAGAAATATCAATATCACTATTAATCAGGGCGAGCATCTGTCTGTAGTCGGACTTAACGGTGCGGGAAAGACAACGTTTATAAAACTCCTTTGCCGAATGTATGATGTAACAGACGGTGAGATACTGATAGATAATATCAATATCAAGGATTACTCGGACAGTGAGTACAGAAAGCTGTTCTCGGTGGTATTTCAGGATTTTGAACTGTTTGCTTTCAGCCTTAAGGAGAATATCATACTTGACGAGCAGGAAGACGAAGAAAAACTGATCAGAACGCTTAAAATGGCAGGCTTATATGAAGACGCAATGAAACTTGAAAACAAGTTCGACACGACAATATTCAAAAGCTATGACGAAAACGGAACGGAGCTTTCGGGCGGTCAGCAACAGAAAACTGCGATCTGCCGGGCCTTGTACCGTGACAGCCCGATAGTAATACTTGATGAGCCTACAGCGGCACTTGATCCTGTAGCCGAATATGAGATATACAGGCATTTCAACGAGCTTGTAGGCAGCAAGACTGCCATCTACATATCGCACAGGTTGTCAAGCTGTAAGTTCTGCGATGAGATCGCCGTATTTGCCGATGATACAATAAAGGAATACGGTACGCATGATGAGCTTGTGAAAATCGAAAACGGTATTTATTCCGAAATGTATAACGCTCAGGCACAGTATTATGTAGAGAACGCATCTTAAAAACTATTTCATATAAGAAATACCCACACGGTAGTTTAGTCTTACTGTGTGGGTATTTTGTGATTATTCTACGCTATACCGAGCAGGGTGCATACGCCGTTTACTGCCATGCAAAGTACAATTCCGATAACTGTCGGCACGGCAAAGCTGATAGCTGTCCATTTTATGCTCTTTGTTTCTTTATATACCGTAAGGCATGATGTTGAGCAAGGAAAGTGGAACAGCACGAATATTATCATACATATTGCCGTTACTGTAGTCCAGCCGTTCGATACAAACAAGTCCTTTAAAGCGGACAGCTCCGATATTTCTGTAAGCGCTGTGCCCTCGGAGTACGCCATTATTATGATCGGAACTACTATCTCATTTGCAGGAAAGCCGAGTATGAACGCCAGCAGGATAACGCCGTCAAGTCCCATGAGCTTTCCGAGCGGATCAAGAAATGCGGTACAATGTCCGAGTAAGGATATATCCCCGACAGTAACATTAGCCATGATCCATATAATAAGACCTGCGGGAATTGCTATCACAACCGCTCTGCCGAGCACAGTAAGCGTTCTGTCAAGAAATGCACGGACAAGTACTTTTGCAAACTGTGGAGTACGGTACGGCGGAAGTTCGAGAGTAAACGAAGAGGGAATACCTTTCAAAACAGTTTTGGAGAGCAAGTTTGAAACGAGCATTACAGCGGCAATTGCGGCGGCTATTACCGCACACAACCAGAATGCCGCAAACAGTCCCGATCCTGCAACGGCAGGAACACCTATAATAAACATGGTTATGACGCTGATTATAGTAGGGAATTTTCCGTTGCAAGGCATAAGAGATGATGTGATAATTGCCATGAGCCGTTCACGCTTGCTGTCGATAATTCTCGCACCGGTAATTCCGCAGGCGTTACAGCCAAGACTCATACAAAGGCACAGTGCCTGTTTTCCGCAAGCACCGGCTTTTTTAAAGGTATTGTCAAGGTTAAATGCAATCCTCGGCAGTACTCCGTAATCTTCAAGTATTGTAAACAGTGGGAAAAATATTGCCATAGGCGGAAGCATAACAGAAACAACCCACGCAAGAACTCTGAATATACCTTGTGTAAGGATATTGTTGAGCGTTTCCGGAGTGCCTATCGCAGAAAGTCCGTCACAAAGTAACATCTCAAGCTTACCGAACAACTCAGAAAGCAGGGCAGAGGGGTAATTTGCACCTGTGATCGTTATCCAAAGTATCATAAGCAGCATGAGAAGCATAATAGGTATTCCCGTAAACTTCCCTGTAAGTATGCGGTCTATCTTTCTGTCACGGATGTACTTCCTGTCGATCGATTTATGGACACATTCAGCCGCTATTCCCTCAGCTGTTATGAATATACATGATACTATCTCATCTGTGTAACTGCGTCCGCTTTGCACCGACAATTCTTTTACAGCACGGTAGACAGGTTCTTTTTTGCCATCGCACATACCGTATCTGTTGCAGAGGTTTTCGGTGATATCACGGTCATTCTGAAGCAATCTTAAAGATATAAAGCGTTTTCTTCTGCTGTCGGTTTCAATACTGTCGGTCAGCGGCAAAAGTTCTGATATGGCATTTTCTATGCGGTTTGTGTAAACCATCGTTATACCGCAATCATTTTCTTTACCGACTGCAACGCTTTCTATTGCCGACATAAGCCTGCACAGTCCCTTTTTACTGCGTGCAGAGGTTGCAACAACGGGTATTCCGAGCAAGGAAGACAGCCTATCTGTATCAACTGAAATGTTCTTCTTTTTCGCCTCGTCTATCATATTCACGCACAATACCGCCTTTGCGGTAATTTCTGTTACCTGCAAAGCAAGGTTGAGATTGCGTTCAAGGCACGATGCGTCACACACTATGACGGTAACATCGGGTTTATCAAAACATATACAATCGCTTGCGATTATCTCTTCGGCAGAGTGGGCACATAATGAGTAGGTTCCAGGCAGATCGGTTATAAGGTATTTATTGTTATTGTAAGTATAACTGCCGACAGCGTTGCCGACGGTTTTACCAACCCAGTTTCCTGTATGTTGTTTAAGCCCAGTAAGAGCATTGAAAACCGTGCTTTTACCAACGTTGGGGTTGCCTGCAAGCGCAACGGTAAATTCATTATCGTATTTCATATTTTCCGCCTTTCAGCTTTAATATTACATTATATGAAAATACGTCTGAATTGTGTAAGGCGTTTTTATTGTTTTTCTTCCTTGACAGCACGCATGAGGACAGCGGCAAGCTCGTCAATACCGACAGGCTTTATGAGAAAATCGTTCATGCCGCATTGTCTTGCTTTGTCCATGTCATCGCTGAAAGCGTTAGCGGTCATTGCTATTATCGGTATGTTTTTTGCATAATCGCTTTGAATACTTCTTATCTCCCTTGTGCTGTCATATCCGTCCATTATCGGCATTTGCAAATCCATAAGAATAACATCATAGTAATAATCGGGATTGTTACTGAACATTTCAAGTGCTTTTCTGCCGTCGGCGGCAACTTCGATATTGACGTTATATTTAGCCAGAATCGCCTTTACTATCTGAACATTGACAATTACATCTTCGGCAAGGAGAATATATTTGCCGTTGAGTACTTTTATTGCTTCGTCATGTGTTTGTTTACGTTCGTTTTCCGCATTATCGCTGTCGTCAAAGGCACTGCAATGTTCATTCAATATCCGTCTTATGTCATAAGTCAGCAACGGAATAAGACACACGCCGCTTACGCAATCGGGATATTTTGAAAGTGACAATTCCGACAGGTTTTCGGTTATCACTATGCAAGTAATGTCTGACAGATTGTTTTCGGAGAGGTACACAGAAACAGGATCTACAGATTGAACATCGGAAACAAATATGTCATAGGATTTGTTTTTAGTAATACCGCCAAGCTCTGACACGTCCGATAAACCGAAACAATCCGATTCAACACCCAGTTTTCTGAGTGTTTTCGCAGTGTCAGCAGTATGCTTCTCGTTATCGCTGATTATAAGTGCTGAAAGATGTTTGCAGTCTGATACAGTCTTTTGCTCAAATACGGTTTCAAAAGGCAGTTTTATTGTGAATTCGGTGCCTTTTCCTTGCTGTGTATGTAAGGTTATACTACCGCCTGCGGCATCGACTATGCTTTTTGAAATCGGCATTCCGAGACCTGTTCCGCCTGCATTCTTATCAATGCCTTCACGCTCAAACGGGTCAAATATTTTTTCGGTAAATTCCTTGCTCATACCTATGCCGTTATCTATAACGTGTATTTCATATTCGGAAATGCCGTTTTTATCTGTACTGTTTTCGGTAAGTACAAGAGAAACTTTACCGTATTTTTGAGTAAACTTAATGGCGTTCGATAAGAAGTTTATAAAGAGCTGTTCCAGTCTGTGCCTGTCGCAACGGACTGTTTCGTGTTTTACGCCGTTCATACTTACTGTGAGAGTCTGATGCTTTTCAGCCGCCTGATTGCTAATAACAGTCCTTATTTCATAAAGCAACTGCGATAAATCGACTTCGGTAATATTGAATGTCAGTCTGCCGCTTTCTATAACGCTTATATCAAGGATATCACTTACTAATCCCAGGAGTTGTTTACCCGATGTGAGAATTTTGCTTAAATAGTCCTTAGTTACTTCGGGGTTATCCGTCTCGTTACCTGCGAGATTTGCAAAACCTATTATTGCATTGAGGGGAGTGCGTATATCATGAGAAATATTCGATAAGAATGAACTTTTGGCATTGTTTGCCTGCTTGGCAACATTCACCGCATGATGCAATGCCAAATTTGCTTTTCGTTCTTTTGTGCGGTCGGACAACACAAGAATATATTTGTCATCTCCGCTGATTTTATTTCTGAGTGCGGTAACGTGGAACCAAAGTGTCTGACCGCTTGTTCTATGGATATATTCACTGTCCCATTCTTTACGCTCACAGTCAGACAGACCCATGAACTTTTCACGGACGGCTCCGTTTTTACCGCTTTTTACGGAATCTTCTATTATTCTTACATCTGCCATGGCGTCACTGTGAGATATACCGAGTATCCTTTCAATATTCGGACTTACATAACCGACTGAAAAGTCAGCGGCACTCAACATAAGAAAAATATCATCGACATTATTTGAAAGTACTGAAAACAGTTCTTCACGATAACGGATTTCTGTATCTCTTTGACGTATACTTACATAATTTTTTTGCAACAGATAAAGGATTGACAGGCTTGCAATAATCACTACAACGCTGACGCTTGCCGACATTGTTACAGATTGAATACTATTTATATTACTGTTAACTATATCTGTCGGCACGATACCGATCAATATCCAGTCTTTGAAACCGATACTTTCGTAAGTCAGATAATAAGGCTCGCCGTCTATATTGATTCTGTCTACACCCGATACATTATAGCAGATATCCGACCTGTACTGCTGTATATTGTCCTCGTTTAGTGAATTGGAGCGTTCAGTCAGCATACGCCAGAAGTTATTGATTTTATCGCCGTGTTCACCTCGGTTATTTACAACAACACGTCCGTCCGGGTAAATAACATAGTTTACCGCATTATCATTGAATGTTTTGGCACTAAGCAGTGAAACTATATCGTCGTTATTAAAGCTTATTGCAATTGCCGAATAGGAAAAGTTCATATATGTTCCTTCAGGACACGGAACAGCAAAAACAACAAGCTCCGACCTGTCGATAAGAGCGGTATCGGATACCACGTTCTGACCCTCGTCCATAAGCTTTTTCATGTTCTTTCCGAGATCCATACTGCCTTTATCGCCGCCTATTGTGCAATAACTTCCGTCCTTATTCAAAAAATAAAAGTCAGTAAAAGCACTGGTGTTCCTGATGTTTTCTATGTAGAGTTTTATCTTGCCGTCATCATCGGTGTCATTCAGATACGGTATCCACATATTCATTGCACTCCAGTTTTCGCTAAGAAGGTTACTGAGCGAATGTCCGACCTGAGAATATATTTCGGTCAGATGAGTGGCACTTTCCTTGAAAATAAGGTTGGACACATAAGAGTAGTAAAAATATCCGAAAAACATGATAATTGCACTGGTTACAATGACAATGAAGAAGAAAAATTTTCTTTTTATCAAAACAGTTTCCTCCCGTGCAGATAGAATTATTTCAAAATAGCATAATCGCATTTAATATGTCTGATATACCATCGTATATGATATCACATTTTGTTATATGATGTCAATAAATCAAAGCACAATGATTAAAAATGAGCCGATTTGAGCAAAAAATATGTCGAATTTTTTGAAATCATAAACTGTAATTTAACGTATGATAAACATTCGCTTTTCAAATTCAATTTACTGTGTAAAATGATAAACAGCAAAACTGAAAGACGATAAAAACGGAAAACATAAACCGGCGTTGTGCTCGCAACAGATATATCAACTTGTTTAATAAGCGAAAAAAGTCATGGACATAGAGTTCATCGCTGTTGGTTGACATAACCCGTTAATAATGATATACTTTCATTGTTCATTTAACTTAACATCACCTATATGTACAACAATTTAAGTTTGTGTTCACAGAAAGCAATAACACGGACGGAAGAAACGGAGAGCTCATGAAAGCTGTTTTTATTGATATAGACAATACGTTGCTCAGTTTCAGTGAATATGTAAAGCACACCATGAAAGACGGCTTTGCACATTTCGGATTAAAACACTACGAGCCGTATATGTACGATATTTTCGCCGAGGAAAACGACAAACTGTGGCATGGGATAGAGCAGGGAACAATTGTCTTTTCCGAGCTTGAAAAAGTGAGATGGAACATTATATTTTCAAGACTTGGTATCAATTTTGACGGCACGATGTTTGAAAAATATTTCAGGCGTGCACTTTACGACAGTGCTATTCCTATGCCGTCTGCCAACGAAATGTTACGTTATCTGAACGGTAAATATATCTTATGTGTGGCAAGCAACGGACCGTATGAACAACAGGTTCACAGGCTCGAAGTTGCAGGAATGAAGCGGTATTTTGATTACATATTCATATCCGAAAAGCTCGGAGCATCCAAGCCGTCGGAAGAGTTTTTCAAACGTGCGTTTTCAGAACTTAACAGCGGCAGAGAAGAAACGATAATGCCGTCTGATGCGATTATTATAAGTGATTCACTGACATCAGATATTGTCGGTGGAAGAAACTACGGAATGAAAACGTGTTTTTACAATGTCAGCGGCATTGAGAATGATAATATCGAGACTGATTATGTTATAAATGAGCTGAATGAGATTGAGAAGATATTGTGATAGCAAAAAGCTATTGCGTAAAATTTTAATTATATCGAAATAATAGGTGGAGTTATGAAAGATATACATAGAATTTTGTTCGTCTGCCACGGCAACATCTGCCGTTCGCCTATGGCGGAATTTGTAATGAAAGATATAGTGAATAAAGCAGGTAAATCAGATGAATTCTATATTGCGTCGTGTGCGACAAGTACCGAGGAAATAGGCAACCCCGTACATTACGGAACTAAGAGAAAGCTTGCAGAAGTAGGCATTTCCTGTGACGGTAAAAGGGCAGTGCAACTGACAAAATCCGATTACGACAAATACGATTATATAATCGCTATGGATGAAATGAATATACGCAATATAATGCGTATTATTAAAAGCGACCCTGAGAACAAAGTGAGCCTGTTATTGTCACACGCAGGAATGAGCGGAAGTATAGCTGATCCGTGGTATACAGGAAACTTCGATGATACTTACAGAGATGTGCTGATTGGATGCAAAGGCTTATTCAAAGAGATTGTAAGTAAATAAAATTTTGCCGCCGTGGTAAATCAGATACCACGGCGGTTATTCTTATAATTCTAATTTCGTAAAATTAAAATTATAACGAAATTACTTTTTGCTTTTTTCCTCTCCGTGTTTCAAATCGGGTTCGGGGAGGTTATTTTTTATATCCATTACAGGATTTGAATTTATAGCGTCACGGAGCTGAGTGTTTACCACATGGGTGTAAATCTGTGTAGTATTGAGATTTTCGTGTCCGAGAACTTCCTTGAGCACACGGACATCAACGCCGTTCTGATACATAAGTGTAGCCGCCGTATGACGTAGTTTATGTACAGAAATTCCTTTGCCGGACAAACCGCAGGCTTTAAGTCTGTCGTCTATTATCTGTTCAACACGGCGGTTTGTGATGCGATTACCACGCTTACTTATAAACAATGCTTTTTCCTTAGGATCAGCGACGGAATCTCTTTCAACTTGATACCTTGTAATTGCTTCAACGCATTGTTCGTTCAGGTATACAATACGCTCCTTATTTCCTTTACCAAGAACCTTTACGGAAATGTATTTCACATCAGGTTGTGACGGGTCTATATTTTCTACAAAATCGTTCACATTTATCGCTACAAGTTCGCTCAGACGCATACCGCAATTAAGAAACATTATAATCATGGCATAGTCACGATAATCCATCCAGCTTGAAAATTCCGAAAAACCCTCATGCAACAGCTGACCGCATTCCTGTAAAGTCAGGTGCTTAGGGAGTGCGTTTTTGGGTGACGTTAACTCCAGATTAAGCATCGGACTCGCTGTGAACCAAGCCTTATTATTGGTAAGAAATTTATAGAATTGACGTAATGAAACCGCCTTGCGTGAACGTGCCTTTGCTTGATTTGAACGCTCGCTCACAGTAAAGCTCAGAAACTCCATAGCGTCACTGAGAGTTACAGCCTTTATGTATTTATCGTCCAGGTCAGCTATAGTAATATCGGAAAAATCCGTATCCGCAGGAACAAGCTTGTTCTTGATTTTAAGAAAACGCATGAACATACGCAAATCCGTATAATAGTTCAACGCAGTAAGCTGTGAACGGTTTTTTATAGTTGTAAGATAATTCAGGTATTCTGTAAGACAAGCCGGTGCATCTGATGTAGCTTGTCTGAAATCTATATTGTATGCCATTTTTGTTGCCTTTCGTTTTTTTACACTTCTAATTTCGTAAAATATTAATTTTACGAAATTGCGTGTTATTTTCTGTTAATACCATTATACAATTCATCAATCTTTTTTTCAAGACTTTCTACCCTTTCAGCAAGAATTTCAAGCACAGATTTTTTACGATACTTTCTAACCATTGTATACAATGTAATCTTACGCCTAAAATTCACGAAGAAATCACAATCAAATATCGGTTTTTTCTTACGCCAAAGGTAATAACATTTATCGCACCGGTGCGCAATCATGTCTTTAGACCGTATCTTATTATCTTTGACGCACATATTAGCTGCCAGACTGTAACGATAGCCGACACAATGCGGACATAATTTGTTGTAACAATAATAACAAATACAGTTTCTACAGTCTTTCGGCGGTAACATATAATACTTCGGATCATAACCGCTCAATGGGTGCTTATAAAAATCATTATAATATTCTGCCATAAATCAATCACCTTGCGAATTACGATAACGGGATGATTTGATATAGTTAATTATCATGTAGCAACTGTGCCGAGAAAGGAATGAAAACCATGTATCAAACTCATTCTCTCTCGCATAATCAACCAACTCGAAAAACTCAGTTATATGATTCGTTTGAACAAAATCAAGCATTTCTTTAACGTATGTAAGTTCACAGCTTGCCGAAGGTCGCAAATATTCGTCCAAATCAGCACCACCATGTGCTATTATCATTTCCTTTGAATACTGCGCCTTTTCGGGATTATCTATGTGTGCCATATAACGTACCATTGCACGCAGGCTATGACACCTTTGTGGTATCGGACAAGTTAATGAATCCGTAATTTCTTTTACTTGTTCATACGATTTAACACTACCGAAACACAGCAAAACATGAATATGTGGTTTCTTAGGTGTTCCATCGCCGTTAATATCACGGTCGTGCAAAGGGCTTTCTACCCATTCAATATGATAATCATCTAATTTGTCACGCCAATCAACCGGAGCTGATTCGGGATAAAGCACAAACGTCCAAGACCGTGTACGAGTCTCTTTTTCCTTTTTCAAAGAAGCCATATAATATACCTCAAATTATTAGAATTATAGTCCGTGAACACTGAACTATATTGGGGGGTCGTAGTCCCCCCAGCCGTGCCGGCGGTGCCGGCTACGGCATAATCAACCTAAACGACCGACACCACGCTTAAAACGGCGGGAAGTCTTGCGGTCTGATACAGCGACAGAAGAACGATTATCATCATCATCTGTATCAAAATAATCCGAATGTAATATCGTTTGTACCATTTCAGTAGTATCATACATCTGGCGAAGCTTGTCCGATTGAATATATGTCATACAATCAATCGGAGAAAGTGAAATCATCGGATTACTATACGATAAATCGTAATCGGACGCGTCGTAATATGTAACGTTTACGCATCTGGTAAACGGGTGCGGAAAATAACTGCTACACACACGAACAGTTGTAGCGACGTCACGGATCTGTTTATCGACAAAGTGCCAACGTTGCGATGTACCAAATAGAACAACGTGCCGATGACGCACCTGGCAAAAGTATTGAAACAATGCCTTCGACATAGATTTACCGTTGCAGAAATCACGGCTATTAAGGATGGTACCGATTTCGTCAATAAGAATAATCGTATTATCAGCACACGAAAATATATCATCAACACTATTTAACGGTTTAATCACTGTATGATCCGGAAAACCGGATAACTTGATATTAGACAAAACTTGCACCTGTGGGAAACGCTTGCACAACTTATAAGCCGTATAAACCATTGAAGAAGTTTTTCCTGCACCGAACTTAGAAGTGAAAATATGTATACCCCAACGATCAAAATCCTTGTAACGCTTTTCTTTGTAATAAAGAAATCGGTCATGTATCTGATACGCTATGAACAAAGGTAACCGTATCAGATTTGAAAAAATCTTACGGAAAAAAACTATCAATGCCATAAAATCACCACCTTATAACAAACGATTTCGCCGACCAAGAAAGATAGCAGGCATTTTCATGACAAACACGAAAACACCGATACCGATAGCAAGGCGAACAATATTATTTATAACATCGGCAATAGTGATCATGTCATACGACCAGCCGAACATTTCAAGAAATACAGCTACAACATCTGTCATTTTGTTAATCCTTTCACGATAAAAAATAAAATTAGCAACAGCAGAACAGAAAAAAGACACGCTTCGGACAATGTTAAACTATCCAACTGCCGAAGCAAAATAGAACCGGAAGAAGAACCGATAACCATAAAATCACCACCTAATCAATCAAATATCTTCCAAACGACATAAGCGACAAGTACCGTTAGAAGCTGTCCAATTATAATATCAAAAATTGACACAGAAAACGGTCCGAAATCAATTGGAATCTGAAGGACGGAAACAACACCGGATAATAACTGCTGAATATAAGTAATCATAGTATCACCGTCCTAAAATACGCAATATGATTATTAACGATATACCAATCAGAATGATAGACCAAAACGCTGCAGGGAACAAAGACCAACAAGCTTGAAAAAATAGACTAGCAGAAGCTATCGCAGTGCGTAAACTACCGATCAGATTAGTAATATCGAGATTAGCCAAAGAATCGTTATAATCACGATTTATAATATCTTCAGGGTTATCACTGTCCATTTTATCGCCATCGTTATTATCACCATTGATATAACCGTTATCATCGTTGACATCATTATCAAGGTTATTACGGTTATCATAATCGGTAACCTTAGTACCGTAACCGCTGTCGGACTTTACATAGCCACGGGCACTATTAAAATAAGCCGTAGATAATATCATACTGTTTGTTGTATCAATGATTTCCAACTTATAAAAATTGTATGGTACAACCGACACATAATCGGATAAACAGATACTAACGGCTTTAGAAACAACGTAAGAATCTTCAGTAAAAGTAAGCTTGTCCGAAGTAAGATTGCGAACTAAATCATAACTGAAATCGGCATACGATTTAATAATGTAAGCCTGCAAAGAAGCATGGATAACTTGTGATGAATTTGTCGGAACATTGAAAAACAACATACCGATAGGTTGCGAAACACCAGCACAAAGACCGAGAACTAGTTTAGAACCACCTGAAATAATAGATTTACCTAAAAGTGCAATACCAATAGCGTTGGAAACTGCCGAGATAGATTCTTTTAATTCCTGATTCTCCCACATTTCCTTTGCAACATCGACATACTTAGAATTATTGGAAATGCGTAAAGCGTACTGATGATGATTGCCGTTATCATCGATACGAAAATCAACTATAGGATATTGCTTACCGGCATTAACCCAATCCATGAAAAAAAGAGGTTGAGGTGCTTCGTCAGTACCTTTAAACGTAAGAAATTCAGCGGTCGGCAAAGTGGACGCTTCGGGCGAACTGTAATCACTGTCATGCAAATTATTGATAACATCATTTATAAATGTATCGTGTTCGGATTTAGTCCAAACCGAAGCCGAAGAAGTAAAAATAGCGTAAAAATCGGTACCATATGTAGCAGGAAAATCTGCCATAGTGCAATTATTAGCAATAGGAGACATACTACCATAAGTATAATCAGTACCATTATCATAACGAAAAGTACTACAAACACTACCTCTGCTCTCATAAAAACAAAATTCCGAATTTTTAAAACGATCAAGCCAAGAAGGTGAAAATAAAACAGAATTAAAAGTCAAACTATTACTACCAACTTGATATTGAATGGTATTATTTGAATAAGTATAAAATTTACCGTCCTTATAGCCAAAAACAGCACCCATAACATAAGAACCGTCAGCGTAGGAATCAAATCGGCTAAGAACTTCCCTGACCGAAACACCGTCTGTATAACGGAATTTGATACATTGATAGTTACCGATAGTGCCTAGATAAGATATAGTATCATCAACAGATGTACTATCATCGGCAGCTTCGGCGCTGGCAGTAACGTGAAACATCACCGAAGCCAAACCAAGCACAAAAGCCAGAGCAACAGCAAAAGCAACTATTCGCAATGCAGCACTTCCCTGCACTTTCATAAAATCACCCTTTCATAAAAAATTATATATAAAAAGTCGGCAAGAAAAATTGAATCCTTGCCGACTGAATGTTATCTTGCTGAACGCTTCATACGAGCGAAAACAGCAACCGAAGCACCGACAAGCGAACAGCCAACGAATATTGCAATCACAGGATTGTCCATCATGGCAGTAAAAGCTGTGCCGACGCAAGAAATTGCATTTGTAATGCACGTTGTTATAGCTTCCATTTTCAACTTTACACCCCCTTTCAATTCAGAAGAACACGTTGCAAACCGCCGTAACGGTTTTCGATTATCTCGAAATCTGTACCGGCAAGCGATTTGAGCCACTCGCCTTGATCATCTTTATATAAACCTTTAAAGATTTTCTGAAGGTTTTCGGTTTCGTTCTTTACCTTATAAGATACAGTCGAACGACCGAAAGCAAAATTTTCATTCTCGGGGTTGTCGAGCTCTTCGAAGCTCTGGAAGTACACATACAAGTTGTCATATGAAACTTCCTTTTTCGTCTGCTTGTCAATAAATGTACCGCACTTAACTTCTGCGCCTATCAAAATCATTTTATTCACCTTCCTTTACTTCAACTGTATCAAGAATCAACTGATAGAAAATGCCAAATGATATAATCACAAAGTGTGAAAGCGAATTATACAAGTGATAAACGAAATAATTAAACCCGCAGAAATCAAGATGAACGAATAATGTATCACGATCAACATCATCAAAATCACTTAAAACTTTTAGAACAACATCACCGATAGAATAACTATCAAGAATGCATTCGGGTAAAAGTTTATCACAAACCAAGCCCGGATAAACCTTATACGTCTTTTTTACACTTTCCATAATAACTCCTATCTTGCCGTTATGCACCACGGTCACGGGTAATATTAAATATAACCTACAGTTATAATTATAACCTGTGGTTATATTTAATTCAATTGGCAAAATAAACAAAATATAACCTATGGTTTATAGCAATTTCAACAACCATAGGTTATAATGAAAATAGAAAGAGGTGATAAAATGACTACAGGAGAACGATTATACCATGAAAGAAAACAGTCGAAATTAACACTAGAAAAAATATCAGAAATAATAGGTGTTTCGTATCAGGCATATAGAAAAATCGAAAAAGATATATGTTATCCTAGCATAGAAACGCTGAAAGCAATCGCAAAAATGTACAATCTATCTACAGATTACATATTATGTCTAACTGATGACAAACGAAAATACTGGTGAGGAGAAGAAAGCAGATTTGACACAAGACAATAAAAGAAATAATCAAAGAAAATCCGAAATTACGCTCAGAAGCTGTCCGTCTGTCTAACTTTTTATCTGCTCTTACGTCTGCTCTGGGCGCTGTGCGTTTCCGCCACTATCCAGATGATAGCGATCCTATCAAAACGTAAAGGTGGTAGTGCAGTTTCGCCGACAAATTGACACGGGGACGGGAACGCAGGAAAAGCCAGAAATCAGAATAAAATCAGAATAACCTGTTGAAAGTAACGACTTCCAACAGGTTATTTCCGTTTTTATTTCCGATTTTCCGACTTTTCTCCGCTTTGATAGCAGCCGTGCGAATTTGTCATTTCACTTCATACGCACGCTTTGCGTTTTTTCTTTTTTTGTTTCGCTATTTGTGTTGGTGGAACGTATCGAAAACGCACAGCGCCCAGACAACCATAATATCAGCTAAACGTTAGCCTGACTACCCGGTGATAGCTTATTTCTTTTGCAAAACTTTAAATTATAAATTTTTGCATAGAAATTTTTTACAATTGCTTCAACTTAATATTAATTTTACGAAATTGCGCGTAAAATTCTGTTATACTACTCCGTTAACTATTATACTATAAAATCAAACTCAGTTCAAGTTTGATTATGTTATCAGAACAGCTGTGCGAGAAATTATAATACAAAACATCAATCCAATGGCAAGCGGATTTTATAGAACTAAACTCTGAGATCAGCCGTTTATATACCACTTAGAAAATGCTCTGCTGAATAGACAGAAATAATTATACAGTGCTTATAAAGATAGGCTCTATAATAAATGTTGGGGAAACCAAGAGCCAAACAGAAAAATAAAATTAAAAAAATTTCAAAAAAGTAGAGCATATTGGTTGAAAATCCGTTAAAATAGAAATTGCAAGACCAAATCAACGGAGGACCGATATGCTC
>CABUEI010000048.1 GCA_902490585.1 uncultured Oscillospiraceae bacterium
TTGGCATAAATTTAACCCCGATTTGGAAACAAATCGGGGTTTTTCTACAGTCTGAATCTTGCTCATGATTTTGAAATCAAATGAGCAAGATTATTATACGTTAAATATTAAGCTTTGTCAAGGGTAATCCGACTGTTTATGAAATGATAACGTTATCATTTTTTCTCATCAAGTAAAACAACGCCCTGTGCCGGATTTTTGTCTATCGCACCGACTATTTTGTGAGGAATATACAGCTCTTCAAGGTATGCAATATCTTCGGCGGTCAGTTTTACATCGAAAGAACCTACAGCCTCTTCGAGATATTTTATCTTTGTAGCACCGATAATGGGTGAAGCAACACCCTTTGCTATATGCCATGCTACAGCTATCTGCGACATTGCACAACCGTACTTTTCGGCAAGTTCAGCAACACGCTTTACTATAAGCATATCCTGCTGTTCGGTGCGGTCATATTTACCCATTGCGACCTTGTCGGTCTTGCTCCTGAGAGTATCTGCTTTCCATGCAGATCTTGCAAGATGTCCCGATGCAAGCGGACTGTACGGCATAAGCGAAACGTTCATCTGTTTACATATCGGGATAAGTTCACGTTCATCTTCACGGTATAGCAGATTATAGTGGTTCTCCATAGCGGAGAACTGTGTCCAGCCGTTATCACGGGCAACGATCTGCATATTGTGGAACTGATAGCCGTACATTGCAGATGCACCGAGCGCACGGACTTTTCCTGCTTTCACAAGGCTGTCGAGAGCCTGCATTGTTTCTTCTATCGGTGTTTCATAGTCAAAGCGGTGAACAATGTAAAGATCGAGATAATCGGTACCGAGCCTTGACAGAGTGCCGTCAATTTCACGCTCTATAGCGGCTTTTGACAGTCTGCCCTCATTGAAATATACCTTTGACGCAATTACAACTTTGTCACGGGGAACGTTTTTCAGTGCTTTTCCGAGATATTCTTCACTTGTTCCTGCCGAATAGCAGTTTGCGGTGTCAAAGAAGTTTATACCGTTATTAAGAGCGTAGTGAATCATTTCCTCGCTTTGCTTTTCGTCAAGCGTCCAGTCGTGCATAAGTCCCGCTTTGCCAAAGCTCATACAACCAAGACAGATTCTTGATACCTTGATGTCGGTGTTGCCTAAAAATTCGTATTCCATAAGAAAACCTCTTTATTTCGTATGTCTGTTTATGTATTTGCTGTGGAGCTTTGAGTACATAATTTTCTGACCTGTGTAAAGTCCGTAGTAGCCTGATAAGATATAGCTTACCGAGCAGGCGGCGGCAAAGAATAATATGCCCTCTCCGCCGAACAGCTCAATGCTGAGCAAGAGCGAGGTTACAGGGCAGTTTACTACTCCGCAGAACAGTGAAACAAGTCCCAATGCGGCGGTGAACTGCGGCGGCAGTCCGAACAGTGTGCCGAATAAGTTGCCGAATGTAGCCCCGATAAAGAATGACGGAACTATCTCGCCGCCCTTGTAACCGCCGGCTATTGTGATTACGGTGAATACAAGTTTCAGTGCAAATGCCTCGGGGCGTGTAGTGCCTGTCATAGCGTCCATTATGATGTTCATTCCCGCACCGTTGTAATCTGTACCGAAAATAAGCGTCAATATTACGATAACACAGCCGCAGGCAAAAATCCGTATATAGCTGTTCTTGATTTTAGAGGATAACAGCTTTGACAGCTTATGCAGTGAAAAGCAGAATATGATGCTCAGCAGTGCGGTACCTACGCCCAATATCATAGCAAAAGCTACATTGATAATGTTGATTTCGGGTATCGGGATTTTATAAACAACGGGTACAATTCCGAACAGCCGTGATATACCGAGTGCCACAACAGCAGAGAAGAAGCACGGAACGATTGCCGAGTAGTAGAACACTCCGACGCTGATAACCTCCATTGCGAAGAACGTTGCAGTGACGGGCGTCCCGAACAGAGCAGAGAACAGTCCGCTCATTCCGCACATAACCAGAAGATTTCCGTTACGCTCGTCCATTTTTAAAAGCCTTGCTATCTCAGCCGATAAACCGCCGCCTATCTGTAGTGCCGCACCCTCACGTCCTGCCGAACCGCCGAATAGGTGTGTGATAAAAGCGGATATGAAGATAAGCGGAGCCATTCTGACAGGAATTTTACCCTCGGTTCTTATAGACGCGATTATTATATTAGTACCCGGGTCGTTTTTAAGTCCGCAGATACTGTACAGAAATACGATAGCAAGTCCCGCCAGCGGCAAAAAATAGACCATGAAAGAGTGTCCTGTGCGGAACTCTGTGGCAAATTCCATACACAAATGGAAAAGCGAGCCGATAACTCCGCAAAACAGCCCCGTTATTCCCGATAGCACAAGCCATTTGAAAAACGTTTTCAGCGTTATGTAAAGCCGTTCACTGCGTATACGCAGATGATTCAGTAATTTATTCATGTTTACCCCTGTCCATCTCTGACCGAAACCTCGGCAGAAGATAACGTATATATATTTCCCGTGTCGTTCTTTACTACAAGTCTTGCGTTTGTGTCAATGTCGGTTGCTGTAGCAAAGTATTCCCCGTTTGAAGATATTACTTTTATCCGTTTTCCGATTACGACAGAATAACGCTTATATTCGTCAATCAGCTTTTCAATTGATGTGTGACTGTAAATGTCAAAGAAGTTATTGAGAATTTCAGCGGCAAGTGAGCATTTCAACTCGTTTCCTGCGGCTTCTTCGGAATAAAGACTGGACGCAATGTCGGAAATTTCGGACGGAAAGCCGCCTTTTGGTCGGCTGATATTGATACCCAGACCCATTACCGCATATTGCAGACTGCCGCTTTCAAAATCCGTTACCGCTTCTGTCAGAATACCGCAGATTTTCTTGCCGTCAAGCATTATATCGTTGATCCACTTGATACCTGCGTCTATTCCGCATACTTTTTTTATTGCTCTTATGACAGATACTGCCGCACCTGCGGTTATAAAAAACGCTTTATCGGCTTTGAAGTCGGGACGGAGAAGTATCGACATATAAATACCGCTGTCGGCAGGAGAGTAGAAGCTTTTTCCGTGTCTGCCTCTGCCCTCTGTCTGTTCGTTTGCTATAAGCACGGTTTTGTCGGGAGCACCGTTTTCGGCAGAAGAGCGGAGAAGTGTATTCGTCGAAGTTACGGTATCTTTTATAGTTATGTCGGCATCAGCAGCACACTTTTTCAGAAGCTGTCTTATCCTGAGTTGACCGTAGCGTGTAAAATCATCGGTTTCTCCACCGGACAGCAGATACCCTTTGTTCTGCACTGCGTCAATTATAAACCCGTCGGCTCTGAGTGTGTTGATTGCTTTCCAGACAGCATTACGGCTGACATAAAGCTGTTTTGATATATCCTCACCCGAAACATATTCGCCTTTACTGCT
This sequence comes from uncultured Oscillospiraceae bacterium, assembly GCA_902490585.1. Taxonomy (GTDB): domain Bacteria; phylum Bacillota; class Clostridia; order Oscillospirales; family Ruminococcaceae; genus Ruminiclostridium_E. Next base: position 3,398 of record CABUEI010000048.1, read on the forward strand.
CATGAGTATAAGAAGAACCTGTTCTTTTAATTTCATAAATAGAATTACCTTTCACTGTCAACCGTAAGTTCGTTTTGGTTGACAATTCAAACACCAAAAACCGCAGAACTTATCTGCGGTCACGGTTAAATATAATTAAAGTTTTTCAAGCATATCTGCTGTTTCATCGAGCCAGTCGCCCTCATAAAGTTCGATAAGACCCTTGTCGCAAGCTGCCGCTAATTTCGGGTTTATAGGCATTCTTGCAATATTCTTTATACCGTACTTTGCGGCAACTTCGTCTATATGGCTTTCACCGAAAATTCTGTGACGTGCCTTGCAGTCTGGGCACTCGTAATATGACATATTTTCAACTATACCGAGTACGGAAACGTCCATCATTTCAGCCATTTTAACAGCCTTGCCGACAATCATCGAAACCAGCTCCTGAGGAGAGGTTACAACAATAATTCCGTCAACGGGAAGTGACTGGAATACGGTAAGCGGTACATCGCCCGTTCCGGGAGGCATATCAACAAACATATAGTCAACATCGTTCCAGATTACATCTGTCCAGAACTGCTTTACGGTATTTGCGATAACAGGACCTCTCCATACAACAGGGTCGGTTTCATCGGGTAAAAGCAGGTTAACTGACATTACTTCAATACCTGTCTTGGTCATAACAGGGTAGATACCCGTGTTGTCACCTGTTGCCTTTTCGTGAAGCCCGAAAGCCTTGGGAATAGAAGGACCGGTAATATCTGCGTCAAGAACTGCCGTCTTGAAGCCTTTTCTCTGCATAGCTACGGCAAGGAGAGATGTGACCATAGACTTACCTACGCCGCCCTTACCGCTGACAATTCCTATAACCTTCTTTATATGTGACAGTTCGTGGGGCTTTTCAAGAAAGCTCTGAGGTGTCGTTCTTTCACCGCAGCTCTGTGAACATGAACTGCAATCGTGAGTACATTCGCTCATAAAATCGTTTCCTTTCAATCGGCGAAAGCCGTTTATGCTGTAAGTATACCACTATTACTATAAAAAATCAAGGCAGGTTACTAAAAAAGACTTAATTCGTCCGATTTACAGATACAAAAATAACCGCCGTGCATTACGCTTGGCGGTTACTGTAAATATCAATTATTCGTGGTCGTGGTGGCAACCGCAGTCACATTCCTCGTCCTCTAAGCAGCTGAGGTCAAACTCAAGAGTTTCACCGCAGTTGGGGCAGGGAATCTCACCTGACTGAATTACATCAAAGTCAACTGTGATAGTGTTACCGCAGTTGGGGCAAGTTACTTCGTACATATCATCATCGAAGTCATCCTCGTCGCAGCAGTCATCGCAATCACAGTCATCGTAATCGTCGTCATCGCCGTAAACAACATCTTCGAGGCAGTCAACGCTTTCTTCCATATCGGTCATAACGTCAGCCACATCGTTCAGTTCTTCATCTATATCGCCGAGTGTCAGCGCAATATCGTCAAGTACGTCAACGATAGCAGCGAGCACTTTGCCTTCTTTTGTTGAATCATCAACACCGAGACCTTCTGCAAGTCCCTTGATGTATGATACTTTTTCTGCAACTGTCATAGTAAAAATCCTCCTTTTACTGTCTGCAATTACTTGTTTGTTACACGCTCCATATATTCACCTGTTCTAGTGTCGATACGGATTATATCACCGATCTCAACGAACAGAGGAACACGGATTTCAGCGCCTGTTTCGAGAGTAGCGGGCTTAGTTACGTTAGTAGCTGTATCGCCTCTGAAACCGGGGTCTGTATCTGTGATTTCAAGTTCTACAAAGTTGGGGGGTTCAACACCGAATACCTTACCCTTGTAAGAAAGTATTTTACATACCATGTTTTCCTTAACGAACTTGAAGTTGTCAGAAAGTTCTGCCTTGTTTATCGGAACGTCTTCGTATGTTTCTGAATCCATGAAGTGATAAAGGTCACCGTCATTATAGGTGTACTCCATATCCTTTCTCTCAACGTAAGCTGTGGGGAACTTAGCTGTGGGGTTGTAGGACTTTTCAACTACCGAACCCGTAATTACGTTTCTGATCTTGGTTCTTACGAAAGCGGCACCTTTACCGGGCTTTACGTGCTGGAACTCAATGATCTGCATTACGTTGCCGTCCTCTTCAAAGGTCATGCCGTTTCTGAAATCGCCTGCTGTGATCATATTTTAAAATACCTCCGTATATTTTATCGGGTTTATGCGGATATATCCGCCGCTGAAAGTCAATTTGATTTTCTCTCAGCCCCATATTCTATCTATTATATTTTACATTATTCTCGTCATAATTGCAATACCTTTTTGAAATTTTTTTGAATTTGTGCGTTTTCTTTTATTTCCTATATTATTTTAACTGTTTTTGTACCGCTTATCACAAATACAGAATATTACAATTACTTTGATTTAAGTAGAATTTTGCTTAATTTTTTATGTAACAATGTTACATTAGGTTGATATGTGGAAAATGATGTGTGATGTTTGTGTAAAATCAACAAAAATGTTAAGTTGCTTTGGTGACATTGCCTATTGAATATAAAATCGTTTTCATTTATAATGAAGATAACAAATTTTATATTTGTACAAACTCAAAATTTTAATGGAGGACATTAACATGAAGTTAAGAAAAATCATGGCAGGCATTGTTGCTACTGCTGTTACAGCTTCAATGGCTGTATGCGCATTACCTGCATCAGCAGCAACAAATACTCTTGCAAAGGGTGAAGCTATTATCGGTTTCGGCGACAGCGAATGGAAGGTTGCAGCTTGGGGTAAGGGTGATGACAGCGATACAATCGACTCATCATACTTCACAAATGCTGTTATTACAGGAAATGGTACATATACTATTTCTGTAGATCTTTCAAAGGGTTACAAGCCTTTTTCAGACGGCGAATACTGGGTAGACGAAGATACAGGTGAAGACCTTGTTCTTGACAAGGCTCTTGCAATCGGTGCTATGGGTATCAACGTTAACTTTAGCGCTGATGATGAAGCATACGACAACGTTTATCTTGAAGTAACATCAATCAAGTTCGATGGTGTTGAAACAATGAAGGATGGCGTATCAAGCTACACAAATAACGAAGACGGTATGAAGAGAACAAACATTTATAATGCTTGGGCTTCTTACAAGGCTGAAGATGTTTGCCCCACTCCTGACACAGCAAACTCAGTATTAACTGACTTCGCAGGTGAATGGTCAAAGTGCGAGATCACATTCAATGTAACAGGTATGCCTGATGAAACTCCTGCTGACACAGAAGCTCCCGCTGACACAGAGGCTCCTGCTGATACAGAAGCTCCTGCAACAGAAGCTCCTACAACAGGTGATTCTTCTAAGGACAACACAAACACAGGTGTTGAAGGCGTTGCAGCAGTTGCAGGCGTTGCACTTCTCGCAGCCGGCGCTGTAGTAGTTGCTAAGAAGAGAAAGTAATTTCTGTTCACGGTAAATTACATTAATATGTGACATAAGCCCACGCATTTAGGTGCGTGGGCTTTTTGTGTGCTGAAATATCAAAATACAGCCCGTGTAAATAGCACGGGCTGTTAGTTTCAGATTATTACTTGTTATCCTTGCCGAAAGGTGTTGATAAAGCACTCAGCGGGAACGGGGGATTGGCAAGAGGTTTGCACGCAAGTGATAACAGAAGATATTCGTTATCATCGGCGGCTATTCTGTTTATCTTGAGTTCGCCGCATTTCTTGCAACGGTGTATCAGTGCCCATTCGCCGTCAGGTCGGACATAAATGCTTATCGGTTCCATGATACCGTCGCAGTCAGCTGAGCGGTCGCCGGGTATATTGTCGAGATGTATGCTTGATAAGCAGTGGGGGCAGTGGTTGCGATTATTTGTACCGCAGTCCTTAACCGTTATAAACTTTCCGCAGGCTTTGCAGTTAAAGCCCTCGTCCTGCATTCCGTCATCGGTTACAATTGTGTGATATTCTGTTTCTCTGTGTATATTTTTAACGGGTTCGTCTGTGCGTCTGCGTCTGTTCATGTTTCTGTCCTTTTCAAGTTATTAAAAACGGCAGGTGTATTTCAACCTGCCGCAGTTAAGTTTAAATTATACGGGCATTACCTTGTTTGCTTTGTCAGCGTGTTCAGCGTCAATGCCAAGCTGTTTATCCTTACGCTTTTCAAAGAACTTTTCAGCTACCTGTCCGAACATAGCGTAGCTTAATACGTCCTCATCCTGCTGAGACCACTTAGCACATTCAGCCTTCAGCTTTTCAAGCTCGGGTTCGATAAGATCTGCGGGACGGCATTCGATAGGCTGTTCGTCACCGAGAATTTTCTTTCTGAACTCGGGATCAATAGGAGCAGGAGTCTTACCGTAGCTACCCTTTACAAGTCCCTTGAATTCCTTAGTTACTGTCTTGTAACGCTCACCGAGAATTACATTGAATACAGCCTGTGTACCAACGATCTGTGATGTAGGTGTAACAAGGGGAGGGAAACCTGCGTCGGCTCTTACACGGGGAACTTCCTTGAGCACTTCTTCGAACTTATCAGACTTACCTGCCTGCTTGAGCTGTGAAAGAAGGTTAGAAAGCATACCGCCGGGCACCTGATAAATAAGAGCATTAGCGTCAACTGCGAGGAGCTTGGGATCAAGCAGACCGCTGTCGATGTACTTCTTACGGAGTGTCATGAAGTAATCTCTTATTTCTGTGAGGAGCTTTAAGTCAAGTCCTGTGTCATATTCTGTACCCTGTAATGCGGCAACCATTGACTCTGTGGGAGCGTGTGATGTGCCGAGTGCTAAGGGTGACATTGCTGTATCAATTACGTCAACACCTGATTCGATACCCTTTAACAGACACATAGATGCAAGACCTGATGTGTAGTGTGTATGGAGCTGAATCGGGATATTTACGGCACCCTTGAGTGCCTTTACAAGTCTTTCTGTTTCATAGGGAGTAAGCAGAGCCGCCATGTCCTTGATACAGATTGAATCTGCACCTGCTTCTTCTATTCTCTTTGCATAGTCGATGTAGTACTGTTCTGTGAATACTTCACCGAGTGTGTAAGAGATAGCTATCTGAGCGTGTGCGCCCTCCTTCTTTGCAGCCTTAACGGCTGTTTCGAGGTTTCTTATATCGTTGAGCGCATCGAAAATTCTGATTATATCAATACCGTTTGCTACAGACTTCTGAACGAAATATTCCAGTACATCGTCAGCATAGTGACGGTAACCAAGCATATTCTGTCCTCTGAAGAGCATCTGTAACTTTGTGTGAGGCATTTCACGTCTTAATATACGCAGTCTGTCCCAGGGGTCTTCGTTTAAGAAACGTAAGCATGCGTCAAATGTAGCACCGCCCCAGCACTCAACTGAATGATAGCCAACCTTGTCCATTGTGGAAAGGATAGGAAGCATTTCTTCAGTAGTCATTCTGGTTGCGATAAGCGACTGATGAGCGTCACGCAGTACGGTTTCGGTAATTCCTACTTTAGCCATAACCTTATTTATTCCTTTCAGTCAAGAGTTACGCATTGATTGTTGCAATCAGTGTGCCTGTTTCAACAGACTGACCCTTTGTAACATTGATGCTTGCGATTGTACCGTCACAGCTTGCTACAACGTCGTTTTCCATCTTCATAGCTTCGAGAACTGCGATTACAGTACCGTTTGTAACCTTAGCGCCTACTGCAAGCTTAACGTCAACGATTGTACCGGGCATGGGAGCGTTTATCTTAACGCCGCCCTGTGCGCCTGCGGGAGCAGCGGGAGCAGCGGGAGCTGCAGCTTTCTTGGGAGCGGGAGCTGCTGCAGGTGCTGCTACGGGAGCTGCACTGCCGTCTGTTTCTTCAACGGTTACATCATAAGCGGTACCGTTTACTGTGATATTGTATCTTTTCATAACAAAAATCCTTTCTTATGTCGATTAATATACGAAGTTAACGTGCTTCTTAGCAGGAGCGATAACTCTCTTTGAAGAAGCCGCTTCAATTGCAGAGATAAGAGCAGGCTTTGTGTCTTCTGCAGTGATAACTCTGTCAACATAACCGTTAGCTGCCGCTGTGAATGCGTCTGCTTCGTTTTCAGCGTATTCCTGAGCCTGCTTTGCATTATCTTCAGAAACACCGTTTAAGAATACAACTGCCGCTTCTGGAGTTGTGGGAGCGATAACAGCGTCTTCCCATGCAAATGTGAAGTCACTGCCTGCCGCTGTGCTTGCGAGTGCAACATAAGCACTTCCGTAAGCCTTGCCTGTTACTACTGCAATCTTTGCTGTTGTAGCAGAAGCGTAAGACTGTGCAAGCTTTGCACTGTCACGGATACTGCCGGCGAGTTCAGCCGCACTTGACTTTTCAAAGCCTTCGCTGTCAACGAATGTAACAACGGGGATTGAATAAGCGTCGCAAAGTGTAACAAAACGTGCAATCTTTGCACTGTCCTGTGCTGTAAGTTTTGCACCGTTGTTTGTAGCAACGAAACCTACTGTTCTCCAGTTGAGACTTCCTATTGCTGTAACTGCTGATGAACCGAACTGCTTGTAAAGCTCGATTACGCTGTCCTTGTCTGCAACTGCGTTTATAAGATCGGCACCCTTGAGGTCTGCCGATACAACCGCATCGTTTTCAACGAAATAATCATTACCTGCTGTTTCGAGATTGTTTGCAGGGAGAACGGTCAGTAACTGCTTAGCCTTTGCTATAGCCTCAGCGCCGTCCTTTGCAAGAATTGCGGCTACGCCTGACTTAGCGGCATTTTCAGCTGTACCTGCACCTGCTGTCTTGTCGTCAGCTGTGAAAGGTGCTGTCATGAACAGTTCTGATTTTTCTGTCATTATTACTACATCAGCCATACATGCTATCATAGCGGCTGTGCCTGCGCAAAGACCGTCTACTACAGCTATCTGGGGAACCGCACCCGAAAGTGCCGCACTCATCTTAGCTATCTCGCCGTATGCACCGAGTGTCTTCATACCTTCCTTGATATCTCCGCCCTTTGAGTCAAAGATACCGATAACAGGAGCACCGTTTTTAAGTGCCAGCTCATAAACCTTTTTGATTTTGAGAGCTGCCGCAGTATTTACAGCACCTGCATTAACGCTTGTGTCCTGTGCATAAGCATATACTACAGCACCGTCAACATTGCCGTAACCGCTTACAACGCCTGTCTTTTCACCGTTTGCGCCGACAAATTTGCCGAGTTCGACAAAACTGTCCTCGTCAAACAGAGAGATGAGCTTGTTTGCTGCTTCGCTTGCGGCTGTCTGCTCCATTTCAGCAATTGTTTTCTTCATTGCCAGAATTCCTCCGTTCTCGCTTTTCTGTGAAGCGGTAAGCTGCTGAAACAAGCGCCGACCGCCGTTGTATAATTATGCCCGTGGGCACATCATATTCAAGTATAATTATAACTCATTCTCGCTTTAATAACAAGCGAAATTCGCTATTTTTTGCAACTTTTATGAGATGTGAAAAAATTATCAATGTCTGAGATGTGATTATCGTTGTTTTGCACAAAACCACGTTTCAGAAGTTCACTCCATACCGTTTCCGACTGCATATTTACGGTGCACTTATTTATATAGTGATTGAGAGCGTAGTTCATAGCTGTTCTCATAAGTCCGTCAATCAGCATTATGTACGGTGTTTCGATTGTTTCGACAAACAGCGTTTCGCCGTCCGTAGTGCAGGTGATGCTTCCTACCGGAGTGTCATCGTCCTTTGCCTCAAACACCAGCTTATCGGAAATATCCTTGTTTCTCAGTATAGTTATCATTTTCTTGCCGTTCTCTTAGCAGACTTATCGCTTGAAACAAGAGCTTTCAGTCCCTTTAATTCCTCTGCGGTGAGATCAGCCCATTCGCCCGGCTTGAGCATACCGAGTTTTACGTTTCCGACAGCGTTTCTTTTAAGACGTACAATCTGTAATTTTACAGCCTCGCACATCTTTCTTATCTGTCTGTTCTTGCCCTCCGCAATCGTAAATTCAAGTACGGTTCTGTTTTCTTCTTCGGTCAGGACTGCAACAGTGCAGGGAAGCGTAACACCGGTGTCAATTTTAACGCCTGATGCCAGTGTAGTCAGCTTGTCGTCTGTTACCTCACCTCTTACAGTAACACGGTAACGTTTCTTTATATGACGTGACGGGTGCATTATAGCGTTTGCGAGCGCACCGTCGTTTGTGAGTATCAGCAGTCCCTCGGAGTCCTTGTCAAGTCTGCCGACGGGATAAACACGCTCGTCAATATCATCGAGCAGGTCGGTAACAATCTTTCTTCCGTGAGTATCTGCCATTGTGGTAACATAACCTCTCGGCTTATACAGCTTTATGTATCTGAGCTGTGTATCATTTGTGGCTATCTTTTCGCCGTTTACTGTAATAATATCGCTCTTGGGGTCAGCTTTGTCACCTATAGAAACAGGTCTGCCGTTTACCTTTACACAGCCCTGTTCAATATATTCCTCGGCTTTTCTGCGTGAGCAGTAGCCGCTGTCTGCGATTATTTTCTGTAGTCTGACTTTTTCCATTGTTCCTGTAGTCCTTTCATATTCCGTTCATACGCAGTCAGCGTGTCAGCAGTCCTGCGATGAATTTATATATCACGGTAAAAATATCCGTTTTCTGTTCAGTCTGTATACAGCTTTCAGCCGCTGTAAGCTCTGTTGTCGCTATTACAACCCCGTCAAGCTCATAACATATTTCCCCGATTTTATCTCCTGCAAGTATTCCTGCATAAACGAATTTCGGCATATATATTTTCACTGTCACTTTGTCTTTCTGTTCATCGCAAAGGGGCAGTTCTGTACTGTCACACTTTACGCCGACTGTTTCCTTATCCGAGCCTATGACAGAAACCGAAAGCGAAGAGGTGTCATATTTCATTTCGCACAGCTTCACTTTTTCAAAGCCGTAGTCAAGCATTTTCGTGTGGTCGCTCCAGTCGTCCGGGGCGTTAAGCGTTACCGCAATAAGTTTCACACCGTCACGTTCCGCACAGCTTACAAGCGTTCTTCTTGCACTGTCCGTAAAACCTGTTTTCACACCGATACAGCCGTCATAGCTTGTCAGAAGTTTGTTTGAGTTCACAAGCCATCGTTCGCTTACAGGATTTCCGAATGATACCTTTGCTTTTGATAAAGCACATATTTCGGCAAAATCCTTGTTGTTCATGGCTTCCCGTGCAAGCATAGCAAGGTCGTATGCACATGAATACTGACCGTCTGCGTCCAGTCCCGATGGTGTGACAAAGTTTGTGTCAGCCATGCCGATTTCTTCGGCTCTTTTATTCATCAGCACGGCAAAAGCCGATTTGCTGCCGGATATATTTACCGCCGCCGCATTTGCCGCATCATTTCCCGAAGGCAAAAGCATACCGTAGCATAAAGCTCTGCGTGTTACAATATCGCCTTCCCGAAGTCCCATTGAGGTCCCTTCGACCTTTATGGCGGTCGGGTCTACCTCGAATTCCTTGTCGGGTTCTCCTGCCTCAAGGGTCAGCAGGGCAGTCATAATTTTCGTCGTGCTTGCTATCTGTCTGTGTTCTTTTTCGTTTTTTGAAAAGAGAACCGTACCTGTATCTGCTTCAATCAGAATTGCACTTACAGCTGAAACCGAAACTCCGCTTTTGTCTGTGTTTTCGATATAAGAAAGCTGGTTTCCGCTTTCTGCACAGACAGTTAACGATACTGTGAAAGTAAAAATCACAGCAATTACGGCTGATATAATTTTTCGTGGCATAACGTTGTCCTTTCCGCATAGTTTTTGTACATCTTATGCGAAAAGGACATACGATATTATCAGTTTTCGTCTGTAGCTTCTTCTGCTTCCTCGTTATCCTTTGAGAAGATAGCCTTTACCTTTGAGATAAGATCGGGAACACCGCTGATGATACCCTCAAGCGAACCGCCGCCGTTTGAGCCGAGTTCTAGCATCTTTACATCACCGTCACGCTGTACAACAATGAATGCCTGAGGATTGATCGTAATACCTGCGCCGCTGCCGCCTGCAAATACTTCCTTGGGAGCTTTTGTGGGCAGGTCCGAACCGCCTGCAACAAAGCCGAAGCTTACCTTAGATACGGGAATTATTATTGTTCCGTCGGGTGAAGTGATAGGATCGCCTATTATAGTGTTTACGTCAACAAGCTCTCTTATCTTCTCCATAGAAGTGTCCATAAGTCCGTTGATTGGATGCTGTTCTGCCATTTTGATATCCTTTCCGAAAGCTTACGCTTTCTCTGCGCCGGGCTTTGCTTTACTGTCAGCCGTTGCAGTATTATTTACATTCTTTGAATTTATCTTTAAATATAATTTTGCTATTCTGAATAACAGCCATAAGGCACAGCCGATAGCCGTTCCGAGTCTGAGTTTTACTTTGCATGAAAGCTCATATTCCGTTTTCCCCGATGTGAAGTCGGCGGTTATATCTATCTTTTTGACATCAAGCTTTACGGCATTGTAAAGTACCGCAACAGCTGTGTGGACAAGCCAGTTTATCTTACCGTAGTTCATAGCCGCCTGTGCCGCATCTTCACCGCTCGCTGTTACAAACAGATAAAAGTTGTTGACACGGATATGGCTTATAAGCCTCTTTATAGGTTTTGACGCAGA
>CABUEI010000049.1 GCA_902490585.1 uncultured Oscillospiraceae bacterium
TATAAAGGTTCGCCGAGTGCGCCGGGTTCCTTTGTTCTGTCGAGAACTGTGATCTTCTTTACAGTTTCGGGGATAGCTGATACGAAAGCATCAACACTGAAGGGTCTGTAAAGTCTTACCTTAACAAGACCAACCTTCTTGCCCTGAGCTGTTAAGTAGTCGATTGTCTCTTCGATGGTATCGCAAACAGAGCCCATAGCAATGATTACCTGCTCAGCATCGGGAGCACCGTAGTAGTTGAACAGTTTGTAATCTGTACCGATCTCAGCGTTTACCTTGTCCATGTACTTCTGTACGATAGCGGGTGTAGCTTCATAGTACTTGTTGCTTGCTTCTCTTGCCTGGAAGAAGATGTCGGGGTTCTGAGCTGTGCCGTGCAGAACGGGCTTCTCAGGATTGAGAGCTCTGTTTCTGAAAGCGTCTACAGCTTCGTGGTCGAGCATCTTGTCGAGTGTTTCATAGTCCCATACTTCAATCTTCTGGATTTCGTGTGATGTTCTGAAACCGTCGAAGAAGTGCAGGAAAGGAACTCTTGCTTCGTATGTTGAAAGGTGAGCTACAGCACCGAGATCCATAACCTCCTGAGGGTTAGTGGAGCAGAGCATTGCATAGCCTGTCTGACGGCAAGCGTAGATATCGCTGTGATCACCGAAAATAGAAAGTGCGTGTGTTGCAAGAGCACGAGCGGAAACATGAATAACGCTGGGCAGTAATTCACCTGCAATTTTATACATATTGGGGATCATGAGCAGTAAGCCCTGTGATGCTGTGTAAGTTGTAGTACATGCACCTGCTGCGAGAGAGCCGTGAACTGCGCCTGCTGCGCCGGCTTCTGACTGCATTTCTACTACCTTTACTTCCTGTCCGAAAATGTTCTTTCTTCCGGCTGTTGACCAGGAATCTGTTACTTCAGCCATTACTGAAGATGGTGTAATGGGGTAAATCGCTGCAACGTCAGTAAACGCATAAGACACGTGACCTGCGGCGTTGTTACCGTCCATAGTAAGTTTTTGTCTTCCCATGGGAATCGTCCTCCTTTGTTTTTGCATACGGTCATACCAAGACGTATGCTTTCAACTTAGTATTATATCATAATCGTTCCTGATTGTAAACCTCTAAAAGTGAAAATTTTCAGAATTTTTTAGTTTCCTGTACAATTTTTTGAGTCAGCTTAAGCTAACCCGATATAACTGTCTTTGAAAGAATGTTTTCCGCCGGCAACGCCAAATATGCTCTGTATAAGATGTGACAGGCGTATTTCCGCTATCTGTGCGGTGAAGGATGCTGTGCCGCTGCGAGCGGATATCTGCTGTTTCGATAATCTTTGTGAAAAGTAAGAAAAAATTTCCCGCTCCTCCTTGAAATAATCGCCGTTTAATGATACAATATTATATATAAACTTACTATGAAATTCGCTGCAACAGCAGTTATAGGAACGGAGCAGAAAAATTGATCCAGTATTTAAAGGATATCTGGGAGAATATACAGAGCGTTTTTGCCACGATGGGACTTGTTGACTATCTTGATATTCTCCTGCTTGCCTATCTGATATATAAGGGCATAAAAATCATCAAAGAAACACGGGCAGAACAGCTTATCAAAGGTATAATTCTGCTTGCTATTCTTTTCTTTGTCGTCAACCAGTTTGAGTTCAAGGCGATGAAAGTCATAATCGAAACATTCTTAAATGTCGGAATTATCGCAATACTCATCGTGTTCCAGCCAGAGCTTCGCCGTGTGCTTGAAAAAATGGGACGTACCACAAAAATGAAGAAACTGGCGCTGAACTTCGAGGGTAAATCAGATGCAGCAACCGCCGACATACATAACTGTATCGAGGCTGTCTGTACGGCTTGCGAACAGCTTTCGCAGACCGCTACGGGCGCACTTATCGTTTTCGAACGTGAAACAAAACTCGGTGAACAGGTTGACACCGGCACCATACTTAATGCAACACCAAGCCCCGAGCTTTTCGGTAACATATTCTTCCCGAATACACCGCTGCACGACGGTGCGGTGATAATCCGTGACAGCAAGGTATATGCCGCAGGATGTTTCCTGCCTAAGCCTCAGAAGGAAGAACTGATTTCAAAGGCTCTCGGTTCACGTCACAGAGCGGCTATCGGTATGAGCGAGGTTTCAGATGCGGTGATTGTTATCGTATCAGAGGAGACCGGTACTATTTCGGTAGCCGAAAACGGCAGTCTTACACGTTTCTATAATAAGGATACCTTACGCAAGCTCCTTACACAGAAGCTCGTTCCGGAAAAGTCCGAAAGTAAGAAACTGAAAGATAAAGCGTCAAAGAAAAATATGAAAAACGCACCCGACGCAAAGAAGGAAAAGGGGGCGGATAAATAATGAAAGAATGGATCAAAAGCTTTTTTCAGAACTTTGTCAAGAATTTAAAGAATATCATATTTGCACTTGTAATTGCCATAATCGTGTGGTTTGCCATCTCAATGCAGATTTTCCCTGATGTTACAACGCACGTCAGTGATATTCCCGTAGAAGTGACAGCTACCGATTATATGAATGAAAACGCATTGTCGGTAACGGACAGCTATGTTGACAAGATAACCGTACAGGTGACGGGCAAGAGATATGAAGTCGGAAATCTTACGGCGAGCGATTTCACCGCTAAGGCAGATTTATCGGCTATTACCGCACCCGGTGAATATACGGTAAAGGTAAATGTAACTCCGGTCAAGGACAACAGCTGTACGGTAGAGGACAGCAATATTACGTTAAAGCTCAAGGTTGAAAAGACTTTGTCAAAGACATACAGCATTTCAAACGGCAGTATGAAAGCAACCGCAGATGGCGTTACGGCTACTGCCGGCATGAAGATCGACAGCGTAACCGCTGAGCCTTCAACAATAACGCTTACGGGCGACAGTACGGCGGTTGAAGCGGTGAAATCGGTTGAGATACGCTCGGTATTTACAGGCGAAACATCCGAATCCGTTACCTCGAAGGGACATATTGTATTACTCGGAAACAACGGTGAGATAATTGAAAATCCCGATATCAAGTATGATAATGAGAGCTTTACGGTAAATATAACACTGTATAAGCAGAAAACATTACCTCTTACAGTTCAGTTTACCAATGTTCCGTCAAACTTTGATTTAAGCAGTCTGAAATACAGCATCTACCCCGAATCACTGACTGTTTCGTCACCTGATGATTCGCTTGATTCACAGGAGAAGTTTGAGGTCGGAACGATAGATCTGAGTCAGCTCACAACAAAGTATCTGCAAAAACTCACGCTCCCGATAACTTTACCCGAGGGGTATAAGAATATCAGCGGAAATACTTCCGCAATGGTATCTTTTGAGGACGCCGAGAATTACACGTTCCTGAGCTACGCTGTACAGAAAGATAATATAAGGGTAATCAATGCACCAGATAACTTTGATATTGAAGTCCTGACAAATGAGCTCAGCGTCAATGTAACAGGTCCTGCCGATGAAATTGCGGCACTTGCGTCAAAGGATATCTATGCGACGATCGACCTTATGGGAACTACTCTCACAGCCGGTCTTAAAGATGTAAATGCCGAATTTACGTTGCGTGGAACCAAGGTCAAGAGCTGGGTAACAGGTGAATACAAAGTATCAATACAGGTAACCGAGAGGGCAGAGGACACCTCGAATTAAAGTGAAACGGAGAGATTTTTGTGAATATTTCATTGCTTTCCCAGGCTGTCGGTGAGTCTACCGACCCGTTTGAGAACGCACAGGCACAGATAAAAGAGGCTGAAACATTTTTCAGTCAGATGTGGAACGCATTTGTGGGGTATCTGCCTACTTTGATTGCCGCAGTTATAATACTGGTAGTCGGAATAGTTATTTCAAAGCTTGTTCTTAAAATGATGAGCAAGGGCATGAAACATGATGTAATCGACAAGACTATTTCACGATTTGTTTATTCGCTTGTACGAATACTGCTTTATGCGTTGCTGGCTACTATAGTACTTGCGGTGCTCGGTGTTCCTATGACTTCGATAATCGCTGTAATAGGTACAGCAGGTGTTGCGATAGGTCTTGCACTCCAGGACAGCCTTTCAAATATCGCAGGCGGATTCAGCATAATGCTGACAAAGCCGTTCAAGGTAGGCGATTATATCAAGGTTGACGATGTTGAGGGTACGGTTGAAGCAATCAATATCTGGTACACCGAACTTCATTCCTATGATAATAAAGCCATATTCTATCCCAACGGACAGATAACCTCAAAGAAAGTTACCAACTTCACTTCACTCGGAATAAGACGAGTGGATATGGTTTATACGATTTCGTACAATGCGGATTTCAGAAAGGCGATTGAGGTTCTGAAAAGCATAACCGACAATCACGAGCTTATACTTAAAGACCCCGAGCCTAAGATAAGAATAACTGAGCTTGCGGACAGTGCGGTAAGAATAACCTGCTATCCGTGGGTAAAGGCTGAGGATTACTGGACGGTGTATTTTGACCTCAATGAAGCGGTCAAGGAACAGTTCGATGCGAACGGCATCGAGATACCGTATAATCAGCTTGATGTGCATTTGAAGAAAGATGAATAATAAATAGGCGGAATATCGTGAGGTATTCCGCCTTTAATCATTAAAAATAACCCTGCATCTCTAAGAATGATGCAGGGTTTTGTTTATTCTGTTTTTGTGGTATCCTGTGCTGTAGTATCGGGTGCCGTTGTAGCTTCAGCTACCGTGGTATCGCTCGGAGCAGGTGTTGTCGCTGACGGGCGGATACTCTTTCTTGTAGTAGTTGTTGCCTCTGTTTCGGTTATTGTGGGGATAGTGGCAATTTCAATTTTCTTGATTATAATTGAAACGGTGGGTTTTGATGCAATACCCTGTTCATCATCAATTGTATTGCCTGATGAAACCTCAACCTCGCTTATCTTGTCAAGGAAGTCAAGTCCCTCTATCGCCTGACCGAATATTGTGTAATTACCGTCAATGTTGAAAACGCCGCCGCTTGACAGATACTTTGCTCTTACATCATCAGGCGTTGCATTGAGTTTTGACAGATAATCGGTATAAGTCTTCTTGTCCTCTTCGGTAAGTCTGTCCTTGTATTCGTCAAGGTCGGAGGAGATATTCTCTGCAGTCTTTGCTATATCGAAAGGCGTCTTGTTGTTGACAATAAAGAACTGGCTGTTTATTCCGTCACTGCCCTCTGCATATCCGAGCGCACCGTAATAGGCTCTCATGCGGTCGTTAGTTTCACGGGGGATTTCAGTCTTGTCGGCAGTAGTTCCGCCTGTACCGTTACCTCTCAGTGAACCGCCCTGTATCATGAAATCCTTGATGACTCTGTGAATTGTCTTACCGTCATAGTAACCGCTTTCGGCAAGTTTTACAAAGTTGTCAACACCCTTTGGTGCAACATCAGGGAAGAGCTTGAAACGGATTTTACCTGTTTCTTCGCCTATCTGAATTGTCATCTCGGCAAGAGTGTCACCCGGTCCTACCGTTATTTCGGCGGTGTTGTCCTTTTTTTCGGAGTTACAGCCGCTTGCCATTACCATAGCCGCAGTCAGCGTAATAGCCGCCGCAGCCTTGCATAAAGACTTAAACCTCATTTTATCGGTTCCTTTCGCCTGTAGGCTTAATTTGTAGATGAATCAGAAGAACTTGTTGCTGAGCTGTCACTGCCGCTTGTGTCGTTCATTTCTTTCTGGAGCTTGGCAACTTCTTCTGCGGTGAGATACTTGTCGGATGTAGGTTCTTCAATTGTGAACTTTCCGTCCTTATATGTGTCAAGTGTTACTTTTACGATTTTGATTTCTTCAAGGGGCTTCATTGTGTTTTTATCAGATTCTGACCAGAGTATCTTATCAAGTGTTTCAAAGCCGTTGATAACCTGACCGAAAACCGTGTAAGTGCCTGCAAAGCCAGGGACACTGCCTCTTTTTTCAAAGGCGGTTATGAGCTCCTCGGGAATAACCTGAGCACTTGTTTCCTGGTCTGTATATCCTCTGAGTTCCTTTTTGTTGTCTTCGGTAAGCTCGAGTGCACCTGTGAAGAAGAAACGGCTGTCGGAATAACCCTGCTGTGAGCTGTAGCCTAAAAGTGCACCCTTGAAAGGCCAGAGGTTGACAGAACATTCGTTTTCTATATACTTGCCGTCGTCAGTGATACCCTCGGTACCTTCATCGTTTGAAGCACCTGTAATTGCATAAATGCCTTTCTGTAATGCGAAGAACGGCTTGCCGTCATAGAAACCTTCTTCTGCACGCTTCTTGAAGTTTGCAACCGTATTGGGAGCAAATTCCGCATAAAGAACAGCGGTTATTGTACCGAGATTTGTTTCGATTACTGCTACGTCCTGACCGTCTGACGGTTTATCCAGCTGAACCAGATTCATCTGTGAAAAGTCGTATGAGCCGAGAGCATTTGTTGTCTGATTGCCGAACATTGAACAACCCGAAAAAGCTGTTATTGCGATTATTCCGGCTAAAACAGCCGCTAATTTTCTTCTGAATTTCAAATTGTAATCCTTTCAGTTTATGAATATTTTTCTTCTTTTGCAAAAACACCGCCTGAAAGGCGGAAATTTCTGCTTATTCTATTATTATAATTCACACCGCCTTAAAAGTCAAGAAATCATTGACTTCAAAGCTTATTATGAACCTTATGCCAATGAATATCAGTCGCCCAGTCTTAACATTTCGTCTATACAACGCTTTGCACCAAGGCGGATTTCTTCGTCAAGTTCGATTTCTTCGCCGCCGTTGCCGCATACGCAATTGTAAACTGTAGCGAGACTTGTGAGGTGCATATTGTGACAGACACAGTCCTTTGATAACGGATAGAATTTCTTGTCGGGTTCATCAAAGCTGAGATGCTCAACTATGCTGTTTTCTGTACCGATGATAAATTCCTTTGCGTCGCTCTTCTTTGCGTAATTCATAATGCCTGTCGTACTGCCTGCATAGTCTGCAAGAGCCGTTACCGCAGGTGCACATTCGGGGTGAACGAGGAGAAGTGCATCGGGATGCTGAGCCTTTGCCTTTTCAACGTCCTTTACGCTCATACGCAGATGAGTGGGGCAACCGCCGCTCACCAGTTTGAAAGTCTTTTCCGGACACTGCTTCTGTACAAAGTCGCCGAGGTTGCAGTCGGGTATGAAGAGTATCTTGTCGCTGTCGAGCTTCTTGACGATCTTAACTGCACTTGATGAAGTAACACATACATCACATACGGTTTTAAGTTCTGAGGTAGTGTTTATGTAAGCTACAACTTTATAATCGGGGTACATATCTTTTAGCTGTGATATGAGGTCTTTGTCCATCTGTTCAGCCATAGGGCAACCTGCGTTACTGTCTGAAAGAATAACCTTCTTGTCGGGAGAGAGTATCTTTACAGTTTCAGCCATAAAGCGCACACCGCACATAAGTACCGTACTCTGCGGAGCTTTAGCTGCCATCTGACTGAGTGCAAATGAATCGCCTACGAAATCGGCAACGTCAAGAATATCCTGGCGCTGATATGCGTGAGCCAGTATGCAGATATCTTTTTCTTTCTTTATTCTCAGGATTTCATCCTGCATTTCTCTAACTGTCATTGCTTGTCCCTTTCTTAAAAAGCAGATTTAAATGTCGTTTTACGTCTGCCATTCTATTATAACTTGTTTTGCGGTTATCGTCAAGTAAAAAGCCACACTCTGTAGTAAAAGTGTGGCTTGTTTGTCATGGCTGTATTATTAAAGCTGTTTGATTGCAAGAATTGAGCTTTCATAGTTTGTTTTGAGCTCTTCAAGCATCTCGGGTGTGGTTTCGTTTGTTTTGCCACGCAGTGCTTCGGTTACTTCAAAAGCGGACTTATAGAGATTTTCAAGACCGAGGTTAAGGCAAAGTCCTTTAAGAGTGTGTGCGGCACGGAAAGCGGTTTCATAGTCTTTGTTTGCAAGAGCGGTGAAGATATCGTTGTAACTGGTATCTTCGGTGAAGATATCGTTGTAACTGGTATCTTCGGTGAACTTACCGAGATATTTTGTTATCATCTTATCGTTCATCAGTCTTGAAAGCACGTCGGTATAGCTTCCTCCGAGTGCCTTGTAGCATTCTTCAAGTGTCATTTTTCCTCCTTTGAGGCGTTCTTGTCAACATACATAAGTCTGTCCGCCTCGGCTAATGCTTTTTCTATCGGCTGTATGCCGTATACACCGCCGATAGCGGCAGTGCAGTTTACGTCAGGATAATCTGTAAGTTTTATCTCTGATATTTTTAGTTTGATTTCCGAAATCTTCTGATAGAATATCTTTTCGGGAATATTGGTCATCAACAGTACAAATTCGTCACCGCCGAGCCTTATCAGAATATCACTGCTTCTGATACAGCTTTTAATGCTTTCGCATACTGTTTTAAGAACACAGTCGCCTGCGGCATGACCGTAATGGTCGTTGATTTCCTTGAAATTATTTGCGTCAAGCATAGCGACCGCATCTATATAGCGCATTGACTTTGCTTGTTCTTCGTAATAACGGCGGTTATATGCGCCTGTCAGTGCGTCATGATACAACTGCCTGTTATAGCTTACGATATTATCCATGAAATCGGTTTTTCCGTAAGCACCCAGCAGAACGCCGTCTTTATCCTTGTATATCATTTCAAGCACATACGGCTTTCCGCTTATTTCAACGTATTTGGAGATAATCTGATAAATACTGTCGTCCGCAAATTCGAGCTTGCTCATCTGACCACGTTTTTCAAACGCCTTTGTGGAAACGCAGTTTTTACAACGCTGTTTCTTGCCCCATACCGCATAGCATTTATGCCCACGGCAGACATCAATCATTTCCTCGTTGCCGTCTTTACAGCCGGCTCTCACAACTTCATTGTCGGACATATCAATAAGTCGTACAACGTCAAACACGTTTGTCAGATGTTTTATCGTTTCTCTGATTTCTGCGTCTTCATCTTCATTCAGTCGGTATTCCGGACGAACTATTGCAAGTTCACGGTCGTTGATATCAATTATTCTGCCGAGAATGCCGGTATATTGCGGTTTTTCCTCGTTGCTCCAGAGTGTTCTGATACGCAGTTCATACCAACGGGTGTGACCGTTTATTGTAAGTTGTTTTTTTGTGCTGACTACAGGATTTTCGTATGTAGCGTCATTTTTAATCATATCTATAATAGTCTGCACATTATTCTTGCCTATGAAGTCCTGCTTGAGCCCGCTCGGGTGCATTGTGGTTTCCTGAAGTCCGAGAGTTTTTGCACCGTGTTCGGTTAATCGCAGGACATCAAGTACCGCATCGTATTCAAACTGTATTTCGCTCGTACCGTCCGAGAAGAAGTTCCAACGGTCTTTGGAAGCAATCGGCAGATGAGCGGAGAAGGTGAGTTTTTCGGAAGAAATCTTGTTTTCGACAAGTTCTTCGGTAGCACGGATAAGTAATTTGTCATCTTGCGTATTATCTATCTTATCCGAAAGTTCGTCAAGGATCTGCTTTTCGCACTCTTTAAGGCATTGCAGAAGCAAGGGGTTGAAAGCACCGCACTGTCCGTCAAGAATCATCTCCATTGCCTTTTCATGTGTGTATGCTTTTTTATAGCATCTGTCGCTTGTAAGAGCATCATACACATCGGCAAGTGCGGTAACCTGTGCGGAAATCGGTATTTCTTCGCCTTTCAGTCCGTCGGGGTAACCTCTGCCGTCGTATCTTTCGTGGTGCCAGCGGCAAATTTCATAAGCCTTGTCAAAAAGCGGATAGCTGTGTGTGTTGTGCAGTTCATGCAACATTTCCGCACCTATGACGGAGTGAGTTTTCATTATCTCAAACTCTTCAGCGGTCAGCTTTCCGGGCTTATTGAGTATTTTGTCATCTATCGAAATCTTTCCTATATCATGCAGGGAAGAGGCTGTGCTTATAAGCAACATATCATTTTCGGTCAGATGATATTTACTTGTTTTTTCTATCAGCTTTTGCAACAGTATAGCCGTAAACTGTTTTATATGATGAACGTGCATTCCGCTCTCACCGTTTCTGAATTCAACTATGTGAGCCAGAACGTTTATCATCATGCGGTTGTTTTTTTCGTTTTCGTAAACCTGTTCTTCAAGCGCACCCAACAGTTTTTTCTGCTTGCGGTAGAGCATAAGGGTATTTGAAACAAGTTTATGTATAACAAAGCTGTCAAACGGTCTGCGAATATAGTCTGTTACACCCATTTCAAACGCTTTACGGATATAACTCTGTGATGTTTCGGTAGAAATCATTATAACAGGAGTATCATCTGTCCAACGGTAGCGTTTCATTACGTCCAGTACGCCGAAACCGTCAACAACAGGCATTATAATGTCAAGTAGAACAAGGTCAATGTCGTATACACGTTCTTTAAGGATATTGAGTGCTTCTTCGCCGTTTGACGCTTCGATTATATCATAGTCGTCAGACAGCATATCGCTTAGCATTTCACGGTTAATTTGAGAATCATCTACAACGAGTATTGCAGCGTTTTTCCGTGATGAGTTATACACAATATCCCTCCTTACCGTTAATCGTTATACAGTTCACTTGTGACTATTATATTAAGTATAAACCTTTTTGGCAGTCAAGTCAATAGAAACAAGAGGAAATTGTCGTTTGTTACGGTTTCGGGCAAATGTCAGAGCAAGTTCATGTCGCAAAATACCGTAAAATTTGCACCGGATACCGTCGGAATGATGTGTGCCGATATAAGTACGGCAGAGTTACCCAAATTTGTGAAACGTATAAGAAAAAGTGGAAATAAGAAAACGGCGGTTGACTTTTAAAAAGCATAAGTTGCATAATGTAATCGGAAGCAGTTGACAACTGAATTTTGATATGATATAATATTAAAGCTGAAATTACACATGCTAGATTTTGATTATAAATTTTCGAGGTGTAGCGCAGGTGGTAAACACTGCTTTGGGCAAAAAACGAGAGCGCTGCCGGTGGCAGAAGAAGCGAACGTTTTTGGGCGTAGCGGTCGGAATGTCAAGGCTTGGTACAAGCCGAAGAGATTACGGGCACCGCAAGAGGGCGTACAAAGCAGAGTTGATAATAGCTGAAACAAATAAAATTGAATAAACAATATCGAGGTGTAGCGCAGGTGGTAAACACTGCTTTGGGCAAAAAACGAGAGCGCTGCCGGTGGCAGAAGAAGCGAACGTTTTTGGGCGTAGCGGTCGGAATGTCAAGGCTTGGTACAAGCCGAAGAGATTACGGGCACCGCAAGAGGGCGTACAAAGCAGAGTTGATAATAGCTGAAACAAATAAAATTGAATAAACAATATCGAGGTGTAGCGCAGGTGGTAAACACTGCTTTGGGCAAAAAACGAGAGCGCTGCCGGTGGCAGAAGAAGCGAACGTTTTTGGGCGTAGCGGTCGGAATGTCAAGGCTTGGTACAAGCCGAAGAGATTACGGGCACCGCAAGAGGGCGTACAAAGCAGAGTTGATAATAGCTGAAACAAATAAAATTGAATAAACAATATCGAGGTGTAGCGCAGGTGGTAGCGCGCCTGCTTTGGGAGCAGGATGCCGCAGGTTCGAGTCCTGTCACCTCGACCATAATCCTTTCAAACCGCATTGTTATGCGGTTTGTTTTTTTTGCTGACCGTTTTGCTGACCGTTTTCTGACCGTTTCATTTCATAAAAAATTTTGTTGAGTACACTTACGGCACGTTCTTCTTCCTGCGGAACAGGTGAGAATATGTGTTCTATGTCATCTCACAACCCTTTTAAACCGCATTGTTATGCGGTTTATTTTTTGTATAAGGAAAAACCCCCGGCTGTGCCGGAGGAAAAAGAGTTTAAGCGTTGAATAAAAAACTTCAACTTTATGAGTAATGAGTAATAAGCTTTTGCAGGCGTCAGAACGTATTAGCGTCTTTAGACATATGCCAGAAAACAGCCTTTTCAGTGTTTTCTGTAAAACCGGCTCCACCGGTGGATATTTACTGTCGTTAAGTGCATCATTCCTCGTTTATTGCATTGTGGATAAATCGGCAGATAGGGTACAGAGAGCGGAATCCGTCAAGGATAAGCGGCTTTAAATCGGGAGTGAAAACCGTTTCGATTTCGTATGTGAAGCTAGCAGAACAGCTGATGGATTTGCGGTTGTACCAGCCGTCAAGCAGTGGAGGAACCTCGCCTTTTTTACGTTTATAAAAGTTACCGTCAAGCGTGAAGATCTTTTGCTTGTTGAACGCTCTGACAAGCTTTGAGAAGCCGTCGGGGTTTTCGTCAATGGTGTTTCTGAACTTCTGCATAGAACCTGCGGAAGCACTCCACATGCCCATTCCGTAGCCCCAGCCCTCGCATGAAAGCTCAAAGTAGAATGCAGGAGCAACCCACCAGTCCTGCCTTGTTTCCTTGAATGTAAACCAATAGTTATCACGGTATGGGTATGCGTGGGGGAAGCGTGCGTCCTTGACTATCCTTGAAACAGAACTTACCGTGTCATAGCCGATTTCACCGTAGAAATCGCAGAAAAGCTCTTCACAGAGCGATTTCATGGGCTTTGCAAGGTTCTGCTTATAGTCTTCTTTGTGCTCATCATACCAGTTTTTGTTATTATTAAGCCGTATTCCCCACAGGAAATCAACGGCTGATCTGTCAAAACCTTCAAACATTTTTGTGTATCCTTTCGTGTTATTACAACGTATATTTTACACTTTTCCAGGGGAAAATGCAAGTGGGAATAAACGGACAAAAAGGGCATATAATTATAATGAAATATGTCGTGAAACGGCTTTATAATGCGGAAAGGTTGATGATATGAAACGTCATAACAAATGGCTTGATCTTGTACTTTATATATTGTCGGCGGAGGTTATCGGAATGTCGTCGGGACTGCTTGCAGGCAGTTTTACCGAGTTTTTCCAGAAGTACGAACAACCTCCTTTACAGCCGCCTGCATGGGTATTCCCGGTGGTGTGGATAATACTGTATGCGGTAATGGGGGTGTCGGCACACCTGATACACTATAGCGATGCGGCGGTGAGTGTGAAGAGAAAATTGCTGACGATATACTGGGTTCAGCTGGTGGTGAATTTCCTGTGGAGTATAGTATTTGTGCGGTTTGAGGTGTTGTGGCTTGCGGTGGCGGATATAGCAATACTTCTCATTCTGATAGGAGCAATGATACTCGGATTCGGAAAAGTAAAGCATATTGCCGGCAATATAAATATACCGTATTTTTTATGGGTGGCGTTTGCGACTTACCTTAATGTAGCGACAATATTTGTAAATTAACAGCGTTGTGCAATGCACAGTGACATCGCTGTGAATCAGCATTGTTATGCGGAAAATTGAAAATGTGCACGGAGCATCAATTTGTCACATATTGATGCTTTTTGCTGTGTTTTGAACAATTTATAACAAAAAAGCACAACGGTTAAGAATTGAACAGATTTATAATCATAAAAATTGAAGAAAAAATCGTCAAATGTAAGAAAATACAAAACAAGTAAATTTGTATGACGTGATTGTGCACAAGCGAAAACTGTAAAATTGTGCAAAAGAGAGAAAAAACGGGAAATAGCAAAAATAACTCAAAAAACAATGACAAATTTTGAATGTTTCTACGTTATATATATAGAACATTTTAAAGCACTTGATCTCTTCAACGATAGCATTACAAAAAATGTAATAATATCATCGCATATTCCAAACTTATCCATAGAAAAATTAAGCACAAACCTTTTGACAATATGTGGAATAGAATTTGCAAACCATGTATATAAACTCTGAAAAAAACGAGTTATATAATTATCAAAACACAGGAAAAGAGGTAAAAGTATGAAAAGCAAAAGAATTGTAGCGGCGCTGTTGGCGTTTGCAATTACGGCAT
>CABUEI010000050.1 GCA_902490585.1 uncultured Oscillospiraceae bacterium
CGCTTTCCGACCCGAGAGAACGGGTGCTTAAGGGCTATGTAAAACAGCTTGCCGCAGAGAAAGGCAGAATGAACGAATTCCGACTGTACGAGCAGACCGAGAAAATCGCACCGCAGCTTATTATGGATAGAAAGCACAACCGCGGTGTCTGTCCGAATGTGGATTTTTACAGCGGGTTCGTATATGATATGTTGGGTATTCCGAAGGAACTATATACCGCTATTTTTGCAGTAGCAAGGATAGTCGGCTGGAGCGCTCACCGCATTGAGGAGATGGTCTGCACCGACAAGATAATCAGACCTGCATATATGAGCGTTATGAAGAAGAAAGAAGGATATGTATGATAATCAAGTATATTGCCGGCCCGGTTATCGGCGCGGTAATAGGGTACTTCACCAATTTTATTGCGGTGAAAATGCTGTTCCACCCAAAAAAGGAGATAAAGGTATTCGGTCACAAACTTCCGTTTACTCCAGGTGCAATCCCCAAGGGGAAATCAAGGCTTGCAAAGTATGTCGGGGACGCAGTGGGAAACAATCTTATAACTCAGGCAGATATTGAGAGCAGGCTGTTGAGTGACGAGCTTGCGGATAAAATAGCCGATATGATTCTGGATAAGCTGTCGGTATCAATAAATGACCTTTTCAGCGGTTCGCAGGATATGACCGAGGAGGAAATCGAGAGCAGAAAGAAAGCCGTTTCCACAAACATCGCAAGATACATAGCAGAAGCCATTTCTCAGGTGGATATATCGGGTGTGCTAGTTGAAAAAACTCCGGAGATTATAAAGGCTAAACTGAACAACCCTATGATTGAGATGTTCCTGACTGACGAGCTGTTGCAGGCTGTGCTTTCTCCTGTGGGCGCTGAAATACAGGCATATATTGCGGAGAATGGGGAGGAATTTATTGTGCCTTATATCGAACAGAAGCTGTCTGATTCGGGTGAAATGCCGCTTGCTGACATTATAGAGGGATTTGGCATTGACAGAGATACACTAAAAAAAGCCTTTATCGCGTTGTATAAAAAGGCTGTGTCTGGCTGTGCGGAAAACCTCATGAGCCTGCTTGATTTGAGCGGCATTGTCGAGGAAAAAATAAACGCTATGAGCGCAGACGAGCTTGAAGCGCTTGTGATGAGCGTTATGAAAAAAGAACTTAACACGATAGTTAATCTGGGAGCGCTGATTGGCTTTATTCTCGGACTTCTCAACATATTCATCTGAAATGAGGTGTTTGTATGAAATATGCAGTAATCTATATATCCGAAACAGGGAATACCGAGGAACTTTCAAAGAATGTTTTTGTGAGCCTGCCCGGAAATGATAAGGTAATCATAAACGCCGAAAATGCGTCCGAACTGCCCGAAGCGGAGCACTACTTCATAGGATTCCCTGTGAAGAATCGCAGTTGTGGTATTAAGATACTGGATATTCTTGAACAGCTTGAAAACGTTAAAATCACGTTGTTTGCGTCCTGCGGGCTGCCGGTGAACGAGAAGTATAAGCAGTATGTAGAAAACGCTGTCAGCCCGTGGATAAATGACGATTGCAGTTATCTCGGATTTTTCCTCTGTCAGGGGAAAGCTTCAGATGAGTTTCGAGAAAAACTCGAAATCGAAACTGGGTATTCGGCTGATCAACTTGACCGAATAATGGAATCAGCGTCAAACCACCCCGATGACGAAGATATTGACAGGCTGTGTGAATTTGTAGACTCGGTGGCAGAGTAACTGCGGCAATAATATGGTTAATTTGGTGCTTCAATTAATGACAAAGCCCCTCCCGACTTTATGAACGGGAGGGGTTGCCTGTACTCTATAGAATAGTCTCTCATTAAACTCGGTAGGCACGGTGTCCTGCTCGGAAATTAAGTCATTCACCTCGTTGATATGTTTGATCCTCCATATCCGTTGATTGTTTATAGCACTATTTGACATCTATCCCGCACACTATCACAGCATTCCCGCACACTCGTCCCAAAACCCGTGTATCGCTGAGAAACTGCTGTCATCGTGGATATATTACCACACGCACAAAATAGCCTTATTATGGAATATACGGGTAATCAACCCAATGCAGCTAAACCGCACCGTTAAGCCAATAATCCCGTTTTACTCTGCTTTCCTTGACATCGAAACCACGCACTCAACATGCCTCGTATGCGGGAACATATCAAACGGCTGAATATCGGTTATCTTATACCGCTTGGTAAGCGTTTTCAGATCCCTCGCCTGCGTTGCAGGATTACATGATATATAAACTATTCTTTCGGGTGCGATTTTCACAAGCGAGTTCAAAAATTTTCTGTCCGCTCCCGCTCTTGCCGGGTCGAGAATTACCGCATTGTAATGCGTACCGAGCTTTGCTTTCTTCTCCAGAAATTCGCCTGCATCGCCACGGTTGAAAGCAATATTGCGTGTAAGTCCGTTTTCGTGGCAGTTCTTTACTGCGTCACGGACTGCGGCGGCATTGTATTCTATACCCTGAACCTGTTTTACATAGTCCGACGCTATTATTCCTATCGTGCCTATTCCGCTGTATGCGTCAAGCAGTATATCGTTCTTTGTAAGCTGTGCGGCTTTTATTGCATAATCATACAGCTTTTCGGTCTGAGCGTGGTTTATCTGATAGAACGACTGGGGAGAAATCCTGAACTTCTTTCCGCAAAGAATATCGGTTATATAGCCCTCGCCGTAAAGTACCTCGTTCTTATCGCCGAGGGTGAGCATTTCGGGGGTACGGTTTACCGAGAATGTCACGGTTGTTATGTCGGGGAACTGCTTTACGAGTGCTTTTACAAAGTCGTGTTTTTTAGGGAACATTGAGTTTCCGCCGACAAGAGTTACAAGTATTTCGCCCGTATTCTTTCCTACACGGACAAGCACATGGCGTAAAAATCCACGTCCCGTTCCCTCATCATACGGCTGTAATTTGAACGATTTGAGTAATCCTCTTATACCGACTATTATCTCATCGGCACGCTTGTCGTCAAGCAGACAACTGTCAATTCCGACTATGCCGTTTCTGGACGACTGGTATACGCCCGAAATTATCCTGCCGCTTCTGTCGGAGCGGAAAACAGCCTGCACCTTGTTCCTGTAGTTATACGGGTTGTCTGCACCTATAATCTTTGATACTTTGCCGAAACCGCCGAGCAGTTTTTCTGTATCTTTCTGTTTCCATTCGAGTTGCTGTTCGTATGTCATGTTAGACAGCTGACAGCCACTGCACTTTTTGGAAACGGGACATTTTTTGTTTGTCATTTTACTATCCTTATTCTTTATCTAAAAATTCCCTGAGGCTTTCAAGATATTTCTCCGTATCCTTTCTGCCAAGCTCATAAACGCTTTTAAGTCTTTCGGGGTTTCTTTCGGTTCTGCTTATCGTTATCGGCTCAGACGGGCGGATAACAAATACCTTGCCGCTTTGTTCAAGCTTGCATAGCTTGTCTATGCTTTCGTTGTAGACATTGTGACGGTTTTCAAGCGCATTGCACAAGTCGGGGAATTTACCGTAGAACAAGCGTATCAGCAGCTTGTTCATCGGCTTTTTGCGGTAGCTCATATCACGGGTGAGGATCACTACCTGTTTTTTGTATCCCATGTCGGCAAAATGCCTGAACGGTATGCTGTCGGAAATTCCACCGTCAAGATAGGCTCTGCCGCCGATAATGACCGGCTTTGATATAAACGGCATGGACGCTGAGGCACGGAGCATTTCCATATCTCTGAGTACACTTCTGACCTCTAAATATTCGGGTTTTCCCGTTCTGAGATCTGTCACCGTTGCATAAAACGGTACACCCGATTTTTGATAGGTTTCGTCATCGAATATATCAAGTTCATTCGGAACTTTGTAGTATGCGTATTCTGTGTTGAAAAAGTCGCCGTTTTTAAGTAACGGTTTTATTCCCATATAGTTCTTATCTCCGTTGAAACGGCAATTGTAACGGATAACCCTGCCGTTCTGCTCCGACAGGAAATTCACTCCGAATACTGCTCCTGCCGATGTGCCGATTATTCCGTCAAAATGTATTTTGTTTTCGAGAAGTACGTCAAGTGCGCCTGCCGTGTACATTCCACGCATAGCGCCGCCTTCAAGCACAAGTCCTGTTTTCATAATGTTCTCCGTTAAATTTATTTGCCGTATTCGTTGTCAAATTCTTGTATTTCCATGAGTATATCCTCGGTGCTGTCATCGCTTGAATCGTACCATTCCATTTTCTTTAAATACTTGCCGAGCCAGCTGTCGTGAAGTGCATTTGTCACAATTCCGACTTCACTGAATGAATCGTTTCCGTCTTCAATAACAAAAACAAGCTGCTTATTGTCTGTTGACTGCTCCTTGAAATGACAGTTTGCAAACGCTTCTCTGACTGTCTTGTATACAGCGTTTAAATCGTGCTGTTGTAAGTTCAGTACTTTTTCATCATCTATTTCTACTGTGATTTTGTATAGGTAATACATATAACCTGCCTTTTAGATAAATCACGTTGTTTTCTCTTCATCGTTGCGTTTGACAACATCCGCCTTATACGCTATAATATTCAGTGCGACAAGCGGACATATTCTTATATTATTTTATCACTTTTGCAAGTTATTTGCAATAAGAAATAACGTCCGTTCCCGAAAGGATTTGTAAAAGATATGGCAGAAATTATTGACGTTACCGATATAAATATCCCTGAGCTTGAAATATACACGCACCTGACAGATGCCCGACTGCGCAAGGTCTACGAGTACAAACACGGAATATTCATAGCCGAAAGCCAGACGGTGATAGAAGTTGCTCTTGACGCAGGCTGTAAACCGATCTCAATGTTCACAGACAGAAAATATATAAACGACCGTGCAAACGGCATAATAGAGCGGTGCGGAGATATTCCGGTGTACACCGCCGACAGCAAGATAATGTCCGGGCTTACAGGCTATGAGCTGACACGTGGAATGCTCTGCGCTATGGAACGTCCTGCGCCGAAGAGTGCAGAGGAGCTTTGCAAAAACGCTCGCAGGATCGCCGTGCTCGAAAATATAGCCGATGTCAGCAATGCAGGAGCAATAATACGTTCTGCGGCGGCACTCGGAATAGATGCCGTGCTGATTACTCCGTCCTGCTGTGACCCTCTTTGCAGGAGAGCTATAAGAGTAAGTATGGGAACGGTATTTCTTATCCCGTGGGGATATATCGGAGAGGATGAGCATTGGTGGCAATCACACGGCCCCGCATATCTGGGTTCGCTGGGCTTTAAAACAGCGGCAATGGCACTCACGGATAACTCGGTAAGTATTGATGACAAGACGCTTCAGAGCGAGAAAAGGCTTGCTATAATACTCGGCTCTGAGGGTTACGGACTGTCGCAGAAGACTATAGACGGCTGTGATTACACGGTAAAGATACCGATGTATCACGGTGTCGATTCGCTCAATGTCGGTGCGGCGGCCGCTGTCGCATTCAGAGAGTTGAGAGTAAGGGAATAATAAAAGGGCTGAATTGCGATCAAGCAGTTCAGCCCTGTTTATTATTACATTATGAATATTAAGTTATCTTATAAAATTCGTTCTTACAGCCGCACTTGTATCGGGCAGTGCAATGCCGTTCTTTCTGCCAAGCTCAAAGCACTTCATCATCCACGCCATGTTCTTTGCAAGGTTCTGCATTGTCTGCATACCCTCAAGATCCTGTTCGGCTTCACCGGGTACTCTGCCGTATACCATGTTCCAGTAGGTAGAGCCGACAACAGGCATCTGTGCTATGCCGAAATACTTGTTCAGGCAATCGAACGATGCTGAACTGCCTCCTCGTCTTGCAACAGCAACCGATGCACCGGGCTTGAATCTGAAAGCCGCACCGCCTGCATAGAACGCTCTGTCAAGGAATGACAGTATACGTCCGCTCGGGTGAGCATAGTATACCGGTGTACCGAACACAAATCCGTCCGCTTCTTTAGCTTTTGCTATAAATTCGTTTACATCGTCATCGGTGAAAGCACAGCCTTTTTCACTGCACTGTCCGCAGCCTATGCAATCTCTGACAGGCTTTCCGCCCATCTGGAATATCTCATATGAAATGCCCTCGTTTTCAAGCGTCCTGCCTACTTCAAGCAGTGCGGCATTGGTATTGCCGTTCGCCTTCGGACTGCCGTTGAGCATCAATACCTTCATTAAAATCGCTCCTTCAAATAATATACTGCAATTTTGCGTTACAGATTATATCACCTTGAATAAAAATAGTCAAGGCAAAATTTACCGCATAATTTCATGCTGTTTATCATTCCGTCATTCCCACAACCTGCCTATACATTTCCTCATCGTCATAAATAAGATAAAAGTCGGTCGGAACAAAGTATCTCTCCTGTAATACCAAGCTCAGTTCATCCGCAAATTTCTCCGTGCTTTCATACTTACGGGTTATGACCTTTTCGCTGTCTGTCGGATAAATTTTAAGTGCGGTGTCGTGAAAGACTTTCTGCCATAATCCGCTGTGTTTACCGCAGAAATGATACTCGGTTTTACCGAACTGAGTTATCATCTGCAACGCCTCGTTTTCGATAAATTCGCTGTTATCGGTGTTGTTTACATTATAGAATATCTGTGCAATATGTTCCTTTACGGGTGTAATTGAACCTGTCAGCAATTCGGCACTGTACAGGTTGTCACGCAGTTTTTCGCATCTGTCCATTTATTCTTCCTCCGGGTATTTCATGCCGTGTTCCTGTCTGAACTTTGTCATAATCTCCATGACATCGGCGGTATAGTCTAAGTGCATTACGCTTCTGTCGCCATCTATCGCATTTTCCATATCGGTTATTTCATAGTAAAGCGCATCGGAGTTTTCGCCTGCTTTTATAAGCTCTGTTCTGCCGTCGGTGTAGGTTATTTTTGCTTCCCATGCTCTCGGATATTCCATGATCTCGATATAGCCGTTTTCGCATGAAATCATCGCACGCTTTGGCTGTTTTGAATGAAGTGACAACATAACAGTTGCCATCTGTCCCTCGTTATTAGAAATCAAAAGACTCGCCTGTTCATCAACTCCCGTGGGTGCGGCTTTTACCTGTGACAATATATTCACTGGCTTTGAATCAAAGAACCAACGTATAACCGACAGGGCATAAACGCCGATATCAAGCATTGCACCGCCTGCAAGGTTTCTGTTGAAAAACCTGTTATTCATATCGTACTCTTTGAAACTGCCGAAGTTCATAGTGATAAGATTAACCTTGCCGAGTGTACCGCCTTTCAGAATTTCATTCAGCTTTTTATATATCGGCATGTGGTAAACCGTCATTGCTTCACCTATTACAACGTTATTCTCATCTGCAAGTGCTATAAGTTCACCCAGTTCGTCACTGTTCAGTGTTATCGACTTTTCAACAAGGATATGCTTTTTGTTTAAAATTGCTTTCTTCATAAAGCCGTAATGCGTGTTATGAGGAGTAGTAATGTAAATTATATCAACATCGGGGTCTGTGAACATTTCGTCATAGTTATCATAAACCTTGCCGATATTGTATTTTTCGGCAAAAGCCACAGCCTTGTCATGCATCCTGTTACCTACGGCAAACAGATTTCTTACGTTTTTCTGCATAGCGGCGGCTGTTTCGTTTGCGATAACACCCGTGCCGAGTACTGCCCGGTTGTAGTTTTTCATAATGTGTTCCTTTTAGATATAGCGGTTGAAAACAAAACTTCCGCTGACGGTTATGATCAGCCGTAAGCAGAAGTCGGTTTTATGAATTTATTCCGTCGTCAGATCAATAGTTTTCTGCGTGTACTTCAAAGTAGCTCTGCGGATGATTACAAACGGGGCATACATCGGGAGCCTTTGTGCCTACTACGATATGACCGCAGTTGCGGCACTCCCACACCTTGACCTCACTCTTTTCAAATACCTGTGCGGTTTCTATGTTCTTTAACAGTGCACGGTATCTTTCCTCGTGGTGCTTTTCAATCTCGCCTACGGCTCTGAACTTAGCGGCAAGCTCAGGGAAGCCCTCTTCCTCTGCTGTCTTGGCAAAGTTTTCGTACATATCTGTCCATTCGTAGTTTTCGCCGTCTGCGGCAGCCTCAAGGTTTGTCTTTGTATCGCCTATTCCTGCAAGCTCCTTGAACCACATCTTAGCGTGTTCCTTTTCGTTATCCGCAGTTTTCAGGAAAAGGGCGGACATCTGCTCATAGCCCTCTTTTTTCGCTACGGATGCAAAATATGTATACTTGTTTCTTGCCTGAGATTCTCCGGCAAACGCTTCCTGAAGATTCTTTTCGGTCTGTGTGCCTGCATACTTGTTTTTAGCCATTGTTTTATCCTCCTGTGTTACGGCAGTGCTTACAGCAAAAATGTGCCGTTTATTAACTTAATTATAGTACCCTGAGTGGAAATTGTCAATAAGATTATATGAAAATAAGGTGAAATAAAACCGCCGCAGAAAACGGCATTTGCTGTATCTGCGGCGGCAGTTTTATAGAGAGTGAAAACGGTTAAGGTCTTTGACCCATACCACCCTCAAGGGTGATTGTTTCGCCGTTCATGTACTTGAAGTCGGGAGATGCGATCTGTACGCATACTCTGCCTATTTCTGTTTCAACATTGCCGTAGTGGCCTGCCGGCGGCATTTTTACATTGGCGGCAAAAGCCTCGGGATAAGCATTCTTGAAGTTCTCAAGCTGACTTGTCCATGCGAGAGGGCAGACAACATTCGTGTTGATTCCGTCCTTTGCCCATTCTGTAGCGGCTACACGGGAAAGACCTCTTATGCCTTCCTTAGCGGCGGCATAGGCACACTGACCGTAATTTCCGAACAGACCTGCGCCAGATGCAAAGTTTATGATACTGCCCTGTGTTTCCTTGAGGTAAGGGTAGCAGGCTTTCATATAATAGAATGCCGCATACAGACCGGAGTAGATAGCAAGGTCAAACTGCTGTGTTGTGTGATCCTGTATAGTTACGCCCGAAGCCGATGCCTGAGCGTTGTTTATAAGTACGTCGATACGTCCGAATTCTTTTACAGCGGCATCAAAAACCGACTTTGCAACAGCCTCGTTGTCTGCACCCGATTCAATGTTTGCGGGGACAGCAAGAACTTTGATTCCCTACAGCTTTTCAAGCTCTTCCTTAGCCTTGTCAAGCTTTCCCTTGTTTCGTCCCGTGATGACTAGATTAGCGCCCTATTTTGCATAAGCAGTAGCAATACCGTAACCTATCGAGCCACAGCTGCCGTCCGATAAAGCCGCATATCCGCCGCCTGTAATAATAGCCGTTTTTCCTGTTAAGTAACCCATTGATATTTTCTCCTTTGCATTAAGATAAGCATTACTTCTGTAATGTACTAAAGAAAATCATAACACTTTTTTGGAGAAAATCAATACTTTCTTTTATTGATTTTGATAATTTTTAGAGGAATGTTACATAAGTAACGGGCTCTGAATGAAACAAGCTCTCCGCTGAAGTTTAGCAGAGAGCTTGCAAAATAAATACATTTTCTGTATCATGCTTTATGAAAGCGAAGAGGTTTTGGTGAGGAGGACAACGCATTCAACGTGGTTTGTGCCACTGAACATATCGACGGCGACGCACTTGTCGGTGGAGTAGCCGAGGGTGGCAAACCAGGCGCAGTCACGGGCGGCGGTGGCGGCGTTGCAGGAAACCATGACGATTCGGGGGGCAGAGAAGGCGGCAATCTGCTCGCAGGCATCCTTGCCGCAACCTTTGCGTGGAGGATCGACCATTATAACGTCGGGGCGGAGGTTACGTGAATGCAGTATCCGTGCGGCTTCGGCGGCATCGGCACAGATGAATTCGCAGTTATCTATGCCGTTTGCGAGGGCGTTCTGCTTTGCGTTTTCGATAGCTTCGGGGACGATTTCGACACCGATCACTTTCTTTGCCTTGTCTGCCATGGAAAGCCCGATCGTGCCGGCACCGCAATATAAGTCCAGCACAATCCTGCACATCGGATCGGCAAAATCACGGGCGGCGGCGTAAAGAAGTTCCGCCGATGCCGTATTTACCTGGTAAAACGCCTTTGGAGCAATATTGACGGTAACGCCGCACATTGTGTCACTTATATCACTTTTTGCTGTTAATTGCACTTCTTTTGCACCTAAAATAACATTGGTGTCCTTATCGTTGATATTTATTACAGAACTTACTATTTCAGGATATTTTTCAATAAGTCTGTCAGAGAGAATTTTCAGCTGCGGTACGTTTTTCGATACTACTATGCAAAGACAGATTTCTCCGCTACGATAGCCTTTTCTCAGATATAAATGACGGAGTATACCTTTGCGGGTGGCTTCGTCATAAGCGGATAATTTCAGCTCGGTGGCAAATTTTAATAAGTCGGCGGTTATTTCCGAGAAAATGTCGGGCTGTAAAAGGCACTTTTCACACGGAACTATTCTGTGGGAGTGGAAAGCATAAAATCCTGCAATAAGATTTCCGTCCTTGTCGGTGCCTATCGGCATCTGTAGCTTGTTGCGGTAGCCGTTAACATTCTTGTTCGGTATTATCGGGAGAAATTCCGGAGACAGTCCGCCGATACGGGTGAAAGCGTCCTTTACAAATTGCTCCTTGGCTCTGAGTTGTGCTTCATAGCTTATGTGGCGAAGAGAACAACCGCCGCATTTGGTGTAAACGGGGCAGTCGGGGGTTACTCTGTCGGGAGAGGGAGTGATAATCTTCTCAATCTTGCCGTAGCAGTAGGTTTTATTCACTTTCAGTATCTTCACTTCAAGCTTGTCCCCTATAGCAGAAAACGGCACGAATATAACCATGCCGTCCTTCTTGCCTATACCGGAACATTCACTTGAAAGAGCTGTTATCTCAATTTCAATGATGTCGTTCTTTTTCATTATATCTGTCCTAAGCTGAGTGCCTTTAAATAAGCGTTGATAAAGCCGTCGAGGTCGCCGTCCATAACTGCGCCGATGTTACCCATTTCAAAGCCTGTGCGGTGATCCTTTACCATTGTATAGGGCATGAATACATAGGAGCGTATCTGTGCACCCCATGCGATCTGGAGCTGTTCGCCCTTGATGTCGGAGATCTTGTCAAGGTGTTCTCTTTCCTTGATCTCAAGCAGTTTTGACTTTAACATACGCATTGCGTATTCTCTGTTCTGGTGCTGTGAACGTTCTGTCTGGCAGGCACACACGATACCTGTAGGGATATGTGTGATACGGACTGCGGAAGAGGTCTTGTTGACTTTCTGACCGCCTGCACCGCTGGCACGGTAAACATCCATCTTGATCTCATCTTCGCTTATCTCGATGTCGATATCCTCGTTGATTTCGGGCATTACTTCAACGGAAGCAAAGCTCGTGTGGCGGCGTCCGGAGCTGTCAAAGGGAGATACACGGACAAGTCTGTGTACGCCGTTCTCACTCTTTAAATAACCGTAGGCGTTTCTGCCCTCTACCAGTATGCTGGCACTCTTTATACCTGCTTCTTCACCGTCAAGGTAATCAAGTACGGTTACTTTCATGCCGTGCTGTTCTGCCCAGTGGTTGTACATACGGTACAGCATTTCAACCCAGTCCTGAGCCTCTGTTCCGCCTGCACCTGCGTGGAATGTGAGAATTGCGTTGTTATGGTCGAATTCGCCTGACAGGAGTGTAGCGAGCTTCTGCGATTCAAGCTCTGTTCTGAAATGCTTTGCAAGCTCCTGGATCTCGGGAAGCATAGATTCGTCATCCTCTTCCTGAGCAAGCTCGAGCATTGTCATTACATCGTCATAGCTTTCACGGAGCTTTTCATAGCTCTGTACTATATTCTTATCTTCGCCTATCTTCTGCGATATCTTCTGAGAGTTTTCTACATCGTTCCAGAAGTCAGGCTGTGCACTCTGTTCTTCAAGCTTAGTTATTTCTGCTTTGAGATTATCAAGGTCAAGTGCGCCTGCGAGTTCTTTAAGCTCAGGCTCATAGCCCTCGAACTCAACTTTGAGTTCATCATATTCTAACATAGGTTATCGTTCCTTTCGATTTTGCAATACCATTTTATTATATACCAAAAAAATTTTTTTGTAAAGCCTTGAAATCGTTTTCATTTTATGATATACTCAAATTATTCGGTGAAAACATGGGTTTTCACGATTTCTGATAAGAAAAAGTTGTGTAAGGAGTTTATTAACATGAGCGAGATCAAAAAGATCCACATGGGTCCTGCAAAGTGTGCGGTTGACCTTGGCGACGGAAGTGAAAGAGGAGAGTATGTAAACCAGGATTATATCCTGAACAAGCTCGGCAGACCTCACAGAGCGGTAAGCCTTATGTATTGCTATTATCCTCTTGACGAAACATGGCCTGCAAGAGCGAGAAACGCTTTCAAGGACAAGGAAATCACATTCCAGTGGGATTATCCTTATGACGACTATTTTACATACAAGGGCGGTATCGGCGGAACAACCGACGACGAGCCTTTTACCTGTATGCGTGATGTAAGACGTCACGGACAGGACGTTATACTCACAATGACGATCGACCCGAATGTAACTGACGATCACCTTGAGCAGATAGGCAAGGAGCTTTCAACATTCGGCCGTATGCAGTTAAGAATAAACCATGAGGCTACAGGCAACTGGTTCTCATTCAACAAGCGTGCTACATATCAGCAGGTAGCTGATTTCTATATTCATGCCCGTGAAGTAATCAAGAAGTTTGCACCCAACGTACAGACTATTCTCTGTATCGGCGGTGTGGAGCATCCCGAAAAGGGCGGAGAAATCGAGATGGAAAAGGAATTTGCCGACGCTGTAAGAGCAACGGATATATGGTCTGTTGACAAGTACATGGCTCTCCACTGGGGCTGGCCTTTTGATGTAGCGGACGAGGGCGGAAACTCTTTCGGCAGAAGCAAGGTAGCGGATACATATAATCTTACTAAGCTGTCGGAAAAGCGTTACAGAGAGCTTTGCGGCGGAGAAAAGAAGCCTATGGTAATGAGTGAGTTCAACGCTGACGGTGATGTAACGGGACCTTACGAGCAGGCTGAAATGGTAAAGGAATTCTGCGATATGCTGAAGAATGACAAGGATCAGGGCTGGTTCAACGGCTTTACATTCTATCAGTTCCGTGACAGAGGCAGACTGGGACTTGAAATTGAGGATCCGAACAATGCTGACTGCGGTATTGAGCAGCCGGTAATGCAGACATACAAGGAAATCATCCACGACGAATATTTCTATCCCGAAATAAAGGCTCAGGGCGACGCTCAGTTCCCTATAAAATTACGTTGGGGCGGTTCTGAGGACGCTGAGGGTATCGAAATACCTCTGCACTTTGAGAAGAACCCCACATTCTGCGAGATCACATTTGACGGCGAGGACGCAGAGCTTAACCTTATGATGGAGATCAACGGCAAGTGGTTCTACAAAGCACCTCATGCAAAAACGATCGATTTTATGTCGGCATTCTTTGAAAAGCCCCTTGACGGCGAAGCTGACATGACGCTCAAGATATTTGCGCCTCCCGCAAGCGGTGAGAACGTAAATGACGGCAGTGAGGACTGGATGCTGAACACTTATTCGACTATCACGAAGATGCCGAATATCCGTATCAGATTTGCTCCTATCTTGAAGTAAGGCGGCAATGTGCCGCTTCAAATTCCGCCTTGCGGCAATGTGCCGCTTCAAACTCCGCCTTTTGAAATGATGACGATTTGCTCAAGATAGTGGAACGGCGGGGTTACACAAAGTGATAATTTAATATGTGGCGGTCACGGC
>CABUEI010000051.1 GCA_902490585.1 uncultured Oscillospiraceae bacterium
AAATATGGCGAGTGAACCTGTAGAAGAGGCTGTTAGGGCTTTTGAAGAGATAAGCGAAGCTGAGGAGCAGGAAGAGCCTGAGGTTGAGGAAGTTTCCGAGGACAACGGGGAAAGTTCACTTGAAGAACAGTTCAATGCTGTAATGGCTGAAAATATGGCGAGTGAACCTGTAGAAGAGGCTGTTAGGGCTTTTGAAGAGATAAGCGAAGCTGAGGAGCAGGAAGAGCCTGAGGTTGAGGAAGTTTCGGAAAGCAATGCGGATGATATGGCTTTCGGAGATATAGAGGACGATTTAAGCGATGATATTTCATCAGTCCGTACAGCCGAGTCGGTCGAGGACGCTGTGAAAGAGTTCAGTGACCTTATCGGCGAGCCCGAAGCCGCACAGAGCATGATAAATGACGGCAACGACTACGATGACGACCTTGAACAGACGGGAGATATTCTGACGGAAGAATTATCTGTAGCTGACGACCAGCCTGTAATGCAGGCGGCTGAGACCGAAAAACCGAGAACCATGGATTTCTTTGATCTTCCCGATGAGGCGTATGCACCTGTGCAGGTTGCCGAAGAAAAGCATGATGAAAATGTTGCTGAGGTTGAGGATCTGTTCGGCGATCTGCTTATGGAAGATGAGCCTGTGGAAAAGAAGTCTTTCTCCGATCCGTCGGAAGTATTCTCAATGTTTGATACGGCTGACGCAGGTCAGGACGATTTTGACAAGTATAACGACGAGAAGATAGAGGAAGAGAGCGAGAAGAAGAAAACCACCGACACAAGAAAGTTCATAGCCCAGGATATTGCGGATAATATCGCATCGTTTGCACAGCTCCTTGAACCGCTGAATGCCGTTAAGGAAAACAAGATACGCAGTAAGAGCGGTATATTGTTCGACTGGGAGATGAGAATACAGGCACTTATCGGTGATCTGCCGATAAAGACATACTGGAGAAACAATTTCCGCAACTATGAGATCTGGACGGACGAAAAGTGCATGGAAAAGGCAGGCGAACTGCTCTCAATGCTGGAGCTTGTGGGAATAGTTCGTGACAAGGCAAAGGAAGTTGTAATAGATAAGGATACGCTTGATTTCTATTCTGCACAGAGTGAGCACCTGAACAACGATTTACATATAGGCGAAACGGTCGTTGTTACACGTCCGTGCTGGAAGATCAACGGCAAACCTGCAAGAAAGGGCGAAATAGCTAAGAAAGCACCGTTTGCGGAGTTCAGCCGCAAGAAAGTATCGCCGCTTGAAACGATGCTGAGAGAAAACAGCTGTTCGGACGGCGATGTGAATATTCCTGTTACAGAGGATAACTTCTGCACATACGACCGTGAAATTCCTTATGTAAAGCAGGCTATTTCCGAAGGGTTCTGCAAGTGTGCGGTAAGACGTATGGAGGACGGCGGTGCGCTGGCGTTCTTCTATGAAGTTATTGCCGAGGGTGAAAACGCACATTATTCTCCGTGCACGCTGAGGTTTGAGGTCAACATTGACAAGAATGCAAAGGTTGTCGGAAGATTCAGAAGTGAGAAAGTGTAAAAAGGAAAAGTGATATGTATACAAAAAGGCACCGCCGGGGCGGTGCTTTTTCGTTTTACTTCACAATTGACTATGGGTACGGAATATGTTAAAATCTATAACGTAAAAAGAATATTGGTCTAATTGGAAACGCACATCCCCCGGATGATAACGAACAACACAATAAAGTGCAAATTGTTATTATCAGGAGGAATTTTTTATGCCCAGAAACTTATTTCAGGAAATCGTATTTACCGTTATGATGGTGTTTGTTATGGTGTACGCCATGATATGCTATAATATAGCACTTAATATCGGCGGTATGACAAACGAGGTCTTTTTACTTGCTTTCAAAGAACTTGTAATAATGGGACCTATTGCTTTTGTGCTTGACATTTTTTTAGTTGGCAGGATAGCAAAGTACAAGACTTTTAAAATAATTAATCCGGAACGTGATAATCCGTTTTTCATAGTTCTCGGTATCTCGGTTATTTCAGTTATCTTTATGTGTCCGCTTATGAGCCTTGCCGCAACTCTTCTGTTCAAAAATGCGGGAAGTGAAGTTATTGCGGTGTGGATTCAGACGACGATAACCAATTTCCCTATGGCTCTGTGCTGGCAATTGTTCTTTGCAGGTCCTGTTGTAAGAGCTGTTTTCTCACTTATATTCAGAGAAAAGAAAGCTTTGCAGAAAGATGAAATGAAAGAAATGCCTGAGATAGAGGTACAGTAATATTAAAGCCACGATGATAAAAAATCGTGGCTTTAGCTATATTCTTCGTCGGTTTTATTTAATCAGTGAAAAGCCGAGGACTACAACGCCGAGTATTACAAGGATAATACCTGTTACACGGTTGAGGGTCTTTGCACTTGCCTTGTTAGCTATCTTTGCGGCAATTCTTGCGAAGATAAGTGTGAAAACTATGCAGAGGATAAACGGGAGAATGTCGGGAAGTCCGCCTATCGCAAAGTGGGAAACCGAGCCTGTAAGGGCGGTGAAGGTCATTATGAATACGCTTGTGCCGACTGCGGTCTTGAGCTCATAGCCCATAACGCTTGTAAGCAGAAGAAGCATCATCATTCCGCCGCCTGCGCCGATAAATCCACAGATAAAGCCGACTATCGCACCGCAGATTATTGATTTTACCGTTCTTGATTTTGTGGATTTTGCCGCCATGTCTTCTTTGGTTGTCATGACCGGCTTTACTATGAATTTTATACCGAGTATTAGCGTCATGAATACAGAGAAATTACCATTGCAACGGACGGAACAAGGCTTGAAATAAAGCTTCCGACCACGGTGAAAACGAGCACCGTAATCATCATGACAAGCCCGTTTTTAATATCAAGGTTTTTGTTCTTTCCGTATGTGTAAGCCGATACGGCACTTGCCAGAACATCGGAGGCAAGGGCGATTCCGACAGCGGTATACGGCTCTATACCGAGAAATGTAACAAGCATAGGTGTGATTACCGCCGCCGCACTCATACCGGCAAAGCCTGTGCCGAGTCCTGCACCGAGACCGGCTAACAGGCAGACTACGGTTGTAATAAGAATATCCATTATTTATCGCTCCTTTTCTTATTTATATTGTTTTGTATCTTTATATGGGATCTGTCGATCTCGGCTATCTCTTCTTCGGTAAAGCCGTTAAACAGCACCGATGTAAATCTGTTCTGTTCCTTTTTACCGTATGTTACTATTGGCTTTGCGGCTGAGGTCAGCGACAGGTGTATGCTCTTTTTGTTGCCGTCTTTGTATACGCCTGTAAGTATACCCTTTTCGCAAAGGGATTTTACCGATACGGAAACCTGCGACTTAGGTATACGGCGGATTCTTGATATGTCCGCCGCAGTGTCATACTGTGGGTTGTTAGCAAGGAACATGAGTATGTCCGTTTCGGCGGCTGTAAGAGAAAATTTTGTCATTATGCGCTTTCGATATTCGCTGTATTCATTTTCTACGGCGGATATGAAATTCCAGAAACTGCTTGTAGTCATATAATATCCTTTCGGTGTTCGTTTCGTATTGTTCTGTTATGAACTATTTTATTATAGTTCTAAAACGAACAATTGTCAATAGATGCCGTGGAATTTTTCGCATGAAAAAGGGAATTTTATTTGAATTCAAATATTTTCATATTACCTCTTGACAAATACGAAAATAGTGCTATAATATATTTTAGCACTCAGGCTGATAGAGTGCTAAAAAGAGATCAGCTACGATAAAAATTCGTGCAACCGGTGCAAATTCGGATTATAGCCGCTGTACAAAGCGGAATCATAGAAAGGATATGATTTTTTATGGCAAAGAAAGCATTCAAGGCAGAATCAAAGCGTTTGCTTGACATGATGATCAATTCAATTTACACTCACAAGGAGATATTCCTGCGTGAGCTGATTTCAAATGCGAGCGATGCGCTTGACAAGCTGTATTTCAAATCACTGACAGAGAACCTCGGCATAGAGAGAAAAGACCTCGGTATCGACCTTGCGGTTGACAAGGAAAACCGTCTTATCACTATTACAGATAACGGTATCGGTATGACTAAGGAAGAGCTTGAGAATAACCTCGGTGTTATCGCAAACAGCGGTTCTTTCAAGTTCAAGAACGACAACACAGATACAGACAAGGACGATATAAACGTTATCGGTCAGTTCGGTGTAGGTTTCTATTCGGCATTCATGGTAGCGTCGGAAGTTACTGTTGAGTCTAAGGCTTACGGCAGTGACCAGGCTTACAAGTGGTACTCCGAGGGTGTTGACGGTTATACCATTACAGAGTGTGACAAGGAAGATGTCGGAACAAAGATCACGCTGAAAGTAAAGGAAAATACAGAAGAAGAGGAATACGACGAATATCTCCAGGACTACAAGCTCCGTATGATAGTAAAGAAGTATTCGGACTATATCCGTTATCCTATCAGAATGGAAGTCAGCCACCAGCATCTTAAAGAGGGTACTGAAAACGAGTATGAAACTCATACCGAGATCGAAACGCTCAACAGCATGGTGCCTATCTGGAACAAGAGCAAATCGGAACTGAAAGATGAGGACTATAACCAGTTCTACAAGGAAAAGTTCTTTGACTATGACGATCCTATCGCTCATATCCACACAAAGACAGAGGGTACGGCAACATATAACGCACTTATGTACATTCCTTCCAAGGCTCCTTTCGACTACTATTCAAAAGACTATGAAAAGGGATTACAGCTTTATTCAAACGGTGTTCTGATAATGGACAAGTGTGCCGATCTGCTCCCCGATTATTTCAGCTTTGTAAAGGGTCTTGTAGACTCTGCCGACCTGTCGCTGAATATCTCCCGTGAGATGTTACAGCACGACAGACAGCTCAAGATAATAGAGAAGAGCCTTGAACGTTCAATCAAGAACGAGCTTACAAAGATGCTCCGTAACGACCGTGAAAGATACGAGAAGTTCTGGAAAGTATTCGGTCTTCAGATAAAGTTCGGCGTATATAACGGATTCGGTGCTGGCAAGGAACTGTTAAAGGATTTACTGCTGTTCTATTCTTCAAACGAGAAGAAGCTTGTTACGCTTGAAGAGTATGTTTCAAGAATGAAGGAAGATCAGAAATATATCTACTTTGCAAGCGGCGAAACGGTTGACAAGATAGACAAGCTTCCTCAGACAGAGCTTGTAAAGGATAAGGGTTACGAGATACTTTACCTTATAGACAGCGTTGATGAGTTCGCATTACAGATGATGGTGGACTACAATGAAAAGCAGTTCAAGTCGGTATCGGCAGGCGA
Organism: uncultured Oscillospiraceae bacterium; assembly: GCA_902490585.1. Classification (GTDB taxonomy): domain Bacteria; phylum Bacillota; class Clostridia; order Oscillospirales; family Ruminococcaceae; genus Ruminiclostridium_E. The sequence goes on from CABUEI010000051.1 coordinate 5,301, forward strand.
CCTTGACCTTGAAACTCCCGAAGAAAAGGAAGAGATGAAGGCTAAGGCTGAGGAAAGCAAGGATATGTTCGCATTTATGAAGGAAGCTCTCGGCGGTAAGGTAAAGGACGTAAGACTGTCAAAGATCCTGAAGTCACACGCTGTATGCCTGACAAGTGACGGACTGCTTTCAATAGAAATGGAGAAGGTATTAAGCCAGATGCCCGCAGAGCATGATGCAAAGGCTGAAAAGGTACTTGAGATCAATGCCGAGCATCCTATCTATGAAACGCTGAAAAAACTGTATGCTACCGATAAGGATAAGTTAAAGACGTACAGTGAAATTCTGTATGATCAGGCACTGCTTGTTGAGGGTATGCCGATTGAGGATCCTGTTGAGTACAGCAACAAGATCTGCTCACTTATGGTATAAGTATAGTAGCGGCAATACGGTGATTATTGTCGGAATATAAAAATGACTGCTCCTGTGGGAATTTACTCACAGGAGCAGTTTTTATGCGTTTTTATCAATAGATTTTCGGGAGGTTTCCGAGGGTGAGGGAATAGCTGCTTGAGTACATTTTCTTGATTACGGATTTTTCGGTGTACTTTTCGCTGTAGTTGCTTCCGCTTGAGGTGAACTCACCGCTCCATGTCATGAACCAGCCCCACAGAGCGTTTATGCTGACTGCGGAATCAATGTCAAAGATACAGCCGTTTTCTGTAAGAGCTGTAATCTTTGTCTTACTGCCGTAGCCTGTTGCCTGCTTGAAACGGCTCACCTGTGGGTCGTAGACGTGAGTACCGGGGTAGATATCTTCACCCACTATGTCAACGTATTCGTCACCCGGGTACCAGTCTGCACTCTGACCGTTGTAAACCCAGATAAGATTGTTACAGCCGTAGGTGTTTGTGAGTTCATTATAAAGGTATTTCCAAAGCTTTTTATAAGCATCGGGACCTTTTGCACCCCACCAGAACCAACCGCCTGACGCTTCATGCAGAGGTCGCCATATAACCGGTACGCCTGCATTTTCAAGACGCTTTAACTGTTTTGCGATTTCCTTTATGTCACGGTCGAGGAGCTTTTTACCGTTTGCGTCCTGTCCGTTCATGACTTTAGCTATGTCAAAGTTACTTTTTTCGGTGTAGAAGCCGCCCCACCAACCGTCAGAGCTGTTTGCGGTGCTGTTCAGGTATTCTGTGGGAGCGTTCCAGTGCCAGCAGAATGTTACGATGCCGCCCTTGTTTGCAAATTCGATTGCTTTTTCAACTGCGGAGGACGATGCACCGAGCACTGTTCTTGACGGAGTGTAATTCATCATATCAAGTCCGAGCAGAGCAGGGTAATCACCTGTGAGGTTCTTTATGGCTTTGAACTCATTTCCGTTTATACCGCCGTCACACTGCTGACCTGTAATAACGTATTTGCCGTAGCTGTCCTTTAAGAATTGATACATTTTCTTTGTATTTGAAGTGGCGTTCTTATTGACAAGAGAAGAGGTGACGTTATAGGTGCTGTTGCTTATCTTTTCACCCGTCTTTACGGTTATCTTGTCAAGCTCTATCCAACCCCAAGATGTTTTGACTGTGAGGGTGTGATTGCCTTTTTTGAGAGTAACGGCACTTACTGTATAATCGGAGAACTTACCGTTTTTACTGCTGAAAGTACCGATTTTATTGCCGTCAGCGTAAAGGTCGTTTTCCTTATCGGAGCTTATTCCCATTGAACGAATTACTATATCGTAAACCGCATCTGAGGGAACGGAAATGCTTATCTGACAGGAAGAGGTGCCTTTTTCAAACTTTCCGACCGCTTTGCCGCCAGATGCGTTGCTGTCTGAGATAACCGACATATCGGAAGAGAGCTTACCGTTTTCCGCTTCATATACTTTTGAGAATGACTGAGGTGCAGAGTCGGACTGCTTTTTCGTTGTTGTGGTAGTAGTTGTAGCAGTGGGCTTTTTTGTGGTAGTTGTTGTGGTAGGTTTTTGGGTAGTGGTTGTCGGTTTGCTTGTTACAGTTGTGCCGGTGTTGTTGCTTGCAGGCTTGCTTGTCGCAGTGCTTGCGGAACCGGTTTCTGCCTTGCTTGTTGCGGACGGCTGTGAGGTTCCTGAAGTTGAGGTGTCCTTGTTGTCTGAGCTGTTCTGCTTGTCCGAGTTGTCTGATGAGGAATTATCCTGTTTGTCGGAGCTTGTATTGTCGGAAGCATCGGAAGACAAACCGCTGTCGGAGGATGTTGTCAGTTCTTCTGAGCTGTTATCCTGTGAAACGGTTGAGGAGGATACTGTCGATGTATCGGTTGACACATTGCCGTTATCGGAACTGCAACCGCAGGCGGATATTATTACCGCCGCACACAGTATAAGAGAGATGATACGTTTTTTCATTTTTCTTTTTCCTTTTTGCCTGCTGTGATATGTAAGGTGGCAGGACTTTGTATTCGATTACAGATAGATTATACTATAAAAAAGCGAAAAAGTCACGTCCATATTTTTCTTGTTTCTTGTTCCGTTATTATTACCAATAGAAAGGGAGCAGATTTATCAAATATTCACAAAATAGTGAAACAAGTCTTGCAAAATTAACCTAAATGGTGCATAATACTTGTGTAAAGGTTTACATGAATATTAAGCAAAGAGTTTGCTTTATTAAGAAAGGAAAAGAAATGAAGTACAGAAAAATAACGGCGGCTATACTTGCTGTTGCTACGGCTATATGTGCCGCAGGCTGTAACGGCGGAGATAACTCGGGTACGGGAGAGAGCACGGCATCGGGTAACACAGACAGCAGTATGACAAGTGATAACACAAGTACAGACAACAATCAGGCTACGGCACAGTCACAGTTTACATTCAGCCAGGTAGCTATGGGCGGCGGCGGATTTGTAAGCGGTGTATTCGCAACAAGCGAAGAGGGCTTATATTATGCCCGTACAGACGTTGGCGGTGCTTATCGTTATAACAAGGATACGCAGAAGTGGGAGGCTCTCTCTTACGATGTAAGCGAGGAGGACAGAGGTCTTCTCGGTATAGACGGTCTTGCATACTCGGAAAAAGAGCCGAACAAGGTATATATGCTTGCGGGAACGGAGTATTTCAGCAACGGAAAGACCTGCCTTTTATACTCCGATGATTACGGCAAGACATGGAACCGCACCGAGCTTACCGATATGATAAAGGCACACGGCAACGGCATGGGAAGAGGTAACGGCGAGCGTATCGCAGTTGACCCCAAGAACAGCGATATAATCTATATCGGCGGAAGAACCGGCGGTATGATAAAGTCAACTGACGGCGGTAAGACATTTACTGCGCTTGATATGGGAACAAAGACTACCACATCAAACGGCAACGGTATATGCAGTATTATAATCGACCCCAAGTCCGGCGACGACAATGCCTGCACAACGATATATGCGGCAATTTCGAGAGTAAAGGAAGACAACCTTTATAAGTCAACCGATGGCGGCGCTACATGGAGCCCCGTAACGACTGCTCCCAAGGGTCTTTATACTCAGAGAATGAAGTATAACGGCGACGGAAAGATAGTTATAACCTATGCAAGCGCAGAGGGTCCGTGGAACAACAACAGAATATCCGGCGGTATAAGAGTGCTTAACATGGCTGACGACACTTACACAGAGATTTCTCCGGCAAAGAAGTCATTCGGCGATGTGGTTATTGATCCTGCAAATCCCGACAGAATGGTAGCCTGCACAGAGAACATATATGTTGCACAGCCCAACGGCGCATACGGTGATGAATTCTACGTAACTACAGACGGTGGTAAGAACTGGACACTTCTCAACGACAAGATGAAGCTGACAGACGGCGGAGTGGCATGGCTTGCAACTACATCTATGCACTGGTGCAGTTCTATGGCGATAGATCCCAACAACACGAACAAGGTTATGGTGGTATCCGGTAACGGTATATTCTCATGCGATAATATATGGGACGAAAGCCCTGAATTCTACTTCTTTGCAAAGGGTATTGAGGAAACTGTTCCTTACGATATAGTCAGCATACCCGGCGGTAAGCTTGTGAGCGTTATCGGCGACTATGACGGCTTTGTACAGGACACAGCCGAGGAATACGGTATGGTATATAATACTACAGCAGGCTCTATGTCGGGTCTTGCGGTAGCGGCAAAGGCAACAGATACCTGGGTAAAGTGCGGCGGTGACGAAGAAAAGGCTGGATTCTGGTACACACTTGACGGCGGTAATGAATGGGTCAACGTGACAACTTCTCCCCTTGAAAGCGGTAAGATCGCATATAACGGCTATGTAGCAGTTTCGGCTGACGGTAAGCGATTCTTCTGGGCACCCGGAAACGACAGCAACATCTATTACACGGACGACCTCGGCAAGACATGGACAAAGAGCGAGGGTGGAATAGGAACAAAGAAGATAATCTGTGATCCCGTAAATCCCGACTATGTATATGCCGCAAGCGGCGGTGCATTCTTCTACAGCGAGGACGGCGGTAAGACATTTACCCAGAATATGACTACATCAGTATTCACATCGGTTCGCCCTGTTGTTGCACCCGGCAAGGAGGGCGTTGTATATCTTCCCTCAATGGGACTTCAGGTATCTACAGATCACGGCAAGACATTCACAAGAATGGATTCATTAGCCACTTGTATGGCGGTGGGGCTTGGCAAGGGCAAGACGGACAGCGATCCTTATACGATATTCGTATGGGGCAAGCCTACAAATGACGATCCGATAGGTCTTTACTGGTCTGAGGACGAGGGTAAGACATGGAGCAGGGTAAACGATGACGAACATCAGTTCGGCGGACCCGGCAACGGATATTTTGTTGTAGGTGATATGAACACATACGGCAGAGTTTATATGAGCACTGTAGGTCTTGGTATTGTGTACGGAGATCTTGTACAGTAAGCAGTTATAACGGAATATGATAAAGCGGAGCAGGTGAGAGCCAGCTCCGCTTTTTATATTATGATTTATTTATTTGCAAACCACGCTTTGATTTTTGCAAAGATGGATTTTCTCGGCTCTTTATAGAGCTTCTGTGCCTGCTCGGCTTCTTCGTAGGCACGGTCATAGAACAGCTTGTGCACTTCGATGCGTTCTTCACCCGGCATTGCCTTTTTATGACGGTAAATGCCGTCACTGCCCTGTACACGAGCCTTGACATTATCTTTCAGCATTGTGTCGAATATATCCACGACCTTATCTGAAATTACCTTGTCTTTGAGCGGTACGGCAACTTCTACACGGCGCTCGGTATTTCTTGTCATGAAGTCGGCAGATGAAATATAAACCTTTCTGCGTTCGCCTCTGCCGAATATATAGATACGGCTGTGCTCAAGGAAACGTCCGACAATTGAAATTACCGATATGTTTTCGGTATAGCCGGGTACGCCTGCGATAAGGCAACAGATACCTCTGATTACAAGTTCGACTTTTACGCCGTGACAGCTTGCTTCTATCAGCTTGTCTATAATATCCTTGTCGGTGAGGGAGTTCATTTTAAGACCGATGTAACCGTCGTTTCCGTAGGTTATCTCGTTGTCGATCATCTCCACTATGCGTGATTTCAGACACTTCGGAGCAACAAGGAGCGTGGTACTGCTTTCAACCGTTGTACCGAGTGACAGTGCGTTGAACACGGTGCTTGCGTCAGCACCGATATCCTTATCCGAGGTCATCAGCGTAAGGTCGGTATAAAGACGGGAGGTTTTCTCATTGTAGTTGCCTGTGCCTATCTGGGTGTAATATTTGATATTGCTTCCTTGTCTGCGTGTTATCAGCAACAGCTTTGAGTGGACTTTCAGAGCGTCAAGACCGTAAATTATCTTTACGCCTGCTTCTTCCATTTTCTTACTCCAGCCTATGTTGTTTTCTTCGTCAAATCTTGCACGCAGTTCTACAAGAGCCATTACCTGTTTGCCGTTCTCTGCGGCTCTTATGAGTGCGCTTACGATCTCACTGTTTCTCGCAACACGGTAAAGGGTTATCTTGATAGAAGAAACGTAAGGGTCGTCAGCCGCTTCGTCAAGCAGACGCAGAAAATTCTTGAACTTGTTGTAAGGGTAGGAGAGAAGTATGTCATGCTGGGACAACTGGGTGAACATACTTTCGTAAGGGTTCACCATGATTGAATTCTGCGGCGAAACGTGGTAGTAGAACAAATCGGTTCTGTTTTCAAGTTTTTCTTCAAGAGCCGACATGAAGCCGAAATCGAGCGGGCAACTCTGCATATAGGAGAAACTGTCGGACAGCTCGAGATATTCAAGCATACGCTTTACAAGCTCGGGGGACGCATCGTAAGAGAACTCAGCTCTTACGGGCATGAGCTTCTTTCTCTTGCGGCAAAGCTCTTCCATTACGTTTCTGAAATCCATGTCGTGATCGTAAAGTGCCTCGTTTGCATCAATGTCGGCGTTACGGGTGACACGCATTATACAGCGGTTTTCAACATAGAAATTCGGAAACAGCATATCAATATAGTGCAGGATAACATCTTCTGCAAGAACATATCTTATCTTCTGACCCGGCAGGAAAATCACACGGGGAAAGTCCTTGTCACATTCTGCGCTCATTATGCCGACAAGCTGTTTTTTCTTTTCTTCATTCTTGCTTTTGAGCAGAGTGCCGATATAGATCGCTCTGTTCTTTAAAAACGGGAACGGGTGGTTTTTATCAATAATACCGGGGGAGAGCAGAGGGAGAATTTCTCTTTCAAAGTACAGTCTTAAAAAGAGTTTGTCGTCACCTTTGAGGTCGGCAGGCTTTTTAAGCTCGGCGTATTCACTGAGCTTTGCTGTGACTTCAGAAAAGGCACAGTCCTTGACGTACAGCAGATCTCTTACTCTGCGTGCAATTTCTTTAAGCTGTCTTGCGGCGGTCATGCCTGTCTTGTTTTCACACTTTTTAGGCTCGACTAAATCCTGGTCGTACAGTGAGCCGACACGCACCATGAAAAATTCGTCAAGGTTGCTTGTGAATATTGATATAAATCTCATTCGCTCGAAGAGCGGAACGTTTACGTCCTGTGCTTCTTCAAGAACACGCTGATTGAATTTCAACCAGGATAATTCTCGGTTGTCGTATACATTGCTGTCAGTCATAATTACCTCTTTTACTGTAAAGGGAGTGTAAACTTTCCCTTAATATGAATATAACCGCCCGCTTTCACGGGCAGTTATTTTGCATTTCTTTACTTGTTTGCCTGTTCAAGCGACGCTCTTATAAAGTCCTTGAATAAGGGGTGGGCTCTGTTGGGACGTGACTTGAACTCGGGGTGGAACTGAACTGCCACGAACCAGGGGTGAACATCTCTTGGAAGTTCAACTATTTCAACAAGCTTGCCGTCGGGTGACTGACCTGCGATAACAAGACCGCTTTCGGTAAGCTGTTTACGGAACACGTTGTTGAATTCGTAACGGTGGCGGTGTCTTTCGTAGATAAGCTCATCGCCGTAAACCTCACGGGAGATCGTGCCTGCTTCAAGCTTGCAGGGATATAAGCCAAGACGCATTGTACCGCCCATGTCAACGTCCTTCTGGTCGGGCATAAGGTCGATAACGTTCTGATTGCCTTCTTTGAACTCACTTGAATTAGCTTCTGTAAGACCTGCAACGTGACGTGCAAACTCGATTGTTGCCATGTGCATACCGAGGCAAAGTCCGAGGTATGGCTTCTTGTGTTCTCTTGCGTAACGTACAGCCTCGATCTTACCCTCGATACCTCTGTCACCGAAACCGCCGGGAACTAAGATACCGTCACAGTCGTGGAGAAGTTCGTCCGCTGTTTCGGGAGTAACTTCTTCTGAGTTGATAAGCTTTATTTCAACGTGTGATTCGTTTTCAAAACCTGCGTGACGCAGAGATTCCATTACTGAAAGGTATGCGTCGGGGAGAGCAACGTACTTGCCGACAAGACCGATAACGGTGTTCTTTGTGGCGTTGTACTGGCGCTGAACCATGTCTTCCCATTCCTTTAAATCGGGAACACGGGGGTCAAGTCCGAGGTGTTCACAGACAACCTTTGCAAGACCTTCCTTCTCGAGCATAAGGGGAACTTCGTAAAGTGAAGGAGCTGTGAGGTTCTGGATAACGTCCTGCTTACGAACGTTACAGAAGCTTGCTATCTTCTCTGTCATATCCTGGGGGATTT
>CABUEI010000052.1 GCA_902490585.1 uncultured Oscillospiraceae bacterium
TGCCGTGCTTCTGACAAAGTTGTTTGCAGGGGTGGCGGAGCTGTCATTGCTCTGCGAAGTTTCATCTTTAGGTATTCCGCTCTGAGTGTTGTCAACCTGTTCGGCTGATACCGATGAATCTGGTTTTTCCGGTTCTTCATCGGATATGGTTTTAAGTGTGCTGTCGTAGGCAAGATATGTTGAAATTCCTATCGCTACTACGCTGAGGCAAAGCGCACCTGCAAAACCTTTACCCTTGAAGAACTTTTTTATCTTTCCGGTAGTTATCTTATCCATAGATTTTTCCTTTCAAGTTAAGCTTTACTGCATTTGTAGTTTTAACGTATTTTTCCGTTTTATACGCATTTTTCTGAAAAATTTATCGCTTTAACGCTTTTCTGCTTTAAATCGTGTAAATTTCTCTTGACAAATGCCTAGCGGTATGGTATACTAACATTGTTCTCGTAAAAACGGGATTTAAACCGAATATACACCACAAATCGCAGATGGAAAAGAGTAAGGCGGCAGATTTCTCACAGAGAGTCGGATAAGGTGCGAACCGACAGAATATAAAGCCTGAATTCATTCCGGAGAGATGAGCCGAAAGCATAACGCCTGTAAGCCGTCCGGGGAAGCCCGTTACAGCTTTAGAGACCGTATATCAGTGCATGCACCTGTACGGTGAATTGAGGTGGTACCGTGGATATATATCCGCCCTCAGATTATCTGATAATCTGAGGGCGGTTTTTGATTATAGTGTATCTGACTCATAAAAAACGTCGAGTGTGATGTATAACCATGTAAGAAACGAAAGGAAAGAAAAACAATGAGCATGAACATGATAAGAAAGCTCCCAACTCCCAAGGAGATAAAGGAGATGTACCCCCTGTCAGAAAAGGTAATCAAGACAAAGGAACAGCGTGACAAGGAAATAGCAGACGTATTCACAGGCAAGAGCAATAAGTTCTTACTGATAATAGGACCTTGTTCCGCCGACAAGGAAGAGCCTGTTCTTGACTATATTTCAAGGCTGGTACCCGTTCAGGAGCAGGTAAAGGATAAGATACTGATAATTCCCAGAATATACACGAACAAGCCCCGTACAACAGGAGAAGGCTACAAGGGCATGATACATCAGCCCGACCCGACAAAGAAAGAGGATATGCTTGAGGGACTTATCAAGGTAAGAAGCCTTCATACAAAGGCTATCGAGCAGACGGGATTTACCTGTGCGGATGAAATGCTCTACCCTGAAAACTACCGTTATCTGTCAGACCTTTTGTCTTATGTTGCTATCGGCGCTCGCTCGGTCGAGGATCAGCAGCACAGGCTTACATCAAGCGGTATGGATATCCCCGTTGGTATGAAGAACCCCACGGCAGGCGATATGTCCGTTATGCTGAACTCTATCCGTGCGGCACAGGCAAGCCACACATTCATATACAGAGGCTGGGAAACCGTCACAAGCGGAAATCCGCTTGCGCACGCTATACTGAGAGGTGCGGTAAACAAACACGGTCAGACTATCCCGAACTATCACTATGAGGATCTGTCACTGCTGTACGAACTGTACTGCAAGCAGAATCTTCAGAACATGGCAGTTATAGTTGATACCAACCACTCAAATTCAGGTAAGAAGTATCTTGAGCAGGTAAGAATAGCAAATGAAATTCTCCACAGCCGCCGCCACAGCAAGGATCTTGAGGGATTTGTCAAGGGACTTATGATTGAAAGCTACATTGAGGACGGAAGCCAGAGCACAGACGATGCGGTTTACGGCAAGTCGATAACCGACCCGTGTCTTGGCTGGGAAAAGACTGAAAAGCTCATCTACAGCTTAGCCGAACAACTGTAGCTGAAAGCTACAGTAAATTCCGACCTTGCGGCTGTGAGCCGCTGCAAATTCCGACCTTTGATAATGTTGCGGATTTTTGTGGGATAGCGGAACGGTCGGGGTTGAACAATAATGCTTTTTAGACATTATAAATAAGCTGTAGCAAAATCGAATACAATATAATAAAGCTCACCGCCGTGATGTAAATTCATCACGGCGGTGTTTCTGCTATTCTTTGGGCACTATAATTACCATACCATCTTCATGCGAAATATAATCGCTATCGGTCGTATTATCATATTTAAAATTGACTTTCAGTGCATTTTTTCCACGGTATTTGCAAAGGATCGGTTCGTCGATCTGCGTAACGGTATATATATCGTTATTATCTACCTGTTTGATTTTTTCTTTTGCCGCTTCCACGGAATGTTCAACATCAAAGGCGTTTACGCTGTCATTGTTGAACTCACCGATATATACTTGTGTAACGCCTTGTAGGTTACCTTCTATATCTGTCAAAATATATAGCATTTCATCGGTTTTTACCTCTCCGCTGTATCTGATATACCTGTATTCGTATCTTATCTCGTCAATAGATTCATCGCTTTCGTAGTTATGAGTTCCCAGTACAATCTTTTCTTCACCATCAAAACGATACCGGCTGATATCTATAAGGCTTTCAGCTGTTTTTTTCACCTTTTCCGTGCGCTTTTCAGTACCTGCATCGGATAATGTTTCAATATCTTCACCAAGCATAACTGCATAGGCAAATTTCCCGCCGTCTGATGAAAGCGCAAACTTCCATACATCGGAATTGATATCAGTCACCGAATAGCCGTAAAGATAATAGTCATATACCCCGTTTGCGTGTTTATCATCATCATACTTTACATTATAGATTTTCCCAAGGAAATCAATTTTCTGAACAGAATCGGGATCAAACTCGGAATTAAGGCTATCGTCTATCAACTGTTCGGGCTTATTAATATCCGCAATGTCGGTTGGCAGATACTTGCCGTACAGAACAACATCATATTTGTCCTCAAATTCATATTGACTTTCTGTACTGTCGGAACTGTACTCGTTGCTCTGAGAGCAAGACGTAATAAGCATAACCAAAGATAAAGCGAGAGTTAAAGGAAACAGTGCTGTGATTTTTTTCATAATAGGTTCCTCCTTTTTCCTGCAAATTGAGTGCAATACACTGGCACTTCGTCACTCTGACACATAAGATCAAGCATTTCAATACTTGCCGAAATTATCTACCTTTTAGTGTTATTCCGTGATTGTTGAGCACATTTTTTTGTTTAAATTTCAAAAGCGTTCTACAAGTACCCCAGTCACTCCAGCCTACTCTTGACACACCTGATAATCCGGCAGATTTTTCTTTATCTCCTTGTCGACAGAGTTTCCTTAATCTGATAATAACATGCCTAAGCTCATATTTTCAATCCCTAAAATACAAATTTGTATACTTTTTACACAAATACTTTGACCCTTGTGCATTGTCACCAAATATACAAAAATCCCCCGGTCATAAAAACCGGGGGATATGTGAAAACTATAACCGACTTATTACTTCATCTTCTCGATAGAAAGCATTATCTTTTCCATCTTTTCCTGTGCCTTCGCAAGCTTTACACGCTCGTTTTCAATCTGCTGTGCGGGTGCTTTTGACAGGAAGCCCTGATTGCTCAGCTTGCCGGAAAGGAAGTCTATGTCCTTCTGAGCCGCCTTGCGCTCCTTTTCAAGTCTTGCAAGTTCCTTTTCCTTGTCAACAAGCTCGCCCATAGGCATGAATATTCTTGCGTTTGCGGTAACGATAGTTACCATGTCGTCGCTTACTTCTGACTTTTCTGATACTGTCAGTTCGCCTGCGCCTGCAAGACGCTCGAAGAATGCCTTTGCGCCCTCGAACAGTGCCGTTTCGGCTGTTTCGATATACATTGTGACCTTCTTAGACGGCGGTACGTTAAGCTCGTTACGCTGTACACGGATTGCACGGATAGCGTCAACAACCTTTGCAAAGTCTGTCTGTTCAGCCGCAAAGTGAAGCTTTTCATCATATACGGGCCATGCCGAGATCATTATGCTTTCGGGGTTGTTGTCCTTATCGGCAACTATAGGCATTGACTGCCATATTTCTTCTGTGATGAACGGCATAAAGGGGTGTAACAGCTTTAAGATGCCCTGCATAACGTAAACGAGTACGTTCTGAGCGGCACGGGCTGTTTCTCCTCCTGCGGCGATACGGGGCTTCGTAAGCTCGATATACCAGTCGCAGTAAACATCCCAGATAAAGTCGAACAGATTCTGTACCGCAACACCAAGCTCGTAGCTGTCGAGATTTGACGTAACGTTCTTTATTAGGTCGTTGTACAGCGATAATATCCACTTATCCTCGATGGGAAGATTTTCGGGAAGAACTGCGCCCTGCATATCCTCGGGAAGATTCATAAGGATATATCTTGATGCATTCCACAGCTTGTTTGCAAAGTTACGGGAATTTGTGACCTTTGTTTCTGTCCAGCGCATATCGTTACCGGGAGCGTTACCTGTAACAAGAGTAAGACGCAGTGCGTCTGCACCGTACTTGTCGATAACTTCAAGCGGATCTACACCGTTGCCGAGTGACTTACTCATCTTTCTGCCGAGCTCGTCACGGACAAGACCGTGTATAAGTACATCCTTGAACGGCTTCTGACCTGTGTGCTCAAGTCCGCTGAATATCATTCTGGCAACCCAGAACGGAATTATATCATAACCTGTAACAAGTGTATTTGTAGGATAGAAATACTCAAGGTCAGCCGTCTTGTCAGGCCAGCCGAGTGTTGAGAACGGCCATAATGCAGATGAGAACCATGTATCGAGTGTATCATCGTCCTGCTTCATGGGAGCGCCGCACTTGGGGCAGGTATCTATGCCGTCAAGAGTGATCTCTGTATGTCCGCACTCTTTATTCTGGCAGTAGTAAGCAGGGATTCTGTGTCCCCACCAGAGCTGACGTGAAATGCACCAGTCACGGATATTCTCCATCCAGTAGAGATAGCCGTTTTCAAATCTCTGAGGGATATATCTCAGCTCACCGCTCTTTACTACGTCTATAGCGGGCTGTGCAAGCTTTTTCATTGATACGAACCACTGATAGCTTGCTCTCGGTTCAACGGTTGTACCGCAACGCTGACAGCAACCTACATTATGCTTGTGAGGCTCAACCTTTACAAGTAAGCCCTGTGCTTCAAGATCAGCTACCATAGCCTTTCTTGCTTCATATCTGTCCATGCCTGCGTACTTACCGCCGATGCCGTCCATTATTGTAGCGTCGTCGTTCATCATGTGGATTATCGGTAAGTTGTGACGTTTACCTACTTCAAAGTCGTTAGGGTCGTGTGCGGGTGTAATCTTAACTACGCCTGTACCGAATTCCATATCAACATATTCATCGGCAATAACGGGAATCTCTCTGTCGGTAAGAGGAAGCTTTACTGTTTTGCCTACTATGCTCTTGTATCTTTCGTCATCGGGGTTAACGGCTAAAGCGCTGTCACCGAGCAGTGTTTCGGGACGTGTTGTAGCAATCTCTACACTGCCGCTTCCGTCAGAAAGAGGATAATTGATATGCCAGAAGAAGCTGTCCTGCTCTTCATATTCGCATTCAATATCGGAAATTGATGTCTTACAGTTCGGACACCAGTTGATGATTCTTTCGCCGTGATAGATAAGACCCTTGTTGTAAAGGTCTATGAATACCTTCTGTACAGCCTTTGAACAGCCCTCGTCAAGAGTGAAACGCTCTCTGTCCCAGTCGCACGACGAGCCGAGCTTCTTTAACTGCTGAACGATACGTCCGCCGTAAACCTTTTTCCATTCCCACGCACGCTCAAGGAAGCCATCTCTGCCTACATCGTCCTTGGTAAGACCCTCTTCCTTCATAGCGTTTACTATCTTCGCCTCTGTAGCGATAGATGCGTGGTCTGTACCGGGGAGCCACAGTGCACTGTAGCCCTGCATTCTCTTATAGCGGATAAGAATATCCTGCAATGTGTTGTCGAGAGCGTGACCCATGTGGAGCTGTCCCGTTATGTTCGGAGGGGGGATAACTATAGTATAGGGCTTCTTCTTGGGGTCTATTTCTGCGTGGAAGTATTTCTTCTCTTCCCATTCGTGATAGAGCCTGTCCTCAAAATCTTTAGGAGAATAGGTCTTTGCGAGTTCTTTCTTCATTTTATTTATATCCTTTCTTTGATTACCTGATACGTCACTAAGCCTCAACCCTTGCGAAAAGCTGTTCATCGGGATCTACAAGCACCGTGTAATTGTTTGTGAATATAACCATACCGGGCTTTGAGCCGTTGGGCTTCTTTACAAACCTTATCCGTGTGTAGTCAACCGGCACTTTTGTGCTGTTCTGCGCCTTTGAACAGTACGCCGCAAGGCTTGCCGCCTGCAAGATCGCATTGTCCGATATTTCGCCGTTCTTTGCCTTTATTATGACGTGCGAACCTGCTATGTTCTTCGTATGAAGCCACATATCATCAGGCTCGGCGGTCTTTACGGTCAGCTTGTCGTTTTGTATGTTGTTCCTGCCGATATACACGTCATAGCCGTCATCGGTGACAAAGTGCATGGGTGGTTTGGGTTTTACCTGTGTTTTCTTATTGACGGTATTCGCATGGATATAGCCGTTTGCCGCTAACTCCTGCTTTATTTCGCTTATCTCGGCATTGGAGGTTGCACGGGATGCGGCATCGAATACGCTGTCAATGTATATAAGCTCGTTTTCGCCGTCAGCTATCAGTTTTGTGAGCATTCTTTCGGCTTTTTCGAGTTTCTTATACTCCGCATAGTATTTCTGGGCGTTCTGTGACGGAGTAAGTCTTACGTCAAGCGGAACGGTAACGGTTTCACCCGTTGTATAATCCTCGGCTGTAAGCTCCGTCATACCCTTTTCCATACGGTATATGTTCGCACTTACAACATCGCCACGGACTCGGAATACCTCCCTTTCTCCGCACTGTGCAAGCTCGCCCTTCTGAAGCTCCAGCTTTCTTGCTATTCGCTCATAGGTATTCATCAGCATTTTCAGCAAATCCCTTGAACGCTGTTTCATACGTTCATTCTCCGCTTTACTGCCGTAGAATATATCGAGCAGTGCATTTGCGCCGTCTGCGTGGGATACAAGCATCTGCGTGCCGTATTGCTCTATCGGCATAAAGCAGAAATCCTTATATGCACCGTTTAAATCACGCAGTATTGTAAATCCGTCTTTACGGGCAACATATTCCCTTGCCTTTTTGATAAAGAAAAGCAAGCGGTCGTAGTTATCATCTGTCATGTCGTCAACAGAAAAATCTGTATCACGGCATGAATAGTAGGCACACTCTCTCGTAAACACGGGAGAAACACCTTCAAGGCAAGCGGTCATGTGCTTTGACAGCCGCTTTCCCTCGCCCTGTTTTACGGCATTTATCAGCTCGTCATCGGAACAGGTGAGGAAATTGACACGGGAGAGATCCCTCGGCGGTGTTTCATATACGATATTCGGCAGTATTCGTCTTACCGACGAAACATCATCCGTAATTCGCTTTATACTGTCGATAACACGGTATACGCCGTCTTTTTTCGTCATCAGTATTATATTGCTGTGCCTGCCCATTATCTCGGCGGTAAGGCGGTTTATCACCATATCGCCTATTTCGTTCATGCACTCAAAATCAAAGTTTATTATTCGCTCAAGTCCGTCCTGCGTTATATCGAGCAGTTTTCCGCCGCTGAGGTGCTTTCTCAGAAGCATACAGAACATAGGCGGAGCAGACGGATTTTCCGCTGTTCTCTCCGTCATGCCCACTCGTGCGGACATCGAATTTGAGCTTATCAGTATCTTATTGTGCTTTCCTGCACTGCGTATCGAAATTATTATCTCCTCACGGGAGGGCTGATAGACCTTGTCTATTCTACCGCCGACAAGTCCCGCCGACAGCATTTCGGATACCACACAGTGAAGAAAAGTGCCGTCAAGTGACATCGGCAGTCCTTTCCGTCACACTTAAACTATATATGAGCAGGGGTCTTTACTGCTCTGTGCGACAAATATCTGTGTATTATGGAATTTGCGGCTTAAAATACCGCAAAGGTGATTGCAAAGTATATTTTCCGTGTGGAAGTGGCCTGCGTCAATAAGGCAGAAGTCGCTGTTTACGGCATCAATCCACACGTTATGCTTAATATCCCCCGTTATAAGTGCGTCACAGCCTGCGGCTATCGCCAGGGGCAATGTGCTTCCGCCCGAACCCGAGCAGACAGCCACTCGCTTTATCGGTCTTTCGGTTTCGGTATAGCGTACCACCGTACAGTCAAACGCCTGCTTGCAGTACTCCGCAAGCGCCTTTGAATGTGTTGCTATCGGCAGATCGCATATCTTGCCGTAACCTGTGCCGTCGGGCATAACCGGTTCGAGTATCTTGTCCGAACGTTCAAACTCGAGCAGATCGAGCATAAGGTCGGTAACGCCGTCCTTTGCCATATCGGCATTGGTGTGCATACATATAGCATTCAGCTTATTTCTTACAAGCTCAAAAACAGGCGTACCCTCTGTCACGCTTTTCAGCGGATCAAAAATTACAGGGTGGTGCGAAATGATAAGGTTTGCCTTATTGGCTACCGCTTCTTTTATCACGTCGTTGGTTATGTCAAGGCAAAGACAGATGCCTTTGACGTTAGCGTTCATATCTCCGACAAGAAATCCGCTGTTATCGAACTTGTCCTGCACATTAAAGGGTGCATATTCATTCAGAAATTCATAGATAGCGCTTACTTTCATAACCCTTCCCCCGATTTATAATGTTTTTATTATTTTTTCTGTTTCTCTTGCGGCATCAAGCAGTCTTTTGCTTTTTGATATATCGGCTGTGGCACAGTTTTCTCCTGCACGGTTCAGTCTTTCGCATACTGCGGTAAGATATTCCTTATCCGTTACTTTTCCGGCATAGGCAAAAGCGTCTGTGATTTCGCACTTCTCACCGCCGAAGTACACCGACATGATGACATAGTTCCTGTCGTTTTCTTTTGCGGTAAGTTCTTTTTCTATATAGAAGCCGTTTTTATAAAGCTCTCTTCTGAGCACCTCAGCCTTTGTCATCGGCTGAAGAATAAAATGCGTGTTTTCGCTTAAAAAGCGACAGCCTGATATTATCCTCGCTATAAGCTCTCCGCCCATACCTGCGATAATAACATCGTCCGCATAATCTATTTTATCAAGTCCGTCGGACAGCACAAGCCGCACCGCATCTTCTTTTCCTATGTAGTGCATTACCGTCTGCTTTGCGGAAAGCAGAGGTCCCTCGTTTATGTCTGCCGCCGTGAGTTTTCTTTCACCGTCAAGATAAAGCCTGCAAGGGAGCAGGGCGTGATCCGTACCGACATCGCATATTTCTCCGCCTTTACGCACCATTCCTGCCGCCGCCTGAAGCCTTGGCGAGAGCGTCAGCTCCTGCATCAGTTGCCGACTGCCTCGTTGAGTTTCTTAACCAGTTCATCTGCGTCAACGCCGTGTACATCGCAAGCCTGTGCTACGCTTTCGCCTCTTGATGCGGGGCAACCTAAGCAGTGCATACCCATTTCAAGAAAGAAAGGAGCTGTAACCTCTCCGTATGCGTCTAAGATATCGCCGATTAAAGAATCCTTTGTGATTGTCATGATTTTTACATTCCTTCCGATAGAAATTTCAGTATATAAATATACATTATCTATTATACACCAATCCGGGCGGAATTACAATAGCAGAAATGAAAGTTTACGATACATGGGGATGGGAGTAAAAGGTTTGTGATAAAATCCGGTTTGCAGTGCTATTGAAACACAATCCCCTCTGTCATGGCAACAGAAATGTTTTGCTGTAAATTCGCAACAGCGCCTATACAGTAAACAGTGCATGGAAAAGTTGTACTATGCCATGACATCTTCCCTTTTTCGAGGGGAGACAAGGGACGTGGTGCAAGACGAAAGGTTTGTGATAATTTATAACATAACAATTGTAAAAATGACAAGGTTCAGCGTAAAGTTGGCTTACGAATGAGATGAAAGGTGTTTAAAACGCAAACGGCAGATACGCTTTCGCATACCTGCCGTAATTCGTTTATAAAATTTTGCTGCCGCTTATTCCCGCCGTTTCGCTATCCTGCGGATAGCTCTGACAATTCCAAAGGCGGAATTTGGAGCGGCACATTGCCGCAAACGGCAGATACGCTTTTGCATACCTGCCGTAATTCGTTTATAAAATCTTGCTACCGTTTATTCCCGCCGTTTTGCTACGTTAAGCATAATATATCATTGCCAAAGGTGGAATTTGGTGCGGCGCATCGCCGCTCGCCGCCTTAGACGGTGGGTTTCTGACGTACCTTTATGTGTACTTCACGGAGTTGCTGTTCTGTAACCTCTGTGGGAGCACCGAGCAGAAGATCCTGAGCGTTCGAGTTCATCGGGAATGCGATAACCTCTCTTATGCTCTCGTCGCCTGTGAGGAGCATTATCATACGGTCAACACCGGGTGCCATACCTGCATGGGGCGGAGCGCCGTACTGGAACGCATTGTAGAGTGCGCCGAACTTCTCGGCAACATCCTGCTCTGTGTAACCTGCAATCTCGAACGCCTTTATCATTATCTCAAGGTCGTGGTTTCTTACAGCACCGCTCGAAAGCTCAACACCGTTGCATACGATATCATACTGATATGCAAGTATGTCAAGCGGATTCTTTGTCATCAGTGCTTCAAGACCGCCCTGCGGCATTGAGAAAGGATTGTGTGTGAATATAGTCTTGCCTGTTTCTTCGTCCTCTTCGTACATGGGGAAGTCAACGATAAAGCACATTTCGTATCTGTCGTAGTCAATCATATTCATGCGCTTTGCAACTTCTGTACGGATCTGACCTGCGAACTTAGGAGCCATTTTCTTGTTATCTGCAATGAAGTAAAGAACATCGCCTACTTCAAGAGCACATCTGTTCTTGAGTTCTTCTCTCTGTTCGTCGTTAAGGAACTTGTCGATAGGACCGAGGTACTTGAAGTTCTCGTCAACCTTTACATAGCCAAGACCCTTCATGCCGATTTCCTTAGCGAATGCTTCCATCTTCTCAAAGAAGCCCTTTGACTGACTTGCCATACCGGGAACTCTGATACCTCTTACGCACTTGTTTGCGAAAGGCTTAAAGTCGCTGTCAACGAATAAGTCGGACAGTTCTGTTATGATAAGGGGGTTACGAAGGTCGGGCTTATCCGTACCGTACTTCAGCATTGATTCAGCGTAAGGGATACGCTTGAAAGGTGCGGGAGATACGGGCTTACCGCCGAATTTCTCAAATACTGCTGATAAAACTTCTTCTGCGTTTGCAAATACATCTTCCTGTGTTGCAAATGCCATTTCAAAGTCGAGCTGATAGAACTCACCGGGTGAACGGTCTGCTCTTGCGTCTTCATCACGGAAGCAGGGAGCTATCTGGAAGTACTTATCAAAGCCTGATACCATAAGTAACTGCTTGAAGATCTGCGGTGCCTGGGGCAGAGCGTAGAACTTTCCGTGGTGCTTACGGCTGGGGATAAGATAATCTCTTGCACCCTCGGGTGAGCTTGTAGAAAGGATAGGTGTCTGTATTTCAAGGAAGCCCATCTCTGTCATCTTACTGCGTAAGAATGAGATAACCTGTGAACGCAGTACAATGTTATTGTGCATCTTCTTGTTACGCAGGTCAAGATAACGGTACTTTAAGCGTATATCTTCCTTTGTTTCTGTAGAAGTGGGAACTTCAAACGGGAGCTGATCAACAGTTACCTTACCGAGCACTTCAAGGCTCTCGGCAACTATCTCTATAGTACCTGTAGCGATCTTGTCGTTATAAGTACCCTCTGCTCTCTTTATTACCGTACCGCCTATTGTAACGGCACACTCCTTATTTACACCCTCAAGAAGACCCTCGTTCTTCTGGAATGTGATCTGTACATAACCGTAATGGTCACGCAGATCTATAAACTTGATTCCTCCGTGGTCACGGATGTTTTCTACCCAGCCTGCAACACGGACGCTCTTGCCGATGTCGTTTTCACTCAGCATTTCGCAGGTGTGCGTGCGGTACTTGTTCTCTAAAAACATTTCTTTCTTGCCTTTCTTTCTTTATAATCAGCCCTTGAGCTTTTCTTCAAGCATTGCCTTTATACTTGCGGGTGATGCCGCACCCTTGAGTGCCTTGTTGCACTGTCCCATAAGGAAGCCGAATACCTTTGTTTCGCCGTTTCTGTACTGTTCAACTGCCTTGGGGTTAGCATCCATTATGCCGTTTATCGTCTTTTCAAGCAGTTCGTTGTCTTCCTTTATCCATAACTGCTGTTCCTCGGCGATAGTTTCGGGTTTCTTGCCCGATTCAATCATTTCACGCAGAATGATCTTTCTGTTATCCTTTGAGATCTTGTTTGTTTCAGCAAGCTCTATAAGCTTTGCGAGATCCTCCGCCGTAAACTTCATATTTTCAAGATCAAGCTCTCCGAGATTTATTCTTCGCATAAGCTCAACCACTATGAACGTGCCTATGGGCTTGGGGTTATTATATGCCTTCAGCGCATTTTCAAACAGGTCGCTGACACGCTTTGAATCTGTCAGCACCTTTGCGTCTGCCGCTGATATGCCGTACTCGCCTGTGTAGCGTGCTACTCTCTGTTCGGGCATTTCGGGAATGTCCGCCCTTATAGCCGCAAGCTCTTCTTCCGTGAAGATTATCGGCGGTATATCGGGGTCGGGGAAATAACGGTAGTCGTGAGCGTCCTCCTTGGAACGAAGCGAGCTTGTTTCGCCCGTAGCGTCATTGAAGTGAAGCGTTTCCTGTACTACTCTTTCACCGTTCTCGATAAGCTCTGTCTGGCGGTATATCTCATATTCGATGGCTCTTTGTATAGCCTTTGTGGAGTTCAGGTTCTTGACCTCGGTTCTTGTTCCGAGCTTGTCTGAATCCTTTTCGGCAAGCGAAATATTAACGTCGCATCTCATTGAGCCCTGTTCAAGCTTACCGTCGCATACGCCTGCATACTGGAGCATAAGTCTTATCTTTTCAAAGAACGCTATAACCTCAGCGGCTGAATGGAAATCAGGCTCGGTTACTATTTCGATAAGCGGAATACCGCAACGGTTGTAGTCTGCAAGGCTGACACGCTCGATAT
>CABUEI010000053.1 GCA_902490585.1 uncultured Oscillospiraceae bacterium
GTCAGAACTACGGTGCAAATAAGCCTGAGCGTGTTAAAAAGGGTATGTGGACGGCGCTGGGAATAGGCGTTGTCTATACGGTTATAACAGGTGTCCTGCTCCTTGTATTTGCCGATCCGATAATAAGGTTGTTCGCAAACGACGACGCAGTAGCCGCCTGCGGTGAAACGGCGATGAAATATTTCTGCCCGTTCTATTTCCTGCTTGCAATAATGAATGTACTTGCAGGTGCTGTAAGAGGTACTGGTAAGAGCGTACCGCCCATGCTGATATTACTGTTCGCAATGTGCATTTTCAGAATATTCTGGATATGGTTTATTGTACCCCTGTTCCCGACTATAGACGGCGTTTATATGCTGTACCCTGTATCATGGGTCATAGGCGCCGGACTTATGGCACTTTACACATGGAAAGGTAAATGGATGCCTAAGATCGAGTAAGTGAGGATATTCAAGTGAATATAAGGATAACGCAGTGCTGTGGGTAGCGGCGCTGCGTTATTTTGGCGTTATTTTTTGGTGCTGAAGTATTTTTGTTTAGGAGTTTTGGGTTTTTCGGGAAAAGCAAGATTCAGTTCATTGCTTTCAACAAGGGGAGCGACTATTTTTGACATAACATAGTTTCTGGATTTTCCGATAAAGGCAACGATTTCATCTCTTGTACGAGGTATTGTACAGAATTCTAATAAGGATTTGTCAATCGGCTCGTTCTCAATGAAAAATCCGTTTTTCATTGTAACCTTGAATTCGCCACGGACTATTGAAAACTGAGGAGCAGGAAGACCTGCATTGGCAAATTCATTTCGCATTGTGGGTATTCCGGAGTATCTGTTTTCAGTGATTTTCAGTAACTCCAATATGTTGGCTAAAGCAGCATTTCTCGTTTCAGGACGCACTTTACCTAACGCATCTATGGATATTTTCCCGTATAAACCGCCGCTGTTAGTTATCTCCATGCGGTCACGATACATCTCAATTCTTATGGGGATATTTTCGGTGTGTATGCTGTAATCACGATGAACCAAAGCGTTCAGTATAGCTTCACGGACTGCCTTGATTGGATATTCAGGTTTATCGACACGTTGTCCGTTATCGTCTATTATTGTTTTTGTACGACTGTTTTTGCGAACAAACTCTACCGCCTCTTCAAGCATATCCGGAATAGCTCCTGTAATTCTCACATTGTCCAAGAATCGTTCACCTTCTATTCCGACAGTACCTTGTTCTGTGCCCGGGAAAGATACGGCAGTGATACATAACTGAGGAAAATATGTCTGAGGATATATCGAAAATGTCATTACTCCTGCCAAAGTCGGTATTCCGTTATTAGTAACCCACATAAGTTCAAGTATTTCGCTTTTTGATAGGTTATCAGAAAGATTTTTTCTTTCGTTTTTAACGGCTTTCAGATATGTTTCCATTCTTTCTTCGTTAATCATCACAAAATTACTGTTATCTACTACTCTTATATCATCTCTCGTTCGTTTTCTGAAAGCCTCATAGCTATAGATTTCATATTCGCTCATAAGTTCGTCTGATTCGCCGACTCGTATATATGAACCCTTTAAACGTCCAACACCTTTATAAAAGACCGGGCGTTCAGATATATCCACTCCGGGTATTTCTGCAGAAACGATTGTTTTGCCATTAATGTTGCACATCGTGAATAGTGCCCTTACATCCGGTTCCATCTGCTTACATTGTTCGGTAACTTTCTTTTGTAAATCCTGTGGATCATAGACACCGCAAATTTCATAATTGTTTGATTCGTCAATTCCGAATATGATAATTCCGCCATTATCCTGATTGGAAAAAGACGAGAGAGTATCAAATAATTTTGTCGGACAATTTATTTTTGCGGCTTTCAATTCTACGGTTTGCGATTCTGATTTGATTTTTCTGATATCAGACACTAATTCGATCAGTTCTTCGGTTTGCATACGCACTCTCCTTAACGTTACTGGTTATATTATACTTATTTTTGTCAAGAAAATCAAGAATTAACACTAAAACGTTAAAAATTAACACTAAAACGTTAAAGATTAACACTAGAATGTTAAAAATCAACACTAAAACGTTAAAGATTAACACGGAAATGTTAAAGATCAACACTAAAACGAAGAATAACAGCACTGAAACGAACAAGAACAACGTTAAAACGAAGAAGAATCAACACTAAAATGTAAAAGATCAACACTAAAGACGCTTATATGTAAAAATACAGCCGTAAAATCCATGCGGAAAATTTATTCAAAGCACATTTCCCTATTGACGAAAACGATTACATGTGCTATGATAGCGATATCATATTGCACGGCAGTGCAGAAAATGTATTGCGTGCGGCGGAGGATAATATGGAGAAGAAATATAAATTCAGGGACAGTTCACTGTCGTTTGACGAGCGTGTAAAGGATCTGTTATCAAGACTTACGATAGAGGAAAAAGCAGGGTTATTGCCGAATCACATGGCGGCAGTACCACGGCTTGATATAGGCGAGTGGTATGTCGGTGCGGAGGTTGCAAGAGGATATGTTTCACGAAACCCCGACGAGCCGACCACGGTTTTTCCTCAGCCGATAGGGCTTTCCGGTACGTTTGATACTGAGCTTATGGAAAAGGCAGGACTTGCGGCAGGTAAGGAAGCCAGAGTGCTGAACAAACGTCACCCCAGCGGTCATCTTATGCTGTGGGGACCTACCGTTGACCTTTGCAGAAATCCGCTCTGGGGCAGAAACGAAGAGGGGTACGGCGAGGATCCGTTCTTAACCGGAGAAATGTCAGCGGCGTATACAAAGGGTCTTGCAGACAGGCACGGGGAGTATCTTCAGTCGATACCGACGCTTAAACATTTCTGTGCAAACAATACCGAAAACGAGCGTGGAACAGCATCGTCCGATATCGAGCCGAGAACGCTGAATGAGTACTACTATGCGGCATTTGAACGCCCGATAACCTGCGGCGGAGCGTACTCGATAATGGCGGCGTACAATGAGCTGTCGGGAGTTCCGGCGGTTATTAACCCCGATATACAGAAAGTGCTTAAAGATAAGTGGGGGCTTGGTTTTGTCGTAACGGACGGCGGAGATTTTTCACAGAATGTTGCATTTCACGGTTACAGCACATCTCATGCAGAAACGATAGCTCTTGCTATAAAGAACGGCGTGGACGTAATGACCGATTGTGAGGACGTAGTTGCGGCATCGGCGCTTGAAGCGGTGAAGAGCGGACTGGTATCGGAAAAGGATATTGATAAGGCACTTTACAATAGCCTGCTTGCAAGATTCAGACTCGGCGAGTTCGATGAAAAGCATCCGTTCTCGGATATTGACGAAAGCGTGCTTGACTGTGAAGAGCATAAAAAACTCAATCACCGTGCGGCACTGGAACAGACGGTGTTACTTAAAAATGACGGCATACTGCCGCTTGCTACAGATAAAAGTGTTGCAGTGATAGGTCTTAACGGTAACTGCAACCTTATGGACTGGTACACGGGTTACTCATCGTATAATACAACTATACTTGACGGTGTAAGAGGTAAATTTGCCAAAGCCGAATATGACAATGCCTGTGATCATGTGGTTATAAAATCCGAACTTACGGGAAAGTATCTCGGTGTCGCCGATGATGATACGGTAAGTGCAATTTACGAAAAGGACGACCCGAGGGCACTTTTTGAAAAGGCTGAATACGGTCACAATGAAACTACTTACCGCTCGCTTTATAACAACAAGTACATAACCGAAAACTCCTGCAAATGTGACAGTGAAAGCACTTATCGCTGGTTCTCGCAGGAGATAATGAAGCCACAGAAGCATGATGAAAATGTTCTGTACCGCACATATTTCGGCAAGGCACTCGGTGTTGATGAAAAGGGCAGTCTGAAACTTGTAAAGCCGTTCGGACTGAGCAAAGATAAACTGTTCACGGAAGAGATTGTATCGGATGGCATTAAAAGAGCAACAGAACTTGCTAAGAAAGCTGATTATGCGATAATCTGCATAGGAAACGACCCGATGATAGTTGCCCGTGAGATGTACGACAGGAAAACGCTTGCGCTCCCGGCACACGATTCCGCACTTGCAAAGGCTGTTTATCTTGCCAATAATAACTGCGTGCTGACGCTTGTTTCAAGTTACCCGTTCGCAATCTGTGAAGAGCAGGAGTATATGCCGGCTATAATCTATACCACCCATGCAGGTTCTGAGCTCGGCAATGCGTTTGCAGAGGTGATAAGCGGTGAATATTCGCCTGCCGGCAGACTGGCACAGACATGGTACAGGAGCGAATATGAGCTTGCACCGATAGAGAGCTACGACATTATAGAAAATGACATGACGTATCTTTACTATAAAGGAAAAGCCCTTTATCCGTTTGGTTACGGACTGAGTTACGCAAAGTTTGAATATTCGGATTTTGATGTCAGGGAGCATGGTGACACGATAAGTATATCGCTTGATGTGAAGAATGTTTCGGATATTGACGGTGATGAAGTAGTACAGATATATTACTGTGCGGAAAATCCGTCGGTAAAGCGTCCGATAAAACAGCTTACCGCCTTTGCCCGTGTTCATATCGGCGGCGGACAGACGCATTGCGTTGAGTTTGATATAAGTAAGGCTGAACTACGTTTTTACGATGTCAGCCGTGAAAGATTTGCAATAGAGCAGGGAAGATATACGTTCATGGCAGGTGCGTCAAGCGAGGATATAAGACTTGCAAAAACGATTGAGGTAAGCGGCGAAAAAATACCGCCGAGAGAACTTTGCAAGGGTGTTCTCGCAAAGAACTACGACGGTAAGTACAACACAAAAATGAAGTACAGCAAAAAGCTTGAAATGCACTATATGCTCGGCGGGGGACTGATTTACAACAACTGTGTTCTCGGCGATGCAGACAGTATGGAAATAGTGTGCGGAAGCCGTGTGAACGGCGGAAAGATAACCGTAAACTTCGGCGGTAAAACACTTTGCGAGGCTGAGGTAAAGCCGACGGTCGATATAACCAGATTTGACACGGTGACAGTACATTTTGACAGGGAAGTGCTTGCCGGAATCGACAGGGATAAGCCTGCAACTTTTGAACTGTCAAGTCCGGAACAGATTTATATACTGAGTTTCAGGACTTATTGATGTTGTCAAGTCCGCAATGACATTTAAGGACGGTGAAGGTGTTTTTATCAACCTTTATCCGTCCTTCTTTTATAAGCTCGGACAGCTTTGCGGACATGGCACTGCGTTCTACTCCGAGATAGTCTGCCATTGACCGACGGTCAAGCGGCACGGTGAATGTGTTACTGCCGGCTCGCTTTGCCTCATGGCTTAAATATGCCATTATCTTTTCCTTGGTGTTACGCTTTGAGATTATCTCGACTTTGCGGTTGAGCATGAGTGCGTTGTCGGAAACTACCGTCAGCAGATTGCTTACAAACTGCGGATAGAACGGGTGGGAGGACAGAGCGGACTGCTTGCTGTAATCAAGGAGCATTACGGTGCAGTCGCCTGCGGCTTCAATAGTCACGGGAAGAGTTTTTAAAGCGGAGCAGGCAAACACTTCGGCAAAGCTTCCGCCTTGCTTTATTACAGCGGCAAGGTCACGGTTGCCGTAATAATCTTCACGGACTACCTGCACTATGCCTGACAGCACTATGCCGATACGGTCGGCAGGGTCGCCTTCGCTCATGATAATTCCGCCTTGTTCTGCGGTTATTATTCTGCCGGACAGAAGTTCTGCACAGGCGGTAATGTCACTGTCGGTCATATTGCGGAATAATTTGTTCTTGTGAAGCTGTGAGAGTGTTGTTTTATCCATTTTGTACCTCTTTTCTGTGTTAGTTTTTATTTAATCATATAACTTATTCGTGCGGTTGTCAAATCGGTTTCTTTATGAAATTGGTTGCGGAAATATTACGGCTATTGACAAGACGTCAGTTATGTGGTATTATATTATTAGATTTCTAACAGTTTAAATGCAAACAGAGAGGTATAAATGGAAAATTCACTTCACCATTTGCTGATGACAGACCACACCGCTTTTCACAAGCGGATTTTTTCTGCTCTGAAAAAAGAGGGACTGACTTCGGGACAGCCGAAAGTGCTGGAATATCTGTCGGAACATGACGGGGCGATGCAGAAAGATATTGCCGCCGCCTGCCGAATTGAGCCTGCAACAATGACTTCACTGCTGTGCGGAATGGAGAAAAAAGAGCTGATAACACGGTGTGCACCCGACAGACGTTCGCTGTGCGTGTATCTTACCGATAAGGGTAAGGCTGTTGTTCCGCTTATAGAAGAGGAATTTGCAAAGATAGAGGCTAAGGCTACAAGCGGATTTTCCGATGATGAGCGTGAGGTGCTTATTTCACTGCTGTCAAGACTGCGTGAAAATCTGAGTTGAATTTGAGAACAAAGGAAAGATGAAAATGTCAAAGAAAGAAACCGCAAAAAGATATGTTTTATTTGTAATAAGCCTGTTTTTCTCCGCACTCGGAGTAGCTTTTACAAAGCACGGGGAGCTCGGTGTATCGCCGATTTCTTCGGTAGCCAATGTAATGAGCTATAAGCTTGATTTCTTTACACTCGGGGTATGGCTTATAATCTGGAACTGTGTGCTGATACTGGGACAGATACTGATACTCAGAAAGAAGTTTCAGCCGATACAGCTTTTACAGATACCGCTGTCGTTCCTGTTCGGATATTTTACCGATTTCGGTCTGTGGCTGGTCGGTTTTATCCCTGCGGATAATTACATAGTGCGTCTTATCATGGTGGTTATCGGAATTGTTATACTTGGATTCGGCGTATCACTGTCGGTTTCTGCAAATGTTATAATGAATTCCGGAGAGGCTTTTGTAAAGGCAATTGCAGATACAATAAACAAGAATTTCGGCAATGTCAAGATAGCTTTTGATGTAAGCTGTGTTGTGGTTGCCTTGATACTGTCGCTGTTGTTCTTTGATTTCACTATTGTGGGAACGAGAGAAGGTACGATTATTTCGGCACTGTGCACGGGACTTGTTGTCAAGCTGTTCCAGAAGCTGACTGATAAACCGGTGAACAGACTGGTGAGCGATTGACAGTAACATATATTTGAATTGAATATGCAAAAAACAGACGTGGGAGCGAGGTGCTTTCACGTCTGTTTTAATTATGCTGTTTTATCAACTGCCGCCAGCACTGCCAATAATCTCCGCTGTTGCACTATCCTTTAAAGACATACAACGTTATCGAATACGGAATTGCCCGTAGCAGTACATTGTCGCTTAATTCGCCGTTAGCACTGCCAATCATCCCCGCCGTTGCACTATCTTTTAAAGACATACAACGTTATCAAAGGCGGAATTGCCCGTGGCGGTACGCCACTAGCCTTCGTATTCGGAGAATTTGGGAGCGTTGGCTATTACATCAGCTTCGAGAGCCTGCGGTAACTGCTCATAGTGGTCGAACTGAGCGGCGAAATGACCCAGACCTCTGGTTATCTGGCGGATAACGGTTGCAAGATCGGTGATTTCGGACTGCGGCATCTGAGCGTCAAGCTCGGTCATGCCCTGTTCCTCTTCGCTCGGATTCATGCCGAGAACTGTACCTCTGCGCTTGTTGATAACCGTCATTATATCACCGGTGCTTGCATCGTCTAGTGTTACCTTTACAAGACATATAGGCTCGAGTATGCAGGGCTGTGCTTCTGCAAGTCCCTGCTTGTATGCGATATGAGCCGCCATTTTGAATGCCTGCTCGGAGCTGTCTACAGGGTGATATGAACCGTCAAGCAGAGTTGCCTTCAGGTTTACAACAGGGTAACCTGCAAGTACGCCGTGTGCGGTGGATTCCACAAGTCCCTTTTCAACGGCAGGGAAGTAGTTCTTCGGTACGCTTCCGCCGAATACCTTTTCCTCAAATACAAGAGTATCACTGTCGCAAGGCTCAAATTCGATCTTTACATGACCGTACTGACCATGACCGCCCGACTGTTTCTTGTGCTTGCCCTCAGCCTGAACTTTCTTGCGGATAGATTCACGGTATGCGATTATCGGGTCGGAAACTATGACATCAACACCGAATTTGGTTTTCATCTTTGCAATTGCGGCGTCAAGATGCTGTTCGCCGAGACCGCCTAATATACGCTGATGCGTTTCGTGGTTGTGGTCGTAACTTAACGTCTTGTCTTCCTCAACCATACGTTTTATAGCGTTGCTTATCTTGCCCTCGTCATTCTTATCCTTTGCGGAGATAGCCTTGAAGAAACAAGGAACGGGGTATTTTTCTGCGGCGAATACCGTTTCGTCACCCGATGCGGTGAGCGTATCGCCTGTGTTGGCACTGAGCTTTGTTGCGGCTACAATGTCGCCTGCGTAAGCTTCGATCATATCCTCGGTCTTCTTGCCCTGCATACTGAGGAGCTTGCCCGGCTTTTCAAGGTTGCCTGTTGTGCGGTTTACTACCTCTGTTCCTGCGGCAAGAGTACCGTTTACTATCTTTATGTAGCTGAGCTTTCCTACAAACGGATCGGCTACCGTCTTGAATACCTTGGCTTCAAGTGTGTCACGGCTCGCATACTGTACTCTTGAGCCGTCCTCGCAAAGCTCACCGTTTGTTTCATCTGGGCTCGGAAGCATATAGATTATGGTGTTGAGCATCATGTCGATACCTGCAAGAGTATCGCCCGAACAGCATACAACAGGTGTGATATAGCCCTTGTGTATACCGTCGTGAAGACCCTTTATAAGCTCTGCTTCGGTGAAGTCCTCGCCCTCGTTTTCAAAATAACGCATCATCAGCTCTTCATCGGTTTCGGCTACCGCTTCAGCCATTGCGGCACGCAGACCTTTCAGGCGGTTTTCAGACGCAGGCATGGGTACTTCTGTGGGTATGCCGTTGTCATAAGTGTATGCTTTCATTTCAAGCAGATTTATGTAGCTCTCAACTGTGCCGTACTTATCAAAAGGAACGACTATAGGGCAGATTGACGGACCGAACTGTGTTTTCAGCTCTTCAAGGCATTTGTAGAAGTTGCTGTTTTCTTCTTCCATACGGGTTACAACGAACATTGTCGTCTTGCCGTGTTTTACGGCTTCTCTGTAAGCCTTTATTGTGCCGACCTGAACGCCGTCCTTTGCGGGAAGAGCGATTACAACGCTCTCTGCGGCGCTGATACCCTCATAAAGTCCTGCGGCAAAGTCAAACTGACCGGGTGTATCGAGAATATTTATTTTAACGTCTTTCCACTGGCAGTAAGCAAGCGAAGTACCGAGTGAGATTTTTCTCTTTATCTCTTCGGGGTCATAGTCGCAGACGCTGCTGCCGTCCGATACTTTGCCCATTCTCTCAATCTCGCCGCACTTGTAAAGCAGACCTTCAACTACAGAAGTTTTACCGCTTCCGCCGTGTCCTGCGAGGGCTATGTTTCGTATGTTCTTGCAAGTGTAAGTTTTCATGGTTTTATCCTTTTTATCCTTTCGTTAAAATTTCGGATAAGTACATTATATACGGATTTTGGAAAAAATACAAGGGATTTTTCGTGAAAACTGAAATACGGGTGTAGAAATATGTTATTTATTTTTGTGCAGATTGTATAAAAGTGAATATCGGTATTTGCCGTTTTCTTTACAACGGTGCACTGCGGCGGTATAATTATTGTTATCGGAAGAAAAGAGGGATAACGTGAATATTACGGTAAGAGAATATAAGAGCGGTGACGCACATGTTGCGGCTGAAATCTGGAACGAGGTAGTGCGTGACGGTGTTGCATTTCCGCAGGAAAATGAAATGAGCGACGTTGAAGCGGACGAATTCTTCCGCTCGCAGAGCTACACGGGAATTGCCTGTGATGAAAGCGGCAATGTGTACGGGCTGTACATACTCCACCCGAACAATGTCGGCAGATGCGGTCATATCAGCAACGCAAGCTATGCGGTAAGCTCTTCTGCCCGTGGAAAAGGAGTAGGCAGAGCGGTAGTGACCGACAGCATAAAAAAGGCAAAGGAACTCGGCTTCGGAATTTTACAGTTCAATGCGGTGGTTGCAAGCAACACTGCGGCACTGGCACTGTATAAGTCGCTCGGATTTATACAGCTCGGGGTTATACCGGGCGGATTCAGATTGAAAAGCGGAGAGTATGAGGATATAATTCCGCATTATATTGAGCTTTAAAAAATAAGCACAGCACCGACGGTAATCTGCGATGCTGTGCTTTCTTTTATTTGCCTATTCTTAAACGTATCTCCCTGAGTGCTTCTGCACGGTTTGCGTTTGCCATGACCTTGTAGTTTGTGTACTGCGAATATATAACAAGCGTCATTCTTTAATCGAGAGCGGTAATTTCGAGCTGAACAACGAGCCGTCCGATATCAACGAAATGTTTGACTTCTATAAACAGTCGGCTCAGGGAGCAGGTATTGGCAGAAAGCTGTATTACAATTTCAACCTGCACGATATAGAGCACAATATCGTAAGTACCGACAGCGTAAGACTGGGACAGATAATTATCAACCTGCTGTCTAATGCTGTAAAATATACGCTTGACGGCGGTACGGTAAGTCTTGAAATGTACGAAGAACATACACAGCGTGAGGGTTACACCCGTCTTGTTACAATTGTAAGCGACACGGGAATAGGCATGGATGAAGAGTTCATCGGTAAGATGTACGATGAATTTTCCCGTGCGGTAGACACCCGTGTGAACAAAGTCAGATGCAGCGGTCTGGGTCTTGCAATAGTAAAAAACTGGTTGACCTTATGGGCGGCAATATTGAGGTAAACAGCAGAGTGCAGGAAGGAACGGCGTTCCGCTTTACTGTCGAACTGCCGTATCTGAGCGATGAATATTGTTTAAACAGTAATGAAGAAACAATAGATGAAACTGTCGGCAAGGGACTTAACCTGCTGATAGCCGAGGACAACGAGCTTAACTATGAGATTCTGTCGGAGCAACTGATGATGTGTGGTATAACCTGCGATCATGCCGAGAACGGCAGAGAGTGCGTCGATATGTTCGTTGATTCGGGCAATGAACACTATGACGCAATACTGATGGATATGCAGATGCCGGTAATGGACGGGCTTACTGCGGCATGGAATATAAGACGCTCAAAAGTTCCTTATTCAAGAGATATTCCGATTATTGCGGTAACGGCAAACGCATACAGTGACGATGTGAAGAAGTGTATAGGTGCAGGAATGAACGGACACGTTTCAAAACCTGTCAATGTCGATAAATTGCTGAAAATGATTGTCGAGATGGAAAAGAAATAAACAAGACGGAATAAGTGAAACACGGTTTCCTGTTAATAGGGGAGCCGTGTTTTTATATTCCGTCAAATTTTTAAAATCGGTGTTGACAAACCGTAAAACAGATGTTATAATACAACTGTACTAACTCAAATAGTACAGTTGATGTGAAAGGCAGTGTGATATGTTTTCTTTAAGGTTGCAGGGCGGTGTGCCTTTATCCGAACAACTTGAGGCTAGAATAGCGGAGCTTATAATAAGCGGAGAAATGGCTGAAAATGAAAAACTTCCTGCTGTGCGTGAAGTTGCGAAAGAACTTATGATAAATCCGAACACTGTTCAGAAGACCTACAGACAGCTTGAACAGAGAGGGCTTATATATTCTCTTCCGGGCAAAGGCAGTTATGTGGCTGAACGGTCGCAGTATTCATCTGCCGTACTTAAAAAAGCCACGGAAGAATTTAATCGGGCAGTGAATGAAGCGGTAAAGTCCGGACTTACAAAAGAGATAATGACGGCGGTAATTGACGCTGTTATAAATAAGGAGGGTGAAATATGATAAACGTAGATAACATAACAAAACAATTCGGCGATTTTTATGCACTGAATGAATTTTCGCTTAACGTGAAGAGCGGAAGTGCTTACGGTCTGCTCGGCTCAAACGGAGCAGGAAAATCGACACTTCTGCGTATTCTTGCGGGAATATACAGGCAGGACAGCGGAGAGGTGACTGTAGACGGAGAAAAGATTTACGATAACGTTGCGGTAAAGCAGAGAATATTCTATGTAAGCGACGACGTGGAGCAGTATGCGAACATGACTCCCGACGATATGGAAAAAATGTACGAGATATTCTATCCGACTTTTTCAAAAGAGAAATTCGACAAACTTATGGCGGTGGTGGATCTGCCACGGGATAAGCGTATGTCAACGTTCTCAAAGGGTATGAAACGTCAGGCGGCGGTTATATGCGGACTTGCGGCATCGACCGATATTCTCCTGCTTGATGAGGCTTTTGACGGACTTGACCCGACCATGAGAATAAACGTCAGAAAAATGCTTTTTGACGCTATGGCGGAGAACAACAGCACGGTAATAATTTCATCACATAATCTGACCGAGATCGAGGAGCTGTGCGACAGCGTAGGTCTTGTACATAAAGGCAAGGTAATCTTTGACCGTGAACTTGACAATGTCAAGGGAAATCTGCATAAGATACAGGTTTCGTTTGACGGCATAAAAACAGCCGCAGATTTACCGGGAATAGAAATTTTGTCGGAAAACACGATAGGCAGTGTGCAGAACTTTATTGTGAAAGGCAACGCAGAGGAAGCCTGCCGTGTAATGCGTGAAAACGGTGCAAAATTCTGTGATGTGATACCGCTCACACTCAACGAAATATTTATATATGAAATGGAGGGACTCGGTTATGACAGCTCAAAACTCGATAAGTAAAAGAAGCTACTTCGGAAGCTATTTCAGATACAAACTTTTTAAAAATAAGGCTCTGTCACAACAAATGGTTGATTTTTGACGAGAAATAGCGTATAATAATAGT
>CABUEI010000054.1 GCA_902490585.1 uncultured Oscillospiraceae bacterium
CCTATAGGGCTCGAACCTATGACCCTCTGCTTGTAAGGCAGATGCTCTCCCAGCTGAGCTAAGCTTCCATATCCTAAGTCCTTTACTCCGTTTGCCGAAGTTTTTGTGCTCTCTTCAAGCGACTATTATATTATACACGCTTTACGGTGATTTGTCAAGCGTTTTTTATAATTTTTTTAAAAAAAGTTTCAACTTTTTCAAAAACGGCTTTGTTATGCGGTTTTGTGCAATTTAATTCTTTGATTATTCCCACTTTTTCCATACGTCAGGTTGATAACCGACTGTTGCCTGCCTGCCGTTTCTCACAATCGGAGTTCTGAACATGGCGGGAGTTTCAAGAAGCTTTTCTATTTTATCTTCTTCATAGGCAAGGTATTGCATTGTACTGTCCTTATATGCCTTGGAAGATGTGTCAATAAGGTTTTCGTAGCCGCCTACAGCCGATGATACGCTGTTGAACTCGCCTTTTGACATTCCTTTAGATAATATGTCAATGGACTGAAACTTTATGCCACGTTCCTTGAAATATCGCTCTGCCTTTTTAGTATCAAAGCACTTTGATTTTCCGAAAATCTGTATATTCATATTATGATACCTTTTTATCTGATTTTTCTGCCATTCTCTCGAGTAAATCGCAAATTCTGCACGCTGACGAAGATATATACCTGTGCTGGTTATTTATCATGTCAGTGCGTTCCTGTTTGTTTTTAAGCCTGTCAAGTGCCTTCTCAAGCCTGATATGCTTTAAGGGCAGGCTCATGCCGTGGCTTTCAAAATATTTCAGATTTCTTGTTTCGCAACCAGGTATAGATGATATATGAATCATAGGCACGCCGGTTACTGCCGCCTCGGTTGAACTGAGTCCGCCCGGCTTTGTCACAAAGATGTCTGCCGCCGCCATATAGTCGTTCATTCTGTCGGTAAAACCGATGATATGGAATAAATCATTGCCTGCTGTTTTATCCGACAGTATCTGCTGTAACTTTTTATTCGTGCCGCAGATTATGACAAACTGCGTATCGGGGTTTTCATTGCCGTAATGTATCAGTTTTGACGTAAGGCGTTTCATATTACCGGCACCCATGCTTCCGCCTGTAACAAGTACACAACGCTTGTCGGGGCTAAGACCGAGCTTGCTTCTGAGTGCGGCAACATCGGTTTCTTTCGGCTCGAACACACGGCTTACCGGTATGCCGTAAGGCAGGAGCTGTTCTCTTTTTGCACCCTGCTTTATATAATCTGTGCATAAATCTTCAGCCGGAATTACATACTTATCACACTGCGTTTCCATAGTAAACGGAGTACAGGTGTAATCGGTACCGATGAAAACGGTAGGCGGAATGTCGTAGCCTTTACGCTTGAGGTATGTCAGCATCTCTGCCGCATAGAAATGTGTCATGGCAATTACGTCATAAGAATTGTCTTTGAGATATTCGCCGAGCTTCTTTGCCGCCTTACGATTGGCAAAGTACATAGGCGAGGTTATCGGAAGATGACACAGACGCATACCCATGTGATATACCGCACCGAAAACGTGTGGAAACCACTTTGCCGTAAACACATAGAAACTGCCTACATGAGCAGCTTTCCATGTCGGGTCGAGCGTGTATGGGTCGAGCATTACCGCAGTATGACCTCTGCTGAGGAGTTCGTCCTTAACGGCACGGGCGGCAGAGTTGTGTCCGCCGCCCGTACTGCATGATAATATCAGTGCTTCCATAGCCATCTTACGTCAAATTTTTCACGCTCTTCGGGAACGCTGAGCATCTTTATCGAGCAGGCAATGGTGATCATGAGCATACCTACCGATACCGCCTTTACGGGTTCAATGAAGAACGAAACGAGTGTTGTGCAACTATACGCAATAATAGTGCAATAGCAATGAGGAGTTATCTTTATCAGCGTCATGAACAGGATAAAGAAGAAACAAAGTGTGAGGACTGTAGTCCAGTTAGGCCACATTCCTGCAAGAGAACCGAATGTAACAGCTATTGCCTTACCGCCCTTGAACTTTGAGAATATAGGCAGGATATGACCTATTACAGGTGCAACAAGCACGATAGGTAACATAACCTCAGACGGATTTTCCGTGTGCATATAAATGAACACAGGTAAAAATCCCTTGCCCATATCGCAAAGCAGTGTCAGTGCACCGCAAAGCACACCGCCGTAACGGAATGCGTTGGCGGTTCCGTAATTCTTATCGGGGCTTTTCGATATTATGTCCTTATGAAACAGTTTTGAAATAATGCTTGCAAACAGAATACTTCCGAGCAGATAGCCCGAAACCGCAAAAAACAAGCCTGTAAGCATATATGTATCCCTCCGTATCAGTCAATGATAATTAAATCCTTAGTTGTTTCGGTGAGGTTACGGCAACCGTCCTTTGTAATCACTACCATATCCTCTATTCTTACTCCGTACTTACCCGAAATATAAGCACCGGGTTCATCGGTCAGCACCATGCCATCTTTGAGTGTATACGGTGACGAGGGCGATGCTGTGGGAGCTTCGTGAATCTCAAGACCTACACCGTGTCCGAGCCCATGACCGAAATATTTGCCGAATCCCCATGCGTCAAGCGTACTTCTTGCTACACTGTCAACCACCTTACCGCTGATATCGGCACGGATAGCTTTCATAGCGTCGAGGTTTGCGAACAGAACGGCATCGTACATTTTCTTCATATCATCGGTTACCTTGCCGATAGCTATGGTTCTTGTCATATCAGAATGATAACCGTCGTATGTCGCACCGAAATCGAGCGTCAGGAAATCACCGTTTTCGAGCTTTTTATCGGTAGGTACAGCGTGGGGCGATGCGGAATTTACACCGGACGCCGCAATGGTGTCGAATGATTTTCCGTCAGAGCCGTACTCAGCCATGTAATATTCGAGCAGTGCCGCAACATGCTTTTCCGTCTGTCCGGGCTTTATGTCACGGAGCAGTCTTGAAAATGCTCTTTCGGCTATTCTCTGTGCTTTTATTATCTTTTCGATTTCCTCGGGAGTTTTGATAATTCTCATCTTACTGATTATATCGGATAACTCACGGGAGCTGTCAAATGTGATGAACGAATAGTTTGCCTTGTACTTTTCAAGCTCGGTTACTGTCATAGTATCGCTTTCAATGCTGACAGTAGTTATTCCGTGCTTTATGAGCAGGCTCATAAGCTGGCTCTTGGCATTTTCAAGCAATATTACCTCACAATCGGTAACACGCTCTTTTGCTTTGTCGAAGTAACGGAAATCAATAAGCAGATAGCTTGCTTCCTTTGTGACAAGTATCATTCCTGCCGATGATGTAAATCCGCTGAAATAACGTCTGCTTATATCCGATGTTATCAGAGCGGCGTGTCTTTCATCAGAAAGTGCGTCTGCGAGCTTTGCAATATTACCGCCGTTATTAACCATATTTCCCCTCCGATGCGATTATGACCGCATTTTTCCAAAAGATGATTTTAACTCTTAAATATTAACTGAAAATCAATCAGTGTACTTAACCAATTTGCTTTCCGGAAAATCAGTCCATGTTGAGTGCATAGAAAAGCGCCATCATATAGCTCTTTTCGCCGAAGCCTGCGATAGTTCCCTTGCACACGGGTGATATTACGGAATGATGTCTGAATTCTTCTCTTGCGTGAACATTTGACATGTGAACTTCGATTACGGGTATTTTTATAGCCGCAATAGCATCTCTTATAGCGTAGCTGTAGTGCGTATATGCGCCTGCATTGAAGATAATGCAGTTGTATTTCAGCCTTGCGTCATGAAGTGCGTCAATCAGTGCACCCTCGTGGTTTGACTGGAAGAAGTCGATCTCTGCACCGTTCTTCTCGGCACAGTCTTTCAGTCTTTCATTTATTGCCGCAAGCGAATTGTCGCCGTATACAGAGGGCTCACGCTCGCCGAGCAGGTTCAGGTTGGGTCCGTTCATTACAAGTATCTTCATTTTCTTTTCCGTCCTTATTTTAAATAACCGAGGTATGCTTTTTTCATCATGCTTGCATCCTCTGCCTGTGTTCCGTCGGATTCACAGATAACCGTGCAGTCAAGATTTCTCTTTGCGAACAGTTCACAAAGAGGCTCGTACTGCGGTCCGTAAACCGTATCTTCAAACGTCAGGTGACGTCTTTCGCCGCCTGTGGTATATTCTATCTTTGAGAAGTGAACGTGCATCTGCGAAAGTCTGTCATGTCCGAGCTTATTTTCGATGCTGTCGAGCATTGCGGCGTAATCGTCAATAGTCTTGATACCGCCGAGCGTTCTGGCATTAAGGTGTCCGAAGTCAACGCAGGGGAGCATTTCTTCATCAAGAGTGCACAGTTCTATTACTTCCTCAAGTGTGCCGAGCTGATTTATCTTGCCCATTGTTTCAGGGCAGATTATAGCTTTCAGACCCTCGCTTTTTCTTTCGGCTACCGCCTTTGTAAGCGTCTGCTTTGCAAGATACAGTGCTTCTGCTCTTGTCATCTTTGAGCATGAACCCGAATGCACGACAACCTTGGTTGCACCGAGCTTGTCAGCGGCTCTCAGCGAATCCATGATATAGTTTACGCTGTTGTCACGTTTCTCAGCCTCGACGCTTGACAGCGAGATGAAATACGGAGCGTGGAGCGTTATCGTTATATTATTATCACGGGCAAGCGTGGGTAATTTTTCGTAGGTTGCCGCCGCAATGCGTACCCCTCTTCCACACTCGACCTCGTAGCAATCAAGAGCCATTGACGCAAGATATGCCGGTAACTCATCAGGAAATTTCTTCTTGCCGAAGCTTAATGAATTTCCGCCCGGTCCGAATTTAACAGCCATTACTTATTCTCCTCAGATCTAAGCTTTGAGTAATCCCTGTGAAAAAACAGGCTCTCGGCTTTTCTTTTAAGTTTAAACGTCCATGCGCTTTCCATGTGAAAAGGCTCAACAAGTACCGATACGGCACCCTTGAGGTTGCCTGCGATTATATCGGTGAATATCTGGTCGCCGACTACAGCAACCTGTTTTTTCGGCACGCCCATTATCTTTATCGCCTTAGAGATGCCGAATGTAAGGGGCTTGCAACCGTTTGCGGTAAACGGAAGTCCCAGCTTCTTTGCAAGCGGTGCGACACGCTTATTTGTGTTGTTCGACACTATACGCATCGGCAAACCTATGCTCTTCATGTGTTCGAGCCACTCGGGTACACCGTTTTCAGCCGCCGGATTTCCGTGCATCGACAGCGTATTGTCGAGATCGAGCACAAGCGCTTTTATATTATATTTATCGAGAAAGTCCTCGTCAATGTCGAGAACTGAATTTATCCAAATCTGCGGTTTAAAAATCATACCGTATCCTTTAATAAAAAATTAAAAGGCGAACAAAGCGTCAGCATGAGGCTAACCTTGTCCGCCTTTTATTACCGTAAGTAATTACTTAAACTTGCGCTTACGAGCAGCCTCGGATTTCTTCTTACGCTTTACCGAAGGTTTTTCGTAGTGTTCTCTTTTACGAACCTCTGCGAGGACGCCGTCTCTGGCGCATGATCTCTTGAAACGCTTGAGAGCTGTATCTAAAGATTCATTTTTGCCTAAACGTACTTCTGCCATCTATATCCCTCCCTTTGCCAAATGGCACAGGTTATAACTCATACAAATTTTATAAAGATGTATGCTAGTATTATACAATATCGTACCGATTTTGTCAATACGTTTTTGAAAATTTCGTAAAAATTCTTGCCTGAAACCTCAGTTTTTAATCAAGGAACTGCTTTACGTCAATCTCTTCTGCGTCCTGCCAGAGTCTTTCAAGGTCATAAAAATCTCTAGTTTCCTTATAGAAAACGTGGAAAACAACGTCAATATAGTCGAGGACTATCCAGTTGCCGCTTGCCTTACCGTCTATGGACTTTGGCTCTTCTCCCTTTTCGCCGAGCTTGAAATCAACCTCGTCCGCAAGTGCCTTTACCTGTGTTGAGCTTGAACCGCTTACTATTACAAAGTAGTTTGCAAGTATTGTAAGGTCACGCACCTTGAGGATTTTTATATCATCTGCCTTCTTTGAGTCGAGAGCCTTAATGCCCTCTTTCAGAATTTCTATATCAGTCATTCTTAGGATTTTTCCTTTCTGTTTCACTTTTTCTTGCTCGCATGAGCTTTGTGTAAAAATTATATCCTTCTATCGTACAAGGCGGTATTACTCCACCCTTGCCGAGCGTTTCGCCTATAGAATATTTTAACGCATTGTACATGGCGTTGTCAAGATTTTCAAAGCTCATCTCACGGTATTTTTCGACATCTTTATAACTTCTGTCGGCACTTGTGAGGTCGCCCAGATATACAATCTTTTCAAGAAGCGACATATTTGCTCTTCCTGCCGTATGATAACGCACTGCGTTTAAAATATCTTCGTCCTTTATACCGAGATTTTTTGAGATGTGATATGCTCCTGCCGGACCGTGCCAAAGTGCCGGAGTATAAAGCTCCTCGTCGCTCACATTCATATCGCTGAGTACCGCCTGTGCTTTCATTGCATCGGGTGTTTCTTCTTTTTTTATATCATGAAGAAGTCCTGCAAGGTACGCCTTTTCCTCGTCACCGCCGTGCTTTTTGGCAAGTGCCAGACACATTGCGGCTACATTCATGCTGTGCGTAAAGCGTTTTTTGGAAAGCGTACTTTTAAGCAGTTTTACATAATCGGCATACTTTTCGGCGTAACGCTGTCCGTCCTTGCTCTGCTTTTCACACATACAGACCACGTTCCTTTATATATTTTTCAACATCTGTCGGAACAAGTCCTGTAATGCTCTCACCGTTTTTCAGCTTTTCACGGATCTCGGTGGAACTTACCTCGGTGACGTGCAGATTAAGCACCTTTATTCTGCCCATTTCTGCGGCATATTCGCACATATCGCTGTACTCGCTGTTTTCTCTTGCGGCGGCAACCACCTTGCACTCACCGAGAAGTGCTTCATAGCGGTACCATTTATCGAAATAGAACAGCATATCTCCGCCGATTATCAGATAGAAAACCGCATCATCGGGATAATGTCTTTTAAGCTCACGGATAGTATTTATCGTGTAGCTTGTACCGCCCATACGCTTTTCGATATCGCTTATTTCAAACTTGCCCTCTTCTATCTCTTTTGCAAAGGCAAGCTCGCACATCTTTGCTCTGTCCTCAAAAGCGATAAGTCCCTTGTTGCTCTTGTGGGGTGAAACACAAGTGGGGATTATCAGCATTTTCTGAAGTTTGAGGTCGGTGAAAGCTTCTTTCACCATGTTTATATGTCCGTTGTGAATGGGGTTGAATGCACCGCCGAATACGCCTATCTTAATCATCTAAGCTTATCTTCCTTTTCTTAGGATCTTTGTTCTGTCTGT
The DNA here is from genome assembly GCA_902490585.1 of uncultured Oscillospiraceae bacterium. GTDB lineage: Bacteria > Bacillota > Clostridia > Oscillospirales > Ruminococcaceae > Ruminiclostridium_E. The sequence continues at coordinate 7,355 of CABUEI010000054.1, forward strand.
AAAGGACTATCTTTGTGCCGATTACCTGTACAACTATGCTGTTTGTCTTTTCGCCTATCTCGCCCGCAAGCTCCTTTGCACTGTAACCGCAGTTTTCGAGAACTCTTATCTTTATAAGCTCTCTTGCTTCAAGTGCGTCTGAAAGCTGCTTTATCAGCTCGTCCGATATTGCGTTCTTGCCTATCTGAAAGATAGTGTCGTAGTTGCTTGCTATACCTTTCAGTCTTGCTCTCTGTCTGCTTGTTATCTCCATTATTATCTCCGTTTCTTATCTTATAAAGAAATACCATACGGCAAATACAGCACCGAGCTGTAAAATGATAATTACCGGTATTCCTATCATAAATCTCTTATGTTTTGTCTTGTGGTGGAAAATCCGCATTGAAATATACATGGCAACCGAGCCGCCGAATGCAGACACGATGAAGAGTGTTCTTTCCCTTATGCGCCATTTGTTTTTCTTTGCTTTGCTCTTATCCACAGGCGGCAGAATAAATCCGATCATGTTAATTATAATCAGATACGCCGCTGTCAGAATATAAGGTAAATCTTTGATATCCATTACTTTTTGCTGAGTTCCGCTACCAGTTTTTCAAGTGCTTTTGCCCTGTGGCTTATCCTGTTCTTTTCTTCGTCCGTAAGGCAAGCCATGCTTGTATCATCGTCTATCATGAATATCGGGTCATAGCCGAAGCCGTTTTCACCTATGGGCTCTTCTCCGATAAAGCCCTCGCATTCACCCGTAACACATATCTCATAATCGTCATCACGGATAAAGTATAAGGCACACACGAATTTTGCGTTTCTCAGCGGTTTGTCAACGCCCTTCAGTTCACCGAGTACCTTGTTTATCCTGTCCTCGTTCGTTGCGTTCTCGCCTGCGTATCTTGCTGAATAGATGCCCGGCGCACCGCCTAAGAATTCTATCGAAAGTCCGCTGTCGTCCGCAAGTACAGGCGTATGCGTCATATCATATATAGTCTTCGCCTTTATATGAGCGTTCTCGCTGAAGGTCGTTCCGTCCTCCGCTATATCGATATTGATTCCCGCTTCCCTCATCGAAACAGGCTCATATCCCAGAGGTGTCAGCATTTTTTTGAATTCTTTTATCTTGCCCTCGTTGTTTGAGGCGATAATCAGTTTCATATATTGTCCTTTCGTATACAGGCTGTCATTCAAACAGCGCTTCAACATAATCCCGTGGTACAAACGGCTGCAGATCGTCTATCTTCTCTCCCACGCCGACCAGCTTTACGGGTATGCCCAGTTCTTCTTTTATAGGTATTATTATACCACCTTTTGCCGTTCCGTCAAGTTTAGTGAGAACTATACCTGTTATATCTGCCGTTTCCTTGAACAGTCTTGCCTGGTTTACCGCATTTTGTCCCGTTGTAGCGTCAAGCACGAGCAGAGTTTCAACACGGCTGTCTGGCGCATTGTTGTTTACTATTCTCGCTATCTTCTTAAGTTCGTCCATGAGGTTTTTCTTGTTGTGAAGCCTGCCCGCCGTATCGCAGATAATAACATCGGCATCTCTTGCCATACCTGCCTTGATAGCGTCAAACACTACAGCCGCAGGGTCACTGCCCTCTGCGTGCTTGATTATATCAACTCCGGCACGGTCAGTCCATACCTGTAACTGCTCAATAGCTGCCGCACGGAACGTATCAGCCGCCGCAACTACTACCTTCTTGCCGCTGTTTTTAAGATTATATGCAAGCTTGCCTATAGTGGTTGTCTTACCTGCGCCGTTTACACCGATAACAAGTATTACTGTGGGCTTTGTATCAAGGTAAAGCTCATTGTCGCCCTCAAGTATTTCTGCGATTATCTTCTTTAAAAGCCCCTTTACTTCCGCAGGGTCGGTCGTACCGGTAGCCTTTACTTCTTTTCTTAAAGCCTCACAGATATTCGCACTTGTCACTGCGCCGATATCGGACAGGATAAGCGTTTCTTCAAGCTCTTCAAAGAAGTCCTCGTCAATTTTCGTGAACGAGTTGATAACACCCGTTATCTTGCTTGCGAGAGCGTCTTTTGTATTCTTTAAGCCGTTTTTCAGTTTTTCAAATAATCCCATTGAAAAATTATCTCCTATTTTATATATTCAACCAGCTTTTCCTCAGCCGTTTCAGCGTCTGCCGCATAGTCGGGGATAAGCGGTTCAATGCTTTTGTTTATATCCACACGGTAGAATTTCTTATACGATACACTCAGTACAAGCTTCGACTCGGGAAGCTGGAAACAAAGCTTGTCACCGTATGCTGTCGGCATATTTCCCGGTGTTTCGCCGATTACTTTTCCTATGCCGTTATCCTGTATCACCGTTGCAAAATCCATTGCCGAGCTGAATGTATAGTTTGATGTCAACACATAGATATTACCGTCAAAGGCGTTCTCAACGTGCTTGTTCGATATTATCTCGTCACGGTAAGAAATAAGGTTTCCGCCGTTTCTGATATCAACACCGCCGAACAATTTATAATCGCTTATATTTATATAACGCAGAAATTCGTTTATGACTTCGGTCGTTCCGCCACCGTTATTGCGTAAATCCACAGCCACGTTTTCTATATTGTTATCTTTTACTTCGCCAAAAAATTTTAACAACGTATCTGTGTATTCATCCGACATATCACAACTGTTGAGTGTGAAAATACCGAGTGAATTTTCTTTGTCAATCTTGTACGAGCAAAGTTCAAGCTGTTTTCTTACAGGCGGTTCATCGGTCATATCAAAATGCTTTGTTTCGGCATCTTCACCGATAACGACATCTATTCCGTCATATACGTCTGCACCGAGCAGAGTAAGCCAACTGCCGTATTGCAGAGCTTCTCCGAACATATAGTCGGCATAGAAACTGACCTGCGGTTCGCACGGGAACACGTTTTTGAAGTGCTCTTTCATGCTGTCAGCCGATATACCGTCAATTGATACAAGCGTGCCGTTTTTATACGCACTGCTTATTTCACAGTCGTCATTTACATACTGTGTACCGAATACTGTAACTATCGTATGAGCGTCGTCAAGCGTACATACAAGCTTTGCCGACATTTCCCACAGCTCGTTTACGGTTATCTGCTCCTTATCCGAAAGCTCCTTAAGCAAAGATATATAGGTTTCGCCGAATTTTTTCTCTGTGTATTCGTCAATCAGAAAAGCCGGGTGATTTGCCCTTACCGTGTCATAAACATATTTGAAGTCTTTTTGTGCCTGCTCGGTACTGAGTACGGTGTCAAGCGGTAAAGTCGGCACGAAATCAGTTGATGTATCATAACCGATAATTTTCAGCACTATACCGCTCACCGCAAGAATAACGGCAAGCACAACAGCTGTTACTCTTAATTTATTCATTTTTTACCCCCGATATTTCATATACGTTTCCGTTACGAGTTTTCAACCTCGTTTAAAAATTCCTCGCTGAACTCCTGTCTTAACAGTCCCGATACGCCCTTTTCCTGCATATAAACGCCGTACAGCACATCGCACAGCTCTATTGTACCTCTTCTGTGGGTTATTACCATGAGCTGAGTGTTATGCGAGAAACGTTTCAGGTATGTAGCATATTTCTGTACGTTAGCCTCGTCAAGTGCCGCATCGACCTCGTCAAGCATACAGAACGGTGTCGGTCTGTGCAGTAATATAGCAAGATAAATCGTCAGTGCTACCATTGACTTTTCGCCGCCCGATAACAGCGACAGGCTCTTTATTACCTTTCCGGGAGGTGCGGCATAAATCTCAACATCGGAGTTCAGTACATCGTCCGGGTCGGACAGCTGAAGTCTTGCTTCACCGCCGCCGAATATCTCACTGAACAACATTCCGAAATGGTGGTTTATATCCTCGAAGCTCTCGGTAAATCTCTGCTTGATATCCTTGATAAGATCGGCAATAAGATTTTCAAGCTCAGTCTTGGAGGTTTCAACGTCTTTGAGCTGGCCTGCAAGAACGCCGTAACGTTCCGATACCTCTTCAAGCTCTTCTATTGAGCTGTAGTTTACGCTACCGAGTGCCGCAATACTGCGCTTTATCTCGGCAAGCTCTGCTCTTAGCATGAATATTCCCGCATCGTCAACAGGCTTTGCACGTTCTCTTGCCTCACTGCGTGTCATCTCGTACTTGTCCCACAGTCCCGAAATTATCTTCTCGGTCTGGCTTTCCGCCGAGCCTTTACGCTCTTCCTGACGGGCAAAATCTGCACTGAACTTTTCCTTTGACTCGGTAAGTTCTCTTATAGACTTGTTTATCTCACTGATACGCTTTTCAGCCGCATTGGTAAGCGAAACGTTATCGGCTATAGCCTTTTCGTTATCGCCTGCCGTCTTTGCTATTTCCTCGGTCTGAGCGATCTTCAGCGATATAACACCGTTCTTCTGCTCAATGCCGTTTTTAAGTTCCTCAATTTTTCTTAGCTGTTCGCTTCCGCCGTCGCTCAGTGCAAGGATAGATGCGTCTATACCCTCTATCCTTGTACGGATATTTGATATATCGCCGTTTACCGACAGAATATCCATGTTGTTCTTCTGTATCTTGTCGGCAAGCGTTTTTCTCTTGTCCTCAGCCTCATCAAGTCCGCTTCTCTGCTGTGACAGGGCTTCTTCGTTCTTTTCTATCTCAGAAAGCACACTTTCAAGCTGTGCCTTGGTGTCGCTGAGAAGTTTTCTGCCGTCATTCTCGGCTCTTTCCTGTGCGTCGAGCTGTTCCTCGGCGCTGTCACGCTGTGCTGTAAGCTGTGACAACAGCTGTTTTATACCGTCACGCTGTGCTTCAAGTCTAGCTATCTTAGGCTCGCACTGCGATACGGTTTCGGCAAAGCCGTCCATTTCAGCCGCCATTTTTGCGACTTCCGCCTGCAAGGGTTTTAATTGTTCGCTCTCGTCCTTTATTTTATCGTTCAGCTTTTCGATCTGCTCGGATAACAGGGCAAGTTCCTGCTTTCTGGCGATAATACCTGCGTCATTTCTGACGCTGCCGCCAGTGAACGAACCGCCTGCGTTGATAACCTGACCGTCA
>CABUEI010000055.1 GCA_902490585.1 uncultured Oscillospiraceae bacterium
TCGTCAACAGGCATACCTTTTACAAGATGTGCTATACCCTGGAGGTTGCCGTTACAACCGCCTATTACCTGAAGATTTTCAACCTTACCGTCCTCAACGTCTATTATCATTTTACGGGAACATACTCCCTTGGGTGTGTATTCAAATGTCATTTTTCGTCTACCTTTCAAATTGTCTGTACTGTTTATCTTACTGCTGTGCCGCTTTTGCTACTGCCGTGGCTACTGCTTCGGCAACCGACTTGTCAAGCGGACTGGGGATTATATATTCTCTCGAAAGCTTGTCGGGAGTTACAATATCGGCTATTGCGTAAGCGGCGGCTTTCTTCATTTCTTCTGTGATTGCCTTTGCACCGCACTGTAAAGCACCCTTGAATATTCCGGGGAATACAAGTACGTTGTTTATCTGGTTGGGGAAGTCGCTTCTTCCTGTACCGACGATATAAGCACCTGCGGCAAGAGCCTTGTCGGGCATGATCTCAGGCTCGGGATTTGCCATAGCAAATACTATCGGCTTTTCTGCCATCGACTTTACCATATCCTCGCTTACAAGACCGGGCTTTGATACACCGATGAATACATCTGCGCCCTTCATAGCTTCGGCAAGTCCGCCCTTTATATTGTTGTTATTTGTTTTTGTTGCAATTTCAGCGTGAGCAGGATTGTCGTACTTGTCATCCTTGTTGATAATACCGTTTATATCAACCATGATAAGATTGCCGATACCCATATTCAGCAGGAATGTGCCTATTGCGATACCTGCCGCACCTGCGCCGTTTATTACAACTGTAATATCTTTCATCTGCTTGCCTGCACAGCGTACAGCGTTGATAAGAGCTGCACCTACTACGACCGCAGTTCCGTGCTGGTCATCGTGGAATACGGGGATATCAAGCTTTTCTTTCAGTCTGCGCTCAATTTCAAAACATCTGGGAGCTGAGATATCCTCAATATTGATACCGCCGAAGCTGTCTGAGATAAGCTCGATTGTTCTTACTATCTCGTCAACATCCTTAGACTTTATGCAGATAGGGAATGCGTCAACGCCTGCGAACTCCTTGAACAGACAGCATTTGCCTTCCATTACGGGCATACCTGCAAGTCCGCCTATATCGCCAAGACCGAGTACGGCAGTACCGTCCGTGATGACCGCAACTAAATTCTTACGGCGTGTCAGCTTGTATGACAGCGAAGGGTCCTTTTCTATTTCAAGACAGGCCTGTGCAACACCGGGCGTATAGCAAAGCGAAAGATCCTCTCTTGTATTAACGGGAGCCCTTGAAATAACTTCAATCTTTCCCTGCCATTCATAGTGCTTTTCCAGTGCCTGCTGTTTGATATCGGTTGCCATTTTTCTTTTCCTTCCTTTTGGGACAATTTATTTTATTTTTCTCTTCAGAATACGCTGAAGTGAAGCGTCGGGAGTATAATTGGTGCCAATAGCTATCGGATAATGATTATAGAATCCGTGGAAATCCGAACCGCCCGTCGTGATAAGATTATGTTCTTCGGCAATTCTGAGCAATCTGTCACGCTGTTCTTCGGTCGCACTCTGATGCCATACCTCAGCACCGTCTATCTTGCCGGCAGAAGCCAGCTCTTCAAGCAGTTCAAAATTGTCGAATACAGCCGGGTGTGCAAGTACCGCAACACCGCCTGCCGAATGAATAAGCTCCAGCACGAAATGTACCTCGGGGTAATCCTGCGTATCGGTGCTTACTTCCTCCGCACACAGTCCCGTAACGGGATTGAACAGCTCGTCATATACCTTTCCGTAAAGATCCGTTGTGTATCCGTAGTCCATAAGGGCGTGCATGATATGACACTTGAATATCACTTTACTGCCTGTAGCGTAACGCAGTATGCTTTCAAGCGTTATGGGATACTTTTCGAGTACCTTCATAGCCATCTGTTTGCCACGTTTCTTACGCAGTTCACAAGTGCGCAGACATAAGCCTTCAAGTCTGTTCGGCTTTTCGGGATTATAGCATATAATATGCGCTTTTGTTCCGTGCTTGCTGTCGTATGTAGAAAACTCAACAGCAGGAATAACGTTGACACCGTAACGTTCTCCGAGAACTACAGCCCTTGACGATGACGACAGCGTATCGTGGTCGGTTATCGCAAAATAATCAATACCGTAACGCTTAGCCTGTGCAATGGTTTCTTCAAGTCCAAGTGAGCCGTCTGACATTGTTGTATGACAATGTAAATCAGCCTTCATATCAATACCCTTCTTTCTTCGTGTTCTGCTTTGTAACGAAACAGTTGCAAACTGCACGATACATTATATAATTATACCACTTTTAAAGGTATAATGCAACAGTTTTTGTAAAGTGGAAGGTTAAACTTCCTTTTTTATGCAAAATCGGCACTCCCGCACATCGTGCAGGAATGCCACAGATTTTATTTAATAACTTTTCCGTGAGTCTTGGGAGCCGCTTTGATCTCCTTTTCACTGCCGCCTCTGTCAACGAATACGGCATTCTCGGCAACGTCATCATCTGTGATACCGAGTTCGGGATTGCGTTCGCCACGCTCCTCATAGTAAGGATTGATGATGAACTTCTGTATAACGGGATAACAGATAAACGTTGTTGTGAAGCACATAAGCGACAGCGGTAAAAAAATCACCACGAATATCGAGAACGGCAGGAAAAGTACAACAAGCGTTATTATAGCAAGGTTGATGATAAGTGCAAGGAAATTACGCTTTACACCGAGGAAAACCAGTAAAAGCGAATTCTTGAGCATTGCTTTGAGCGGAAGCTTGAGTGCCACAATTTCAAGATAAATGTAAAAGTGCATGATGAAAAGAACCGTAGCACAGCAGATAAGTATGCAGATATAAACTATCATGCCCTCAGGCAGAGTGTCAGCCGCAAGAAATTCAAAGAATGCAATTGCAAGCGCAACTATTCCCACAACATCTATAATACCTATAGCGACCGACTGTTTGAAATTCTTCTTGAAAGCGGTGAAAAATTCGTCAAAGACAAAGCACGGCTGTTCAAGGATAAACTTTCTCATAACGTGGGTCAGCGCCGCAGTGGCAGGACCGAATGTGATTACGGGTATGCAGAAAACGATATACAGCATATTGAGTTCTATGAGTTTCCAGAACTTTCTGCCGAATATCTCCCAATATCTGAAGAACGGTTTCTTCTGCGGTGCGACTTTCGAAACACCTTTACCCGAACTCTGATAATCAAATAACTTGAATGCCAAGATAACAACTCCTTAAATATGAACAGATACTGCCGTTACGGCATTATGCCAATGATAACACGGGAATGTTAACAGCGTTTAAATAATCCGTAATACCAAGGCAGTAAAAAACGCCGTGTAATATTATACAATATTTTTTGTCGGATTGCAAGGTATAAATAGGAATATTGTATAAAAAAGCCGTAAATTTCATGCTGTCACTGTCTGTAACAGCAGAAACTATTGAACAACCGTAAAAAAAGTGATATAATGATTTAAATATATTCCGAAAGGAGTTAATTTAAACCGATAGTGGAATACATTACAATAGGAAATGTTAAAATAGAAAAGACCGCTTCACTCGCCCCCATGGCTTCAGTTGCCGACAAGGCAATGCGTACCATGTGCAAGAAATACGGAGCGGCATTACTCACAGGAGAAATGGCAAGTGCAAAAGGGCTTTGCTACTCAGACAGGAAAACAGCAAGTCTGCTTACCGTAACCGACTATGAACGTCCTATGGCAATACAGCTTTTCGGCAGTGAACCCGAATTCATGGCAAAGGCGGCAGTGATCGCATCACAGTACAAACCCGATTTCATAGATATCAACTGCGGTTGCCCCGTACCTAAAGTTGCAGGAAACGGCTCAGGCTCGGCACTTATGAAAAATCCCGTACTGCTCGGACAGATTGTCGAAGCGGTAGTCAGAGCCACAGATATTCCCGTGACGGTCAAGATAAGAAAAGGCTGGGACAGCAAAAACGTGAACGCCGTAGAAGTAGCCCGTGTAGCACAGGAAAGCGGTGCATCGGCAGTTGCGGTTCACGGAAGAACTAAAGACCAGATGTACAGCGGAAAGGCTGACCTTGATATAATTGCCGAAGTAAAGCAGGCGCTTGATATTGTTGTAATAGGCAACGGTGATGTAGACAGTGGCGAAAGCTGTAAACGTATGTACGATTACACAGGTTGCGATCTGGTTATGGTTGGCAGAGCCGCCTGTGGCAGACCGTGGATTTTCTCCGAGATAAAGCATTATCTTGAAACTGGTGAAACCTTACCTCCGCCCTCCCCAGACGAACAACTCGATATCATGAACGAGCATATCAGGCTTCTGTGTGCCGATAAAGGCGAATACATCGGTATGAAAGAAGCACGCAAACACACCGCATGGTATCTCAAAGGCAGACCGGGTGCGGCAAAACTGCGTAATATGTGTGGAAGTCTGGCTACACTTGAAGATTTTGATAATATGCTGGAGCTTATAAGAAATACGGCACAGCAGGATATATAAGAACAGAAAGAAAGGCAAGAATATGAAAGAAACAGCACACAAATTAAAATCGCTGACGGCGTTTGATATAAGCGGCGACTATCTGATAAACCAGTTTGAACAGCTGGCAAGCGAAGACGAACAGACAGCTATCGAAGCTTACACTAATATCGCACGCTATCTGCTGACAAACGACAAAACGCTTGCGGATTATCTGCGTGAGCTTCTCACCTACGCAGACTCAAAGCTTATCGAAAGCTACATAAAGAAAGAAGACACAAACAAGCTTTATGCCGTTGAGTATGACGTATCGGTGATAAAAGAGCTTGCAAAAATGTCGGCACACAAGCTGAAAGATTACCTTTTCCAGAAGTTCAACGAGAACTTCATTTTCTCACTCCCCGAATATGTAACAGGCGGATTTGACTGCAACGCAGAGTATTTTATCCGTCATATAAGCGAAAACGGCAGCGGCATTTATGCAAAATACAAAGCGTTCGTCTATGACAACGGTGAACTTCAGCCTATTGAAAAGCCCGATGCTATCCGTCTGTCAGATCTCAAGAAATACGAATCTCAGAGAAAGCAGATCGTAGATAACACAAGAGCATTCATAGCAGGTCACCCTGCCGACAACGCTCTTCTTTACGGCGACAGAGGAACAGGTAAATCCTCAACCGTCAAGGCACTGCTCAATGAGTACGCAAATCTGCGTATCGTACAGGTAGACAAGAAAGATGTTGCCTGCCTGCCGACGCTGTATAAAACTCTCAGTGCAAGTCCTCTCAAGTTCATAATATTTATCGACGACCTCTCATTCGGTGAGAACGATGAAGGCTTCGGCATACTCAAAAAAGTCCTCGAGGGTTCAGTATGCGGCAGACCGTCAAATATCCTGATATACGCAACCACTAACCGCCGTCATCTTATCAAGGAAACCGAAAGCAGCCGTATGGGCGACAATGTTCACAGTGCGGATGAAATTGACGAAAGTATGTCGCTGTCGGACAGATTCGGTCTGTTTGTTACATTCCTTGCACCCAATAAGGAAACATACCTTGAAATTGTCCGCAGCCTTATCCTTGACAGAGGAATTATCATAGACATGGACAAGCTTGACAGATGTGCGGAAAGATTTGCTCTGAAGAGAAACGGCAGATCGCCCAGAATAGCAAGACAATTTGCCGACAGCCTGCAATCAAAGCTTGCTCTCGGCATTGACCCGGAGAAAATGTAATGAAGAAAAAATTATCTCTGTTAATCACTGCACTGCTTATATTCACACTTATGATAAGCGGTTGTGAAAACATAATACTTGTACCCGGCAGATTGTCCGGTGCCGTGACGGAAAACAGTTCGGTTTCAGAACCGCTCAGTGCTTATCCCGTGACGCTCAACGAAACCGAGATAACAAAAGCACCGGAAAAGATAGTTTCGCTGACACCTGCTTATACCGAAATTCTTTTTGAAATGGGTTACGGTGACAAAATCGTTGCCGTAAGCGACTACTGTGACTATCCCGAAAGCGTCAAGGAGCTTACTAAAGCCGCAAGCAGTGCAAACCCCGATATATCTGCTATCAAAAAGCTTTCTCCCGATATTGTGATAACGGCAACACCGATAGTCAACAAGGATAAGATTTCGCTTGAAGCACAGGGAATAAAAGTTCTGACAATAACTTCACCGAAAACAATCGAAGAGTTTGAAAATGTCTACAAGTTCTTCGGACTTGCCATGAACGGCATATTTGACGGTGAATCCGTCGGCGAAAAGGCTTTCGCTCCTATAAAAAAACAACTTGAATCAATCAAAAAGACCGACAAGACTTTCGTCTACGTTACAGCCGCAAATACACCGGCAGGTAAAGATACGTTTGAAAACGCAATTCTCAGTCTTTTCGGAACAAACATTGCCGAAAGTGCAAGCGGTTACACTTTCAAGGCTGAAACGCTCAAAGACAATCAGCCCGACCTTATATTTGTAAGTGACACTATAGGCAAGGATATGCTTACGACAAACGAGAATTATTCAGAGCTCAAAGCAGTAAAGGACGGAAAAATCACCGTTCTCACAAACAAGTATTTTGAACGTCCCAGCGGCAGAATAACCGAACTGCTTGCGGAAATCTCAAAGGCATTCCCTGCAGAAAAGTCCGAAACCACAAGCAGTAAAACAGACAGCTCAGACATTGCGGAAAGTACCGACAGCAAAGAAAACAGCGATACCGAAAGCACAGGGAGCAAAACCGAAAACGCTTCGTCTGCAACATCCGAATAACTTAATACACATAAAAGAGCCTTATCACAAAGGCTCTTTTATTTTATCCTTATGCCCTCTTTATCGCAAAAAAATATTGACTTTTTACCAAATTCGTATATAATTAAATATGTATGTTAACTAAAAATCGGGTTCGGCTTTTTGCGTCCCTGATGATAAACGGAAGGAATCATAAATTATATGAAATGGACAGGACTTAACGATCTTAGAGAAAGCTATCTCAAATTTTTTGAGAGCAAAGGACATCTGATAATGGCATCAGCTCCGCTGGTACCGCAGGGTGATAACTCTGTACTTCTTATCAATGCAGGTATGACACCTCTTAAAAAGTATTTCCAGGGCATTGAAGAGCCCCCCAGACACCGTGTAACAACATGTCAGAAGTGTATCAGAACACCCGATATCGACAATGTCGGTAAGACAGCAAGACACGGCACATATTTCGAAATGCTCGGCAACTTCTCATTCGGCGATTACTTCAAGCATGAAGCTACCGCATGGGCATGGGAGTATCTCACAAAGGTACTTGAGATCCCCGAAGACAGATTGTGGGTTACAATTTACGAAGAAGACGATGAAGCAGGCGATATCTGGGCAAACGAAGTAGGCGTACCCCGTGACAGAATAATCAAGCTCGGTAAAGCCGATAACTTCTGGGAGCACGGAAGCGGTCCTTGCGGACCCTGCTCGGAGATCCACTTCGACAGAGGCGAAAAGTACGGTCCTTTCGAGAGCTTTGAACAGGCAGGCGAATGCGACAGAATAATCGAAATCTGGAACCTCGTTTTCACACAGTTCGATAACGACGGCAAGGGCAACTACACACAGCTCGCAACAAAGAACATTGATACAGGTATGGGTCTTGAGCGTCTGGCTTGCGTTATGCAGGACGTTGACAATCTGTTCGAGGTTGATACGATCCAGAATATCATGAAGAAGATTTGCTCCGTTGCAGGTGTAAACTATCATGATGATCCCACAACAGACATTTCTATCCGTGTTATCACAGACCATATCCGTTCAACAACATTCATGGTTGGTGACGGTATCCGTCCTTCAAACGAAGGCAGAGGCTACGTTCTGCGCCGTCTGTTAAGACGTGCCGCAAGACACGGCAGAATGCTCGGCGTAAACAGACCTTTCCTTTATGAGATTTGTGACACTGTTATAAACGAAAACCTCTCAGCTTATCCTGAGCTTAACGAGAAGAGAGAATATATAAAGAAGGTTATCAAGACCGAAGAAGAGAGCTTTGCAAAGACTGTTGACAAGGGTATGCAGATTCTCGGCGAGTTTGTAAAGGAACTTTCCTCAGACGACACACAGAAGCCTATCCTCAGCGGTGAAAACCTCTTCAAGCTCCACGACACATACGGATTCCCGATTGACCTTACAAGAGAAATTCTCCAGGAAAAGAACATCGGTATAGATGAAGAACGTTTCTTCGAGCTTATGAACGAGCAGAAGGCAAAGGCACGTTCAAACCAGGCATTCAAGGGCGGCTGGGATGAAGCTACAGCAAATGCACTCAGCGGACTTACAACAACATTCGTAGGCTACAAGTCACTGACTGCCGACAGCAAGATTCTTGCTATGATAAAGGACGGCGAGGTAACAGATGTCTGCAACGAGGGTGATGAAGTAACCGTTGTTCTTGATGTTACACCTTTCTATGCTGAAAGCGGCGGACAGGTAGGCGACTGCGGTACTATAACAGCAGGCGAAAACGTAATGCAGGTAATAGATACCAAGAAGACAGGTGCCGGACAGTTTATCTGCAACTGCCACGTTGAAAGCGGTTGCTTCTATACAGACGATGCTGTTAAATCGGCAGTTGACGAAAAGAAGCGTATGGCTACTGCCAGAAACCACACTTGTGCTCATCTCTTACAGGCGGCACTCAGAAAAGTTCTCGGCGACCACGTTCACCAGGCAGGTTCTTATGTAGATCCTTACAGATGCCGTTTCGACTTCAGCCACTTCAGCGCAGTTACTCCCGAAGAACTCGAAAAGGTTGAAATGCTCGTAAATGACTGGATCCTCGCAGGTATCCCCGTTGTAACGGAAGAGCTTCCTATCGAGGAAGCACGCAAGAAAGGTGCAATGGCCCTGTTCGGTGAAAAGTACGGCGATATAGTAAGAGTTGTACAGGCAGGTGATGTATCAACAGAGTTCTGCGGCGGTACACACCTTGACAATACAGCTAAGGCTGGTCTGTTCAAAATTATTTCAGAAACATCCGTAGCATCTGGCGTAAGAAGAATTGAAGCTGTAACAGGCTACAATGTACTTTCAGCTTACGATCAGACAAAGGCAATGGTAACAAATATCGCACAGGTACTCAAGATTGCAAACCCCTCTGCCGTTATGCAGAAGTGCGAAAACATCATAAACGAAATGCACGCTATGCAGGCTGAAATAGACCGTCTTAACGGTATCATTTCAATGAGCCAGATGAAGAATATAACAGACGGTGCCGAAGAAGTAAACGGCATCAAGTTATTCTCAGCTATGCTTTCAGGCGTAACAGGCGACAGCCTCAGAAAAGCAGGCGACAAGCTGAAAGATACAAATGATTCATTCATCGCAGTACTTGCAGGCGTATCCGACGGCAAGGGCAACTTTCTTTGTATCGCAAGCCCCGAAGCAGTTGCAAAGGGTGCAAACGCAGGTAAGATAGTAAAGGAAATTGCGGCTATCGCAGGCGGTAAGGGCGGCGGAAAGCCCGATACAGCTATGGCAGGTATCTCAGACATTACAAAGATTGATGAAGCACTCCTTGCTCTTACAGGCATAGTAAAGAACATGATCGGCTGATTTTATGCCGGAAAGGAAAATAAGATGGACTGCATTTTTTGTAAGATAATTTCAGGCGAAATTCCTTCTGAAAAAGTATACGAAAGCGACAAGGTTGTCGCTTTCAAGGATATAAATCCCATGGCACCCGTACATATTCTTATAATCCCTAAGGAACATATCGGCGGTGTCGATGAGCTTAACGAAAGCAACGTTGACGTAGTAAAGGACATCATGCTTGTTGCAAAGCACCTTGCTGAGTCCTTTAACCTCGACAATGGCTGGCGCCTTGTTTCCAACGTGGGCGAAGACGGCGGACAGACTGTACGTCATCTCCACTTCCACTTACTCGGTGGCAAGAAGCTGAGCGTTGAGCTTGCATAAAAGGTAAATAATTGTGAGGCGGAAATTAGCGGCTGTTGGAGCATCATATCTGATAGGACTGATTTTCGCCTCAATTTTTGTTAAATTTGTAATTTTTCTCATTTGTGGAGTAATATTACTTATCATCTCAGCTGTTACGGTTGCGCTTTTTGCTAAGAAATACGATATAACCGCAGTACTGCTCTGCTGTGCCGCAGGCATAACCGTATTCTACTGTGTTTCATCCGGCATTCAAAAAGCCGCTGAACCGCTTCTGAACGGCGAGTATGAAATATCGGCAGTTGTTACAGAAAAACATCTGACCGGTAATGATTCTGCCTGCTTCAGTCTTGAAAGCTATACCGAAAACGGTAAAGTCGGGATAATCTTATACACCGATAACATTAATGCGAAGAAAGGCGATACACTTCGTTTCAAAGCACGATTTGAAAAGCTCACAAACTCAGCGTATTATGCCACTGCCGACAGGTACAAAAGTGACGGTATCACTCTGTCAGCCGTACTTTGCAGTGATATAAAGATCATCAAAGGCAGTTATCTGTTATCATTCATTGACGACTATCGTGAATACATGATAAAGCGGATTGACGACAGTTTTCCCGATGACAGCGGAGCGTTGATGAAAGGCATATTCTTAGGCGATAAAAGCTCGCTGTCCGACGAGCTTTACAGCGATATAAAGCTGTCGGGTGTATCTCATCTTACTGCGGTTTCGGGTATGCACCTGACGCTTATCATGACTGTACTGACAGCGATACTCACTGCGACAGGACTTGCTTATTCGTACCGTGTGCGGTTTGCTCTGACCGTAGTACTTACCGTATGTTTTATGGCTTTTTTCGGCTTTACTTCATCGGTACTGAGAAGCGGAATCATGATTATAACGGCAAATATAGGTTCTCTGTTCTACCGCAGAAGCGACTGCCTTAATTCAGTCGGGCTTGCGGTATTGCTGATAACACTGTTCGACCCTCTTGCCTGTCTTGATGCAGGTCTTATCTTATCGGCAGTAACAACTGTCGGTGCAGGTGCCGTAGGTCCGGAGGTTTCAGCAAAGCTTAAAGAAAAGTTTCCCAATATAAACGGAAAAATCTGCGACACAATATGCGTTTCACTATGTGCCGCACTGGCAGGAATACCTCTGTCGGCTGTGTATTTCGGTACATTTTCACTTGCAGGAATAATCGTGTCGGTGATAACTGTACCGCTGTTCACACTTTGCCTGTCGTCATTGCTAATTTTTGCACTGACAGGCGGTGTTATAATGCCGCTTGCCTATATTGCACATTTCTGTTGCGATATCATGAGGATAATATTTTCGGCATTTGCATCGGTACCGTTTCTTCACTTCAGCACCGAACCGTTTACAGTGATCATAACAATAACCGTAATTACGGCAGTTGCCTTAACCTGCTTTATGTTGCTCGGTAAAAAACACGGTGTTCTGATAACTGTTATTTCACTGATATGCTTTGCGGCAATAAATACGGTTTTACCGCTCATTCCCGATAACAATATCGACATAATTATGCACAGTGATGGCATAAACGGCTCTGTTCTGATCATATCGGACGATATTTCAGCGGCTGTATTGATCGGAAATGACACAAAAGAGCTTGCTTCAATCAGAAACGGACTTCTCGGACGCAACAAGACCCACGCCGATATCATCATTCTTTGCAATAACGATGACCCTGATAAAGAGCTTCTGACAAACGCTCACAAGATTTCCGACAGCGTTTCGCTGTGTGATGACAATAACGGCATTGACGGCAGACTGTTCTCGGTCAATTGTAAAAACGGTGCTGTGACAGTAACAGCAGATAACGTAAGTATAAACATTTCGGATATTAAAAATATCCGTGAGAACATGACAAACATACTTTGGGGTAAAGGCGGATATATCTCTGCCGACACTCCGTGTTTTATGATAAACAGATATCAGCAAAGCGCAAACGGTATTTCACTGTACTTTACAGATTGTGAACTGACTGTAAGCGACGGCGGAATTACCGCCGTATGTGATTACAGATAGAAAGGAGCGATAAATTGAAGCTTGACGAAGATAAACTGTCAACGGGTATAAAAAGCGGAGATATCAGCCGTGTAAACTATCTTTACGGTGAAGAACGCTTTCTTGTGAAAACCTACACCGATCGACTCCTTGACGCTACAGTCGGCAAGGACAGGAATGATATAAACCTTACTAAGCTCGGCAGTACGTTCCCTGTCGATACACTTATTGACAGCATTGA
>CABUEI010000056.1 GCA_902490585.1 uncultured Oscillospiraceae bacterium
TAAGGGTAAAGAGCTGTGCGTCCTTTACATCTTCGGGAGACATATCTTCTTCCGGCTCGACAGGGAGCTTTGTCATATACAGATTTGCGTATGCCTTCATCGACTGATACAGCTGAGTAAACTTTTCCTTGATATAGTCGATTATCTTTGCAATCAGCATCTCAAGTCTGATTTTCTGCATCTGTTCCGCCGAGAAATTCCCGTTTGCATAGACTTCGTAATCAATACCGTTCTTGACACCGAGCCGGATCTGCTTCATCTGCTCGGCAGAATAATCGGGATTTGCAAACAGCTTTACGTCAAGTTTATCCTTCATTCCCATACGAATCTGCTTTATCTGTTCAGCGTCATAGGAACGTCCGTCCTGTGCAAGATAGTCGATGATGTCTTTATCACCAACACCTTTCTCAAGCATCTTACGCCACTGTTTCATAGCCGACGGAGAGATGTACGGTGCGGCATAGAGCTGGTATGATATACCGCTCTTCATACCGAGCCTTATCTGCTTCATCTGTTCGGGTGAAAACTTCTTGTTTGCGTATTCCTTCACCGGTAATCTCTGACGGATACCTTTGAGTATCTCCGCCATTGCTTTCTCGCTGATGTATTCAGCTTTTTTCGTCTGCTCCTCAGCAGGCTTCTTTGTTTCTTCTGACATTTTTCTGTCCTCCTTTGGTATTTTTATTTATAGGTGCGTCACGGTGTCGCACTTATATTTCCATATCATCGTTTTCACGATCAACTTCAAACTGCTCATCGGCTTTTGCAAGTGCAGGAACGATTTCGGTTTCAATAAGCATTTTGACTTCCTGCTTATTTAAAAGTTTGCCAAAACCTTCTTTTATCTGCTCGGCACTACCTCTGATTACTGTTCTGCCTTCTTCGGGATCATATACTCTGTAATCATCTGTATGGTATTTACTGAAGTTGTAACAGTGTTCTATCAGTTTATTGCATATTTTTTCCTGCTGAATTCGGGCGATAACCGCATTTGTAATATCATTCCATTCAAATGTCGTATCAAATGAGAATAACGGTTTGCTTTCATTTTCACGTTTTACAGCTATGTTTATTACCGGCTTTCCGTCACGTTCCTCAAGGTTCCAAATGCAATCCGTGTATTCGCCCTCGTATGAATACATAGTACCTTTTTCTTTCAAGAAGAAGTCACGGACAACTTTTACTGGTGTTTCTTCGTACTGAATTTCATCATCTATACTGCCATATCCTATAAGCTCATCCCACGCAAACGCAGATTTGATAAAAGAGGGAAGATCATTGTGTAACTCGTTTTCCCATTCATTGGTCAGAGCAATTTTTGTAAGAGCCTGCATTGTTGTATATGTTGCATCGACGAAATCGGGGTTATCGTAAAACATTTTTTTAGCCGCCTTATAATCATCGGTGCCTATATCAGAAAGATACTGTGTACACATTGAACTTATCTGAGTATTAAAGTAGTTATCAACATTGCGATTTACCGAAGAAATTTTTGCCAGCTTATCAAAGCTGATAATGTTAGTAACGTATTGACCACCGGCATTACTGTCGGGATTGTAATACATCCATACAATGCATTTACGTTCATTATCGACAAAGAAAGCGTCACTGTATTCTTTGTGACGCTTTTCATTGGCAATATTGGCTTCTTCGACAAGGCAGTTTGCAAGCTCGTCCGATAACGATGTTTCATCGTGCTTCAGATACTTGCTGTACACATCATTCAGTGGCGATGGGTGTTTTAGCAGTGCTTCAATCTGATAATCATCAAGATTAGCATCGTGTGCTGCATAGATTATTTCCGTTTTCATCGCATATTCATATGCTCTGCTGAGTATTTCCTGTGACGAGATATTCAGCAAGTCTTCTTTCAGCTTGTCAAGTTCTGCCTGCATATTCTTGATTAGCTGTGCCTTTAATTCGTTCATTTGTAATTTGTACCTCCTTTATTTTAAGTGCGACAGGAGCGTCCTGTGCGACCGGAACGTCCTGTGCGACCGGAACGTCCGGTGCGACATCGTGTCGCACTTATGTTACTAAGTATTCAGATTTCCATATCTTCATCTGTTTCGCAACAGGTTTTGCTTATCTCTGACTTTAGTCTATTGCCCATTTCTGATAACCGCTCAAAATAGTCTGTTTTAGCCGAAATTTCATTGCTGAAATAGTGACCTAAGTTAAGCCCGGTAAAGTATTCACTCTTGGGGTAAAATGAATATCTCCAGGTAGCATACTGAGTTTTACTTTTTGCTAACACCACGCCTATTAACGTGCCGTCAACATCGGTAAACTCATTATGCTCAAGTAATTTATATCCGGCATTTACTCCTTTAAGCGACAGCTTATTGTTTTTGAAATCAAAGTATATCTGAGTTTCCATAGATTACACCTCGTGTCCTTTATCTTGTTTTTGCCTTGCAATGTCTTTCTTTGCTTGTTTTGACAGCTCACCGATCAGAGCGTGAGCAGTGTTTACCGTTCCGGCAGAGCCTTGTGTTCTGAACAATCTGCTCACTGCGTTCAAAGCATATACCATACTGTCAACAGTTATCTTTGTGCTTATCTCAGCGTTATCTTTTTCTCTTTGCTCATTGTTCTCTTTCAGAGTTCTGAGCATTGATTTCAGAATAATGTTGCCGAGCCTGTTATACAAATCGCCTGCGGCTTTCCGCATTTTCCTGTCAATTTCGGATTTGCCGTTTTCGGTTTCTTTGCTGTCGAACATTTCTGCCGCCGATCTTGCACCCGAATAATAGTCATTAATGATAGATTTCATCTTTGGCAACATAATCATTTCTTTTATCATACCGATAACCATATCCTTAGTTTCTTTCGGAAGATATGCATAAGCTATTCTTCCTCGTCCCGGCAGATTGTTCAATACATCGGTGTACTTCTGTATCAATTCTTCGGGTATATCAACTCCGGAGAAACGATTGGAATAGATACCGGAAATGTCATGCTCGAAATCAATCATCAGCTTCCCGACAAGTTCTTTTGCGTCCGACATTGCTTCGTTGCTTATGCCGTAATAATACGACAGCTCATTTGCGAATGTATCGTGTATCAGTTTTTTTCTTACATTATCCGATACCTCCTTTTTTACAAATTGTACTGTGACAGGCGGGTCTTTATCCCAGAACGAAATATGAATATGCGGCTGTCCCTTCTTGTCGTGAACAGCCGCAATATATTCAAATCTGTCTTTAGGTATATCGTACCCTCTCATCAGCGTCTCAATGTGAAACTTAATGTAGTTCTGCCACTTCTCAAGGCTGTCAAGTTCAAGCCTTTTAGCGATCTCCGGTCGGAATGATATGTATGCGTTGTAAACTGTAACTCCTGCTTTCGAGATACCGTAAACATAGTTTTGTGTATCGGCAACATTCAGCTCATCGTTATTTGCACCGCCTATCCTGCCGAACAGTCCGCTTTCACTTTCCTGCGAAAGTTTCATAACGTGTTCACGCTCTGCTATATACTTGACGTAATTGGAATTGTGACTTGCCGTACCGGGTTTATTCGGAGCTGTCAGCTTCATTTTATATATGAGTGCCGATGACATTATTCTTCACCTGCTCTGACTACCTTCTTCATTCCGTTTAAGATCTCATTAGTATCCTGCATATACTCATCATCAGATTTCTCTTTCTGTTTCATATATGCCGCCGCTTGTTTGCTTGCAGATGCTACAACACGTGCAAAGCTGACATCATCCGCAAAAGACTCCGACATAATCTGTAACCCGGTGTACATTGTAATTGCACTTGCCTTTGTTGATTTCACCTGTAGCTTTATAAGCCTTTCTACCTCCTGCTTGAAAACTTCTGTCATTTCATCGTGTATCATACGACGGAATTCTTCTTCGTTTTCATCGTGATTTTCCACATTAAGTCCTTTTATAATAAAAGAACGAATTATGTTGCCCATTGAAGTACGCTTTTTAATTGCCAACTTTTTAACATCGTCATAAACTCTTTCGTTAAGGACAACCGAAAGCTGCACAGTTTTTTTGTTTATCACTATTTTTTACCCCTTTCTTCATAATTTTTATAGCCATTTTTCTACCGTTAAGCAAACTGAAAAAAACTTGATTTTCGTGATTGCAATGCGTGTTCACAAACTTAGTTTCACAGTGAAACTAAGTTAACCACATTTTCAACCATAGAAACCACGTTGTAACCATTGTTTTTTGCGATAGCAAAGCGGTATTACAGCGAACGGTCAACCGTTCTATTCCTGCCATTGCTTTGCAATGGGTGTTTCGTAAACCAGTTATTTTCATACGCCTTTGCATTTGGCTATGTTCAAGCAAAAAGCCATCAGAAAAGAAAAATCCGCTGTTATTGTCATAGGTGCGTCACGATGTCGCACCCTTGAAAGCTCACTTGATTAACAAGTGCGTCACGATGTCGCACCTATCATTCAATTTCCTGCTCGTTCTCAAAATAGTTTTGCAACGCTTTTTCGAGTATATCTGAAATTTCATTTGCGGTTTTTCCTTTTAGTCCGTATTTTTCAAATGTACTTGTATTCAGTTTTACTGTAGTTGTTTCAATCGTTTTTCTCTGTCGGACGGCTGAAAGAATAGCGTCGATTGTCCGCTTATCAAGATTTTTATCCTTATCCTTTTTGTCTTTCAAGCGTTCCGCTTTATCGGCTGTCAGCACATAATTCGGATTGCTGTTAAGATATTCTTCGACGATGTGCTGTTCATATTCAGACAGGAATGATAAGCAGTATGCAATCTTATCGGGTAACGTATTATCGTCAACCTTCTTAGCAAAGTAATTAATCAGCTGAGTAAAGCTAATTAGCATATATAGCTTTTTAACCGATATTCCAAATTCTTCTGCGAGTTCTGTTTTGGTTGACGTCCCGGAGCTGTTCATAATATCTGTTCTGTATCCTTGTTTCTTCCGGCTGTCATTCAGCAATCTGAGCGACCGTGCAAGTTCCATTTTTGTGAATGTGTTTCTTCTTTGAAGATTGGTTATAACCATAATCTCATCAAGAATTTCACGGGGAGTATCTTCTCTTGCGATTCTGCAGGGAAGTTTTTCAAGACCGACCGCTTTTGCGGCTTCAAGCCTTCTGTGTCCGGATATAACCTCATACTTACCATAATTTGCGGACTGTGCTATAAGTAACGGCTCAATCACGCCCATTCTATTGATGCTTTCCTTAAAATCATCGGTTACACTTACGGTAAATGTATGTGTGTGATATGGCTCAAGCAGTGATACCGCTATATTTTTAATCTCGTTGAGGAAATATGACAGCAGCTCTTTTGATAACTTGACGCTTTTTACCGTATCTTCGTTTTCATCCTCAATCATACAGCTGTAATCATCTTCAATTTCCACGCCTATATCATTGCCGTAATACGAGCCGCCACCGTCATCTGTGTCAGTGATTTTTTTGTTAGGCGGCATTGCAAACGCATTGTCGTTAGCGTTTACTTCTCGTTTTATATTTATCATTTTGCTGTAATCCATTATAACCTCCGTTTTGTTATTCGGTGAGGAGAGCCGGCAGAGTTGCACTGCCATAGGATACTCTTGCTCTCATATAGGTGCGACACGGTGTCGCACCCTCTCTGTTTTACATTTCCTGTTCTTCCTCGCTGTCAACGTTCTGCCCATCCTGCTGACCGTTCTTTTCAGCTTCGGCTATCAGCCTGTCAACCTCTCTGAGCCTTGCGGATTTTTCGGAAAGTTCCTTTTCTCTTGCCCACGGAGTATGCACAAATTCATTCGCAGTTGCAATGTCACGGTTAATTACATCAAGGTCGTGTATTGCTTTTTCGTGAACATTGCCAATTGATTTCAGCGTGTTCTCCATTCGGGTAAGGTTTCCAAGCGGGTCCTGTCCGACCTGCCAGGTATAACGTGCTTTTCCTACCATAGTGACATAATAAACGCCATAAGCACCGTCGAATGACACTTTCATATCATAACCTTTATATGTGCCTATCTTCGGCAAGTCTGTAGAGCCGACGGTCCGTATTGTGTGTAACAGTGCGTTTGCGGCTTCCTTCTTGTCGATAAAGGTCGCTCCGTTTATTGTCATTTCCGTGAATTCCTCGCTGTATTGCTTGTAGCTTTCTGCGTCAATAGCAGTGTTAGCAATATACTTTTCGGCGTCGGCTTTACGCTGTGGATATATCTTTAGCAGTTTATCCTCAAGGCTGTATTTTTCTGATAAATAAGCCGACTGCAAACGTTTCAGCTTTGATATGTCAATATCAAGCTCCATACGCTCCTTAATAAGCGGATTACCTGTGCAAAGTGCCTTGACCTCACTGTAATTCAGAACAGCTTCGTCAACATCTTCACAGTTTCTGACCGGTGTCTTGCTGGTCATAATCTGTGATATACCTTTCTGCTTGTTCTCAATTATCTGATAGAGATAAGCGTCAAACGTATCTTTCGTGACGTAACGGTAAATATAAACCTTGTCATTCTGATTGCCTTGTCTTATTATTCGTCCTTCTCGCTGTTCAAGGTCGGCAGGACGCCACGGGCAATCAAGATGATGTAATGCTATCAGTTTGTCCTGCACATTAGTACCTGCACCGCATTTTGCAGTTGAACCGAGAAGCACACGCACATCGCCTTTGCGTACCTTTGCAAAAAGCGTCTGTTTTTTCACATCGGTATTGTAATCGTGTATGTAGGCAATTTCATTTTCGGGAACGCCCTTTGCTATCAGCTTGTCACGGACATCATCGTAAAGATTAAAACTGCCGTCATTCTTCGGAGTTGAGAAGTCGCAGAAAATCAATTGCGTCAGTCTGTCCTCTGCGGTGTTCTGCCATATATCGTAAACTTTGTCAACACAGAGATTTACTTTTGAATTATCCTCGTCCGGCAATAAAGGATTCATAAGTCGCTGATCAAGACCTATCTTTCTGCCGTCCGAAGTTACTTTAAGCATATTGTCCTCTGTAGCGTCAACCATTTTATTGTGTATCCTGGTCGCTCTTTCGGACAATCCTTTCATAAGTTCCTTCTGCTTATCTGATGGCTCTGCGGCGATATTTTCAAACACAGCTTCCGGAACGTTGAGTTCAAGGTCATCGGCGGTCTTTATATCCGCACATTCCTTGAATATCGTCATCAGCTCCGGGAGATTATGAAATCTCGCAAACCTTGTACGCATTCTGTATGTGTTTCCTTCGGGGGCGAGTTCCATTGTATTAGTAATATCAGCGTAATTTGCCGCCCAAGCATCAAAATGCTGTAAGCCGAGCCGCTGAAGTGTACCTGCCTGCAAGTACCTCATCATCGTGTATAACTCTGTCATACTGTTCGATACCGGAGTGCCTGTTGCAAAAACCACACCTTTGCCGCCTGTTATCTCATCAAGATATTTACACTTGTAGTAAAGGTCCGATGATTTTTTTGCTTCCGTCATCTGTATTCCGGCAACATTGCTCATCTTTGTCGGCATATACAAATTTTTGAACATATGGGCTTCATCAATGTAGATTCGATCTACACCGAGTTCTTCAAACGTGACTACATCGTCAACTTCGTTATCAGTCAGCTTTTCAAGACGAGTTTCATAATTTTTCTTTGTCTTTTCAAGTTGTTTTACGCTGTATTTCTGCCCATCGTCAAGATAACCTCCTTTCATATCCTGCAGAGCATTTTCGAGCTGACGTATATCTTCTCTGATATATTCTTTCTGACGTTCATACGACAGCGGAATTTTAAGCAGCTGTGAGTGTCCTATGATAACCGCATCGTAATCGCCTGTGGCGATTTTAGAGCATAACAGCTTGCG
The DNA here is from genome assembly GCA_902490585.1 of uncultured Oscillospiraceae bacterium. GTDB lineage: Bacteria > Bacillota > Clostridia > Oscillospirales > Ruminococcaceae > Ruminiclostridium_E. The sequence continues at coordinate 7,792 of CABUEI010000056.1, forward strand.
GTTTTTCATCTCAAAGTCCTTTTCGGTTGCTACAAGGATATTCGCACCGGGATAAAGCTCCATAAAGTCGCTTGCTATCTGTCCGACTATGTGGTTTGGTACACATATAAGGGACTTGTGGCATACGCCGATATATTTGCTTTCCATTGCTGACGCTACCATTTCAAAGGTCTTGCCTGCTCCGACAACGTGTGCAAGCAGTGTATTTCCGCCGTACAGCGTTCTCGCAAGAGCATTACGCTGATGGTCAAACAGCTTATACTTTTCACTTGCTCCGTGTAGCACAAGGTGACTGCCGTCAAAGGTTCTCGGTCTTATCGAGTTGAAAAGCTCGTTATACTTATCAACTATATTCTGCCTTCTTTCCGGATCTCTGTATATCCAGTTTGCAAACGCTTCTTTGATAAGTTCCTGCTTTTCCTGTGCTTTTTCGGTTTCCTTTGAATTAAGCACCGATTTTACTTTGCCGTCAACATCAACAACTCTGTCATAAACCTTGACAGTACGCTGATTTAACGTATGTTCGAATATCTGCAATGCGTTCATTCGGCTTGTGCCGAATTCGTTGTTAACTTTGACATTGGACGGCTCAGAGCTTTTATTTGATACGTTGAATTCACCGGTTACCGGAGAATAGTATGTCTTGATTTTCGTTCTCCAGCTTCCGTAAGCGTCAAACGTATCACGGATGAAATTATTATAGTATTCCGGATCAAGCCAGGTTACACCGATTCGTATATCTATATCAGACGCTGTAAGTGGTGCCGGCATTACCTTTTCAAGGGCTTCAACGTTGTGTTCGTACTCATTGTTTGTGAGTGCGGCAGTCCTTGCGAATGCCAGCTTGTCACGGATATTACCGCTGAGATATTCATCGGCGGTAACGTATATATCAGTCTTATCCGGGCGAGGTGGGAACGGAGGTACTTTATATATAGCACCTGCGTCTATACAATCCTTTATCGTCTGTTCTTCCGATAGTCCGCAAAGACTTGCCATATACGGAATATCAATACAGCCTTTCTCGCAAAGAGAAACGCCGATACTTTCAACGGCTGTTGACACACTGACTACCGTCTTTACAGGTCTTACGGTATTCTTTATGAATATATCAGCCTTACCGTTGTATGTGTTATCTGTCTTATCAAACTTTTCAAGCGAGCGTAACAGATAGTATGAGCTGTCTGCACTGAATGCCGTTTCGTTTGCCTTGCTGTTCACATAGCCGTATTTCTTTACGAAAGCGTCATAATGCTCGTTCAGTTCCTTGCGTGTATTATCAATATCCGACTGTTCATAGCCGAGTAACTGTTGCTGAAGCAGACTTCTTGTAATTGTTTTAAGGTCAATCATTGCAGCTATTCTGTCTGCGCCTTTATCGACCTTTGTCATTATGCTGTTTTCACGATAATACACGTTACCGTTATACAGCGTATACGTGTAGTTATCCACACTTTCATCAGCCGGAATTGTTTCTTTTTTCAGCTCTCCGTACTTGATTTCATCCTGCTGAGGAGTATACGGGTGATATTCGCCGTCTATTCTTCTAACTGCGTTATGCAGGTGCGACACGATGTCGTACCCTTCGGGAGCAACACAGGCTGTTGCTGTTGCGTCACCGTACATACTGTACTCTATGCCTTGTTTCATTTCACCGATTATCATATCGGGATGATTTACAAAGTAACTGTTCATCGGTATGCCGTTTTCATCTGTGCCTAAGTCAAGCCATTCGCAGTTTTCGCTGTTTACCGACTGTATCTTATCCCTCTTCTGAAGAAAGATAATATCCGATGTAACTTCTGTACCGGCAACGGTTTTGAATGCTGTGTTTGGCAGTCTGACAGCACCGAGAAGCTCGGCACGTTCTGCCATATACTTTCTGAACTTGCTGTTTGACTTATCAAGTGTACCGCTTGTTGTGATAAAGGCGATAAGTCCGCCCGGTCTTACCTTGTCAAGCGATTTTGCAAAGAAATAGTCGTGTATGTTCAGGTTAAGGCTGTCGTATCGCTTATCGTGTACCTTAAACTGTCCGAAAGGCACATTTGAAATAGCGGCGTCGTAGAAATTATCATTCAACACACGCTTTTCATATGCTCCTTCGGTTATATTTGCCGATTGATACAGCTGTTTTGCTATTCTTGCAGATATGCTGTCAAGTTCTACACCGTACAGCTTTGACTTTTCCCGCATTTCTACAGGCATAGCTCCGAAAAAGTTACCTGTGCCAGCTGAAGGATCCAGTATATTTCCACCATCAAAACCTATACTTCTAAGTCCGTCATACACTGCACCGATTATTTCGGGGGAAGTATAAAACGCTGTCATTGTGTTTTCTCTTGCCATCGCATACTCATCGGGAGTAAGCAGGTCTGAGATTTCCTTATGCTCATCAGCCCAGGCGTTATTACTTTCGTTAAATGCCGATGAAAGCCCGCCCCAACCGACATACTTTGCAAGCACTTTCTGCTCATCGGGAGTAGCGTTTCTGTTTTCGCTTTCGATGGCTTTAAGCGTCTTGATTGCTAAAACGTTATGTCTGAAGCGTGATTTTTCACCGCCGAGATCCGAATAATCGTCCGATGATAAGGTATAATCTGAAAGCGTCTTTTCTTTTTCTGACGGCTGTTCTCTGATTATTCCGAGGACAGTTTCGGTATCAAGCACTCGGAATATAGGATAGCGGTATGTTTCAAGCATCGTCATATCCTGTGCCGATACAGTGCCTTCATTTATACTGTCAATCTTGTATTTTCTGTTTTCATATTCAAATTCTTTGCCGATGTATTCTGTATAATCAGTATGCGGCGGTTCTTTAGTTTCTTCTTTCGGAGTAAGATCGATTACAATTGTTTTTAACTTGACCGTTTCCTCCTGTTTTACCTCATTTTCTGTATCCGTCTTTTCGGCTACAAACGATGGTTTTGTATATCTGTCGTTTTTTATTGATCTGAACACAGTTTTGGCACAATCTTCCCACGAAACGTTTTTCTTATCAACCTTTATGCCGTCAACAGAGATTATAAACTCCGTTCCTTTGGTCGATATTGCGTTAAACTCAAACTCTCCGGTCATACAGCCGCTGTTTCCATATATGCTTTTCAGATATGCGACCTGAGCCTTTGTATCAACGTGAGAAGTAAAATATTCTCTAATTTTGCCTTTTGCACCTTCAATATGTCCGTTTTTTCTGAAGTACATCTCGATGTGGTCAGTATTTATGTACGGTGTTGCCGGGAACGGAACATATTCCTGTGCCGTGTAGTTAATTTCTTCTTTAAGAAGGTCTGATAGCTCTGCCGATACGGTGACAGGGTTGTACACAAAACAGTTAAATCTCTGTACCGAGCGGTCAGCTTGCCATTCATAGGCATAACGCATAAAAGCGTTGGCTGTTTTTTTAAGCCATTCACTGTCATTCAGCAGTTTTTCCGCTATATACCCTATTGTTTCTGATGTATGCGTAAAATCGCTGTCATCAATATCAAGTCTGATATTACTGTCATAGTTCTGATCCCGCCATAACTCCCACATACTGTCCGCTATCTGTTTTGCTTCAATTTCTGCTGATGCGTCAATCACAGTCTGCGGTGCGTAAGTGCCTTCATCAAGCATTTTCTGTATTCTGTCTGTAGCTTCCGTCCAGGATATGCTTTCCGACTTTCCGCCGATCGAGAATACACTGTCACCTGCTTTG
>CABUEI010000057.1 GCA_902490585.1 uncultured Oscillospiraceae bacterium
AATGCTTATCTTTTGGTCTTTGGTTCGGAATAGTGTAGTGCTGGCGGTCTATCTCTTGTTTTCGGTTGCTTGCTTCCTTACCGTACATGAGCATTAAACCGGGGGTTGTATCATCTTATTTTAAAATTAAACTAAGATTGAGTGTTCATCGTTAGGATCGAACAGGTGTACCTTGTTAGGATCAAGAGCAAGCTTGATAACGTCCTGAGGACGAGCTGTACATCTGGGAGATACTCTTGCTGTCAGCGGGATACCTTCGCATGTGAGGTAGAGGTAAGACTCAGCACCCATCATTTCGGTAACATCTACTGTAGCTTCGATCATACCTGTCTTAGCGTTAGAGAGGAACATTTCTTCATCGTGAATGTTCTCGGGACGGATACCAAGGATAACTTCCTTGTCAACATAGTACTTGAGAGCTTCTGTATCTGTCTTAGCACCGGGCAGTTCAACATAGAACTTTCTGCCTCTTGTTGTCTTTGTATCTTCTGAACCGAATTCAACTGTGTACTTGCCGTTGAGCATGATGAGCTTAGCATTGATGAAGTTCATCTGAGGTGAACCCATGAAGCCTGCAACGAACTTGTTAACGGGGTTCTCATACAGGTTGATAGGTGAGTCGATCTGCTGGATGTAACCATCCTTCATAACAACGATTCTGTCACCCATTGTCATAGCTTCGATCTGGTCATGTGTAACGTAGATGAATGTAGTACCTAACTTCTTGTGAAGCTTAGAAAGCTCAGTTCTCATCTGTGCACGGAGCTTAGCATCGAGGTTTGAAAGAGGCTCGTCAAGTAAGAATACCTGAGGATCACGAACGATAGCTCTACCTAAAGCTACACGCTGTCTCTGACCACCTGATAAAGCCTTGGGCTTTCTGTCGAGAAGGTGTGCGATGTCGAGGATCTTAGCAGCTTCTTCAACGAGCTTCTTGATCTCATCCTTGGGCACCTTTCTCAGCTTTAAGCCGAATGCCATGTTTTCGAAAACAGTCATATGAGGATACAGAGCGTAGTTCTGGAAAACCATCGCAATATCACGATCCTTAGGAGCTACGTCATTAACGAGTCTGTCGCCTATGAAAAGCTCGCCTTCGGAAATTTCCTCAAGACCTGCGATCATTCTTAATGTTGTTGACTTACCACAACCTGAAGGACCAACGAGGATTATGAATTCCTTATCCTTGATGTTCATAGTAAAGTCAGAAACGGCTACAACGCCGCCGGGGTAACGCTTATAGATACCTCTTAAAGATAAACTTGCCATTTATGTGTGACCTCCTGTTTTATTGCAGAATAACCTTACGCTAATATTTTAACAAAATCCCGCCGAAAATGATAGTACCTAATTACCCAAATATCAAACCCCTGCGTTATGCAAAATTACCAACACATATAAAACGCATTCTAATTTTGCCCATTTTGTGTACAAATTATACAAATTACAGCCAAAATTCAGCCTTGAATAAAGTAAATTCAAGCTCGTTTTGTTACAAATCACAAATGAGAGAGCAGAAATTTAGTGAAATTTTGCAATTAATACTTAAACGGGTGAAAGATCGCAATAAAATTTCAGCATTATGCTGAATATTTTAGCATAGATTTTAGTAAATTTCAAGTGGCTGTCCCTATATTCAGCCGAACGCACAAAAAACAACGTCTTAACGGAGGAAAAATGGAACACAGAAGAAAATTTATCCGTATACTTATTATTCCCGCAGTTCTTTTCATAACACTGCTGTCGGTTCTGCTTATCTGCCGACGTACCGCAATAAGCGGCGCTACTCTCGCTGACAGGACAGATTATGCAAAATCTCTCGGCTACAGCATATCCGCAGACAGCGAAAGTATACGCAACATAGTGATCCCTGCCATGTTCGGCAACATATATGAAAACTACAACACATTGCAGAAAGAATGTGGTTTTGATTTATCGCTGTATAAAGGCGAAGATGCCGTGCAGTATACATATAAAGTAACCGATTATACGGACGACAGCGGAAACACGCTTGACAATATTATAATGAACCTTATCGTCTGTGACGGGAAGATCATCGGCGGCGACATCTGCTCTGTCGAACTTGACGGATTTATGACGGGGCTTAAAGCAAGGGAGCAGTAAATGCAAAACAGCCTGCCGCAGATTTGCGGCAAGCTGTTTTACTTATGTCTGAAATTTTATCTGATTACTTAGTGCCGAACAGTCTGTCACCCGCGTCACCGACACCGGGAGTAATGTAAAGATCTTCGTTAAGGCCGTCGTCAAGTGCGCCGCAGTAGATCTCAACATCGGGGAATGCCTTCTGTATAGCGGCGATACCCTCGGGAGCGGCGATAATGCACATGAACTTGATAGAACGTGCGCCTGCTTCCTTTACCTTCTGTATAGCGTGTACGGCTGATGTACCTGTAGCAAGCATGATATCTGTAATGATTACGTCACGCTCGTCAATATCGAACGGGAGCTTGCAGTAATACTCGTTTGCAACTGCGTTGTCAGCGTCTTTCTTGCCACGGAAAATACCGATATGACCTATCTTTGCGGCAGGAACAAGTGCTGTAGCACCTTCGATCATACCGAGACCTGCACGGAGAATCGGTACAAATGCGAGCTTTCTGCCTGAAATTACATTAGACTCGGCAATAGCTACGGGAGTCTGTATCTGTACTTTCTTGAGGGGCAGATCTCTTGTTGCCTCATAGCACATAAGCATTGAAATCTCGCTTACAAGCTCTCTGAATTCCTTTGCGCCTGTGTTCTTATCTCTTAAAAGAGATACCTTGTGCTGTACAAGGGGGTGATCACAGATGTGAAGTTTCTCGTTTGCCATAACATTCTCTTTTCTCCCTATGGGTAATTTAATGGATTTTAATTTTGGTAGTCCTGCCGTGATTTTCATAGGGAAAAATCCGCAGTCTTTATTACTTACTTATTCTCAAGAGCCATCATCTTGTCAACTCTTGCGGCGTGTCTTCCGCCCTCAAACTCTGTTGACAGGAATACTCTCACTATTTCTTCCGCAGTACCGGGTCCTATTACTCTGCCGCCCATGCACAGAACATTTGCGTCATTGTGAAGACGTGTATACTTTGCGGTATAATAATCCTGGCATAAAGCCGCACGGATACCCTTTATCTTGTTTGCGGACATACTGATACCTATTCCGGTTCCGCATATAAGAATACCCTTGTCACATTCTCCGCCTGTAATCTTTGCACAGGTCTTTTCCGCAATGTCGGGATAATCCGCTCTCTCGCCGTCACAACCGCAGTCGATATACTCAACTCCGAGTTCGTCCAGGAACTTCTTAACCTCACACTTCAGTGCGTATCCTGCGTGATCGCTACCTATTGCCAGCATTTTTATTCTTTCCTTTCTTTATATGCGTCAGCATTCTTTGCCATAAGCTCACGCTGAGCCTGCGGCAGTTTGAGATACATCGGCATAAGCTGTTCGGGAGATAACTGCGGTGCATTTACAGCCGCAAGGCATACGCCGTAGCCCGTCTGATATCTTAACGGATCGGGAGCGATTTTTACATTTTCCATTCTCTCGTTATCCGTTGCTTTTTTCATTATGAATGCACCGTCACCGACCAGCATTATATCATCGTCATATTCCGACAACATTCTTGCCGCTTCGTCTGTTTTGAGGCACTCTTCCTCGGTCAGCCTTTCGACCTTGCCGCCATTTACACGAAACAGTGCAACATACACCTGATTGCACCTTGCATCCATTGCGGCGCAGACAACGCAGTCATAAGCTGTAACATTATACGCCATAGCCTCAAGCGTTGAAACTGCTGCACATGGCTTTGACATAGCAAAAGCAAGACCTTTTACAGCCGATATTCCTATACGCAGTCCCGTGAAAGAGCCCGGACCGTTCGCAACTGCGAAAAGGTCTATATCTTCCATTGAAAGTTCAGCGTTTCTGATAAGATCACTTACGACCGGCATAAGAGTGACGCTGTGGGTAAGCTTGTTGTTTATCACCGTACTGCCGAGTATCTGCTGTTTTTCCGTATCGTACACGGCGGCACAGCAAGGAGCGGCGGCGGTGTCGATACCGAGTATCAGCATAGTTCCTCCTGCGGAATATATTCAATTATTCTTGAATTATCCCCTGTTTTAGTGATATTCACACCGCACCTGCCGTCAAGATACGAGGCAAGCTCGGGTATATTCTCGCTCCACTCTATACACATTATTCCGCCTCTGTCAAGGTAGTCGAAAAATCCGATAGCGTATAAATCGTCGAGCGTATTTATTCTGAAAAGGTCAAAGTGGAAAATCGGCACATCGCCCTCATATTCGTTTACAAGTGCAAATGTCGGACTTGTGACATTGTCCGTACTGCCGAAATATTCCGCTATACCTTTTGTGAGATGCGTTTTTCCTGCACCCATTTCTCCGGTATACAGCACACAATCGCCTGCTTTTAAATATGCGGCTATCTTTCTGCCGATCTCAACCGTTTCCTCGGGTGAATTTGAAATAAACCGTTCCATCAGAACAGACCGCTTATCTCGCCGTCCGCATTGACATCTATCTTGTTTGCGGCAGGGACTTTAGGGAGACCCGGCATTGTCATGATATCGCCTGTGAGCGCAACCACAAAGCCTGCACCTGCCGACAGCTTTACGTCACGGACGGTAATCGTAAAGTTCTTTGGGCAACCGAGCTTTGTCGGGTCGTCAGATAAGGAATACTGCGTTTTTGCAACGCATACGGGGAGCTTGTCAAAGCCGATAGCTTCGATTTCCTTTATTGCCTTTTCTGCGGCGGTCGTGTAATTTACACCGTCTGCACGGTAGATTTCCTTTGCGATTATATCAAGCTTTTCCTTGATGGACAGCTTTTCGTCATATAACGGGGCAAAGTTTGTCTTGCCCTCGTTTTCATTTATCGTATCTATAACAGCGTTTGCAAGCTCAATGCCGCCTTCGCCGCCCTTTAAGAATACATCGGAGAACGCAACTTTTGCGCCCATCTTCTCGCAGTATTCACGGACAATGGCAATTTCAGCATCGGTATCTGTATAGAAGTGGTTTATCGCAACTACAGCGGGTACGCCGTACTTACGCATATTCTCGATATGTGCGCCGAGGTTTACGATGCCCTTTTTAAGAGCCTCGGTATTTTCTGCGGTAAGCTCCGTCTTGGGAACGCCGCCGTTGTATTTCAGTGCACGGATAGTAGCTACTATTACGGTACATGAGGGCTTCAGACCTGCGTAACGGCACTTGATATCGAAGAACTTCTCTGCACCGAGGTCACTGCCGAAACCCGCTTCTGTTATGGCGTAATCGCCGAGCTTCATTGCAAGCTTTGTTGCTCTTACACTGTTACAGCCGTGAGCAATGTTTGCAAAAGGTCCGCCGTGGATTATAGCAGGTGTGTTTTCGAGCGTCTGTACAAGGTTGGGGTTGATAGCATCCTTTAAGAGTGCTGTCATTGCGCCTACTGCCTCAACATCAGATGCGTAAACGGGCTTGCCGTCATAAGTATAGGCAACGAGAATCTTTCCGAGTCTTGTCTTTAAGTCAACAAGATCGTCAGCAAGACAGAGTATAGCCATTATCTCGCTTGCAACGGTTATCTGGAAGTGGTCTTCTCTCGGAACGCCGTTAACCTTACCGCCAAGACCGATAATGCAGTTTCTGAGTGCTCTGTCGTTCATATCAAGACAACGCTTTATCTGAATACGTCTGGGGTCAATGCCGAGAACATTTCCCTGCTGAATGTGGTTGTCGATAAGCGCACAAAGCAGGTTGTTTGCAGATGTTATTGCGTGCATATCGCCTGTGAAGTGAAGATTGATATCTTCCATGGGCACTACCTGGGCATATCCGCCGCCTGCCGCACCGCCCTTTATACCAAATACGGGACCGAGTGACGGCTCACGCAGTGCAAGCACAGCCTTTTTACCGAGCTTGTACATACCCTCTGCAAGACCTACAGATGTAGTTGTCTTACCTTCTCCCGCAGGAGTGGGGTTTATAGCCGTAACAAGTATCAGCTTGCCGTCCTCTTTGCTTTCAAGACGGTTTATACATTCCTGTGAAATCTTTGCCTTGTAGTGACCGTAAGGGATAAGCTCGTCCTCGTCAATGCCGAGATCCTTTGCTATATCCTTGATTTTTAACATTTTTGCATTCTGAGCAATTTCAATATCGCTGAGCATTTAATCTACCTCTTTTTACTGCGGTTGTCCGCTTGAATTATAACCTTTTCCGTCTTATAAAGACATAATTTAAGTATAACACAGTGCTGTGTGAATTTCAAGGTTTAAAGAATATTTTAAACGGGTGTTACAGCCTGTTACATAAATTTGAGCTGGTCGGTATCTTCGTCATACAAAGTTCCTGCCACCGGCACGGTTTTTGTCCTGTAGCTGTCCTCGTCCTTTATCATACCGTCCTCATATTTTACCGCCGACCTGAGCTTTGCTTTGGTAAGACGCATTACCTGTACGCCCTGCGTATCTCTTGCCGCTTTTGGCAGGATAAGCACGGTGTTGAATATCATGACCTTGCCTGCATCGGAACTGAGCATAAACTCGCAGTCCTCGTTTACAAGCGTCATTGATATCAGCGGCGAGCCGTCGTTATACGCATTGGCAAGCTTTTTACGTCTTGTCTTGGTTTCAAACGATGCCATAGGCACCTTTGCGCATTTACCGTTTTCAAAGAACATTACAAGCGTACCGCTGTAGTCCTCGGCGGCTATCATCTTTATTATCTTCTCATCCGGGTCAAGTTCCAGCTTTACGGGCAGATAGTCACCCATTACGCTTGCCTTGCCGTCGTCAAAATCGCAGACTCTTGCTTTATATACTTGATATTTATCGGTGAAGAATAAAAGCTCGGCACGGTTTGTACCCTCGTAAGTTGTGATTATCTCATCATTCTCCTTGAGCTTCTGTTCACCGCTCATTCTCAGCGACTGCGGCGTTATCTTCTTGAAATATCCCTCACGGGTGAAGAACAGATTAACGGGATAATCGGGTATCTCCTCCTCCGCCTCGTTCTCCTCGTCCTCAGTGCCGTAGATAAACATTGTCTTTCTGGGCTTGCCGTACTTCTTTGCAATCTCGCCGAGTTCGGAAATGATTATCTGCTTTACTCTGCGCTCGGAAGAAAGAATATCTTCCATATCGGCTATTTCTTCCTTCAGACTGTCGATTTCTTCTATACGCTTTAAGATATAGCCCTTGTTGATGTTTCTGAGCTTGATATCCGCAACATATTCAGCCTGCGTTTCGTCTATGCCGAAACCTATCATCAGGTTCGGTACGACCTCTGCATCGTCCTCGGTTTCACGGATGATCTTTATAGCCTTGTCTATATCAAGCAGTATCTTCTTAAGACCTGTCAGCAGATGGAGCTTTTCTTTCTTTCTTGCAAGCTCAAACTTTGTCTTTCTCTTTACGCAGGTAATTCTGAAATCCGTCCACTGCTCGAGTATCTCGGCAACGCCCATTACCTTAGGCATACCGCCTACAAGAATGTTGAAGTTGCAGGAGAAAACGTCCTGTAAAGGAGTTATCCTGAACAGCTTTTTCATTACCGCCTCGCTGTCCTGCCCACGCTTTAAATCAATAGTTATCTTAAGACCCGATAAGTCCGACTCATCACGAACGTCCGAGATTTCTTTCAGCTTGCCCAGCTTCACCTGCTCAACTATCTTATCTATTATAGCCTCGATAGTTGTTGTGGGCGGAATTTCGGTTACTTCTATACAGTTTGCCGCTTTGTCATAGATATACTTACTGCGTACTTTTACACTGCCTCGACCGGTAGCATATATACGGCGCAGTTCGTTCTCGTCCTGTAATATAAATCCGCCGCCGGGGAAATCCGGACCTTTAAGGGTGGATATGATATCGTGTTCAGGGTTCTTCATAAGTGCGGCGGCTGTTTCGCACACTTCCGACAGATTGAACGAGCATATATTACTTGCCATTGATACGGCGATACCGACATTGTTGTTTACCAGTACCGCAGGAAATCTTGTAGGGAGCAGTACAGGCTCGGTCATGGAATTGTCGTAGTTCGGCACAAAGTCAACTATATCACGGTCAATATCCGCAAAAATCTCGGCACAGATAGGGTCGAGCTTAGCCTCAGTGTATCGTGACGCCGCAAACGACATATCTCTTGAATACGCCTTACCGAAGTTACCCTTGCTGTCAACATACGGGTGCAGAAGAGCCTCGTTGCCACGGGCAAGTCTTACCATAGTTTCGTATATTGCCATATCACCGTGGGGATTTAATTTCATCGTCTGTCCGACAATGTTTGCGGACTTTGTTCTTGCTCCCGTCAGCAGTCCCATTTTATACATGGTGTACAGCAATTTTCTGTGTGACGGCTTGAAACCGTCTATTTCAGGGAGCGCACGGGAAACTATAACGCTCATCGCATACGGCATATAGTTTTCGGTCAGCGTATCGGTTATCGGCTGATTTTCAACAATGCCTGCACCCTCTATATAAGCGTTTTTATTGGAAGCGATTTTCTTCTCGCTCTTTTCGTTTTTTCCTTTTCTCAAAATCTATACCTCTTTTAGCCTGTTGTATCAGAGTGAAAACTCTTTTTTCAGCTTCTCAAAGCGTTTTTCATATTTATCTCTTATCGGGAGTGTTGTGTTCTGCAAAACGTGTTGCAGAATGTCGGCGTCTTTGAGCACCTCGTCAAGCGGAAGTCCGACATTTTCCTTATCGCTGTGATTAGCTATCGCTCTTGTGATATTACCGATTTCACACACGCTGAAAAGTCCCGTCTTTGCGAGTATCGGCATTACTGCGTCCGCTCCGTCCTTTGCGTGATTTTCATCAACGCCTGTCTGCAATTTATAGTAGTCGTGGAGCAGTCCGCATATCTGTGCAAGCTCTGCGTTCACTCCTCTGCGAAGAGCTATAAGTCCTGCCGTCTGTGCCGTACCGTAAAGATGAACATACGCTTTCTGCCGTCTTTCTTCGGGAAGCGCCGCTATCATCTCCGATACGACCGCCGATATTACTTCGATCCTGTTGATTTCCATATATCCTCCGTCTTACGATACGTCTATATCGTCAAGGTACTTATAGCCGTAGTCACGGATATAATCCTTTCGCCCGTCAAGGTTATCACCGAGCAGAAGCTCGAATATCTCCTGCGTTTTCTGTGCGTCCTCGGGCATCACTCTTATAAGCCGTCTTGTTTCTGGGTTCATTGTGGTAAGCGACATCATTTCGGGTTCGTTCTCACCAAGACCTTTCGAACGCTGTATCTTATACTTCTGATCGCCTATATCGGCAAGTATTCTCTGCTTTTCCGCCTCTGTATAGGCAAAGTAGGTCATGTCCTTGCTGTTTATCTCATACAGCGGCGACTCTGCTATATAAACATATCCCTTTTCGATTACAGTCGGGACAAGTCTGTACAGCATAGTCAGAATAAGTGTTCTTATCTGATATCCGTCATAATCAGCATCGGTGCAGATTATTATCTTTTCCCACCTGAGATTGTTTAAATCAAAAGTTGAAAGGTCCTTGTTAGCCTTAGCCTTTACCTCAACACCGCAGCCGAGTATCTTCATAAGATTGGTGATGATCTCACTCTTGAATATCTTGTCATAGCTTGCTTTAAGGCAGTTCAGCGTCTTACCTCTTACAGGCATTACTGCCTGATAATCCGCATCTCTTGCCTGCTTTACCGCACCTAAAGCCGAGTCACCCTCCACTATATAAAGCTCTCGTCTTGCCGTGTCCTTACTCCTGCAGTCAACGAACTTCGGTATCCTGTTTGCAAGGTCTATCTTGCCCGAAAGCTGTTTCTTTATAGTATCTCTCGCCTTTGCGGCATTTTCACGAGCACGTTTGTTTATCATTACCTGCTCGCATATTTTAACCGCTTCATCGGGGTTTTCAAGGAAGTAGACTTCGAGCTGATGTTTCAGCCAATCGGTCATAGCTTCCTGTATAAATTTATTGGTTATACTCTTTTTTGTCTGGTTCTCATAGCTTGTCTGCGTTGAGAAGTTTGAAGATATAAACACAAGACAATCGGCAATATCGGTGAATTTGATCTTGCCCTCGGTCTTGTTGTACTTGCTGTTGGCTTTGAGCCAGCCGTCTATCTGACTTGTGAACGCAGCCTGCATCGCCTTATCGGGACTTCCGCCGTGTTCCAGCCAGCTTGAATTGTGGTAGTGCTGTATAAGCTGAACCTTGTTTGAGAATACAAAGGCAACTTTCATCTTTACTTTGTATTCGGGCTTGTCCTCTCTGTCCTTACCTGTACGCTGTGCGCTCCAAACCTGCTCGGTCGTAAGTGCCGTATCACCTACTATTTCTTTAAGGTAATCGCTGATACCGTTCTCATAGCAATAGGTATGTTCTTCAAAATGTGTTTCGCCTGTTTCCTCGTCACGCACTTCGTTTCTCAGCACAAAGGTCAGCCCGTCATTTACTACCGCCTGTCTGCGCAGAACATCGTCAAAATATTCAAAAGGTACGTCAATATCGGTGAATACGTCAAGGTCGGGCTTCCACTTGATTTTTGTACCCGTCGTTCCATCAGACTGGTGACGGCGGAAGCCTCTTTCTTCCTTTTCAACGTTATAGCCCTTTTCGAATCTCAGGTCGTATATCCACGTTCCGTTATTGCTCTCGACCTCCATATACTCAGCCGCAAACTGCGTCGAGCAAAGACCCAAACCGTTAAGACCGAGCGAATATGAGTAGTTGTCTCCGCTGTTGTTATCGTACTTACCGCCTGCGTACAGTGTGCAGAAGGCAAGCTCCCAGTTGTACTTCTCCTCGTTTTTATTGAAGTCTATCGGTATACCTCTGCCGTAGTCCTGCACTTCAATGCTTTTATCAAGGAAGCGTGTAACGATTATCTTCTTTCCGAAGCCCTCTCTCGCCTCGTCTATCGAGTTTGAAAGTATCTCAAACACGGAGTGACAACAGCCGTCAAGCCCGTCCGAGCCGAATATAACGCCGGGACGCAGTCGTACCTGATCGGGTCCTTTCAGCTGTTTAAGACTGTTATCGTCATAATTTTTCTTTGCCATCAGCTTTATCCTTTCAACCGCCGTACTCCCCTGTACGGCGAAACTTTAGTCAATAATTAGTTTTATTGTACCACAAAACCCACGATTTTGCAAGCACGGCGGCTGTGAGCCGCTTCAAATTCGCCGTGCGGCGAGTCGCCGCTGACAATTCGCCGTTCTGTCAGTTTGAGATTTGCTTTACCTCAGTTACCGGCGGATATTGACGATAGTATATAAGCAAAAATAAATTGCTAATACAAAAAATATCAGCAATTGACAGAGTATGCTCAAATATGATATACTTTTTCCATTGTCGGCTTCTTCCGCAA
>CABUEI010000058.1 GCA_902490585.1 uncultured Oscillospiraceae bacterium
CCAGGATATGCTTTCCGACTTTCCGCCGATCGAGAATACACTGTCACCTGCTTTGAGAGTAATACCGCTTTCGGAAAAGTACGCCGATAACTTATTATCAAGGCTCTTTATGCCGTAAGCGGTATCGTTTATATCTTCATTGCGGTATTGTGTAAGATACTGTGACCTTAGAAAATCCGCACGTTCCTGTGCAGTATGACCGGGCTTCTTGAAGTATGCAATTATTGTCTGTCTGCTGTTACGGTTTTTGATACTTCCGAGCCTTAACAGATTATCAAAATGTTCAGACTTGATATTTTCTACCGGAAGTACAGAGCTTTCAGTGACAGCCGGTAAGTTCATTTCAAAGAAAGTGAGCTGCTCGTCGTTTTCTTCTTTCTGCGGCTCTATATCAACATAGTCTGTCTGCTCTCTGTCAAGCTCATCAGCACTGAGATATTCGTGTGCCGTTATCATATCGTCAATTATGCCGGCAACGTCCGTCCACGATAAGTGCATATCCGCTGTCATACTGAAATATGTCGGACCTTTCCATATTTCAAGTCCGTTTATTTCATTATGATAACCGTATCGTTCCTCACCTATGATAATCTCGGTATAATCGTTATTGTACGAATCTCTGAGGTATTCCGCCTTGCTATGAATGTCAGCGGCAGAAAGAAAAAAGCCGGTTATTTCGTTTTTGCTGTGTTTCAGATAACGGTCATACAGCAATACCGACTTGATTTCGTCAGATGTAAGGCTATCAGATAGAACAACAGCGGGGGCGTCTGCCTCCGCTGTCATATCGTTATATTCGTCTGCTTCTTCTGTTACTGAGCGTAAATTATCTCCTGCTGTACCTGTTCCTCTGCCATCATTCTCAGCGAATTGCAGATTCTCGTCCATTCGAGCGGATTGCTGTTCTGCAATTCGTCCGTCGCTCCGTACTTCTCCCTGTTCTTCTCCACGAATTCCGATACTCTGCTGATACACTGTTCGTTCACTGTCAGCAGGTGCTGTTCCAGCTCTCCGTTTATCATCAGCTGATTGAACGTCATCGGTATCGGCTTCTGCTCTCTGAGGAACTTCAACCTCATTCTGCCGTACTTGCCGATGTCGATCTTCTCCTCCTTCGTATCCGAGAACGGAAGATATGTTTCCGTTTCTCTGTCGAATTTGTATGTTATCTCCACGCCGTCTATCACTTTCGTTATCGTCGTTTCGGGCTGTTTCTCGTATGCGTTCATAGTATTCCTCCTTCAGAATGGCTTTCATTGTTTTTTCGATACTGCGTAATACTTCTTCGCTTGTCTGATTGATAACATCTCCGACAGCGGTAATAGCGTTTACAGTGTCAAAATTGTATATGTCGCTGAAATCTGCGTCATATTCTATACCGCAACGGTGAAGTATTGCGTATGTGGCACTCTCACTGGCGAAGCGTTCACAAACCGCCGATAAAGCAAATTCGTCAAGATCTTCCGCCGCTGAGCCTTCCACCGATTTTATTATATTACTCTGTAAATCTTTTGTCAAGTATATTATGCGTTCACGGACAATTTTCTTGACTGCTTCTTCGAGATTGATCGCGTCCGTAACACCGTATGACTGTTTCAGTTCGTTGTACACACGTTCTTCGCAGGTATCATCAATCGTCCAGAAGTACGGAGTTTTCGACTGTTCGTTTACCTTGACCGTATTGGCTATGTCAAACACATAGCGTATATTCGTAACGTTGACGTTATCATTTGAATATACAAGACCGATTGCTTCGCTCGTTCTGATAACACGGCGGTTTGTAGCCTTTTTCCACGTTTTTATCTCGGCACAGGCTGTGGCATTCGGCTTCTGTGCAAAGATAGATACACTGTCCTTAAAACCGTATTTGTATAGTCGTGACGAGGTTTCAAGGAACCTTTTCCATTCTTCCTGCGACCGGCTGAAGCGTCTGAGCTTGGCTTTCAGCAAGTCGTGATACTGCTTTGATGTCAGCATTGTATATTCTCCTTTAAACGATGATTGAGTTTGTGTTTCAGCCTACAGAATACTTTCTTTTTCTGCAGGCTTTAAATGCCTGTGGCGTATTGCTCCAATGCCCATTCGTCGAGCTTGTACACGTCAAAACTGCTGTTGGTGCTTTCTTCAAACTGTGTCCGTACTGTTGTTTTACAGCTTTCGGCAAGTGAGAATACAAGCGATGTTATGTATGCTTTAAGATTATTTATCTTGCTCCTATGCTTTTCACAGCAATCAGTGATATACTGCATACCGTTCTCGTCAATACAGCCGACAGCTTCAGATACTTCTCCCGGTGTCTTGTATTCCCCGTGATAGTAAGTGCCTTTGTCCATAGCTGTCTGCATAACATCAGCAATCGTCTTTTGCTGATGTTTATATAACTTCTGATTATTTTCTTTTGTTTTATAAGTATGTTCTGCCGAAACGGCATAACTTGTTGCTGACTTTCGGCTGTTCTTGTTCTGCCGTTTTGGCTGAACAGCAGAATCGCCTTCTATTGCCTTTGATTTTTCGGTTTCCGCAGTAGTTTCACCGAGAATTGCTTTTCCTTTTTCGATAAGTGCAACTATTTTTTCGTAAGCGTTGCAAATAAAAAAGGAACGCTTAGCAGGCATTCCTTTACGTTTGCATTCGATAAGTCCTTCTTTTACAAGAATGGCTATGGCTCTTTTCTGTGTCTTTTCGGACAATGCGGTGCTTCGCCATAAGTCATCAATGGTCGAATAAAACCAGTCATCCGGTATCATATCGTGCTTGCTGTAGTATGCATACTTTGCAAGCAGAGCATTGTATATAATAGCTACATCTGCACCAAGAGCGTGTGACAGGTAGCGATTCGCACTGACGGTATTTGTGGCATTGATAATATCAAATACCGTGTTCAGTTTTTCGTTCATTGTATTTCCTCCGTTTTTAACCGAGTATTTCATCGAGCTGTCCTGCAAGTCTTTTTATCTCTCGCTTAGCCCTCTTTGTTCGAGCCTGCTCACTAACGTGAGTTATAAGATAATCGGAGAATTCGACTAACGTCATGTTGCAGTGGTCGGTCATAGCCACCGCAAAGAGCAGTTTAGTGTCATCGGCAAGATCACGCCTTGCCATAAGTTTTTTCGGAAAATAAATGTCGCTACCGTTTGTGATAGCGACAATATGGTTTATTTTGTTTTCTGTTGCAGTCATATTTTTCTCCTTTTACAGTTCCGGTTCCTCATCATTCTCGTTCTCGTCATTCTGAAATTCGTTTTCCGCAATCAGATTTTCAGATGCCCATTTTTTCGCTTTGTCAAGCGAATCACACCTATAAACTATTTCAAAACGGTTTTCTTTGATGTTGTCAATTTCAACGCCATAGGAATTTTCATCGTATTTAGCTATCCAGGCAAATTTGCCGTATTCTTTGTGGTTTATTATTGTACTCCACAATGAAGGGTTTCCGTTTTCATCATCAGCTTCATGTATTATTTTCCATGTCAAATCTTTTATGTTCATATATCAAACTCCTCATTGTCATCCATCAGAATTCCGTCAATACTATCTACATTATTAGCGGCTGTTGTTTCGGTAATAAAGCCTTTATCATTGCAGTAATCGGCTATCTGTGCTTGATTATTTGACAAGAGCCATCGCACAAGCGGCTCGATTTCTTCTTTCGGAAGTCCCATAACACTGTCTGCAATGTCAGCGTAATGGATTTTGATTATATCGCTTTGCTTTTTTTCTTTCTGTGGCTTTTTTTCAAGGATCTCTGCAATATCATCAACCGATAACGGCTTAACAGTTGCTTCAAGCTGTATTTCTTTAGCCTGTTTTTCATCTACGGTTGCCTTTTCGCCCTCGCTGATGAGATACTCCGATAAGCTGTTCTGCGTTTCAGAATCGACGGAAGATACAGCGACACCGACAGATAACTTAATTCGGTCCGTATCCACCATATCGAGCAGTTCCGGTGTTAATCGGCTGATTGCAATGTATCTCTGTACTGACTTACGGCTTTCGCCGTTCTCTTTTGCTATGACAGCTGTAGGATTTGTTGCTCCGAGTTCTTTCAAGCATTCCTGCTTAATCTTGTATGCTAACGCACGTTCTTTGGCAGTGAGTTTATGTCGTTGCTCAAGATTTGTGTCAACCATCATCAGCTTTCGCTGAGTAGCTGTAAGCTCATTTCTGATAACAGCGTCTATGCTGTCCATATTATTCTTTTGACACGCACGAAAGCGATTGTGTCCGGCTATAATCATATAGCGTCCGTCAGATTTACGGCTCACGATAATCGGCTGTAATAAGCCGTTGACCTTTATGCTCTCTGCAAGTTCGTCAATTTTATCGACTGTGTACGACTTAAACGGGTGCAGACTTTCCGTATAAGGATCAATCATATCTATCGGGATAGGTGTTATTTTAATTGTATCATCCCCAGCCGGCAGAGAAGAAAAAGAGGAAAGCCCATTGAGCTTTCCCTTTGCCTTTATATTTGTAAAATCAAATGCCATATTATTTGCACCTCTCTATAAGTTCTCTCGTCAGCTCAGCGTACTGTCCGCCGAGTTTTGTATTTATCGTCATAGCTTTCTGCTCCGCTGTGCTGTTGCTCGCCATAACACTTTTTGAAATACGGCTCTCAAAAACAAGATTGCCGTATCTGCTCTTGAGTGCTTCGTCAACACCTTTTGTCATATTTGTGTTATCACACATTGTTTCTATAACGCCGTAAACCGTTAATGCCGGGTTGAGTTCCTTTGCCATTGCGATGATTTCTTCAAACTGGATTATTCCGTTCAGTGCAAACTTCTGCGTCTGCACCGGTATAAGTACACCGTTGGCGGCTACAAGTGCATTGACAACAAGGATTCCAAGCGACGGTAAACAGTCAATTATTATGTAGTCGTATTTATCGAAAATTGCTTTCGACAGCAATTTGCGAAGTATCATTTCTCTGCCGATTGCAGACGCCATAAACATATCAGCCATAGACAGTGATATGTCGGACGGAATGTAGTCTATTCCGTCAGCGGTGCTTGTCAGAATAGCGGCATTTATCATATCATCTGTGATATTCTTAGACATTTCAGCCTTGATTAAGTCGGTAATAACCGGCGTTCCTTCGTCACCTGTATATCCGAGATAGTCAGACAGATTACCCTGTCCGTCAAGGTCGATGCAAAGGACGTTGTATCCTCCACGCTTGAGATTAGCCGCAAGATTAACAACGGTTGTAGTTTTACCTACTCCGCCTTTCTGATTAGCTACAGTAATGATTTTTTTCATAAGTAAACCTCTTCTTTCTGTTGCTGTCGCAACACATAAAAATCAAGCCTCTTTTAAAAATAACACCGGGAAAGGACGGCAGGCTTACTTTTCCGTCCTCGATGTAGCTATCATCGCCCGATGTTACGGAACACTTCCATTCCCATCATAAGAAACTACCTCTTAATACTGTGTTCCGATGGTGAGAGCCGGCAGAGTTGCACTGCCACAGGATGCTGTTGCTCCCATATAAGGTGCGACACCGTGTCGCACCTGGTACACTTATACTTTAGCTAACGTTGGAATGGTCTTTTCAAGTATTTCGGTCATTTTGTTTAGTTCATCGTGCGTTGCGTTGTCATTTACAACAAAACAGGAAATATATACATAATTGTTATTGATTACAAAATAGTAGCCGTACTCAGCTTTCGTAAACATTTCATTATACGCTTTATTTTCATAAGAATAGGACAAAGCAACTCTTGTCATTTCAATTCCATTAATCGTTATGTTGTTCGATTTATTAACAACAGCTGTATCCATATCTACATTTCCGGTAAAGTTAATAATATCATTCATATCTTTATCAAAAT
The DNA here is from genome assembly GCA_902490585.1 of uncultured Oscillospiraceae bacterium. GTDB lineage: Bacteria > Bacillota > Clostridia > Oscillospirales > Ruminococcaceae > Ruminiclostridium_E. Next base: position 5,838 of record CABUEI010000058.1, read on the forward strand.
CAAAAGAATACGAAGTTTTTACACAAACAAAACCTTTATATTGTTCATCTGCATCAAAAGCGTATATATACCCGGCATTTGGCGATGGAATCTGCCAGTTTATATCATCCGGCAAAGTCAAGCTATATTCTTCTATATGACCTATGTAAAAATTCATCGCTTGAGATTCATTTTTCTCAGCTGACGTCAATGAACTTATTAAGTCAATTTCAACGTCACTTGAAGTAAAGACATTGTTCGATGTACTCGTTTCCACATTTAAATCCGTACTTGTAATAGTTGCATCAATAGATGAGTTAGTGCATCCCGATAAAGATATAATCGCCACTGCACATAAAATTGGTAAAAGTTTTTTCATTGTTACTCCTTTTCATTCCCTAAAAATTTCTTTTCTTCTTCAAGCATCGCTACATACTGTCCATAGCTCATCTTCTTGTCAAGAGCCATCTTCTCGACTTTTGATATTTCAATTTCGCTTTCTGTTTTACGCTTGTGCGGTGCTGTAAAATCAATTATCTTTGCCGGCATTAGCTCACCTCCTTTTAAAAAAATAAAAGCACAGACGAGCTGTGCTTTGGAATATTGGACTTACATTCCCAAATGTGATATAATAATCGAATTAATTGGAAATGGAGATAAAATATGACGAAAAAACAATTACTTGACAAACTTGTGCTTATCCTCGAAAGCGAAGATGCTAACAATACCTTGACTTTCGAAACTGCTTTAGAACAATACATAAGGAGTAAAGAAAACATTCTGTCGCCATCAACTATTAGAGGATACCGTATACTTCAGCGAAACGCTTACGATTATATTAACAATCTTACATTGTCAGAAATCAATGAATTAGTGTTGCAAAAGTGGGCTAATCACAATGCAATCAAATACGCATCCAAAACGATAAACAATCAATTCGGTTTAATTACAGCTGTTTTCAAGCAAAATCGAATCGAAATAGACACATCATCAATACGTCTTAAACCGAAAGAACCGGTTAATTATATAGTACCTACACCTGATGAGATGCACACGATTATATCATCTGTTTATGGCGAAGATATTGAAATACCTGTACTGTTTGCATTATTACTCGGCTTGCGACAATCAGAAATTCAAGCTCTGAAGTGGAGCAATTATCGTAATTGCCGTATTTACGTTAAGGGTGCAATTGTGCCAAACGAAAATAACAAATTAATCGAAAAAAGCACAAATAAAAGTTTTACAAGCACGAGAGAGCTTGCTGTACCCGACTATTTGATAAAAAGACTTGATTCTATCGAACATAAGGGCGATTATATCGTAAACAATCTTACGCCTAATATGATTTTAGATAGATTTTTCAAGTTGCAGGAAAAGTACGGTATGCGACGCTTTACAATGCATTCCCTCAGACACGCTAACGCAAGTCTTATGTTGCAGTTAGGCATTTCAGATAAATATGCAATGGAAAGACTTGGTCACAGCACACCGTATATGCTTAAAACAATTTATCAACATACATTCGACGAAGAACACCGCCGTGTAGCTGACAAAGTTAATAAAGCTATCAACGATTTGCTATGAGTTTTAAAATTCAAATCCCTCTTTCTGCGCCACCAGCGTGACGCTGGACTCAGTTTCGCCTCTAGTTTGAGCTAGGGGCGATTTTTTGTGTCCAAAAATGAAAAATCTATATAGTTACAATACAACAAAAGTCACACTTTGTGGCTTCTTTTTTTGTTTACTGTATTAACACTCACACAAAATACACCCTCAGTCAGAACTTCTCTGCTCTGACCTAGGGTGTTTTCGTTAATAATCAATTTACGATTATCCGGTATCGGCGGCTTGCGGATACCTGTTTATATAAGACCGTAACGGACAGCTTCCTTTATCTTACCGTTTTCGATAACTACTCTCGGTATGCGTAGCGCAACAGCACAGGTAAGCTCATAACCGATAGTACCGATAAGGGTTGCATTGTAATCAACGCTTGTTTCTTCACATTTATCGGAATAAACATAAACTATGTCGCCTGTCTTTATATCGGGAACATCGGTGACATCTACTATTGTCTGATCCATGCAGACTCTGCCTACAACATTGCAAAGAACGCCGTTTATGAGCATTTTGCCCTTTGAACTGAAATCACGGAAATATCCGTCTGCATAGCCAATCGGGATAACAGCTACTTTCATTTTCTTTTCGGCTGTAAATGTTCTGCCGTAACTTATCTGTGTGCCTGCCGGAATGGTTTTGAGCTGTGAAACGACAGACTTCACCGTCATTACGCTCTTCATATCAAACGGTACTTCAAGCGGATAATTCGGGCAATGTCCGTAGAGGATAACTCCTGCTCGGACTATATCACCGCCGAAATCGCCGTGATAGATTATACCGCCACTGTTCTGTGAATGAATAAGAAGTCCCTTATCCTTAGCGATTGACATCAGTTTTTCCTGCTGTCTGTTCGTATAATCAACATCTGAAGGCTCAAAGCTGTCAGCTGCCGCAAAGTGAGTGTATGCCGCTTTGCAGTCAAGTCCGGGCATCGCAAGTATCTCAAGCATTTCCTGCTCGGTGTCTATACCAACACGGGTCATACCTGTATTGACTTTGATATGTACAGGAAGCTTAACGCCCTTGCTTACAGCATAGTCGCTGAGTTCCTTGGCATACTGTACACTGCCTGCTGTCTGCGTAATTCCGTATTCAAGGAGTTCGTCAAAATAGTCCTCGTCTGTATATCCGAATGTAAGAATTGTTCCGGTTATTCCGTGCTGACGGAGCTTTTCCCCTTCCCACAGATTAGAAACGCCGTAATACTTTACGCCCAGTTCCTGCAATTTAAGACATACTGCTTTATCGTCATGACCGTAAGCATTTGCCTTTACTACGGCAAGTATCTCCTTGCCTTTTGCAAGCTTCTTGATTTCGTTGTAATTATGAGTGAGTGCATCAAGGTCGATTTCAGCCCATGCACGCTTCAAAAATCTGTTCATGTGAAAACCTCTTTACGAATTTATAATAAGAAAACAGCAGGAATATCCAACCTGTGACTTTAAATACGGTATAAATAAACCTTGTTTTTTTTCTCTTTTTATGCTATTATAGTATTATACTATTTTTCTGAGTAAATTTCAAGCCTTCGGAGGTTGATAAAATTGAATAAAAAAAGAAGAAGTAACTGGTACATTTACGTTATCACTTTTGTAGTAACGGGTGTACTTCTTATATTAGTTTCGTCGATACTGCTAAAGTCGTTCTACGACTCACAGGGAAAAGATGCGACGGTTAACGTTTCGCAAAATCAGACGGCGATTTTCACTCCCGATTCATCTTATAACTTTTCGGTTCTTCTGACACTTTCTGCGGACAATGACACAACACCCGAAAAGTATATGACCGTAACTTATGTTGCCACAGATAATACCTTTATACTCATGCCGTATCTGCCTAATGCGGTAATCGACGGCGGAAATACAATAAAGCAGATATGCGAGCAGTCGGGTGAAGCCGAGGTCGCAAAACAACTTTCCGCAAAGACAGGTCTTTCAATCAATAAGTATATCAGATTCACAAAATCTACACTTACTGAGCTTTTCGATACAGTAGGTAACACCACTCTTACCATTCCGAGTGAAATAAAGTACGAGAACAAAAAGGACAATACCGTAACGATTATAAATCAGGGTACACAGATATTTACTGCCGAGCAGATGTATACATATCTTACTTTGTCCGACTACAGTGTAAAGGACGATTTGTATCCCTGCAAGGTTTCTGCAACGGCAATTTCAGCGTTCATTGATCAGAATTTCATCGGTACAAGTCAAAAAACGCTTGATGAATATATAAACTTCATAATCAATTTCACTAATACAAACATTGAGCAAAGCGACTATGACGCAAAGATAAAAGCAATCGTATATACGCTTTCTCAGAACAAATCAAGTATCACCGATTATTACATTGCCTACGGTGACAAGAGCGGTGATGATTACATCATTGACGATAACAGTTGGAAGAGCGCAAAACAGGCTGTTGGCATCGAATAAATATAAACACGGTCTTTATGGCGGCGAATGTAACTTATACAGTCGCCGCCTTGAATATATTTATTACAAGAAAGGATATTCTATGAAGAAAACAAGAAGTTTAGCGGCACTTATACTTGCGGTTTCAATGTGTGCGGTAACCGCTTGTTCGTCAGGTACAGCGGAAAGTTCAGCGGTTGAAAGCACCGATACTGTTACGTCATCGCAGAAAAGCAGTATGGCAAACAACGATAATAATCAGTCGGATAAAGACAGCAGTCAGGCTGAAAAACCTGTAACTGATTTTACAACGTATGTTTCAAATACCGTGATATCAACGGGTAACAACTTCTTTATTGGTAAGGCGGAAAATGTCACATACAGAGCATATCTGCCTGTTGAGGAGTACGGCGAACTTGAATATAAGTTCTTTTTCTCGAATATGGTTGACTCTACCTACGCAAAGGGTAAAGCCGCTTATGCAGGCAGGGACGGCGGCGATTACACCGTGTCGAATGCTACTGTTGCGGACGGCGGTACAAGTGTTGACGACGAGATAACAAACCGCACTCCTGTTACATTCGGCGGTGAAAGTTCAAAGAATGTAAAGTCCGATGAAAACTACTGGAGCGACCCTGTGACAATCGACATTCCCGACGGTCACTATCTTGTATGGGAGTGGACGGTTTCGGGTGAATGTATCCCCTGCACAAAAATGTCCACGCTGACATCGACAGCAAGTTCTACAGACGGAGAAAAATTTGATTACTGCGACGAAATACCGCTCCCTCAGATCATCGGTGCAAAGAGGAACGTTAAACACACATTGGCGGCAATCGGAGACAGCATAACACAGGGCTGTCAGACGGAATTCATGCAATACGAATTCTGGGCGGCAAAAATAGCAAATCAGCTTGGAAATGACGTTTCTTTCTTCAACTGCGGTCTTGGCTGGGCAAGGGCAAGCGATGCTTCGACAAACGAGAACTGGCTCTCAAGAGTTGCACAATATGATACAGTAATTGTCGCTTTTGGAACAAACGACATTGCCTCGGGAAAATACGGCGGGAACAAAAGTACAGCAGAAGAAATTGAAGGCTATCTCGACACGATAGTTTCATATCTTACAGAAAAAGGATGCAAAGTAATCCTGTTCAATGCTCCCCCTCAGGATTTCAAAGAAGCAAATGAAAATGTAAGAACTGCTGTCAACGAAAAGGTACCGACAATAGCCGAAAAATACGGTGCCGAATATTTCGACTTCTCTTCTCTGCTATCCACAGCCGATGAACCCGGAAAGGCTGTGTACGGAGGGCACCCGAACGGCGAAGGCGGAACAGTGGTTGCTGACGCTTTTGTAAAGCAGTTTGGAAATCTGTTTAATTAATAAATAACTTAATTACAAAAATCGGTAGTTCTGATACTGCCGATTTTTTGTAATTTATGGCATAGCGAATTTAC
>CABUEI010000059.1 GCA_902490585.1 uncultured Oscillospiraceae bacterium
GACCCTGTCGGGGGCTACGCCCCTGCGACCCCATTTTTATCAACGATAGAGGTTTTTCGACAGTCTGTATAACTTATCTGTCCGTATAGAATTTATTCAAGCATCGTCTGCTCCGTCCTCTCGATACCGAGCATCTGTGCCAGATACCTGCCCGTATAGCTTACAGGGTTTGCCGCTACATCTTCGGGTGTGCCGGTTGCGATCACCGTACCGCCGCCGCTACCGCCCTCGGGTCCCATATCAATGATATAGTCGGCTGTTTTAATTACATCAAGGTTGTGTTCGATAACGAGAACGGTATTTCCGCCGTCGGTCAGCTTCTGAAGTACATCTATCAGCTTGTGTACATCGGCGGTATGAAGTCCTGTTGTAGGCTCGTCAAGGATATACACCGTCTTGCCTGTCGCACGCTTTGAAAGCTCCGAAGCCAGCTTTACTCTCTGTGCCTCACCGCCCGAAAGCGTTGTCGCAGGCTGACCTATCTTTACATATCCAAGCCCTACATCGTAAAGCGTCTGCAGCTTTCTCTTTATCTTTTCGTGATTTTCAAAGAAAGCTATGCCCTCTTCTACCGTCATTTCAAGCACATCGTAAATATTCTTGCCTCTGTAGTGAACCTCGAGCGTTTCACGGTTATAGCGTTTGCCCTTGCAGACCTCGCACGGTACATATATATCGGGCAGGAAGTGCATTTCTATCTTGTTGATACCGTCGCCCTCGCAGGCTTCGCAACGTCCACCCTTTACATTGAATGAAAATCTTCCGCTTGTATAGCCCCTCATCTTTGCGTCATTGGTCGATGCGAACAGCTCTCTTATATCGTTGAATACACCCGTATAGGTCGCAGGGTTGCTCCTCGGCGTTCTGCCTATCGGCGACTGGTCGATAGCTATTACCTTGTCAAGATACTCCGTACCCTCGAATGTATCGAACGCACCGGGTTTAATTCTTGCACGGTTCAGCTTTGCGACAAGGTGCTTATAGATTATCTCATTTACAAGCGAACTCTTGCCACTACCGGATACGCCTGTAATGCAGGTGAATATTCCGAGCGGTACTTTTACCGTAATGTTCTTCAGATTATTTTCACGGCAGCCTGTTATCTTCAGCCATTTCTTAGTGGGCTTTCTGCGTTTTTCGGGTACTTCTATCTTTAATTTTCCCGTAAGATACTGTCCTGTTATAGAGCGTTCGCACTTCATTATATCGTCAAGCGTACCTGCACAGATAACCTCACCGCCGTGAACACCTGCGCCGGGACCTATGTCAACGATAAAATCCGCCGCCCTCATAGTATCCTCATCATGCTCAACGACTATAAGCGTATTTCCGAGGTCACGCAGTCTTTTCAGCGTTGCGATAAGCTTGTCGTTATCCCTCTGATGAAGTCCTATGCTCGGCTCGTCAAGGATATACAGCACTCCCATAAGACTGCTGCCTATCTGGGTTGCAAGCCTTATACGCTGACTTTCACCGCCCGAAAGAGTACCTGCCGTTCTTGATAATGTCAGATATTCAAGTCCGACGCTGCTCAGAAATCCCAGACGTTCCTTGATTTCTTTCAGTATCTGACTTGCTATCATCATATCACGTTCCGACAGCTTTATGCTTTTGACAAATTCAAGCGCTTCGCTGATGCTCATATCACAGAATTCGTTGATATTCTTACCGCATACGGTAACGCAAAGAGCCTCCTTTTTCAGTCGCTGACCGTGACAGTCGGGACACACCGCATCGCCCATATACTGAGCTATATCCTCTCTTGAATATACGCTCGTTGTTTCCTTATAGCGTCTTTCAAGGTTGTTTACTACGCCCTCAAACGCCGTCATATAAACACCGCCGCCCTGCTCTTTACTGCGGACAACCTTTATCTTCTTGTCGCCTGTACCGTAAAGCACAGCGTCAAGCTGTTCCTTTGTAAGCTCCTTTACGGGCTGGTCAACGCTGAAACCGTATTCGTTTGCTACAGCGTCAAAATACATCTGCGCTATAGTTCCGTCCGCATACTTCCAGCCGCTCGCCTTTATCGCATTTTCACGGATAGTAAGATCACGGTTAGGTAAAATCAGGTCTACATCTATCCTTCTGAAAATTCCGAGACCGGTACAGGTAGGACAAGCGCCGAAGGGATTGTTGAACGAGAACATTCTCGGCACAAGCTCTTCCATGCTTACTCCGTGTTCGGGGCAGGCATAGTTCTGTGAAAAACTCAGTTCCTCGCCGTCGATTACATCTATAAGAATAAGTCCGCCCGAAAGATTTCCCGCAACCTCAAGGCTGTCGGATAAACGTGACTTTATATCCTCTTTCATAACAAGACGGTCCACAACGACTTCTATATTATGCTTCTTGTTCTTGTCAAGCTTTATCTGCTCGGAAAGATCGTAGATTATCCCGTCAATACGCACTCTTGCGTAGCCCTGCTTTACAAGATCCTCAAGTTCCTTGCGGTATTCGCCCTTTCTGCCTCTTACTATCGGCGATAAGATCTGAAACTTTGTCCTCTCGGGCAGTTCCATTACCTTGTCAACTATCTGATCCACCGTCTGCTGTCTTATCTCTTTACCGCAGACAGGACAGTGTGGAATACCTACTCTTGCATAAAGCAGTCTGAGATAGTCGTATATCTCCGTTACCGTTCCGACAGTGGAACGAGGGTTTTTCGAGGTCGTTTTCTGGTCTATTGATATAGCGGGAGATAATCCCTCAATGCTGTCGACATCGGGCTTTTCCATCTGTCCGAGGAACATTCTTGCATATGATGACAGGCTCTCGATATACCTTCTCTGACCGTCCGCATAAATAGTATCGAATGCAAGCGATGACTTTCCCGATCCCGAAAGTCCCGTCATAACTATCAACTTGTCACGGGGCAGTTCTATATCAATATTCTTCAGATTATGCTCTCTTGCACCCTTGATGATTATTTTATCTATTCCCATTTTCTTTTGTCATCTCCGTCAACAGCTTACTTGCTTTCCTGAAGCTCCTTTATCTTGTCACGCAGATATGCGGCGTGTTCAAAGTCAAGCAGCTTTGCCGCATTCTTCATCTCTGCGGTATACTGTTTGATAAGCGCCTCACGCTCTGCCTTGGTGTATTTTCTCTTTTTATCCTTATCCTTGCCGGACGATATTTCCAGCACCGCCCTTACATCCTTTACTATAGTCTTTGGAGTGATGCCGTGTTCCTCGTTATATTTCATCTGAATCTCACGGCGGCGGTTGGTTTCGGTCACTGCCTTTTCCATACTGTCCGTAACCGTATCGGCATACATTATGACCTTGCCTTCGGCGTTTCTTGCCGCCCTGCCTATAGTCTGTATAAGCGAGGTTTCGCTTCGTAAAAAGCCCTCTTTATCTGCGTCAAGTATAGCAACGAGCGATACCTCCGGCAAGTCAAGGCCCTCACGCAGAAGATTTATTCCGACAAGCACATCAAAGACGTGCATACGCAGATCTCTTATTATCTCCATACGTTCGATAGAATCAATATCGTGGTGCATATAGCGTATCTTCACACCGAGCTTTTCATAATAAGCCGTCAGATCCTCAGCCATTTTCTTTGTGAGCGTAGTGATAAGCACACACTCGCCTTTTTTGGTACGTTCGTTTATTTCGGAATAAAGATCCTCTATCTGTCCCGCAACAGGCTTTATCTCGATTATCGGATCAAGCAGACCAGTAGGACGTATGACCTGCTCGGCTGTATTCACAGCGTGGCTCTTTTCATATTCGCCCGGTGTAGCCGAAACATAAATAACCTGATTTATCATCGAGGTAAACTCGTCAAAATTCATCGGTCGGTTATCATAAGCTGACGGCAGGCGGAAACCGTAATCCACAAGGTTTTTCTTTCGTGCAAAGTCACCGCCGTACATACCTCTTACCTGCGGTAACGTAACGTGGCTTTCGTCTATGAACATAAGGAAATCCTTGGGGAAATGATGCATAAGAGTAATAGGCGAACTGCCCGGCGCTCTTCCTGCAAGCACCCGTGAATAGTTCTCTACTCCCTTGCACGTTCCTATCTCACGGAGCATTTCCATATCATAGCGTGTTCTCTGCTCTATCCTCTGCGCCTCTATCAGCTTATGGTTATCGGTGAAGAATTTAACACGTTCTTCCATTTCGTTTTCTATCTCGGTAAGTGAATTTTCAAGCCTTGCCTTGCTGACAATATAGTGTGATGCAGGGAAAATGGCAACGTGCGAAAAACGGCGTTTTACTTCACCCGTAACAATATCTATCTCGGATATTCTGTCTATCTCATCACCGAAAAATTCTATCCTTATCGCCTTGTCCGATGTACTTCCCGCCGGGAAAACTTCAAGCACATCGCCCCTTACCCTGAACTTGTTACGGACAAAGTTCATATCGTTGCGCTCGTACTGTATCTCAACAAGCCTTTTGATTATATCGTCACGACTGCGTTCCTGTCCCTCACGGATAGAGAGCATATTTTCACGGTAATCCTCGGGGCTACCCAAGCTGTAGATACAGCTAACACTGGCAACAATAATAACATCTCTGCGTTCTGCAAGAGCCGCCGTTGCCGAGTGTCTCAGACGGTCTATCTCATCGTTTATGGCACTATCTTTTTCGATATAGGCATCGGTTGACGGGATATACGCTTCGGGCTGATAGTAGTCATAATAACTTACGAAATACTCAACCGCATTATCGGGGAAAAATTCCTTGAACTCACTGCAAAGCTGTGCCGCAAGAGTTTTATTATGTGCAAGAATAAGCGTGGGGCGGTTGACCTTTTCAATGATATTAGCCATAGTAAAGGTTTTACCCGAACCCGTAACGCCGAGCAGGACCTGTTCCTTATCACCGTCAAGCACGCCGTTTGCGAGGCTGTCTATAGCCTGCGGCTGATCGCCCATGGGCTTATAATTTGATTTTAATACAAACCTGTCCATTTCCGCTCCTTAAAAATCATTCCAGATATCAGGTAAAATACCGTTTTCACGCATTGAAAGACTGCCGTGCATACCGACTATCACATGGTCTGCAAGATAAATCCCTGCCTTTTCAAGCAGATTAAATAAATTTCGTGTCATTATCTTATCTTCTGTAGACGGCATTTCACTGCCTCTCGGGTGATTATGTGCCATTACTACAATCGGGCAACGCTTCTGCACCGCTTTTTCAAGTAATCTCATCATGTCAGGGCGTACCTGTTCAAGTGCACCCGTGCTTATTATTTCCTGTGATACAAAGCAATACTCACTGTCGAGAAATAACATTCTGAGCTGTTCGGTATCGGCAAAACGGAATAACCCGGTGCAATAGTCTTTGACTGCTCCCGACGCTCCAAGCATTTCGCCCTTCTGAACGCTCTCCGACAGCATACGCTCTATATTTGCACGCAGTACGATTATCATCTGAGCAGTAGATTTACCAACACCCTCAACCTCGCAAAGTTCAGATTCACTTGCAGAGAAAACGCCGCTGAGCGAACCGAACCTGTCTATAAGTCTATGGGCTATCGGATTTGTGTCACATTGCTTAAATGAGCTGTACAGCATCATTTCTAACAATTCATGTGACTGAAAGCTCTCACTGCCCTGTTCTTTAAGGCGGTTTATCATCCGTTCCCTGTGACCTGCGTGCATATTATCCTTGTCTGCGATATTTACCGCCCCTTTCTATCTCAATATCACCGCAAGGCTGTGTACAAAAATACACAGCCTTTGATGAACATATTAAATTACGTTTGATCAGTCGCTGAATACAGCACCTGTATTTGAGCTTGTAACAAGCTTTGCATAACGCTTGAGATAGCCGTCAAGCTGTCTTACGGGAGGATTTACGCCCTTAGCCTTACGCTGTGCGATTGTTTCATCGTCAACGAGAAGTTCAATGCTTCTTGCAGGGATATTGATGTGAATCTTATCGCCGTTTTCAACATAAGCTATAAGTCCGCCGTCAGCCGCTTCGGGAGAAACGTGACCAACAGCCGCACCTCTGCTTGCACCGCTGAATCTACCGTCTGTGATAAGAGCAACACTTCCGTCAAGGCCCTTACCTACGATAGCCGCTGTGGGAGCGAGCATCTCAGGCATACCGGGACCGCCCTTAGGACCTTCATAACGGATAACTACAACGTCACCGGGAATGATTACGTTGTTGAGGATAGCATCACAAGCCGCCTGCTCACCGTCGAATACCTTTGCAGTACCTGTGAAGTCCATCATCTCGGGCTTAACAGCACCCTGCTTTACAACAGAGCCGTTTTCAGCAAGGTTACCGCTGAGTATTGCAAGACCGCCGTCTTTTCTGATAGGATTCTCGCAGGTGTGGATTATTGTACCGTCAGCATTGGGAGCCTTGGCAATTCTTTCTGCCTGTGTACCCGATACTGTAAGTACGCTTGTATCAACGTGACCGCCCTTTGCGAGTTCCTTGATAACAGACTGGATACCGCCTACATCGTTGAGGTCTGTTATGAATATATCGCTTGCAGGGTTGAGCTTTGACAGCTGAGGAGTTGTCTTGCTCTTGTTGTCGATATCGTCAAGAGAGATATCAACGCCAGCCTCGTGTGCAATAGCAAGAAGGTGCAGAACAGTATTTGAAGATGCACCGATTGCCATATCTGTAGCAAGAGCGTTCATCATGTTCTTCTTTGTGATTATATCCTTGGCGGAGATGTTCTGCTTTACAAGTTCAACTATTCTTTCGCCTGTTTCTTTTGCAAGTCTGCGGCGAGCGGCATTTACAGCGGGCTCTGTACCTGACTTGGGCATTGAAAGACCGATTGCTTCTGTAAGGCAGTTCATTGAGTTTGCTGTATACATGCCCGAACATGAACCGCAGGTAGGACAAGCATTGTTTTCATAGTCAAGAAGAACATCATCGCCGATCGTGCCGTTTGAATACTGACCTATAGCTTCGTATATCTCGTTATAACCTACTCTCTTGCCCTGTACACGACCGGGATTCATAGGACCGCCGCTTACGAAAATTGAGGGAAGATTCATTCTTGCGGCTGCCATTATCATACCGGGAACTATCTTATCACAGTTAGGTATAAATACGATACCGTCAAGGGGATGTGCTGTCAGCATAACTTCGATACTGTCGCAGATAAGTTCACGGGAAGCGAGAGAATATCTCATACCTCTGTGGTTCATTGCAAGGCCGTCACATACGCCGATTGTGAAGAACTCAAAAGGAACGCCGCCTGCGTTTCTGATACCGTCCTTTACCTGTCTTGATATTTCGTGCAGATGTGCATGACCGGGAACATAGTCGCTAGCGGCACATACAACTGCGATAAATGGCTTGTGCATTTCGCTGTCTGTTACGCCCAGTGCCTTTAATAAAGCTTTGTGCGGTGTTCTGTCTACGCCGCTCTTGATAAGATCACTTCTCATTTTTAATTTCCTTTCCTTTGAAAAAGTATTTCTTATTTTCTGCCGAGCATTGCACTGCCTATCATGCCTGCCTCATTTGCAAGCGTGCAGATGACTATCTCGGTATTTTTATCATTGTTTTTTGTATAAATCTGCTTTGCCACCTGTGCTTTCAGCGGTATCAGCAGGTTATCGCCCTCGTTGCATACTCCGCCGCCGATACAAAGGATATCAGGCTGAAATACGTTTATAACATTTGTTATTCCGCAGGCGAGATACTTGATATACTTTTCAACTACCTCACGTCCCTCGGGGTCACCGAGCTTGGCGGCATTGAACGCTGTTCTTGCGGAAATCTTTCCGTCATGGTCAACCATTTCGTGAAGTCTTCCGCTCGGGTATTTTTCTATCATTTCCTTAGTCATGCGGATAAGTCCTGTAGCCGAGGAATAAGCTTCAAAACAGCCGTTTCTTCCGCAGGTACACGGTGCGCCGTCAACCTCGATTACGGTATGACCTATCTCGCCGCCTGCATTGTTTGAGCCGCTGTATATCTCACCGTTGATGATGATACCTGCACCGACACCCGTACCGAGCGTCAGCACAACGGCATTCTTAGCACCCTTTGCAGCACCTGCAAGATACTCGCCGTATGCCGCAACGTTAGCGTCGTTTTCAAGCAATATCTTCTTGCCGAAATAAGCTTCAAGGTCTTTTGCAAGCGGAACATTCTCCCAGTGCAGATTATTTGAATAAAGCACCGTGCCGTTTTCGTTATCCATAGTTCCCGGACAGCCGACACCGATAGTCTTTATCTTGTCGATATCCTCGCCCGAAAGCTGTACAGCCTGTTCAACAGCATTGATAATTACGGCAAGAACGCTTTTGTATCCGTCTGCCGCATTTGTCTTGAGTGATATTTTTGAAACGAGCTGTGCGTTCTCGTCAACCACTCCCGCCTTGATGTTTGTACCGCCTATGTCAACGCCGATATAATATTTCATATTTTTCCCTTTGACCTTTCATAACGCAAGGCTTAAACTATATCAGAAAGAATTACCTCAAGGTTGCCTGTAAGTGTATACTTGCCGTAACCTGCGGGAACGAAGAAGCTTTCACCCTTCTTTGCATCAAGCTCGCCTACCTTACCGTTACCGTCAAGTACAAGTACGGAATGGAATGACTTTTCATCAGCATCAAGAGTTACCGTTCCGTCAACCTTTATCTTGTGAACATCGAAATATTCGCAGGTACGGAGCAGTGTTTCCTCGCCGCCGTCAATCTTTTCGGGCTTACCCTGGGGCTTTGTATCGTATTTCGGAGGGCAAAGCTCGGTAACGTCGATAGCCTTTTCTATATGAAGCTCTCTGGGCTTTCCATCCTTTCCTACTCTGCCGTAGTCATATACTCTGTATGTCGTATTGCTGTTCTGCTGAATCTCGGCAATAAGTATGCCCTTGCCGATAGCGTGGAGCGTACCCGACTCGATGAAGAACACATCTCCCTTATGTACGGGAACATTGTTAGTGACCTCAAGCAAGGTATTGTTCTTTATTCTGTCCGCAAACTCTTCTCTTGAAATTTCTTTATCAAAGCCGTATATAAGCTGTGAGCCTTCCTCACAGTCAACGATATACCACATTTCCGTCTTGCCGTACTCGCCCTCGACACGCATAGCATAATCGTTGTCGGGGTGTACCTGTACAGACAGATTATCCTTTGCGTCAATAAGCTTTATAAGTATGGGGAAATACTCGAATCTGCCACAGGCTGTACCGAGTGCATTCTTGTTTTCCGCTACATACTCGGAAAGCGTCTTGCCTTTGTCCTTGCCGTTTGCAATAACGCTCTGACCGTCCTTATGGCAGGACAGCTCCCAGCTCTCAGCTATCTTATCTGCGTCTGATACCTTGCCGTATTCCTCTCTTAATCTGTTACCGCCCCAGATATAATCCTTGCAGGGTGCATCAAGCTTTAATATTTCCATATTATGTTCCTTTCTATTTATCGGAATATTACCGTTTTATATCGTATCTTCATAAACCGCAGGTCACAACTCTGCTTACAGTCAATTATAGCACATTAAGCTTTAAATGTCTATCACTATTCTTGACTTTTTTGCGAAATATGTTATATTTATCTTACAGCGGTTATACCGCATGAAAGGAACGAATGATATGAATGAAAATGTAAAAGCCGCACTCAAAAAGAGAGCGGAAAAAGTAATATCCGCCCTTGAAAAGAACAACATGAAGGGCTATCTTGTCGATACTCCCGACGAGGCTAAGGAGATAATCAAGGAGCTTATAAAGGATAACAAGCTGATAGTTTCGGGCGGAACGATGACGCTCAAGGAAACGGGCATTCAGGATTTTCTGAACGAAAACTACAGCGGTATCTACATAGACCGTGAGAAGCTCTCTCCCGAAGAGGTAAATGAACTTTACAGAAAGGCTTTTTCAGCCGACACCTACTTTGCAAGCACGAATGCAATAACGGAATACGGTGAATTATACAATGTGGACGGCACCGGCAACCGTGTAGCCGCCATGATATTCGGACCGAAACAGGTAATCATAGTAGCCGGCATCAACAAGATCGTAACAGACCTTCATGCCGCAGTTGACCGTCTTGAAACTATAGCTTCCCCTGCAAACTGCGTAAGACTTAACAGAAACACCCCCTGTGTTAAGACAGGCAGATGTGCACACTGCTTAAGCCCCGACAGAATATGCAACGATTATGTCATAATGGCTCATCAGCGTGACAAGGACAGAATAAAAGTAATCCTCATCTCCGACGAATACGGCTACTAAGGCGGCGGGTCGCCGCTGACTGTTCCGACCTTTCTATATGTTTCGGATATACGCAAGATAGCGAAACGGTCGGGAATGAACGATAGCGGTAATTTGAAATATTATAACTTACAACACAAAAAACGGTGAACTGTAAAGCTCACCGTTTTTTCATCTTTTCAACAAATTATTTGTATGTTCCACAGGTTTTGCAAATAATACTGTTACCCTCATTATTCGCTCCGCATTCTTTGCATTTCCACGAAGATATTGACGAAACCATTGAATTTTCACTCTTGAGAAAATACAACATACTTTCAAGAGATTCGGAAATATCTCCTATCGATGCGATTATAAAAGAAACGATCAGAGTTACAAGAACACTGAATCCACCGCCGATAACTCCTGTCCACATAAGCCAATCGCCACTGTTACGTTTTAATTCGTTCAAATCCGCACCATTCTTAAAACATACAATGATTATCGCCACTGTAATTAAAATACCGGCAACAAAATTCACACACGCTAAAGTCCTCATTTTCTCTGAAATATTGTACCTAAACATATTCTGACCTCCCAACAAAACATTAACGTTTACCGTTAATTGAATTATATCACATCATCGTTCACTTGTCAACGGTTTACCGTTAATAATTATCAGAAATATGTGTTATCATCATTACTGAAAGGAATGATGATAATGGTGTGCAAATCTGTTTCCGAAGCAGTTTCAAGACGCATATTACAGCTATGCAAGGATAAAAATATAACAGTCAACAAATTAGCTACTCTTTCGGCTGTTACACAATCGACCGTAAACGATATAGTGAATATGGAATCCAAAAACATCGGCATTGTAACATTGAAAAAGCTGTGCGACGGTCTTCAGATAAGCATTACGGAATTTTTCGACGATGATATGTTCAGAAATCTTGAACAGGAGATATACTGAAAGCCTGTCGGTTTCCCGACAGGCTTAAAAAGTATCCGTAAAAAGCAAAAACGCCGTGAATGTTTCCACGACGAATTTCTTCTGGAGCGGATTACGAGGCTCGAACTCGCTACCTCCACCTTGGCAAGGTGGCGCTCTACCAGATGAGCTA
>CABUEI010000060.1 GCA_902490585.1 uncultured Oscillospiraceae bacterium
GCCGACCTTGGCATTTTCGCCTATTACACAATCTTCGCCGACAATAGCGTATTCAACTACTGCGCCTTTCTTTATCGTTGTGTTAGGCATTATTATACTGTCACGGACTACCGCACCGGGCTCGATCGTTACGCCTGCGAAAAGTACGGAGAAGTCAATGTGACCCTCAATGTTGCAACCCTCGGAAATAAGAGAGTTCTGGATAACGCTCTCGGGGCTTGCGTAATGAGGAGGCATTACAGGGTTTCTCGAATAAATTCTCCATCTTGAGTCGTGGAGGTCAAGCGGAACGTTGGGATTAAGAAGATCCATATTTGCTTCCCACAGGCTGTCGATAGTTCCGACATCCTTCCAGTAGCCGTCAAAGTGATAAGCAACGAGCTTGTTGCCCTCTGCCAGCATTGCAGGGATAATGTTCTTACCGAAGTCCTTGCTTGCACCCTCGTCATTTTCGTTGGCGATGAGGTGCTTTTTGAGGTTCTGCCATGAGAATATGTAAACGCCCATTGAGGCAAGGTTTGACTTGGGCTGTGCAGGCTTCTCGGCGAACTCATAGATAACATCGTTCTCGTCTGCGCTCATGATACCGAAACGTGGAGCTTCTTCCCACGGTACTTCAAGTACTGCGATTGTAGCGTCAGCATTGTGCGACTTATGGAATTCGAGCATCTTATTGTAGTTCATCTTGTAGATGTGGTCGCCCGAAAGTACTGCTACATAATCGGGGTTGTATCTGTCGATGAAGCTTATGTTCTGATAGATTGCATTTGCTGTACCTTCGTACCATGACTTACCCGATGATGACTCGTAAGGGGGCAGTACATGAACACCGCCGTGAACTCTGTCAAGTCCCCAGGGGTGACCGTTGCCGATATATTCGTTAAGTACGAGAGGCTGATACTGTGTAAGTACGCCGACTGTGTCAATGCCGCTGTTTACACAGTTTGAAAGCGGGAAATCAATGATTCTGTATTTACCGCCGTAAGGAACAGCAGGCTTAGCCATATCCTTAGTCAGAGCGTAAAGTCTGCTGCCCTGACCGCCTGCGAGCAACATTGCCACGCATTCCTTCTTAACATGTTTCATAAATAAGTTCCTCCGTTATTTATTTCTTAGCTTTGCCGTTTTTCTTACGGTTTGCTGTGTTTGCTTTCTTTGCCGTTTTTCTTGCCACGGGTTTCTTTGCGGGAGTGCCGGGTTTTGTAACGGGCTTTTCCGCTGTCTTTACAGTTTTTTCTACAGGCTGTGCCTTTGGCTTGTCACTTTCGGGACTGCGCTTGTTGACGGGCTTCAAGAATATTGCCGACATTGCCGGAATTTTTATGGTTATCGAATATTCAAGTCCGTGCATACCCTCGCACTTTGCCGTATATGATGCGTTGCCGTCGCTGTCGCCGCCGAACTTCTTGTCATCGGTCGTGAACACTTCCTTATAGTCGGCATAGTACGGAACGCCAAAGCTGTACTGTTCGTGTTCATTCGGCAGGAAGTTGCAGACTGCGATAAGCTCATCGCCGTTTGACGCGATACGTCTGAAAATGATAACACTGTTCTTGTTATCATCGTTCGAGATCCAGCTGAAACCGCTCCAGTCATAGTCTATTTCCCATAAAGGCTTGTTATCAAGATAGAACTTGTTCATAGCCTTTACAAACGACTGATACTGTGCGTGCTCGGGGAATTTCAGGATATCCCAGTCAAGACCGGTCTTATAATTCCACTCCTTGAACTGTGCGAACTCCTGTCCCATGAACATAAGTTTTTTACCGGGGTGAGCGGTCATATACGCAAGGAATGTTCTCAGCGATGCAAAACGCTTTTCTCTCGGTCCGCTCATCTTGTCGAGCATTGAGCATTTGCCGTAAACTACCTCATCGTGTGAGATAGGAAGTATGTAGTTCTCAGAGAATGCGTAATAGAACGAGAATGTCAGCTTGTCATGGTTGTACTGTCTGTACTCGGGGCTCATGGACATATATGAAAGCATATCGTTCATCCAGCCCATGTTCCACTTGAAGTTGAAGCCTAAACCGCCGATATCAACGGGCTTTGTGACCATAGGCCATGCGGTTGATTCTTCGGCAATCATAAGAAGTCCGGGGTGACGTGAGAACAGGCATGAGTTAAGATTCTGGAGGAAGTCAACTGCCTCGAGGTTCTCGTTGCCGCCGTTCTTGTTGGGGGTCCATGCGCCGCCCTGTCTGTCATAGTCGAGGTAAAGCATGGAAGCTACGGCATCAACACGCAGACCGTCTATATGATATTCGGAAAGCCAGTAATTAGCGTTTGAAATGAGGAACGACTGTACCTCGGGTTTGCCCCAGTCGAACACTCTTGTGCCCCAGTTGTAATGCTCACGCTTGTTGGGGTCGGAATATTCATAGCAGTAGTCGCCGTCAAATTCGTAAAGTCCTGCGGCATCCTTTGGGAAGTGTGCAGGTACCCAGTCGAGAATTACACCTACTCCGTGAGTATGGCAATAATCAACAAATTCCATGAAATCGAACGGTGTTCCGAAACGTGATGTAGGAGCGTAATAACCTATCTGCTGATAGCCCCATGAGCCGTCGAAGGGGAACTCTGCTATGGGCATCATCTCGATATGGGTATAGCCCATTTCCTTTACATAAGGAACGAGCTTCTCTGCAAGCTGCATATAGCTGAACAGCTCTTCCTCATCAGCCTTGGTAAACCATGAGTTGAGGTGTACCTCGTATATATTCATAGGAGAACGGTACACGTCCTTCGTCTTCTTCTCGTCCATCCACTTTGAATCTTTCCAGTTGTAGCCGGAAATATCATACACCTTTGATGCGGTATTCGGACGTGTTTCCATGTGGTAGCCATAAGGGTCTGCCTTTAGCTTTATCTGACCTCTTGCGGTCTTTATGCTGTATTTGTAGTTATCGAACTTTTTAAGTCCGGGAATGAAAAGCTCCCATATACCGCCGTCACTTATCTTGTTCATGTAGTTTTCTTCACGGTTCCAGTGGTTGAAATCGCCTACAACGCAGACATCAACCGCCTTGGGAGCCCATACTCTGAAAACTACTCCGCTCACACCGTCTTTTTCGACAAAGTGTGAACCGAAAAGCTTGTATGATTCGGCGTTCTTTCCCTGGTGGAAGAGGTAAAGCGGAACTTCATATTCCTTAGGCACGTTAATAGCCATAACAGATACTCCTAACATTATATTTTACTATCTTAATAATAGCACAATTCCCAAAAGCTTTCAATAGATTTGTACTGATTTTATGAATTGTGCCTTATTTCAACTTTCGTTTTTGTGCAAAACGACAATCATTTTTCCCAACCCATTATAAAGCTATATAATTCGTCTGCCATTTCTGTATGTTCGGGAATACGGGGGTGACCGGGTGTTGCGGCACCGTTTCTTCTGAATCTGAAACGTTTTACATTGTCCATTGCAAGCTCGTTTACTATCTCGTCAAGTGCATCGTCCCATGTGGGTTCGTGCATGAGTACGGTTGTGATAACGATAAATCTTGCCTTACCGCCGTATTTTTCATTCAGGTCAAGCACCATATTCTTATATACGGTTTTCCACTTTTCACGGTATTCCTTTTCATAGATACGCTTGGGGTCGGGGTTTGCGTCGTTCTGTCCGAGTGCGATTATGACATAATCGGGAGTGAAACGTGAGAAATCCCAGTCGGTAAGCTCAAAGTGAGGTTCATAACCCATCTGCTTATAAACTGTTTCCATGCCGACATAGTTATCGAAATAACCTGCTCCGTTAATAAGGGAAATGCCGCCCTGTGCGTTGCAGTTGATACGGGCGTTGAGCTTTCTTGCAAGCTGGAGAGAATATGCAAACCAGCTGTTGTCGAACTGGTTGATATGCTCAGGGTCGGTATGCTCGCAATAGTATACAGCCTCAACGACCTCGCCTGCGGAAACGCTGTCACCGTAAACTTCAATATTCATGTCATACTCGTGGTTGTCGGGTCTGACTTCTGCGTTGCTGTCAATCATAAGTCCGCAGAAATTGAAATAGTGGTGTGAGCCTGCGGTTCTCTTGAATATAGTGATCGTATGCTCGCCGTCCTCAAGTCCGTCGATTATCGGTATATATACCGGAGTGTCGGAATGGTTGAGGTCGAACTTGTACTGAATGCCGTCAACGATAACGCCTATCCATGTCACTTTATATATAAGGTGCGGAAAAATCATCATTCCGACTGATGTGCCTGTGAACTTTGCACTTACCATGCTTCCTGCGTAAATGAACAGGGGGCTGTCCGGCTTTGAAAAGTCAATTCTTCCCATGTATGAGAACGCCATGTCGGACGGGCTTACAATCTTTCTGTTCGTCATATTTTAATTCCTCGCTTAAATTTATCATAGTGCCGAAATTAAATCGGTTTATATTTATTTTAACATATTGAGGTATAGTTTTCAACAGAATTATGTAAATATTGCTCAGAAAATTTTACCGTTTTTTCTTGACATTCGGTAAAAATAGTGATATATTTGTGTAAGTGATTACCTTAAAATCGCTTAACAGAACTTAAATGAAAGGCAGTAATATGAAGAAAAGAATACTTGCGGTACTTATCGCAACGGCGCTTGCAGTATCCGTAACAGGCTGTGCAGGCAATACAACAAGCGGCGGTGACAGTTCCGCTACATCTTCCGTTGCGGAAAGCTCCGACAACAGCTCGGAAACATCAGACGCAACATCTTCGGAAGAGGTCAGCAAAGACGAAAGCTCACAGGAGGAATCAAAGGACTTGGAGGCAAACTACACAAAGTATACCCTTGACGGAGATCTTACTCAGCACATGATTGATATGTCACGTCTTAATGAGGGTAACAAGGTAAGACTTGCAAACGTAATAAAGAAACTCAAGAACGGTGAAGAGGTAACTGTCGGATTTATCGGCGGTTCTATCACACAGGGTACAAGTGCCGGCAACGAACTTTGTTATGCTAAGCTCACGGCTGACTGGTTACAGCAGACATATTCAAGTGCAAAGGTGAACTATGTCAACGCCGGAATAGGTGCTACAGGTTCATACATTGGCGTACACAGAGTAAACCAGGATCTTCTCTCAAAGAATCCCGACCTCGTATTCGTTGAGTTCTCGGTAAACGATACTACAGAAAATACAGAGCGTAACAAGAGATCTTATGACGGTCTTCTCAGAACTATCTGGAATTCTTCCACAAATCCTGCAATAATCACAATTGCGACAACGCAGGAGAACGGTACAAGCTTCCAGGAAGAGCACGCAGAAATCGTAAAGCACTACAACCTGCCGATGATCTCTTACAAGAACACAATTCTTGACACAATCGAGCACGGCGACATTGTATGGAAGGATATCTCAGACGATAATATCCACCCCAACGTTCCCGGTCACAAGATAGTTTCACAGCTCCTTCAGGCTTATATTTCAGATGTTGACAAGGATATCGACAACATAAGCGGCGATGAGAGCGACTTCTCGACTTCCGCAACAGACACACCTATTGAAAACGGCTCACTGATACAGCCCTCGTCTTCTGCCGATGTAACAGCAACAGGTCTTTTTGAGACCCGTGATTCACAGTTCGGCGGTTTTGACGGCTACTGGTACTTCAAGGGAAAAGCCGAAGAAATCGGTGATACTGCTCTTACATTCAAGGTTAATGCAAAGCAGATAGGTATTCTTTACGACAAGTATGTGACATCTGCCTGCTCGGCTGACGTATATGTTGACGATGAGCTCGTAACAACTCTGAGTGCTGATTTCTCAGGCGGCTGGGGCAACTATGTTGAGTGTGCAGAGCTGAAGAGTTTTGATACGGCAGGAGAACATACGGTGAAGATCGTTCCTAAGGGTGTCGAAGGTAAGAACACTAAGTTCGGTGTAACGGCTCTTGCTATTTCGTGAGTTTACAAACTGATATGATATGATTACAGCCACGGTGGTTTTACATCGTGGCTGTGTTTTTTATCCGAATTGTTTCAGTGAGGCGGCTATGCTTTTGCCGACAAGTTCCGCCGAGTATTTTACCTGTTCAATATCATTCGCAAGTGCGCCGAACTCTATTACGAGAGAGGCTTCGGCTAAATCCTGATTGTAGAAACGGTAATCAAACAGCATAGGACGGGTTATGCCGTTGTTATCTTTTTCTACGGCGTTTTGTATATATGACGCAAAGCGAAGGTTATCCATATAACCGGGGAGTATTCCCGTGCCGTCATCGCAACCGCATATTATCATTATCTGTGCCGCTTTCCTGCCGTCAATATCGGCTACGGGTGCTATTCTTGTATCTCCGTCCGCTATTCCGTCACGGTGGATATCAAGCACTATTTTTACTGAAGGATATTCCCTCAGAATTTCTTCTATCCTTTCTCTGCTCCTTGAATAAGAATAGTTGTAAACGGGATCGTCGAACACCGTTCCGTCATGTATGGTGCTTATTCCGTTATCGGCAAGCGTCTGCGCAAGTACAGCACCGACACCTACAACGCTGTTTGCCGGGCAGAGCGATCTGCCGTCATAATCCTTATCATAATAGCCGTCGCTGTCACGTTCATAGCTTTCGGTAGTGTGGGTATGTATTATGAGAACCTGCGGTTCGCTTCCGTCTGAGAGCTTTATATCGGGGATTTTCGTTCCCTCGGTTCTGATAAGTGATGACGGCAGTTTCGTACAGTTGCGTATCTGTCCGTTTTCAAGGTCTATGACATTTGCGCCTGTGATAATGCCGTAATGCTTTTCCTTTACCGTGCCGTCCTTTGCGGTATACTGCGTCAGGTCGTCCTTGTCCTTTCGGATATTAAGCGAAATCAGCCTTGTATTATTCTGAACGGGTGCGTCAACGGGTACAAGCGATTCCGATGAAACATCCTGCGTATTGCTTGACGGCTGATCGTCTTCCGAGGTGACCTCCTGCGGCTTTGATGTATCGGGTTGCGATGAATCGGTATCGCTGTCGGCGTTCTCCTTATCCGACATATCCGCAGCTGAGGTGTTGTCCGTGCTGACAAAATTGTTCACGGGTATGGCAAGCATTGCACTGAGGGCGGTGAGCTGTTTAAGTCCGTCCGTAACTGTTCTGCCGTTCACCGCTCCCGACACGGTATTTTCCGCAACGCCTGTCAGCGTAAACGACAATACCGCCGCTGTGAGTCCTGCACCGAGTACTTTTATAATGCCTTTGTTTTTATTGCTGTTCATAAGCCCGTCCTTTCGCTGTGTGACTGTTTTGTTAAAGCTTATGATGCGTAACCGGCAATTATTCACGAATAATTCATCAACATGGAAATGTCGCTGTAGGTCAGTGACGGGCAGAGCGTGCGGTTTATGGCAGATGAAATAACATGGGCGTATCGGCTGATTTCAATATCAATGTCATAGCGTGTCACGAAAAAACGGTCACTGCCGTTTTCGTATTCCATAGAGGTCGGAACGCCTATCGCTATGACCGGAATTCCTGCTGTTGTGCGGTCAAGACGGCTTTTGTTACCGCCGGTACTGCTACCCGGTGTTATGCCTGTGTCGGTTATCTGTATACTGCGGCAAAGGCTGTCGGAATCGGTACAGGCAAGGCTGTCGATCGCTATTATATAGTCGGCTTTTATCTTCTCGGAACAGAATACGGCGTGGTATGCGCTGTCAATGCCGGAATTTGCGGAAACATCGGTTCGTATAACCGATACGTTGCCTATGCCGTCCGCACTTTGCATATTCTCAATGAACTGCGAGGTTGCAAGCACTTTTCCTGCCGCTCTCCAGCCAAGGCTGTCGGAGGCTACTGACGGATTTCCGAGCCCTGTGACAAGGCATTTTCCCTCGGGGAGAAGTTTACGCAAAACGGTGCACAAAGCATGGATCTGCCCGTCGGCGTAAGGAACATCGGTGCTTTCTATTGTGAAATATCTGCCGCATGGGCGGTTGAATAAACCGCTGTCGGTTGCGGAAACGATGATTTCGGTTATCTTTTCACCGAAAAGTTCATAGCTTTCGCACCTTATTCCGTTCTTGCCTTTTGTGAATTCGGCGGCGAGGTCGGTTCTGCCCGTAAGTTTCATAAAATTCCCTCCTGAAGAAATTTTCAAAAAAAATCGCAAAAAAGTATTGCAATTTCGTTTTGGACGTGCTATAATAAGTCGTATTGTGAAATATAACTATGATTATATGTAGATCTGAATAAAGGAGGTGCCGTAAGTGCCTAACATTAAATCTGCTAAGAAGAGAGTTTTAGTATCTGCTGCAAAGCAGGCTCGTAACAAGGCTGATAAGACCGCTCTCAAGACTATTCTGAAGAAGGTTGACGCTGATACTAATGCTGACAACGTTAAGGTTGCAGTTAAAGCAGTTGATAAGGCAGCAGCAAAGGGTATTATCCACAAGAACGCTGCAGCTAGAAAGAAATCTCAGCTTGCTAAGAAGTTAAACGCTGTTTCCTGAGAATAACGATTTAACGTAACGCTCCTGCGGGAGCGTTTTCTTTTTTGTGTGCGAAAAAAGCATCGGCTTGCATTATTATGTGCCGATGCTCTTTTTTTATCCCGATATGCTCCGTACCGTATAGTCGTTTTCCTGCCAGTAGTCAATGACATCGGCAAGTATTGCGGTGTTGGTTTCGGATACGGCGTGAAGAAGATAGATTGCGCCGTTATGCGTGGCAGAGGTTATACGCTTGTATGCCGTGTCCGTGTCGGGCTGGTTGTCGGTGTTCCAGTCGTTATAGGCGAACGACCATAACACAGTGTCGTAACCCATGTTTTTGGCAAGGCGTAAGGTTCTTACCGAAAATTCACCCCGTGGCGGACGCATCGTAACGGTTTTATAACCGCCGAAATTGTCGGAAATATAGGTTTCAAGTCCGTGTATCTCTTCAAATACCATATCGTCGCTGATATCCGGCAGTGACGGGTGGGTACAGCTGTGGTTTCCGACCTCGTGGCCCTCGTTTATCATGCGGCTTACAAGTTCGGGACTGCTCTTTGCGTAATCAAGTGTGACATAGAATGTTGCGGTGACGTTCTTTTCTTTCAGGATATCCAGTATTCTGCCCGTACAGCCGTTTTCATAGCCCTCGTCAAAGGTGAGGTATATCGTTTTGTCGTCGCTGTCGCTTATGAACTTACCGCCGTAAGAGCCGTATTTTTCCTGTGCCTTTACAGCTCCGACCGGGCGGTTATCGCTGTCGGTTTCATAACCCTGACCGTAACATACCTTTTCCGAGCTGTCGGTCAGAAGAGCGGTTTCGACAGGAGTCTGCCCTCCTCTGTCGCTGTGTCCGGGACTGTGACCCGGTGTATTCTTATCGGACGTGCATCCGCAAAGAAGCAATGCCGCCGCTGTTATAACAAGTATTTTTCTGTACAAAAAATCACTCCTTTACGAATATAGTATCCGTAAAGGAGCGATTGCAATTCATTGAAATAAATGGCGGTCAAAATCAGTTACCGAGGTACGTCTTAACCATTGTCTGTAACAGCTCGTCACGGTCAATATGACGAATCAGGCTACGGGCATTGTTGTATGTAGTTATATAAGTAGGATCTTCGGACAGAATATAGCCGACGAGCTGATTTATAGGATTATAGCCCTTTTCCTTGAGCGCTCCGTAAACCGTTGTCAGTATTTCCTTCATCTCGTTTTCTCTTTCATCTTTAAGTGAAAACGGCATAGTTTTGTCGATCATCAATATCAGTCCTTTCGTTAATATCTTTAAAAAACCGAAATTATTTTAAGGTTGTTTATACTATTATACACTACAAGCGTGTAAAATACAATAGCGGATAACAAATTTTCGTTAAAATCACCAATAGCGGCTCTGTTTTTTGGGTATTTGATAAAACTTTACAATTCGCTATTGAATTAATGAATAATTTTTGTTATAATAACAATAATCAGATTTTTCAGGGGGTACAATTATTAATGGCAGAACAGAAAAAAACGTCATCAACAAACGGTGAATTCAAAACCTCGCCTCTCGGATTCGACAAAGCCGAGGTAATGGCATACATAGTACAACACAACAAGGAACGTAAAGCCCTTAAAGAAGAAAATGACGAGCTGAAAAGAGCTCTTGAAGAAAAACAGCAGGCAACAGAGGGTGCCGGTGAAGCGGCAACCGCAGAGCTTGAAAAGAAAAAAGCTGAGCTTGACGCACAGATCCTCGAAAGCAGAAAGCAGGTTCTTGACGAAAGACGCAAGCTTGCTCAGACAGAAAAGGAACTGCACGTCATGCAGGACAAATATTCTGCACTGACAGAAGAATTTGCTCAGTTCAAGAAGCAGGCGGCGGCTAAGATCGACAAGGCAAAGCACAGCGGCGGAACAATTGATCCCGCACAGCTTGCGGAAATCTCTGCTAAGGCGAATGCAGACGCAAACGCTGTAGTTGCCGACGCCCAGAAGAAAGCGAAAGAAATTATCACAGCCGCTAAGGCGTATTTTGCCGATACGGTTCAGAAAACATACGATTACAAGCAGTCCGTACTTGAAAAGGCTGATACATTCGCAAACGGCGTGACAAGCGGCGGTGCAACAACCGTCAGCGTTGATGTTCAGGCTATACTCGCTAAAATCAGCACAGCAGTAAACGAGGCTGTAGAGAAAGCGGTTGCCGAGGCTAATGCGGTAAACGAAGCGGTCGCAAAGGCGGTTGAGGAAACAAAGGCTGTAAACGATGTACTCGCAAAGGCTGTCGAAGAGGCAGACGTTCCCGAAGTTGCCGCAGAAGACGCTGTTGGTGCTCCTGTAAAAAAGCTTGTGGACGACGAAGAGCTTAGCAGTGCAAAGGCAGAGCTTGAGAATATTGGCGGATTCGACGAAAGCGAGCTTGAAGTTTATGCACCGATGGAAGTTGAGCCGTACAACTTTGAGCTTAAACTTGATATGCCGGCACAGACTGATGACGGCGATGATGATATTGACGAATTACTTGCAGACAACAACGGTCTGTTAAGTTCATTTGAGATAGTATCAGGCGATGATGATATTTCAACAGATAATGTAGACACGGGCGATTTGCTTGTTGAGGAAACTCCTGCTGTAGCAGATGATATGGCGGATCTGCTTGCGGAAGAGCCTGTTGCCGCTCCCGAGCCTAAGGCTGAATCTGCTCCTGTGGCTGATGATTTCGGCGATTTACTGGCTGAAGAGCCTGTTGCCGCTCCCGAGCCTAAGGCTGAACCTGCTCCTGTTGCTGATGATTTCAGCGATTTACTGGCTGAAGAGCCTGTTGCCGCTCCCGAGCCTAAGGCTGAACCTGC
>CABUEI010000061.1 GCA_902490585.1 uncultured Oscillospiraceae bacterium
AAAAGTTGTTGACACGGATATGGCTTATAAGCCTCTTTATAGGTTTTGACGCAGACTCCACAAGCTGTTTTGCAAACTCGATAATTTCACTTATGTCACCGCTAAGCCCAAGCTTTGACATAAGACCGCTATAGTCCTTGTTATCTGCTTTTTTGCCGACTTTATGCGGTCTTTCTTCGGAACCGCTCTTATCGGGTTTGGTTGTGTCCTTTTCGCTTGAATTTTCAACAGGCGTATTATCATCTGTTGAAACACGTTCGTTGTTATCCTCTTTCGGTTGTTTCTTCTTTTCCTGTTTCTTTTTTTGCTTTTGTTTTTTCTGCTTTTCGTCTTCAGGTGAAACAGAGAAAATAGTTATACCTGCATATTTTATCTTTATCATCGCTTCATCGTTCAGATGTACATTTACTGTTACCGACAGCATGAGAGCAAGTACGATGATGAGCAATATATCTATGAAAATAAGCCAGCCCATAAGCCCTCCGTTTTAGTTTTGTATGCCGTCGGTACTCCGATAAAGAGTATCCGCAGAGATAACGGGATTATTCCTCATTCTGACCGATGCCGATATCAATATCGTTATCAATGTCACCGTAATCTGTATCCTGCTGTAATGCACCGAGTTCGTTTAAGTTCAGCTGACCGTCCTCGTCCGGAAGACTTGGTAGCTGTGCCAGACTTTCAAGCTTGAAACAACGCAGGAAGTTGTCTGTCGTTTTATAGGTGATCGGTCTGCCGGGCAGTTCAAGTCTGCCTGCTTCATATAAAAGTTCACGGTCAACAAGAGTGTTTATAACACCCGAGCTGTCAGTACCTCGTACCTGTTCCACAAACGCCTTTGTAACAGGCTGATTGTAGGCGACAACCGCAAGTACTTCGAGTGCCGCAGGGGAGAGCCTTGCCTGACGCTTGTTTTCCATAGCACGCTTTATATAAGGTGCGTATTCTTCCCTTGTCGCAAGCTGATATGAATTTTCAAGCCGCAGTACTCTTATTGCACTGTCGGAAACATTGTATCTTCTTTCAAGCTGATCTATAAGCTTTGTTACCGTTTCGGGTTCAATTCCGCTTGCCTCGCTCAGTCTGTCCAGTGAGATCGGTTCGCCAGATGCGAACAGCAGAGCTTCTATTATACAAAGTGATTCGTTGTAATTCAATTTTCTGCCGCCTCGCTTTCTTCGGGTTCTCCGAACGAGAACTCTTCTTCTATTTTATCCTTAGGTACAAAGTGCAGATACTTATTATCATCGGTGAACTTTATACGGCTGTTTTTTGACAGCTCAAGCAGTGCCAGAAAGATAGCCACACAGTCCGACCTTGACTGCCCTTTGTATAGTGAATTTACCTCAACATCATGACCGTCGTTTATGCGTTTAAGCACATAGACGATCTTTGTGAATACACTGACAAAGCTCTTTGCAATGGCGGGCTTTACATGAGGTACCGCTTTTCTTACCGCATCCTTGTAGTTTAAGTTCGACATTGCAAGGAAAAGCTCGTCCGGGTCGTGCATACCGAGATATGCCTTGTTTTCTTCAACCTGCACAGGCGGACGAACAAACACATCGTCGCCTACCCAGCTTTGCTGTAACTGAGCCGCAATTTGCTTGCAAAGAGCGTATTCGATAAGTACGCCTTCGAGTTCTTTCTTCATTTCTTCCGCTTCGTGCTTTGGCAGAAGAGCGGCGGACTTTATGTAGATAAGCCTTGCCGCCATTTCGAGAAATTCGCCTGCTATCTCTATGTCAGCCTCTTTCATACGGTCGAGATACAGTAGGAATTGCTCAAGCAAAAGAGAAATTTCTATATCGTAAATATTAAGCTTATGCTTTGCAATAAGGCTCAGCATAAGGTCAAGAGGTCCTTCAAAAACCTCAAGCTTGAATTTCAGTTCCTGCATTTCTTATGCTCCGAGAGGTACAAGCGGAATGAAAGAGGTCGTGAAATCAAGAAAACTCATTACCGCATTGTCAAGGAAATTCAGCGGTACATTAAGTACGCCTGTCCAGCAGATAGCAAGTACAGCAATCATTATATACTGTTCATACTGCATAAGCTTGAAATATGTTCTTTCCTTTAAGAATACGAGCATTATTCTTGAGCCGTCAAACGGCGGTATCGGGAGCAGGTTGAACACTGCAAGCGAAACATTTATACTTGCCGCCATATCGAAAGCGTAATAAATATATGCTACAACATCGGGGTTTGAAGCACCGAAAAAGAACCATACAAGCTTTCCGATAAGTACGAAAATATAAGAAAGGATTACGTTTGACAAAGGTCCTGCCGCCGCAGTCAGCGCCATGAATGTTCTCGCAGATACCTTTCTTGCTCTGACAGGGTTTACGGGTGCAGGCTTGCCCCAGCCTATGCCGACAGTAAGCATGCCTATAGTACCCCAGAGATCCCAGTGATGAATCGGATTCAGTGTAACTCTGCCTGAACGCAGTCCCGTATCATCACCCAGTAGATAAGCCGCAAAGCAGTGGGCACATTCGTGTATCGGTATGGCTACAAGCAGGATCACCGCATAAGCGAATACGGTGATGATAATCCCACGCTGATCGCCGAGACTGTTCATTATATTAAGTAACATAGATTTTCCTTTCACATTTGAAAATTACCGCTATTAAGGCAGTATATTCATATTCTATTATACACTATAACCGCCGTATTTGCAACATTTTTTTGCTGTATATCTTATTTTCGGCTGTCATGTGGCGGTTATGCGGTAAAATTATTATAGAGCATAAAAATAAACCGCTCATTAAGAGCGGTCGAATATTGAATAATTGCTTATTTCTTATCTTTCTTTACATTGATTTCGGGAA
Source organism: uncultured Oscillospiraceae bacterium (assembly GCA_902490585.1). Lineage (GTDB taxonomy): Bacteria > Bacillota > Clostridia > Oscillospirales > Ruminococcaceae > Ruminiclostridium_E. Next base: position 2,832 of record CABUEI010000061.1, read on the forward strand.
TAGCCACATTGTCGTAATTTACAGGTTCTTCACCGGTTTCCTCGGTATCGCTTTGCTTATGCTCCTTTGCATACACCTCGGGAAAAGCAAGATTGTCATAAAGAACATTGTAATTTTTCTCTGAATGTTCTGTGTTACCGTGCTTTTTTTCCTTTTTCTTTTTCTGCTTGTCCTTATCTTTGCCAAACATATAAATCCCTCCGAAAAGTAAACTGCTGTAGGTTTACAGCATACAGCTTGTAGAAAAAGTCTGTTTTTTATAAAATAGCGTAAGTTCTCAATCCCTATCCCCAAACCCCTTTCCCCAGGAAAGGGACTGAGTGTGGGGCTGCCGCCCTCACCAAGCAAGGACGCTTGCAGTCAGTCGCACACAGTCGCTGCACGATGCAGCGACACCAACGACTGACAACCCGCATTGGGGCTACGCCCCAAACCCCTTTTTTAAAAGTTATATAGGTTTATCGACAGACTGACTGCTGTAGGTTTACAGCATATTTATAAAGAACGTGATGGTGATACTGTTGAGAAAATCCGCAAACAGACTGCCTATCAGCGGTACCAGCAGATACGCCTTTACAGACGGTGCATACTTCTGACAGATAGCCTGCATATTAGCCATTGCGTTAGGTGTTGCACCCATACCGAAACCGCACATACCTGCCGTAAGCACTGCCGCATCGTAATCTCTGCCCATAACTCTGTATACAACAAAATATGAGTACAGGAACATAAGCAGTACCTGTCCGCCGAGCATAATCATCAGCGGTAATGCAAGATCGGCTAGTTGCCACAGCTTCAGCGTTATCATCGCTATGCCTAAGAACAGTGACAGGCATATACCGCCGAGGTCGTTGATTTCGCCCATGTGAATGGTGATTTTGCCTGTGTATTCTCCGATGTTACGCATAAGAGCGGCAACTATCATAGCACCGATGTATATCGGGAAAGTCATTCCCGTCATAGTCAGCAGGTAGGAAATTACCGTGCCTGCACCGACTGCAAGTACAAGCTGATATACAGCAGGAGCGTACATTGAGAAGTGACGCTCGTGCTTCTTGCCCTCTTCGACAAGCAGGCTGTCATCTTCGGGTACGACTGTCTTTAACAGGTCGTGCTTTACTATAAGCCGTCTGCCGATAGGTCCTCCGATAAGGCTTCCTGCGACAAGTCCGAATGTAGCCGCCGCAGTACAGAGCGTAGTAGCTCCCGATACACCGAGGTCTTCAAGAACCGGACCGAATGCACCTGCTGTTCCGTGACCTCCCACCATAGGAATTGAACCTGTACACATACCGATAAGTGAATCCAGTCCGAGCAGGCTTGAAAGTCCGAGTGCAGTAAAGTTCTGTCCGACTATCAGCACTATTACGAGTATCAGAAAGATCACCATTGACTTTCCGCCGCTCTTGAGAACTTTGAGGTTTGCCTGGAAGCCTACCGATGTGAAGAACAGCACCATGCAGACTTCTTTCAGCGTATCGTCAAAAGTGACGTCCGCAAGACCGGTACCGTGCAGAATACAGGTAAGTATCGCAAACAGCAGACCGCCTATAACGGGAGCCGGGATACAGAATTTTTCAAGGAAATTTATTTTTTTACGCAGAAATGCGCCAAGCATCAGAACAAGCACAGCTATTGCGACTGTCTGATACATATCAAGTGCTATGCTCATCTTATTACTCTGTTTCTACATTTATTCCGTTTTCGCCGTAATACTCGGCGGCACCCGGATGAAACGGGATAGTGATGCCGTTGACAGCTGATTGCTTGTCGGTTACGATATTTACGGGAAGTGCGTTTTGTATGGTTTGTGAGTTGTCGAAAATCGCCTTAGTTATCGCTTTCACTGTGTCCTTAGGGCAAGAATTTCCTGCAAGCAGTACGGCGGTGACACCTATAGTTTTAACATCTTCTGTCTGACCCGTATAGGTACCTGCCGGTATCGTGCAGGCAGAGTAGTAGCCGTAGGAGCTTACAAGGTCGTTTATTCTATCGCTGTCAAGCGAAACAAGACGAGTAGCGCCCTTGTCGCAGAGTGTTTTTACAGTGGGATTAGGTGCACCGATAGTGCAGAAAAATGCGTCTATAGTGCCGTTTTCAAGCTGACTTGCGGCATCCTTGTAATCAAGGTTTACCGTCTTTACCATATCCTCGGCAATGCCGTATGAAGTCAGAATCTGCCTTGCGTTATGCGCAGTACCCGATTCTTCTTCGCCGATGCTTACAGTCTTTCCTTTAAGATCCGAAACGCTTTTTATATCACTGTCACTGCGTACTGCGATCTGACAGCTTTCTGTGAACAGTCCTGCTACTGCGCCGAAATCATGGTATTCTTCTTTAAAGCCGTTTCTGCCGTTCCACGCATCGTCTATTATGTCGGTCTGAACCACTGCCATCTGAAGATAGTTTTCTGAGAGCAGACGCATATTTGCGGCAGAGCCTGCCGTTCTTTTGATATTGATATTGTAGCTTTCGAGCGAATCTATAGCATTCAGTTCACTGCCGAAAATGTAGTAATTTCCGCCCTCAGCCGCTGTGCCGATTCTCACTTTGTCGCTTAGGTTGCAGCCGCCGCATAAAAGCAGTATTGCACTGCATAACAGCGGTATCAAGAATTTTTTCATTTTTCACCTCAGGTTATATTGTATAAAAGATATTTTAGCAAGAATTTATTGTTCTGTCAAGTAGGAGAAGTTGACGGTTAAGGAAATATATGGCGAAAACGGAGAGTTGGTTATACCTGTAATGTTTGTGCATTTTCCGAATGTATATTAACTGATACTTGTAACCGGCTCCGGAATAGTTACACTGTTACATTGCAGATAAATTTACATACAAAAGCAGGGCAGAAAACAAAAACAAGCCGTATTTCTACGACTTGTTTATGATTATTCGTTACAGATTGCAGTCCACTTTTCAATCAGTTTTTCTTTACCGCCCGGTTTGTGCCACCATGGACACCCGGGATGAACGGTATTGATGATATTGGGCGCATTTTTATATTTTCCTTTGTAAGCATCCCATGCGGATTTTGAGGTAAATATTATTATTTCAGGCTTGAGAATATCAACAGTTTCGTCAAAAACCGCTGTAGATTCTTCGACGATTTTATCCCAGACTTTATTCGCATAACTTGTTGTTTCTTCTTTATTTTTAAGATTCAATCGGTCTGCGTTTTTTGAAGCACTGTATTTCAACGAGTTCCAGAATTTTTCACCTTTATATAACGACGGCATCTGAAAAAAGTTCATAAAAGCAAAATACCTGTAGTTTTGCGATTTTTCAGTATTGATTTTGCCTATATCACGTTTTTCATAAATCTTTGAAAACACTTTGACAAGCTCGGTGAAAATCCCATGAGATCTTGTCCGATATCCGTTCAGATAATCTACAATGACTTTCTGAGTAAATATCCAGTAGTGCCAATTACAGTCGTCCGAATTATTGTTTTTGAAAGATTTCATATCTTCGCAAGGGTCTGATAACCATTTTTCAAAATAGTCAATCGGAAAAATGTCCTGCTCTTCTTTTAATTGTGGAATAAAGTGGCTCTCACCGATTTGCAGTATCCTGTATTTTTCAAACTTATCTCCGACAAAAGCAATATATTCAGGATGAAGTTTGTAAAAGCTGATTTCTTTCAGCTTGCTTTCATATTCTGTGTTTTGGTATTCTGCACCCATTATGTACCGTCCTTTCATGCTTTCAATGAAAATGCCGAAGCATTCATGTCAGCTCTTTGCTATGACTATAACCGTTTGAAAACATCAAATAAGTCCCACTGTTTTAAAAAAACATAAAAATGTATCACAGAGAAAATTTCTGACGGCAAACATTCAGATTACGTTAGTTAAATATCGGTTTTCATCCCCCAAGATAAACCCTGAAATCCCTATCAATCAACGTTTTAACAAGCTCCTTGTTACTCCTGATCCTGTGGCTTGTTTCAATCCCGTATGCACTGTCAAAATCTTTACTGTGCAGGTCGCTTCCTGCGGTGATTATCGTGTCTGCATTACCGAAAACACTTATTGCCTTTTCATTTTCAATATCACGGTTTCCTCTGTTGTAGCCCTCTATTCCGTCAACTATCGAAATATCGGGCACTTCATCGGGATTTGTTATGTAATCTCTGTCACGGAAAGGGTGAGCGAAAGCAATAAATCCGCCGACAGAATGTATTTCCTCAGCCCATGTCTTCAGATCCGCATTTCTCAGAAACGGACGTGACGAAAGAAATTCAGGCTCAAATCCGTATGCTAAAAATTCCTTGCCGTTGCCATAACCTTGTTCAACACCGAAAAACAGGTCAAAGTCAAGCTCCTCTGCGATTTTTTTACCGTTGGTATATGCCTTGGCGTACTGCTCTATAAGTTCTTCCCACGGAAGAGCTCTGGAAACGCTTGTGTTGCCGCCGATAAAATGATTGGTTATCGCCGCCCCGTTAAAGCCGATTTTAACATACTGCTTTATCATATCCTCTATCGTATCGACAGCGCAGGCACTGCCTTCCTTTGTGTGCATGTGTAATTCGTATCTGAACATATAACGCTCCTTTTGATTTCGCCCAATCTGTGTTAAGTATATTGTACCACATTTCATCGGATTTGGCAAAGGAGAAATCAAAGCATATTGAGCAAAGTCCCCCACGCAAACAAATAACAAATCACAATCAAATTAAAAATAAACAAAGCAAAACAAAAAAGCCACCCTTACGAGCGACTTTTCTATCTGGCACCCCCTGCGGGAATCGAACCCACAACTAACCCTTAGGAGAAGCCCCCGAGGGGCATTTTTGACTCCCTGCAAATCCCCGAAAATCCTTGATTTTACTGGCGTTTCCGGGGTTTCGTTGTTAGTAAATTCTCGTCCAAAACCTGCTAATTTTCCGTGGTTTTTTGCCTTCCTTTTAGCAGGGTATTAGCAAATGCAAAGAAATATGGGAAACATCATTGAGTTAATCTGTAGCCCATAAATCACAGGAAACGCATTTGAAGTTTACGCATTCTCTTATGCAAATCAATAATCTGTGTTCAAATATTATAATGGTTTTTTATAGTGGCTCAGTTGTCAAGACAAAAATCTAAGATTTTTATAATGAACTGATATGGTGGATAAGTTACGAGGAGCATGGGGAGAATAGTGGAATGCTCCCCAGATCCATGTATGCTAAGCTACATATGGCATCAACATTGCCGGATAGTAGCATTCAGCCGGTGTTTGATAATCAAGTGCAGAATGGCGCCGCTCAAAGTTATAGGTGTGGATATATTGACCGATAGCAGCTCTGGCTTCCCTGATGTTGTTATACTGTGTCAGATAGGCTTCCTCATACTTGAAGCTACGAAACCAGCGTTCAATCATGATGTTGTCTGCCCAACGGCTTTTTCCATCCATGCTTTGACGAATACCATTTTCTTTTACGAAGTCAATGTACTGCTGACTTGTAAACTGACAGCCCTGATCAGAATTTAAAATCTGCGGCTTGGCTACCTTAAAAGCCTTTTTCAAGGCATTGATGACCATTCGGGTATCAAGCGTATCATCAACCTCCCAGCCGACAATACAACGGCTATACCAGTCGATTACGGCTGTCAGATACAGAAATCCGCGCTTGATTGGAATATATGTAATGTCAATAGACCATGCCTGGTTTGGTTTGTCTATGACTGCATTGCGAAGAAGATAAGGACATACCTTGGCCTGTTGCATTCGCTTGGAAAGATTCATCTTTGGATAAATCGGGTAAATATCCATCTCATTCATGTAGCGTCTTGCCTTGCGGCGGCCAACATGATAACCACGGGTTTTTAGCTGTGCAGACATTTGTCTTGCGCCCCAGGTAGGATTGTCAGTATGAAGATGATCAATAATCTCTTTGCAGGCCAGTTCTTCCTCCGACACAGGAGTGCCCTTGTAATAAATGCTTGTACGGTTGATATCAAGTAGCTTGGCACCAACAGAAGCCGGTATTTCCTTAGTCGTCAAAAGGTTTTGGACTAAACTTACTCTCGTAGTCAGGTCCGCAAATTTCTTCAGATTTTTTTTGAGCCAGTCAACCTGCATGGTTAACTGACCAACCTTTTTGGCGTACTCTGCTTTTTCTTTGCGTTCTTCTGCGAGCTTTTCCTTGAGGTTATCCTCACGCTTGTCATCGAACACAACTGCTGCATTATCAAGGAATTCCTTCTTCCAGTTGCGGAGCAGATTTGGTTGGATGTTATTTTCTGCTGCCAGGGTATTGAGATCTTTCTCCCCCTTAAGTAGTTCAATTACAAGGTCTGATTTAAATTTGGCACTAAAATTTCTTCTTTGTCTGGACATAACAATGAATCCTCTCTTTCATACTGATTTAAGTATATCAGATTCATTAAAATCTGTCCGAAAAAGTGTCTTAATTTATGAGACCATTATACTCACGAAAGGACACACAAATCGGAGAGTGCTTCAAAAGCCGATTATCATACAGATCCATTTGTCATCTTTTACATAAAATCAGAGCTCCGTCTCGTGACGGATCTCCAGAAAAATGTAAAGGCTATGCAGAATCAGGCTTATGCCCGGAAGGTAAAAATCGGCAATCTCCAACAAATGGCAAATACCCTGGTCATGTTTGCTGCGGTGGTTGACAAACTCATAGGTATGTGGTATACTTTTTATTTGAGAATAGCAAATTTGAATTCACAGCATAAAGTATGACAACAATTCTTGCGTGATGCTGAGGGTGAGTGCTACAATTTTTTGAGTATGCTTTTATGCATCAGTTCATTATCTAAAGGGGGTAAATAGAATGGCTTATAAGAAAGTGGTAGTTGCTGGTGGAGGCGTACTGGGAAGCCAGATTGCATTCCAGAGTGCTTATTGCGGATTTGATGTGACCATCTGGCTCAGATCCGAATCTTCCATTGGTCGTACACAGCCGAAAATCGACAAACTGAAGGATACTTATTTAGCTGCAATCGAAGCAATGTCACAAGACACCAAAGCATGGTGCGCTGGCATTGCGGATTCCGATCATTTCGATAAGGATGCGTGTATCGCAAAAACTCTTGCAGCATATGAAAATCTGAAGTTAGAACTGGACCTTACTAAGGCTTGTGAGAATGCAGATTTAGTAATCGAATCTATGACTGAAAATGTGCAGGATAAAATCACCTTTTATAAAAAATTGGCACCTGTACTTCCTGAGAAGACTGTAATTGTAACCAATTCGTCCACACTTCTGCCGTCACAGTTTGCAAAATATACCGGCAGACCGAACAAATATTTATCTCTGCATTTTGCTAATTCTATCTGGAAGAATAATACTGCCGAGATTATGGCTCAGAATCAGACCGAGCAAAAGTATTTTGACGAGGTAATGGAATTTGGAAACCAGATACGCATGATTTCTTTGCCTGTAAAGAAGGAGAAGAATGGTTATCTTCTGAATTCTATGCTGGTGCCTTTTCTGCTGAGTGGCTTAGATCTTTACGTATCAGGTGTATCTGATCCCCAGAGCATTGATATTGCATGGACACGTGGTACCGGTGCTCCGAAGGGCCCGTTCCAGATATTTGATACCGTAGGTCTCACCACCGCATACAATATTGTTATGCAATATCAAAAGGTACCTGGATTGTTTAGTCCGCTCCTAAAGAAGATGATGATGCCATATAACTTTAAGAAAATGGCTGAGGTGTTGAAGAAATATATCGATGAAGGTAAGCTAGGAATGTCTTCTGGCGAAGGTTTTTACAAATATAAATAATTCATCAACTCAATATAATTTAGATTTGTCGCTGAGGCGGTTTTTTGGGAGCACCCGCTTAAGTTAATTTTATCTTTATTAAATTCCTCAAAAGTTTACTTGCGAATATTAAAAGAAAAATGTAAAATTCCAGTTTGTCGAATTTACTCTAAATTAGCAAAGACCGCTTACAAAAGTGTAGGCGGTCTTTATTCGTGTTCAGATATATTTGATTTTGAACTTTCTTTTCTTGGCTGAAATCACCTTGCAGAGAACATCGTCGACCCCGTCGGTGTATCTGCCTTTTGCTGTCATGCTGTTCTTTAAACGGATAAGTGATTGCAACACTCTCCTGTATTCGTCATCGGAAAGATATAAATGATATTTCTGTTCTTTCAAAACAACCGCCTCCTGTTACCGCAATTATATAATGGGAAAGGGCATAGAAGTAGTGTGCGATTTTCTCTTGCCAACCCTTAAATGAACTAATTAACAGGGTAACGACCGCCTTTTCCATTAGCAGAAATTTTGCTCAATTTTTTCTGCCATTAGCAGAGAGGGCATTTTCATTAGCAAAATAGCGAAAATCCTG
>CABUEI010000062.1 GCA_902490585.1 uncultured Oscillospiraceae bacterium
GTAAAAGTTGCTGTCGGAAGAGATTTATCACGTTGTGCATCAGGGTGCAGGATTATGCTTTGCGGTGATATAATGTGCTCTCTTGAACAGCAGAGAAAAACCGCTTTACGCTCCTTTGATTTCACCGATTCATTCAGAAAATTGAAAGAAATCATAAAATCCGCAGACTATTCCGTGGCAGTTCTTGAAACCACCTGCTTTGACGGTGCGCCCTATGAATATGAGAAGATAAGAACAGACAGCGGCAGTCCGAATTGCAACTCTCCCTCAACGTTTATTGACGCTGTGAAAGGCTGCGGTTTTAAAGCTCTAGTAACATCAAATAACCATAACTGTGACACGGGATTGAGTGGGCTTGAAGCCACCGTACAGCGCATTGAAAACAGCGGTATTGCAAACATCGGCACACTTGACAATGAAACGCATATTGCGGATATAAATGGCATAAAAGTCGGTTTTATTGCCGTAAATTCCATATCGAACGGACTTGAAAAGGATATACCGCCGCAGTTTATCGGCAGATATGACCCTGCTCGTTTCAAAGAGCTTGTAAATTCTCTTAAAAACGACGGTGCAGAGTATATAGTCGCATATCAGCACTGGGGTACGATGAACTCGGTTACAGTACGCAATTCGCAGATTAAAGCGGCTGAGTATATGGCACAGTGCGGAGCTGATCTTATAATCGGTTCTCACCCCCATGTCATGCAATGTGCCGAAAAGATAACTACCCGTGACGGCAGAGAGGTAATGTGCTTTTATTCATTGGGTAATTTGTTATCATCAATGAAAGAACTGCGTGAAAACCGTGAGAGTGCAATAGTTGATTTAACGCTCAGACGTACTGAAAACGGGATAAAAGCAGACATTTCCTGTATTCCTACGCTCTGCAAAGATACTTTGCACGGCTATGAGGTAACCGTACTCGATGGCAATCTTACCGAAGCCGGTCAGACAGCAAAGGAACGAATAACATCGGTACTCGGAGAAAAGACTTCTATCTGCAAAAATCCTGAATTTCTGTTGCAGGGCAGTGCGATACTCAGAAATGTTTTCCGTGACAGCGGTTTTACTTATGATGATACAGCACTTATTCTGTCACCCGTTTCATTGATGAGCGAGAAGAGCAATCTTTCGGGAAAAACGGGAAGTCAGAGAAATAAAATTGACATACTAAAAAATTTCGGTGCTTTTTTGACTGCTTCAGACAGTAATTACATTGTGATCGACCTTTACACAATGGCGGCGATTTCATGTTACAGATACGGCAACAGTTATTACACTGCGTCCCAGAGTTTTATTTCTTCTGATTTTTACAAGTCAAATAAAGATAAATATGAAAAAATATCTCCGCCTTATGACGAAAGTATCTGGAAATCGGCGCTGAAGAGATACGCAGAAACGATTCTGTCGGTATATGACAAAGATAGGATTGTATTAATCCGCTTACAATTCAGCAGTATCAGCGTAAAGAAAAATCAGCTCAGAAACTGTAAAAACAGGAGTGCACTCAATAAACGCCTCAGAATGTATGAAAATTACCTGATCTCGCTTTTACAGCCTATAGTTATAGACGTTTCGGATAAATATTTCATGTCATCACAAAGCGATAATGTAATGGCTTATGAGGAACTTTTTTATGATGATGTGCGAATCAAACTGGACGCTGTTTTAAAGCGGAGTTATAATGGTACATATTTCGATAGGGCGGAAACAAGACTTCAGCTGATGCGTATTCTCAAATACTATGATAATATGACAGCGAGAGCATATCAACCTGAACTGCTTGACAGAAATTTTATATCTGACAGGCTGATTGAACTTACTTCTAAACAGTTTGTAGCTGAAAATTCCGAATATCTGATATACCTTCGTGAAAATGAAATCCGTACCTACAGTGATGCTAAAAAACTACTTTCATCAAAACCGGGAGCCGAAAGGCTTACCGCTGCAATTACTGCTATAGAGCGGATTGACGGTGATTTATCCGATTGTGATTATGAAGATATAAAGATAATTTTCGATGAAAATTTCCTTGTAAAAAAGCAGTTATCACGTAAACTTACGGCGGTTTACAAATACACCACTACGGAGAATTGTGAACGCATTTTCCTTATCAGAAATAATCCGGAAGCACTCAGCAACTATGAAATTAGTCACAAACCCGTTTTGGTTGATATTTGGGGTAGTTGCATTTCCCGTGAATCCGTTAACCGAAATCTGTCCGGTATTTATGTCGACAAGTACATTTTCAAGGAGCCTTTTCTGCTTGCCGATGAACCTGCAATTCCGTTTGACGCCAATTTAAAAGCCGATAAATTCTGCGGAAGTACATGGCGCAGACGTACAGTAAAAGAAGCGTTCCTGCACGAAGGAAAACGCATACTGTCCGACAGTAAAGCTGACTGGCTTATAGTCGATATGTATGACCTTATCTGCAATATGCGGAAGTATGAAAACTCACTGTTTGAGGTTGATGATTTTATACTACGCACCGCTTTCTATAAGTCAATTTCCGATAAGTGTGAGAGTACATATCTTTTTAACGAAAGAAGTTGTGAGTACCTCGATAAAGCGCTGGAAAACTTCTGTGATTTTGTACTAAATCGTTACGGTAAAAATATAATCCTTATAAAAGCCGATCTAAAAAATCGCTATATTTCGCTTGACAACACGATAGAATATTTGCCTGACAGCGACAACACATTTGAAATGAAAAAGGCTTTTATATCCGAAAATGAAGATAAATTTGCACGTCGTACCAAGTGCTGTGTCATTGATATATCAAAGCGTTTTTATGCCGATGACCGATTTGCGCTCGGCGGTGCACACATAGTACACTATGAAGATGAGTTCTACCGTCAATGCTGTAAGCACATTACAGCGTTTCTCAGTGGCACTGATATCCGCTACACCGACAAGGTTGATGAGGAATATATCAGTATCAGAGATATGAAAATAAAATAAAATCAAAACTATCCCCATACGGTTGTAAGCTGTATGGGGATTTTTCTGTATAAGCAGTAGTTGTCCGTTTTATAGGACAAGCCGAATGATATAATTTTTATAATCGGATAGTTATACAACGAGAGCCGCACAGACTTTCGACTGTGCGGCTCAGGTTGGTGTCAAACTTAGAGACAACATAAAAATTATTTCAATCCACCGAATTATCTACCGGACTTTTATATTATATAGTTTATGCGAAAAAATTTCAAGATGATACTGAACTATGTGGTAACGGTATCGGAGCTTAAACAGGTAGCGACAATATCCGCTGTTGTAAAGCCGGTAACCGACAGCGTATCTGTCGAACTGTACGGCGAGAGAATACACGGTATGCTGACGATAGCAACAACGGATAAAGACATGCTTAAAGTCGGAGATATAGTAAGGTGTGACGGAGCAGATTATAAGATACTCTCTGTCGCACATTACACTATGCACGACAGTGCAACGGCAGAAAGGACATAAGCATGGAAGTATCAATCGAAGGACTTGAAGGGCTTATGGTTAAGCTCAGACGGCTCGGCGGAAGCGTAGATGCGGCAATAGACAAGGGCATAGGTAAAGGCGTTCAGAAGATAAAGAGTGACGCAAAGGTAAACTGCCCGTATGATACGGGAAGGCTGAAAGGCAGTATCTCTACAGAACACCTTGAGCCTAAGGTCTGGGCGGTCGGTACAAACGTTGAATATGCCATGTTTGTAGAGTTCGGCACAGGTCAGCTTGGCGCACCGGGTGTATCTCACACGATGCAACCGTGGACTTGGCGTGATGCGGACGGCAATTATCATACAACGTATGGTGCGCCTCCCAGACCGTACCTATATCCTGCATTATTGAGTAATAGAGAATATGTTTTCAAAATGTGCCAGTCAGAACTCAGAAAAGCAATAAGGAGCGCAATGGCATGATAGATATTATACCCACAATTGCTAATATGCTTGCCGATATAGGCACGGTGGAATTGCAGTTCCCCGACACCACAGCCGATTTTCCTGTCATTACGTTAAGTGAGATAGCAAATCAGAGCGATACCGTACTTCACGGTGCGGAGCGGCTGTCGGTTATCACAGTGCAGATTGATGTATGGGATAAGGCAGACACGCCTGCTGTTGTAGCCGATATGTCGGCACGGATAAGCGCTGTAATGGTATCGAAAGGCTTTCGCCGTATATTCGGACAGATGATGCCCAACGGCGAATTACAGCGTAAATGTATGCGGTTTTCCGCAAAAATAGATGAACTGAATCACAGGGTTTATAACCCTTGATAAGAAAGGAAAATTATTATGGAACTTTTATCAAAAGGCACAAAATTACAGTATGCCGACACAAAGGCAGGTACATATAAGACGCTGTACGGCTTGCAGTCAACTCCCGATATGGGCGGTGATCCTGAAAAGGTCGATGTAACTAACCTTGCGGACGGTGCGAAGCGTTACATACCCGGTGTCAAGGACTACGGCGATCTGGACTTCACGTTCTTTTATAACGATGAAGATGAAAATCCTGCCGTGTCAGAAGCGGACGTAGCGGCGGCGTATTCCACGCTGAGAGCGTTACAGACATCGAACGCAACAGTGTGGTTCAAGCTGATTTATCCGGATAATACGGGCTATCAGTGGAGCTCAAAGGTATCGGTAAAGCGTTCTGCGGCAGAGGTCAATGCGGCGCTGAAATTCACGCTCAGAAGCACACCTCTTACAGAGCTTGAGGACGTAACTGCTGCGGCATAAATTGACATTTATAATCCTTCGTGGTATTATAAAGAAAAATATAGTATCACGGAGGGAATATAATGACTAAGCAATTAGAAAACTACCTTAACCACTACAACTATGTTGTAGGTGAACCTTGCGGCGAAAACGTACAGGCGGCATGTGCCGAAATAAAAGCAAGCGGCGGAGAACTGCCCGATAACGTATATTTCTGCGGCAAGGAGAACAAGTACTACGAGATTAAGTCAAACGATGAAATCACGCAGTTATTACTTATCGAGAATGCAAGAACAAATGACAAGCTCGAACAGCTTGTAAGCGAGCTTGAGGGTGAACACGCACAGCAGGCAAGAATGAGAAAAGATGTGAAGTCAATCAAAAGCGTAGCGCTTTTCTTTCCGATTATCTCGATAATCGGTTTTGCTGTAATGTTCCTTAACATAGCGAGTATCGCACGAATATTGCATTGCTGAGTAAGCGGTGAGGTATAAGATTAAGCACATCTGAGAGGGTGTGCTTTTCTTATGCTTAAAATTAAACGGAGGATATTAAAATGGAAGAAAACAGATTACCCTATGAAACACTGAAAATCGGTGATACCGAGTACAAGCTCAAAATCTCGGCTTCATCGGCAATCGAGATCGAGAAGAAAACAGGCAAGTCGCTTGTTGCGGGTATGGCGGATTTTGACAAGCTCGAAACAGTAACGCTGTATCTGTGGGGCGCATTAAATCGCTTCCAGGCGAATATTGACGTCAGAAAGTCGCAGGAGATTTATGACGATTACATAGACGCAGGCGGCGACCTTTCGGATATGGCGGAAATACTCTTTAAGACGCTTACGGTGTCGGTTTTTTTCAAGCGTCAGCAGGCAGAAAAACTGCTGGCGCTCGCAGAAAAGGCAGAGAGTGGAGCGGTGCAGGAGAGCTGATAACTAATCTTTACCGCCCGGCACTGACGGCAGGAATAACACATAAAGATTTCTGGGACTTATCGGTACGGGAAATAACGCAGGCGATACAGGCAAAAAATGAATACGACAAGGCACACACCGAGCTTAACAAACGCTTGATGTGTGCCTTTGCTTATAGCATCGGTCAGCTTGTTGCCATCGGTGTCAACGCTCCAAGGCAATATCCGCACAGCATTGAAAAGGCGATGAGCCGCAGAGGCGGTAACAAAAAGGGCTTTCTGCGCACAGAGCACAGAGTAGACGAGTCAGCAATGCAGACTATACGTGAAGCATGGAGAAAGCTTTATAGCAACAACGGCGACGGTATGATGATACTGCAGAACGGACTTGATTTCAAGGAAAGCAGTTCCACCGCCGTTGAGATGCAGTTAAATCAGAACAAGGTGACAAATGCCGAGCAGATAGCAATGCTGTTTGGCTTATCTCCCGATGTGCTGTCGGGCAGAGCCGATGACAGAACGTATATCAACAGCATAAGAACAGCCGTACTGCCTGTTGTATCTGCGTTTGAAATGGCACTTAACAGGGCACTGCTTCTTGAGAAAGAGAAGCATAGTAAATATTTTGTCATAGATACTTCTGAGCTTCTGAAAGCGGATATTCTGACACGCTATCAGGCGTATCAGATAGGTCTTGCGGCAAACTTCTTACAGCCGGACGAAATACGCTTCAAGGAAAACCTTGCGCCGCTAGGACTTGACTTTATCAAGCTCGGCCTTAACGATGTGCTTTATGATCCTACGACAAAGCAGATATACACGCCGAATACCGATAGCCATGCTAAAATTGACGATGCAGGCTTGCAAAGCGGTGATGAGGGTGGTATAATAGCAGAAAAGAGATACAACGATAAGCACGATGAAAAAGGACTGTTTGCAAGTAATGGCGGCGGCAGTGCGACAGGCACAGGCTCGCTTAAGATGAGCAAAGCGGAAATCAAGAAAGTGTCAAGTGAGATCAGCACGAATTACAGTAGATACGCAGGAAAGAAAAAGTGCCTTCATTACACACTGTGGCATGATGAGTACTTTGCATATTATTTTATAAATAACGGATTTGCCGATTATACATTTACAAAGAAAGTGAGATCTTGAATATGGAAGAACTGAAAGTGCTTTTAGAAAACGTCAGCGATTCGTATTATGATTTTGTGCAAGGAATATTGCTAAGTGCGAAAGAACATTATGACCGTATAGATGAAATCATTGCATATATTAAAGATAACCCTAAAGCCGATACTTCTGATATTATCGGTTGGTTGCTATTAACTATGGACGGGATCGATTGCGATAACCCTGTAAGTATAGTTGATGAAGATGACGAGGACGAAGAATGAAATTGAATATGACAACCGCTCTTAACAAGGACTGTTTGCAAGGAAGGACGGCGGTGCGATCAAATCCGTTACGGTCAACGATGACGGCACAGTGAATACGGTTTATAAAGCACAGGCTAAAACAAAATACGCACCGTCACCGCAGAGAAATCACAGCGGTATACAGGTAAAGCCAAAGACTTATGCAAAGCTGTGTGGAGAGTTTAATACCATTTATCCGGGTAGCAAAAAAGGAGAAAGTTGATATATAATTAAAGGCAAGTATCGTTATAAAGCAGAATCAGACGGAGAGGGCGGCATAATTATACGAAAGAAATGGAGGCAGAATTAGTTATGAAAAAAGAAGAACTGCACGGAAAATATAAATCAGAATATCAAAAACGTATCATAGAACGTTTTGCAGATACAATTCCTGAGTATATATACCCGCCAAACGATGACGCTTCACGTAAAAATTATGATATATATATGAGTTTTATCTGCCTTCTTGAAGCCCCAGAGCAGTATCAGACGGCAGATAAAGTCATAGATTATTTAGAAAAAAATCCAAAAGCAACAGTCGAAGATACGTGCAAGTATTTTGATAAGATAACTCCGGACGGCTTGCCACCCTGCGCTTCCGAGTGGGAAGATGACGAGGACGAAGAATGAAATTGAATATGACAACCGCTCTTAACAAGGGCTGTTTGCAAGTAAGGACGGCGGTGCGATCAAATCCGTTACGGTCAACGATGACGGCACAGTGAATACGGTTTATAAAGCACAGACTAAAACAAAATATGCGCCGTCGCCACAGAGAAAGCGTGAAGGAATACAGGTAAGTCCAAGTAAATATGGCAAATTGTGCGGAACGTTCAACTCCAAATATCCTAATGCTCCGAAAGGTGCTAAAGGCGTAATTTATGACGGAAAGTATATGTATAGAGCTAAATCGAATGGTGAAGGCGGCATTGTTATATCTCACAAGCGAATATTGAAGTAGGTGACAGACAGATGAATAAAAGTGAATTTGAAAAATATAACACTCCTTTTCAGAGATTGTTACGAAATATGTTTGCTGATAGCATAAAAGACGAATGGAAAACGAATGAAGAAAGAGACTTATTTGATAAATTTTTCTTTTTGCTTGGTGCGGCGGAACAGTACGAGGTTGAAGAAGAAATGACTGAGTATATTAAGGTTCATCCTGATGTAACTATTGACGAACTGGACGATTATTTTGAAGAAATTGCTCCTCTGGGCTTGCCACCCTGCGCTTCTGAGTGGAAAGATGACGAGGACGAAGAATGAAATTGAATATGACAACCGCTCTTAACAAGGACTGTTTGCAAGGAAGGACGGCGGTGCGATCAAATCCGTTACGGTCAACGATGACGGCACAGTGAATACGGTTTATAAAGCACAGGCTAAAACAAAATACGCACCGTCACCGCAGAGAAATCACAGCGGTATACAGGTAAAGCCAAAGACTTATGCAAAGCTGTGTGGAGAGTTTAATACGAAGTATCCTATGACAGAGGGCAATCATGTTATAACAGGTAACATCAGGCACGGTAATTATGTATACCGTGCTACTCGTGATGAATATGGAAGCTTAACTATTCACGGAAAGGTTAAAATATAGGTGTGTTTATGGCTAAAGCGATTGAAGAGTATACCGAGTTTCAGAAATACGTTAAAGCAAAGTTCAATATTCCAAGTACAGATGAGGCTGATTATTTGTTTCTTTTTAATGCACCTGAGCAGTATAAGGTAGAGCCTTTAATGCTGGAATATGTGAAGAATCACGAAGACGCAACTGTCGAAGAACTGCTGTCTTACTTTGACAGTATCGCTCCTCCGGGCTTGCCACCCTGCGCTTCTGAGTGGGAAGATGACGAGGACGAAGAATGAAATTGAATATGACAACCGCTCTTAACAAGGGCGGTTTGCAAGTAAGGGCGGCGGCAGTGCGACAGGCACAGGCTCGCTTAAGATGAGCAAAGCAGAAATCAAGAAAGTGTCGAGTGAGATCAGTACAAATTACAGTCGATACGCAGGAAAGAAAAATTGTTTACATTATTCTTTATGGCGCGATGAGTATTATCAATATCGTTTTATAAACAACGGATTTGCGGGCTATGATTTTGTTAAGAAAGTGAAGTCTTGATTATGGAAGAATTAAAAGTACTTTTAGAGAATGTCAGCGATTCATACTATGATTTTGTTCTGGGTATGTTACAAAGCGCAAGAGAGCATTATGACAGGATAGATGAAATTATCGCGTATATAAAGGATAATCCCGAAGCCGATACCTCTGATATTTTAGGCTGGACGTGGTCGACTATGGACGGAATTGATCTTGATAACCCGGTAAGTATCGTTGATGAAGATGACGAGGACGAGGACGAAGAATGAAATTGAATTATGATTGCGTCCGCAGTGTACTGCTTACTGTTGAGAAAAGCAAGACGATTGACGAGGAGCTTAATATAAATCCGGTGACTGTTGAAACGATATTTGAACAGCTCCCGAAGTATGAAGATAATGAAATTTTGTATACGATAGAGAAGCTGAAAGAAGCCGGATATATAAATGCCGTTCTTCAATTTGCGGCAGGACATTTTATAGACGGCGCTGTAAGCAGTATCACATACAGCGGGCATGAGTATCTTGACAATATCCGTGAGCCGGAAGTGTGGAGAAAGGTAAAGGCAATGTTGAAAAATGCAGGTGCTACCACACTGCCGCTTATTTCACAGGCAGCGAAAATGCTTATCGGCAGTCAACTGACTGTAAATTGAATATGACGACCGCTCTTAACAAGGGCGGTTTTCTTATACCCGTGTGCAATCGATTGCACTTGACTTGAACACAAACTTTGCAAAAACAGTCGTTTTTTGTGAAGTTCGGTGCAAATTTGAACGAACTTAATAATTTTACCGCTCCACGAGGGCGGTATTTTTATACCCATAACACAGAAAGGAGTGATAAAAATGAAAATCGAAATCCGTTCCGCTGATCTTATGCACATCAGCGGATATGTAAACGCTGTCGAGCGTGACAGCAAGCAGCTTCCTGCATCAATGGCGCCTGGCATGACAACGCCGTTTGTTGAGCGTATCGTAAGCGGTACGTTTGCGAAAAGCCTTAAGGATCATCCGAAAGTTGAGCTGAGATTCAATCACAGCAAGGTCCTTGATACTACAGACGGAACGCTTAAACTGCATGAGGACAGCATAGGACTGCACGCAGAAGCCGACATCACTGACAGAGAAGTGATTGCAGAAGCCAGGGCGGGACATCTGACAGGGTGGAGCTTCGGCTTTTCGGGTGCTCAGGCGCACCTTGAGCCGTGCGATGAGGGAGTACAGCGCAGAATGATAACAGGGCTGACACTGCACGAGGTGTCAATTCTTAACTGCAATCCTGCGTATATCGCCACATCGATAGAAGCAAGAGGTGAAGAAACGACCGTGACGGAACAGCGCAGTGCCGGAAACGATACGGTCGAGGTAACAGGTGAAATCCGGGAGTTTATCCCCGATTACAACAAAGAAATAGAAATTTTACAGCTTATGTCGGATTACTCCGACGGAAAGGAAACAGTATGAATTTAAAAGCACTCATCGAAAAGAGAAATGCTCTTATCGCCGATATGAAGTCACTCTGCGATAAGGCT
>CABUEI010000063.1 GCA_902490585.1 uncultured Oscillospiraceae bacterium
CTGTAGTGTTATCGGATGTTTTCAGTAACTGAGTCCACTTACCGCCCTTGTATATTTCAAGTTCGTAACCACTCGCATCAGAGTTCTTATCCCATGCAATATTGACAGTATTTGTAGTTGCCGATACCTTTCTTACGTTGCCGACTGTGCTTAAAACAAGCTTTGATATAACAGTATCCTTGTAACTTGTACCGCATACGGAGCATTTATGTAAAGTATAACCATCGGATGTATATGTGGGTGATATTACTGAAGTAACATACTTATGTGCTGTTTTTTCTATTTCAGCACTGTCTTCATGATTGCACTTCGAACATACTCTGTGCTTCAGACCGGTAGACGTGCAAGTAGCTTCCTTATCAATTATCCACTCACCGTATGTATGTTCCGTACATTCAACGTCATCAGAAACCGCATAGGCTTTGATCAACAGATTATTTTTTGCACTGTAAGTGCAGTCGATCCATGTATAATCTGGATTATATGTATAGTAGCTTTCTCCTTCGTTGGCTTTGAGACTGTATGAAAGTCCGTTCATTGAATAGCCGTACTCAACATAAATTCTTGCAGAACCGTTGCTGTTAGTGATTTTTGCAACGATTGCAAAAGTATCACCCTTCTTGACCTTAACGGGAGCATCAAACTGTAATGTGTAATATCCTTCGTATCTGACACTTTCCATAGTTGCCACAGCAGATTTTGTTCCTGATGTGGGTCTTGTCTTATC
This sequence comes from uncultured Oscillospiraceae bacterium, assembly GCA_902490585.1. Classification (GTDB taxonomy): domain Bacteria; phylum Bacillota; class Clostridia; order Oscillospirales; family Ruminococcaceae; genus Ruminiclostridium_E. The sequence continues at coordinate 728 of CABUEI010000063.1, forward strand.
CTTTAAATCAGTATAGACGCTGAGTTCGATGTCTGTTCCTGCAGCGGTATATACTGCGGCTCCGGTAATGGCCGAATCATCCTGTGCGGTAAATACATTAGCACCGTACATATCATTCTGTGAATAACCGAAAGTGCCTGCATTGTTTCCACCATCGTAGCTGTAACGGGTATCGTAATAATCATCAGCGCCCTCTACAGTGAAATCGTATGCTACGCCAATATTGCTGATTGTCTTATCATAATAAGAAAGCCAAAAGTAACCGTGATCCCTGGAATCACCCCAACTGTTCTTAATAAGCCATGCGCCGTTACCTTCGGGAGTGCTCTTAAATGACGAAGCCGGAATGTCATCATCCCATCCTACGACCGTAACTGCGTGATTAGTTGAGCTGGCGGTAGGGTTATAATAGTAATATCCGCCGTCATCATCTATTTTTACATCAGAATAGTTTTCACAGTAGCTTAACGAAGCCGCACCGTAATCCATTATAAGCTGTTTAAGGTCGTCGTTTTCACTGCTCTTGTTAATGTTTGCCGTAAACAATCCTGTGATTTTTGCAACCGAAGAATTTTTAAGTTCATAATATTCGGATTCGATAAAAGTCTTGCTTGCTATGCTCGGCGTGCCATATAAACTGTACGCATATTCGTCGCTCTCGTTATAAGGACCGAAACCGTTCATAAGACCTAGACCCGTAACCCAGACATTTCCGCCTTTTGAAAGATAGTATGTATCATCCTGAACATAGGTAGCGGTATCACCCGATGAATTTATCTGACCGTAAAGTGATGGGTGGCTTATCATATAAGCAAGTAGATTTTCGGAAAGATCAAGCGTGGAAGCTGTATATTTGTCCGGAAACTCTTTTATAAGTGATGCCTCGCTTATTGCAGTTGACGAAAACGCCCAACAAGTGCCCCAGTTACCTTGATTTTTAACCGGAGTTATATATCCGTAATCGTTAGCATCATACTTTGCCGGTGCGGCATATACGGACAGTGACAACACACTCGCAGTCATCGCAAGCGCTGTACCAAACGCAGTGAAACGCATAAGTTTTTTATTCATAATTCCTCCTGAATTCCATGTTTCCTTGTTACCCTTAAATTTGGCAAAACGTTATAATTTTTGCCATTTTACCTTTTAATTATACCATCCGGCAACGTGACAGTCAATTGATAAAACGATGAATTTTATACGACTTTTTTGCACAGATTAGATAAAATTTCAGTTTATGTCAAAAAGGGCTTGTATAATTTAGCTAAATGTGATACAATTAACTCAAGTCAAAAGGAAATAAATCCTAAGACCTTTGCAAACGGCAACGGTTGCAAATAAAGTTCAAGGCGTTTATCGCCCCGAAAGGAATGACAGTTATATGACAGTAAACATTACAGCGAAGAAGATTCAGGTTACACAGGCGTTTTCGGATTACGCAACAAAGAAGATTGAGGCTAAGCTCGATCGTTTCTTCTCAGGTGACGCAGACTGCAAGGTAACACTTTCCGAGCAGAAAAATATGATAACTTGCGAAGTTACAGTCCGCACAGCAGGACTTATCTTCCGTTCAGAGCAGAAAGCCGCTGACAAGAACGATGCTTTCGATGCCTGCATAGATCGTATTATAAGACAGATCCGCAAGAATAAGACAAGAGTCGAAAAGCAGATGCACAGCTCATTCAAGGGCGGATTTGACGATGTAGTTGAAGAACAGGCTGATTTTGAAGTTGTTAAACATAAAAAGTTCAATCTCCGTCCTATGTCTGAAGAAGAGGCAATTCTGCAAATGAATATGCTTGAGCACACATTCTTCATGTTCAAGAATGCACAGACAGGCGAGATAAACGTAGTATACAAACGTGACGACGGTAATTATGCGGTTCTTGAACCGTCAGAAATTTAATCATCGGATCAGTTCGTTGACGTAAATAAATAAACAATACTGCCGTGCAGCGAAAACTGTGCGGCAGTACTTTTGTAAAGATATAAGGAGTATTATGAAGAAGATTAACTGGGGAATTATCGCCACCGGTAAGATTGCGGAAAAGCTTGCAGAAGCTATAAATTACAGTGAAAATTCAGTGCTTTATGCGGTGGCATCAAGAAGTAATGATAAAGCAAGAGCATTTGCAGAAAAATTCGGTGCCGGAAAATATTACGGCAGTTATGAACTGCTTGCCAATGACCCGGATGTTGATGTTATCTATATAGCAACACCTATGGCACAACATTACGAAAATGCAAAGATGTGCATTGAAAAAGGAAAGAATGTGCTGTGCGAAAAGACAATAACCCTTAACTGCAAACAACTCGATGAACTGATTTCACTTGCAAAAAAGCATAACGTTTTCTTTATGGAAGCAATGTGGATGAAGTTTATACCTGCGTTCAGAAAGGCTAAGGAATGGGTTGGTACAGGAAAAATCGGTGATATAAAGCTTGTCCGTGCCGATTTATCGTCATTCTGCCGGTATAACCCCGATGATCGCCTTTATGCAAATTCTCTCGGCGGCGGTTCATTGCTTGACCTAGGCGTTTATCCGCTGACTTTTGCCTGCGACTTTCTCGGATATAAACCAAATGAGATTGTCACAAGCGCATATATCGGCAGAAGTAATGTTGACTATGACGCCTCACTACTACTGAGATACGACAACGGCAGTTTTGCCGACTCACAGATCGGCTTTGACTATATGAAAGAAAATTCAGCTTGTATTATAGGAGACAAAGGGAGAATTACTTTCGGAAACTGGTTCTTCTGCACGACCGACATAAAGTTGTATGATGAACTGGGAAACCTTGTCGAAGCCCCGACAATAATTCATAACTGCAACGGTTATGAATATGAGGTACAGGAAGTTGAGCAGTGTCTTGAAAAAGTCAGAAAACAAAGTGAGATAAACCCACTTTGGCATACAAGAGCGGTTCTTGAAATAATGGACAAATGCCGTGAGCAGTGGAATTTAAAGTTTGACGGTGAATAAAGAATGACCCCTTGCATTTATTTGCAAGGGGCTTTCTGTCAGTTTATCTTTATTTTATCCAGCACTTCTCCGACTTTATCGTGTATTGCAAGGTCAGCCTTATTATCGTAAGGAGTTGACGACATATTTATAAGTACCAGATTGTTGCCGTTGAAATAACGTATAAAGCTTGCCGCAGGATATACGGTAAGCGATGTTCCACCGATAATCAGCGTATCACAATGTTCTATAGCAGACAGTGCGCCTGTGACCGTCCTGTCATCAAGATTTTCGCCGTACAGAACAACATCCGGCTTTATTATTCCTCCACACTCGCAATGAGGTACGCCTTGACTGTGAAGTATATCCTCTGCCGTATAGCTTTTACCGCATTTCAGGCAATAGTTTCTGTGAACGCTTCCGTGAAGCTCGTATACTGTTTTACTTCCTGCCGCAGTATGCAGTCCGTCTATGTTCTGAGTTACCACCGCAGTGAGTTTTCCTGCCTGTTCAAGTTCAGCCAGCTTTAAATGTGCCTTGTTTGGCTTTGCGTCAAGGCAGAGCATTTTTTCACGGTAGAACTGAAAAAACTTCTCTGTATGCGAAAAGAAGTATTCATGGCTTAAAAGCTCTTCGGGCGGCACGTCATATTTCTGATTATAAAGTCCGTCAGGCGAACGGAAGTCGGGTATTCCGCTTTCCGTCGATACACCCGCTCCGCCGAAAAATACAACGGACTTACTTTCATCGACAATCTGCTGTAAAGTTTTCATAAAAAAGACCTCTTATATATCCTCGCCGCTACAGTGACAGAAATGGCACTCTCCGCCGAGGTTACTGTGACCGTATATCTCTTTTATTATACTCCAGTTGTCAAGTATCTTTCTAGCAACATCCGGGTCATACATAAGCCCGATATTCTTTTCGATTTCCTCACGCACTGTATCAAGTGGTAATGCGTTTCTATAGGCTCTTGCCGATGCCATTGCGTCTATTGAATCACACACTGCTATTATCCTTGAACCGAGCGGTATTTCCTCTTCTTTTGCTCCGAAAGGATATCCCCTACCGTCATATCTTTCATGGTGATGAAGTATTATCGCCGATATTCTCGAAAAACTAGGCGACTTTGCCAGTATATCCGCACCTATCTGCGAATGTTGCTTCATAAGTGCCCATTCATCATCATTAAGTCTGCCGGGTTTGAGCAAAACAGAATCCGGTATACCTATCTTACCGATGTCATGCAGATGCGCCGCTATATGTATCTCCTGTATTTCATCATCGGACAGCTCCATCATTTCGGCAAGAAGTGTTGCTGTGTCACTGACTCTTCTTGAGTGATCTCCCGTATACGGATCCCTGGCGTCAAGCGCCGAGGATATACACTCGACAAATTCATGATACAGCTTATTGTTGGGGGTTATTATACTGTTGGTGTCAATAATATTTGATTGCTCCCGTTCCACGTTGAAATTCCCCATTTCCCTTTACATTACGACATAAAAGCTGTAATGTATTCCATATCAGTTAGTTCAGAGTAACCATAGGATAAAAAATTATTCGGCAACAGTGTTGTCAACGATAAGTCAGTTATGCTTTTCTCTGATATGCTTTTTCAGTTTGTCGAAAGATTCGACGCTTATGTCATGCTCCAGCTTGCAGGCATCCTCAGCCGCAATTTTTTCGTCTACACCTATACCTATAAGCCAATCGGTAAGAACTCTGTGACGTTCGTATATACGCTGAGCTATCTCTTCTCCGGGTTCGGTGAGAGTTATATATCCGTCCCTGTCAACCTCTATAAAACCGCCGTTACGCAGTATGCTCATAGCTCTGCTTACACTGGGCTTTGAAAGTTCCATTTCGTGTACTATATCAATAGAACGCACATCCATTCCTCTGTCACGCAGAATAAGGATAGTTTCGAGATAATTTTCTCCCGATTCATGAATATTGGGAATTGAAGCACCACCTTTTCAATTGGTTATTTTTGTCGGTTAGCCACTGCTTATTCATTATTATAACACGATTTTAATGTGCCGTCAAGGCACATTGCGGCAAATGCCGCAAGTTTTGCCTATCGGGCAAAACAAAATCGTGTTTCAACGTTCTCAGCCATTGCGTAGCAAAGCCGCATATCATGCGGCGAAATCGTCTTTTGACGATTTCAGGCTGAGGTTGTTATTGCATAAGCAAAAACGTTCTCAGCCATTGCGTAGCAAAGCCGCATATCATGCGGCGAAATCGTCTTTTGACGATTTCAGGCTGAGGTTGTTATTGCATAAGCAAAAACGTTCTCAGCCATTGCGTAGCAAAGCCGCATATCATGCGGCGAAATCGTCTTTTGACGATTTCAGGCTGAGGTTGTTATAACATTAAATAAAGTATCCGTCAAGCCACAGTGGCAGTACGCCACTGTTTTGCCTATATACACAAAAAACCGCACCGACAAAAAGTCGATGCGGCAAGTGTATTTATAATCGGAATCAAACCTTAGCGATAACCTCAACCTCAGCAAGTACGCCCTTGGGGAGTGCCTTTACCGCAACGCATGAACGTGCAGGCTTTGATGTGAAGTACTGACCGTAAACTTCGTTGAACTTTGCAAAGTCGCCCATATCTGCCAAGAAGCAGGTTGTCTTGATAACATTCTCAAAGCTTGTGCCTGCCTGCTTTAAAACTTCGCCTAAATTCTTGCAGATCTGATGTGTCTGACCTTCAATGTCCTTTGCTTCGACCTCAGATGTTGCAGGGTTGATAGCAATCTGACCTGATGTGTAGAGCACACCTGCGTGTACTATTGCCTGTGAATAAGGACCTATTGCAGCGGGTGCCTTGTCTGTATGAATCTTTTCCATTGTTTTGTACCTTCCTTTTATTTATTTCTCGATGCTGTAACCTGCATCGGTAAGTGCTTTCTTTATCTGAGCGATATGCTCATAGTTTCTTGTTTCAAGCTCAACACGCAGATAACAACCGTTGACATCTTCGCCCTCATTTGCACGCTCGTGATGAACGGATATAACGTTGCCGCCGAGATCTGCGATGATCTGTGATACTCCCTTGAGCTGACCGGGCTTGTCGATAAGTGCAATGTTGAGCTGACATGTACGGCCAGACTTGATAAGACCTCTCTTGATAACTCTTGAAAGTATTGTAACGTCGATATTACCGCCGGATACCAGGCATACAACCTTCTTACCCTTTACAGGAACCTTATTGAACATTACAGCCGCAACAGGAACAGCGCCTGCACCCTCGGCAATAAGCTTGTGCTTTTCAATAAGAGTAAGTATAGCGGTTGAGATCTCATCGTCTGTAACAGTTACTATATCGTCAACATACTTTCTGCAAATCTCGAATGTGTTTGAACCGGGCTCCTTTACCGCAATACCGTCTGCGATTGTGGAAACGTGGTCGAGGCACTCGATCTTTCCGTCCTTGACAGACGTCAGCATACTGGGTGCGCCTGCCGCCTGAACACCGTAGATCTTGATATCAGGCTTAAGCGACTTCATTGTGAAAGCAACACCCGAAATCAGTCCGCCGCCGCCGATAGGCACTACAACAGCGTCTATGTCATCAAGCTGTTCAAGCAGTTCAAGACCGATAGTGCCCTGTCCTGCGATAACGTCTTCATCGTTGAACGGGTGGATAAATGTATAACCGTGCTCGTCACGGAGTTGTAAAGCCTTGTTGTACGCGTCGTCATATACGCCTTCAACCAGACATATCTCTGCGCCGTAGCTTCTTGTGGCTTCAACCTTTGAGATAGGTGCGCCGTCAGGCAGACAGATTATAGACTTGATACCGCTTCTCTGTGCGGCGAGTGCAACGCCCTGTGCGTGGTTACCTGCACTGCACGCGATAACGCCGTGCTTCTTCTCTTCTTCAGTAAGTGTGGAGATCTTGTAGTATGCGCCTCTTACCTTGAATGAACCTGTTACCTGTAAGTTCTCTGTCTTAAGATAAACGTCCGCATCGGGATTTATCTGGGAAGCGTGGATAAGGTCGGTAGGTCTTATTACCTCTTTCAGTTTAAAAGCCGCATGATAAACCTTGTCTAAAGTCAACATATTTTTTCTTTCCTTTCCTGTCTTTGCTTTATGAATGATTTTGCGATTTCAATGATACAAAGCACTTTCCGGTAGCTTATAAAATAAAAAAGCCCCGCCTTATGAAACTTAACGTTTCAAGAGGCGAAGGCTTGAAGTCTCCGTGTTACCACTCTTATTGCCCGTATATACGAGCCGCTCTGTACATATCCGTCAATATGCTACTCTGTAACGGGAGTACCCGTACAGGCTTACTGCTGTTTCTGCCTGTCTGCTCAGAGGTGATTGTCTTATGCGGTATTGCCTGCCGTTTCGCACCAACAACGGCTCTCTGTGAGGTTTTTTCCGCCGACTTCCTCGTCAACGCATTCTTGTTATCGATTAGAGTATAGCACTGTTTTGGTGATTTGTCAACACAAATTTAAAATTTCTCATTTTTGTCAACTAATATATAAGTCTGCTTTTATGAAATTTATTCTTATTTTTTATCCCTTTAAGAACGCTTTGTGGGCTTTGCGTCGTGCAAAGCCTTTGGGCGTTCTATATTGGCATCCTTGCCAAAACCCCAAACCCCTTCCCCTCGGGAAAGGGCTGTATTGCTGGGGCTGCCGCCCCTAGTCCCTGCCGGGGGCTCCGCCCCAGCGACCCTGTTTTTTAATTTAAAAAATTTTCTGTACTCTTAAATTTTTCGTGTTTGTACTTACGCAAAATAATCGTTGAACGCCTTTACACCTATATTGATCTGCTCTTCGGCAAACTTTGCCGCGTCATCGTCATTCTCACTGGTGTCATCTGTATCGCCCAGTATCATAAAGCAGTAGTAGCCGTCCTTTTCAAGCACTCTGCCTGCGTTCACTTTTGCAACGTTTATCGGGTACTGCATCTGCTGTTCTTTCATCACAATAAGCGTGTCTTCAAGCGTACGCTTTACATCTGCTTCCTTGCCCTTTGCAGACTTTACTATAACCAGTCTGTCAGGGTGAAAACCGATCACCGGCGCTTCTGCTACAACCTCATCGTACATATCCTTTTTCAGTCCGAATTCACTTTCAAGCGTATCGGCGTCCAAAGTCTGATCGGGCAGGTAGTTATCGCCGTATGCTTTAGCAATTGCATCTCTCAGACCCTGTGCGGATCTTTCGCTGTTCTTATCGGCGTTGCCTGCGCCGCCGGCTATACTTTCGGAATTTTCGGACAACGATGTTGAAAGTCCCGGTGCGGCAGACGAAACACTGCTTTCACCGTTGCTTGCCGTGCAGGCGGAAAATACCGCCGCTATAACAGTAGCAGTCGCTACTACCGAAATTATATATTTATACTTCTTCATTTTTCTGTTCATATAAAACACTCCTTTTACGGATTTTACTTACAGATGATATTATTTCCGTGTGAAATCAGCATTATACTTATGTAGAATTTATATGAAAATTTTAGATTTATCTATAGACTTTTTCAGACACAAATGTTATAATTGAGTCATCAAAATAACCAAATTTCACACAGGAAGGAATAACAATATGCACGATATTGATAAACTTATTTCTGAAATGACGCTTGAAGAAAAGGCAGGACTTTGCTCCGGTGCTGACTTCTGGCACACTAAAAAAGTTGACCGTCTGGGTATACCCGATGTAATGGTAAGCGACGGACCTCACGGACTGCGTAAGCAGGATCTTGACACAGTTGACCCAAACCAGAGTATTGAAGCAGTCTGCTTCCCTGCCGCCTGTGCCACAGCTTGCAGTTTTGACCGTGAGCTTATGCAGTCAATGGGCGAAACGCTCGGTGAAGAGTGCCGTGCCGAAGATGTTTCTGTACTTCTCGGACCTGCCGTTAACATAAAGCGTTCACCGCTTTGCGGCAGAAACTTTGAGTATATATCCGAAGACCCTTATCTTGCAGGTGAACTTTCAGCCGCATATATAAACGGTGTTCAGAGCAAGAATGTAGGCACTTCAATAAAGCACTTTGCCGCAAACAGCCAGGAAACTCGCCGTATGACCTGTTCTTCTGATATGGACGAGCGTACACTGCGTGAGATCTATTTCCCTGCTTTTGAAACAGCAGTCAAAAAAGCTCAGCCATGGACTGTGATGTGCTCATACAACCTTGTAAATGACGTATACGCATCGGAAAACGATTATCTTTTAAATAAGGTTCTGCGTGACGAATGGGGCTTCAAGGGCTATGTAATGTCCGACTGGGGCGCAGTAAACGACCGCGTGAAAGGTCTTGCCGCAGGACTTGACCTTGAAATGCCGTCAAGTAACGGACTGAATGATGCAAAGATCGTTGAAGCCGTAAAGAACGGTACACTTGACGAAAAGATACTTGATACAGCGGTAAAACGTATTCTCGAACAGGTATACCGCTACCGTGATGTCAAAGGCGGCGAGCATACATTCGACCGCGGTATAGACCACAAAAAAGCGGCAGAAATTGCTAAAGAATGTATGGTGCTTCTTAAAAATGACGGCGCTCTTCCATTACCTCAGAACAGTGCGAAAATAGCTTTCATCGGTGCATTCGCAAAGAATCCGAGAATACAGGGTGGTGGCAGTTCGCACATAAATACGGGGAACATTTCAAATGCTCTTGAAAGTGCCGCAAAGTACGCCGATGTTTCTTACGCCGAGGGATATGAGCGTGAAGCAAACGATACGAACCCTGCACTTCTTGAAGAGGCTGTACAGCTTGCCGCCGACAGCGATGTTGCCGTAATATTCGCAGGACTTCCCGACAGCTTTGAGTCTGAAGGTTACGACAGAACACACATGCGTATGCCTGACTGCCAGAACAAGCTGATTGACGAGATCTGCAAGGT
>CABUEI010000064.1 GCA_902490585.1 uncultured Oscillospiraceae bacterium
TGCTTACGAACGTTACAGAAGCTTGCTATCTTCTCTGTCATATCCTGGGGGATTTCCATTTCACTTCTGCAAACGAGAATGTCGGGCTGAATACCGAGTGACAGAAGTTCCTTTACACTGTGCTGTGTGGGCTTTGTCTTCATCTCGTTACTGCCTGTGATAAAGGGCAGGAGAGTAACGTGGATATATACAACATTCTCTCTTCCTACATCGGAAACTACCTGACGGATAGCCTCAAGGAAAGGAGTGCTCTCGATATCGCCTACGGTACCGCCGATTTCTGTGATAACAACATCGGCTGTTGTTTCGGCTGAGTTTGCAACTCTGTATATTCTTGACTTGATTTCGTTTGTTATGTGGGGGATAACCTGGACTGTGCCGCCGAGATAATCGCCACGGCGTTCCTTATTAAGAACTGTCCAGTAGATCTTACCTGTTGTAACATTGCTGTACTTTGAGAGGTTCTCGTCTATGAAACGCTCATAGTGACCGAGGTCGAGGTCGGTTTCCGCACCGTCATCGGTAACGAAAACTTCGCCGTGCTGATAGGGGCTCATTGTGCCCGGGTCAACATTTATATAAGGGTCGAACTTCTGGATCGTTACCTTGTAGCCCCTCATCTTGAGCAGTCTTCCGAGTGAAGCCGCCGTAATACCTTTTCCGAGTCCCGACACAACGCCGCCGGTGACGAATACATACTTTGTAGCCATTATTTTGTTCCTTCCCTGAGCTTTCAACGCCCGTCGTATTGATTTTATATGTCAATTTGAAAAATAAACACTACTCACTATTATACTAAATCCGTTTGGCTTTTTCAAGTGCTTTTAGGGGATTTAAAGTTGCTTTGCGGTGTACAAAATAAACAAATAACCTTTTAGGTATTTGTGCATATCGTTTAATTTTGAAAAAGTGTAGAAAATTTATGTGAAAAATGCTAAAATTAAAATAAGCATCCCTATAGTGTTTTTTAAGTTTTGACCATATAAGGACAGCAAAATCCTTGATTTTCTATATCAGGAAAAAGATGCGTAAATCCCTTTGACAAAAGGAAAGGAAAGTAAAAATGAAAAAGACCTTTATGCGTGTTGCGGCGGTTGCTGTGATATGTGCCATGACAGGTTCGGCGTCGGGCTGTTATTTCTTCCCCGAGGAAGAAAAGCTTCTTGATCCGCCTGTGCTGAAAGTAGAAGATGTTACTTACTCGACCTATAAGGCGGTAAAGAAGACTATAGTAAATAAAGCAAGTGCAACAGGCTACTGTGTGTCCGAAGTACAGCAGGACTGCTCGTTTACGGAGCGTGACGGAACTCTTAAAACGATATATGTCAGAGCAGGCGACACGGTAAAGAAAGGCGACCTTATCGCAGAATACAACACAGGCGATCTTGAATATGAAATACGCTCGCAGGAGCTGAAAGTCCAGCAGGCACAGAATACATACAATTCGAGCAGTGCCGAGAACGACCGCTTACAGCTTGAGATCGAGAAGAATACGCTGGCACAGTTACAGAACGAATATGACGGCTCAAAGCTTTATGCTCCGTGCGACGGACTGGTGAGCTTTGCGGAGCGTATAAATGCGGGCAGTAAGGTGCAGGCGTACAAGGTCATAGCTACCATAATCGACCCCGACAAGATATATGTAAAGGCTACGGTGAACGACGACAAGAAGTTCACAAAGGGTCAGGAAGTTACGATAACGATTGACGAGGAAGAGTACAAGGGTACTGTAGTAAAGACACCTACAGAGGCAAAGGAACAGGGCGACGAGGATACTACTTCGATATATGCCGAGTTCAAGGGCGATATTCCGAGCTTTACAAAAGTCGGTGCGGTTGCCGATATAAGCTATATCAAGGAACAAGCCGAAAATGCGATAGTTATACCGAAATATCTGGTAAAGACGCTGTCCGGAAAGAACTATGTGCAGGTTTACAAGGACGGAGTGAAGAAAGAAGTAGATGTTGAAACGGGTATAAGCAACGCTACGGAAATCCAGATAACATCGGGACTTTCCGAGGGTGACGAGGTTGTTGTCAAGTAAGACACACACTCAATAAGCTTTACTTTCGGAAGGATTAATACAGATGTTTACTTTATTGTGGCGCAAGATGCGCAATACAAAATGGATGGTGCTGTGCCTGTTCATAGGCTTTTTACTTGCCGCAGGTATGATGAGTACTATTCCTATATATATGGACGCATCCTTACAGCGTATGCTGATAAAGGATATGGAGCAGTACCAGATAGACAACAACAAATATCCGGGTCTGTATTCCGTTACAAAGACGCTCCAGATAACTACCGATACGAATACACAGCAGGCGACTATTGATGATGTTGTATCAAAGTCGGATTCGAGAATAAGCGCTATAGGAATAGCGTCGGAAAACACAAAGACAACTCTTATCGACGACTGCCTTTACATTGTAAACGGTGAGCGTAACGGTGCCGAGCTGTCAACAAGACTGAAACTCATAGGAATGACAGACAGTCTTGACCATATGAAGCTCGTAAGAGGAGAACTTCCCTCAAAGACAGCTGTTGACGGAGTGTATGAGGGTCTGGCATCCGAGGATGCACTGAAAACACTCGGAATAAATGTCGGAAATACATATAAAGTCGTATCGCTTGCATCGGGCGTTGAGCCTTATTATGTAAGAATTACGGGCGTATATGAACAGAAAACCGATAACGACAGCTACTGGGCTGAAACGCTCGACAGCTATCTTAATGCGATATTCGTTGACTATGATATGGTAAGAAACGAGCTTATGCCCGAGGGCAGATTCAATGCGGTAAATATCGCAAGAAGATATTCGCTCGACTATCATACACTTGATATGAACAGAATATCTGCCGTTACAGCGGAGCTCGAAAAGGACGATGCGTTCTATAAAGAGGCAGGATATGCACATGAATTCAACGTTGCCGACATAATAGGCAACTATACGGAGCGTGCCGAAAAACTTACCCGTATACTGTGGATATTACAGATACCCGCAATGGTAATGCTGGCGTTCTATCTGTTCATGGTATCCCAGCTCAATGTAGACAGAGAGCGTAACGAGATCGCAGTATTCAAGAGCCGTGGTGCAAGTTCATGGCAGATATTCGGTATGTACGCCGCAGAGTCGGGCATACTCGGTATTGTGACGCTTGTAATCGCACCGTTCATAGGACTTGTGCTGTGCCAGTTCCTCGGTGTGTCAAACGGATTCTTGGAGTTTGTAAACCGTACCGGAATTGCCGCAAAAATCACGGGTATCAGTGTGCTGTACGCACTGCTTGCGGTTGTGGTATTCTTCCTTACAACGATGATACCGATCATCCCTGCGTCAAAGCTTACAATAGTACAGTACAAGCAGAGCAGAACCAAAGTTGTGAAGATGTCGCTGTGGGAAAAGTGCGGTGTTGATATTGTGCTTCTTGCGGTGTCATTCGGATTCCTTTACTTCTACACAACGAACATTACAAATTCAATCGCTGAGGGTACGTTTGAAGCAAGCGGAGAACTTGACCCGCTGCTGTTCATATTCTCAACACTGATGATACTGGGATTCGGACTTCTGTTTATCCGTATCTATCCGTATCTTTTAAGACTGGTTTATTATGTACTGCGTCCTTTCTGGACACCTTCTCAGTATATGGCTATTACTACCGTGTGTCGTTCGCAGGGCGGTAAGGAGCGTTTCCTTATGCTGTTCCTTGTAATGACATTCTCGTTCGGTCTGTTCTCGGCAAATACTGCGAGAGCTATAAACAACAACATAAGCGACAGAATCTATTATGAGAACGGTGCTGATGTTGTTCTGACGGAATATTCAATGTCAACCTCGGAGGAGGGCGGTTCAAGCACCTATGTTGAAACCGACTTCTCACGTTATGAAGCACTTGACGGCGTTGAAATAGCTACAAGGGTTCTGGTAAACGACAATGTTAAGCTGAGAATAGCGAACAAGAATGTTGCTGACCTTACTATTATGGCAATCGAACCCGATAAATTCGCACAGACAGCATGGTTCAGAAACGATCTTCTGCCTATCCACTGGTGGAACTACTGTAACGCTCTGGTTGAGAGCCGTTCAGGCGTAATTATTTCAAGCGGACTTGCCGAAAAGGCAAATGTTTCACAGGGTGATGTAATTTCGCTCAAGTGGGGCGGAAACGACAGCCTTGATACAACGGTTATGGCAATAGTTGACTACTGGCCGGGACTCAACCCCAACGAGTGCGACTTTGCGGTAATGAACTATAACTATGTAAGAGCGAGAACCGAGCTTGAGCCGTATCAGATATGGCTCAAGATGAAGGACGGTGCGACAAGCGAGGCTCTTTACAAGAGCATAGAAGACGGAATGTTACCGCTTGAAAGCATCAAGGACAGCTCACAGATGCTGATAAGCGAAAAGACAGACCCGTCACTTCAGGGTATGAACGGTGCACTGACACTCGGATTCATAATAATTATGGTTATGACGATTATCGGCTTCCTTATCTACTGGATCCTGTCTATAAAGGGCAGAACGTTACAGTTCGGTATTTTAAGGGCTATGGGTGTATCTTTCGGTGAGATAATAGGAATACTCGGATATGAACAGCTTCTTGTATCGGGCGTTTCGATAATCTGTGCATTTATAATCGGCGGAGTGACAAGCGATCTGTTTGTACCGCTGTTCCAGTATATGTACAATGTTAATGAGCAGATACCGCCGTACAGAGTAGCCGCAATGCAGGCTGACTACATAAAGATGTACATTCTTATAGCTATAATGCTGCTCGGCGGATTTGCAATACTCGGCGCTATTATCCGCAAGATAAACATCAACAAGGCACTCAAGCTCGGCGAGGATTAATGCCGATATAAAGGAGGACTGTTTTTGGAGCTTGCTCTGGGAATATTCAAAAAAACACGTTTTCTGTTTGCACTGATTGCGGCTGTTGCGGCAGGCGTCGGAATGGCGATGAACAATGATACGGCTTATGTTATCTGTATTATATTCATAGTTCTGACAATTGCGGCTGACGCAACCGTAATGGTGCTTAGCAGAAAACTCAATATACCGATAAAGTACCGTGAGAATTACTTCAGATTCGGCAAAAACAAGAAGGATAAGAAGTAATGCAGAAGATATTGGGATATATCAGAAAAGCGGCACAGGAATTTGACCTGATGGAAAAGGGCGACAAGATAGCAGTAGGTATATCAGGTGGAAAGGACAGCCTTGTACTGCTGTCGGGTCTGGCTCAGATGAGGCGGTTTGCAGAGTTTGACTATGATATAGTTGCTGTAACTATTGACCCGGGTTTTAACGGTGTGCCGAATAACTATGAGGCGGTGGCAAGGCTTTGCAAAAAGCTGGACGTGCCTTTCAGCCTTGTACATACGCAGATAGGTGAGATAGTTTTTGATATAAGAAAAGAGCCCAACCCGTGTTCACTGTGTGCTAATATGAGAAGAGGGGCACTTCACGATGCGGCAAAGGCGGCAGGTTGCAACAAGCTTGCACTGGGACATCACAATGACGATGTTATAGAAACGTTCATTATGAATCTTTTCAAGGAGGGCAGGATAGGCTGTTTTTCGCCTAAAACGCACCTTGACCGCAAGGATATAACCGTTATACGTCCGCTGGTGCTTGCTCCCGAATCGCAGATAATTTCTGCGTGCAACCGCAACAAGCTTGAGGTTGTGAAGTCGGTATGTCCTGCTGATAAGACGACCACAAGGCAGAAAACAAAAGAATTTTTAAGGGATATGGAGCATAATGACAAGGGCTTCAAGCTCAGAATGTTCACGGCACTGAGAAAGAGCGGCGTGGACGGCTGGGGATATAAACAGAAATAAAACGAGAGGTGACCGTACTTGGCTGTTAAAAGGCAGACGCTGAATATTCCCGAGCAGGCATTGCAGGTGTTGAAACTGCTTGAGCGTGCAGGGAACAAAGCGTATTTTGTCGGACAGTGTGTAGCTGAACTGCTGAGAGGCGGTACGCCTATGGATTATGATATAATCACCACGGCGGACTTCAATGAAATGCTGTATGTATTCAGTGATATGCGCATTGTATCTCAGAACGAGGATATGAGCAGTGTCATGGTTTCGTCGCTCGGACTTGTCATACAGGTGTCGAGCTATTGCTGTGAGATAAAGGACGGCAAGGCGGTATACACCGACAATTATATTCTTGACCTTGCACGGCGTGATTTTTCGGCGTTTGCTATTGCATATCACCCACGCAAGAGTTTCAAGGACCCGTTTGACGCTGTTCAGTGCATAAAGGACGGCGTGATAACGCTCAAGGCGATCGGCGAATATCCTGTTGTAATGTGGCATGAAAACGACCTTGACGAAAACGAGCTGACATTAAAACTCGAACCGCAGTCAAGTCTTGTTACTAACCCGTTCAATATGCTGACGGCGCTTGAACTGCTCGGCGGTGAGAACTATGAGATCGACAGCGTTACGGCGGACGCTATAAAGGCAGACGCACATTTACTTAGTGAAACGGACAAGCGTGAATTGTTCAGGCGTTTTACAAAGGTGATGTTGACACGCAATATTTCGGAGGTCATGACACGTTTTCCCGAGGTGTTTGCGGTGATTGAACCCGAACTTCTGAAAGCACAGAGATACAAGGACAGATATTATGACTGCACACTGTGGGAACATATTTCAAAGAGCGTTGAGTTTGCTCCTCCACAGGCGGATATAAGATATGCTATGCTGTTTCACAATGTCGGTATCCCCGACTGTAAATGCCGTGACTCGCACGGTAACACTTATTTTTACGGTCACGGCGAATACGGCAGGGTGACGGCGGCGAATTTCTTTGAGAGATATAAAGAGGAGCTTAAACTGAGAAGCGATACCGATATGCTGATAGAGGCACATGATATTGCTTTTACAGAGGACAGGGTGGCGCTGAAGCGTCTGCTGTGCGAGTATTCGTATGATGAGCTTAAAAAACTGCTCAAACTTAGGATAGCCGATGATACGGCAAAGCCGACGGTACATGAGGGCGTTATAGCAATGTACCGCAGGACAGTGACCATGCTTGACGATATTATAGCGTCGGGCGAATGTTACAGTGTGTCACAGCTTGCCGTAAAGGAAAATGACCTTATCACACACCGTCTTGTTGCAAATAAGGCACAGGCGAGGGTTGTTATAAATTCACTGTATGAGGCGGTGCTGGCTGAACCGTCGCTGAACGTTGCACCGATACTGCTTGATATGGTGAGAAAAAGCATAAAACGCTGAAAAGCTGTTATTTATGCTATGAAAGGATTGATGTTATGCAGAACTGTTGTCTTTGGATAGGCGGAGTGAAAGTTTCCGACCTTGACGGCATCAGGGACAATTTTAATATAACCGATGTTAAAGGTTATTATCTCGGCGGCAGACTTGCCGACTGGCTCAGAATGGGCGGTTATGATACCGAGGCAACAAAGGTTGATAACATCGACAAAAACGGCGATACAGACAAGGCACTTGAGAATATATTTCTTGGTACAGATAAAGAAACCGAAAGTGAAAACAAAAGCGGTGAATACGGCGGTTATCGTTTTTTAACCGTAACTCCGCCGTTTTTAAAGCGTGACGCAGGTACGATTGTATTATCCGCAGACGGCTCTTTCAGAGCACCTGTAACAGAGGACGGTTCTTTTGTCGGTTCGTATACAGGTTCATCATTTGCAGGTTTGTTCGGTTCATTCGGCTCGTTCATGTACAGGCACAGTTATGAATATGAGTACGGTTCGGGAAAAACGAGTTTCGGCTCGTTTAATATCGGCAGTTTTGATATAACGAGTTTTCTTTCGGGAAGTTTTTCGTATGATGAACTGTGCGAGGGCGGAAGCTTTACACCGAAGGCGCTTATGCTTTTCTTTTCGTCTGAGCCGCTTAACCGTTACGGATACGGTATTCATCTGATATGAACGGATTTCATTCTTTTTCATCTGCGGCTTTTTTCGCAAAACACCCCGGTGAAAAACTCAGTATGAGCCTTCCCGACATATACTGCACAGCGATTTCGGCTTTGCAATGGCGCAAGAACGGCAACAGCATAACTATGCTTACCGACAGCGCAGGAGCAGAGCTTTTTTCCGCTCTTGGTATAAACGATATATGGAATGATATAAATGTTGTTATCCCTGATGATCTTGACGGGATAGATCCCGTTATGTTCTGGGCAGGCGGCAAGCTTATTGCTCTGCAACAGTTTCCTGCACCGTGTGCCATGATAGATACGGATTTCATCGTGTGGGAGGATCCGCCGTTTGAGGATAAGATAATAGCGGCGCATGAAGAAGATCTTATGCCGTCGGTTTATCCCGATGTATCGGTGTTCAGACTGAAAGGCAAAGTGCTTGACGAGGGACTTGATTATAACACACTGCCGCTGAACACGGCGTTTTTGTATATACCCGATGAGGACTTCAAGCAGTATTACACCTCACGTTCCATAGCGTTCATGAAGTCGGCGGTGTACGGCGGAGATTATCTTACATATATGGTTTTCGCAGAGCAGAGATTGCTGCCTATGCTTGCTAAACGGTGCGGTATTGAATACACTACGCTTCTTGACAAGAACAGGTTATTTTTACCGCAAAGCAAATACACTCACCTGTGGGGAGCAAAGCAGAAAATGCGTGATGACAAAGCACAGCTGGATAAGTTCTGTGAGCGGTGCAAGAACAGGATAAGAAAATCGTACCCCGGGTATGAATATATAATCGAGAATATCGAAAAGACAGAAAAATAAGCTGTATACTACGGATTTCCGTAATATACAGCTTTTATTATTTGTCGTTATAGCCGATAATCTTTATCAGTCTTATGTCAGTGTAGCCGTATGCACTCATCGGGTAATCAACTCTGTCGGTGGTGTTGCTGTTTATGAGTAAGTCAACAACATTGCCGTTGTCATCGTATATTACCTTTGACACTATTACGCTGTGGTGTGCCCAGCCGTCAACTACATACTGGATCACGTCACCCGGCTGTGCGCTGAAGATGTTGCCGTCGGTTTCTGCAACTAAGCCTTTACCTGTGTTCTTATTGCAGTATTCGTAGAAATATTCTGTACCTGACCATGAACCTGATCTGCCTGTGGGTGATTCAGAAAGATCGCTTTCATCGTAAAACCATTTCCACTGCTCGTTTCCGCTCCAGTCCATCGGTATACCCGACGCAAACAGTGCCTGAGAAACGTAGTTCTGGCAGTTGCCGCCGTATATAGCATAGTCGCTGTAATCGGGGTTTCTTACTACCTTGTCACCGTCAACCCACTCATATGAATAAGCAACGGCTTTGTCACGGTCGTATTGGTGCTTGGCGGTTGTTGTCGCCTTGAAACTGTCGGGGTTTGCGTTATAATCCGAAAGCATCTGCTCCTGCTTGGTTATGTTGGTTTCCGCATCGGCTTTAAGCGTTTTCAGAATACCCGAGTACATTTTATCGCAATCGGTATTTTCGGGAATCTTCATGTCTTTCAGATAATACTCGTCATAGTCATAACCGAGATAATTCATTACACGCTCTTCAATAAGTAGATTTACATCGGTATCTTCTGCAAGTATGTCAAACTTGTATTTTCCGTCAGTGCCTTTTGAAACCTGTGCTTCAACTTCCATGCCGCAGGACTCGGCAGGAGTGTCGCATATTGCGAATGAAACCTTTTCGCTTATTGTGTAGTTGATCGTGTAAACGCCTTTGTTTACGGTCGCACTTTCAACGTTTATCACAAACGATGCCTCGTCATAGCTAAGATCGGCAGAGCGGCACTGCCTTGCATATATCAGATATTGAAGCGAGGTATTGCAGAAACCTGAGTACAGCCTGCCGTATGTACTGCCGGTGTTGAAATACTGCGACAATGACTTATATTCAAGCTCGCCTGTGTATTCGTATTTGTCTGATGTGTAATCAAGCAGTAGCTGCCTTATCTCAGCCGGGAGTTTAACACCATCGTCGGTGGTTATTTCGCCGCTGACAAGGGTTATTTTTTCAGGTTCTGCCGTGTCGGTAACGGGCAAAGTTTCACTTGTTGCAGATGAGCTTTCACTCTCCTGCACCGAAGAGGAGGTTTCGCCCTCGTTATTCTGTCTTACAAAACCGAGCAGTGCTAAAAAAGCACCTATCACCACTGCCGCCGAGATGCCTATCATTGCAAGCTTTTTCAGCTTTGAATTTCTGCGTCTGTATCGTCTTTTTCTGTACAATGCCTTTGCTCCTGTTTTTGTTTTTCCGTCATATCTATTATATCGTTTATTACGACTGATTTCAAGGTGTAATCTGCCGTTTCTGTTGTTATAATATAATGTTTACCTTAAACTGACCTTAGTAAACAGGATTTTTTATTTGTCAATGTGCATAGGTAAAATTTAGATTTTGGTGGAATATGCACAAAAAATGCGATA
>CABUEI010000065.1 GCA_902490585.1 uncultured Oscillospiraceae bacterium
GAGCATATCGGTCCTCCGTTGATTTGGTCTTGCAATTTCTATTTTAACGGATTTTTAACCAATATGCTCTACTTTTTTGAAATTTTTTAAATTTATTTTTCTGTTTGGCTCTTGGTTTCCCCAACATTTATTATAGAGCCATTATTTTCAATAAAGCGGCATGAACACTCTCATTGCATTCTCTCCCCTGTTACCCCATGTGTAATAAGGAATTGCAATTGCAAGCGTATCGGTTGTTTTCGGCTCATCAAAACTGTAAGGCTTGCCGTTATCGTCAAATCTTACTGCCTCGACCTTGAGCTTGGTAACACCGTTCAGTTCATTCTCATCAGGTTCGCATACCGTTATCTTACCGCCACGTTTAAGCGCCAGTGACAGCACATCGCCGTTGTCCGCACCCTCAAAGCAATATACCAGCGGACCTCTTCTTACAGCCGCCATACCGCTTACAGCGGGGATCTTCACAGACGGATATACAAAGTGGGGTGTATCGGAAAGTACAAGCTTAATTTCATCCCCGTCCTTTACGGCAAGAATAACATAGCCGTTTATAGGCTTTATATCCTGCTTTTCACCGTTTAATGTAAGTGTGAATGTATCGCTCCAGCCGGGTATTCTTATAGCAAGTCTGCCGCCCTTTACGATTGAATAATTTACAGTCATATCGTAAGGGTAATTTGTCTTGCAGACAATCTCCATACCGTTCTCAAATTTGACCTCGCCGTCTGCGTACAGATGGCAGAAGCTCATATCGCTGTTTTCTCCGTAAGCATAGCAACCGAATGAGGTTATAAGTCTTGCTACATTAGGAGGGCAACAAGCGCAGGCATACCATTTAGGTCTTACGGGAAGGTCGTGACGGTGTGTGGGAGATACTCCGGATATACCGGGTACTACTTCAAGCGGATTTACATAGAAGAAACGCTTGCCGTCAAGCTGCATTCCTCCGAGAACCGTATTATAGAAAGCGGTTTCCATAACGTCCGCATATTCGCCTATAAGCTCGTTTTTGAGCATTGCATTTGCAAAGAACATAAGACCGATAGATGCGCAGGTTTCTGCGTAAGCTGTATCGGGCGGCAGGTCATAGTCAACGCTGAACGCCTCACCTAAAACGGTAGAACCGATACCGCCGGTAACGTACATTCTTCTGCGTGTGATACTCTCCCACAGCCTTTTACAAGCATCATAAAGTGCATTATCACCGCTCTTTGCGGAAAGCTGTGCCATACCCGTGTAAAGATATACCGCTCTTACAGCATGACCTGTAGCATCACTCTGTGCTCTGACAGGCTTGCCGCTCTGCTGATAGTCGTGTGCCGTAGGGTCGTTACCCCATACGGTCCAGTCACGTTTTGCCGCTTCTTTTTCATAGAAATGAGGATCTTCGCCACGCTCGTTGATGAAATGCTCAGCTAACAGTAACCACTTTTTATTGCCTGTTGTGCGGTACATCTTCATAAGTGCAAGTTCAACCTCGGGGTGACCGGGAACACCCTCGTTATGCTCCGTGATGAAGTGCTTGTATATATGCTCTGCGTTCTTTTCCATAACGTCAAGGAGCTTTCTCTTGCCTGTAGCTTCATAATAAGCGCAAGCCGCCTCCATCATGTGACCCGAGCAATAAAGTTCATGACCTTCAAGCAGGTTCTTCCAACGCTTATCTCTGTCCTTTATAGTGAAATATGTATCAAGATAGCCGTCCTCGTCCTGTGCGGCGGCGATTTTGTCGATAAGCTCGTCTACCGTTTCGGAAAGCTTTGCATCGGGATAGAGTGCGAGCGAATATGCCGCCGATTCGATCCACTTAGCTGCATCGCTGTCCTGGAATACCATTCCGTAAAAGCCGTCGCCTACATCTTCGCCGTGAAGTGCTTTTGCGGCATTCTCAAAGTTCTTTACAACATGGCTCTTTTCTGTGTCGGGTGCCTCATCGCACAGTACACTGTACTGATAAGGAATTACCGTATCTCTTATCAGCTTCTGATATTTTCCGATAAAACCGTCCGACTTATAGCCTGTAACCTTTATGTTATCCTGTGTTACCATAATAATTCTCCGTTTCTGTAAGCTTAACGCTTGACTTACTCTTCTATATGTATTATAATCTTATCAGCAAGCTATTTAAATAGATAAAACACATAAAAACATGGAGAATATTCATGAACGAGATAACTTTTAGCAATACTGCTCTGCCACGGCTCTGCGGATGCGGTCTGTTTGCGGCATCGGAAAGTTTTATGCACACCGACAGAGTGCCGGATTTTTGTGTATTGATATATGTAATTGACGGCTGTATCTATGTCACAGAGGACGAAACCGACTATGAAGTAAAAGCAGGCGAACTGCTGATACTCAAAAACGGCGTGCACCACTTCGGAAAGAAAAAGATACAAAAAGGAACACATTGGATATTTATACACTTCAGAATAAACCTGATAAACGGCGATGAAACACCGTTTTCCCCCGACACTTCTCCGCTTGGAACTTATGACGCAATGACTGAAAACAGCCTTACGCTCCCGAAATATCTGCACAGCATTTCTTCACGAACAGAAAAAGAGCTGAAAGCATTTATCGAATATGCACACTCGGACGACGCATATAAGAAATGGTTTATAAACCACAGGCTGTTTTCACTGTTATCATCGCTTGCGATAAGTGCACACGGCTTTTCAAAAAATCTTACACTCAGCGACAGGATCTGCCGCTATCTTTCGGATAATCTCACCGTACCGTTCAGCTCCGAAAACATTGAAAAGGAATTTTATTTAAGTTACAAGTACATGGCACATCTTTTCAAAAAAGAAAAGGGTGTGACTATGCAACAGTACCACAACTCGCTGAGAATGGACGAAGCTTGCAGACTGCTCTGCTCCACGCTTATGAGTATAGGTGAAATAGCGGACAAACTAGGGTTCTCGGACGTGCTGTATTTCAGCAGATGTTTTCACACATACACTGGCAAAAGCCCGAGTGCTTACAGAAAAGACAGCGCAAAATATTTTTAATAACGCAAAAGCCTGAGAAGAAAATTCCTCTCAGGCTTTAATTATGCTTATGTATCCTTGTAATCACTCGCCGACATTACAACTCATTATTCCGAGTGCAAACGGCAGATATGCCACTCTGTGTATCTCTTTTTGCGTAAAACCGTTTTTCTCATACCAATTACGCACTCTTACACTCTGGTGTATTGCGCCTGCATTAAGCACTGTGCCGCCCATCGAGAACACCTCGTTCTTGGCAAACTCAAGACACTTCGCTCCGACACCGCCGTATCTCTTGTCGGGAAGAACCGAGAATAAATGCAGTTCGTACACGCTGTCCTCTGTCTTTTCAAGAGCAAAGCAGGCTATCAGCTCATCTTCCTCAAACGCTCCGTAGAAAAGATAACCCCACTCCGCCGACATCTGTAAACGATCCAGCGTAATAAAGCTGGCGTGCTGAGGGCAGTTCATTTTGGTGATGCCGAATGCAATAGCCTCTGTTTCATAGCTTTTGCGAATGACATCTACGCACTGCGGAAGTTCCTCGTCTGTTAGTTTTCTGATAGTCATACTCTTCACCCTTTCAATTTAGTATAATAGCATTATAAAGAACGAATATTAACCTTATTTTAACAAAAATCACGTCAGAAAAACGATAACTGTTCGTTCTTTTCGGGAAACTCATGAAGATAGGCGAATACTTCATCGGGATCATACATAACACCGTGCTTTTCGCACTCATTACAGAATATGCGCATGAGCCTGCCGTTGTTAACGCTGTTGCAGACGTACTCGTTGCCGAACTGCGATATATACCGCTGTTTCATGCCGGGGAAATGGCGGTCCAAAGCGGAATAGAAGTATTCCCTGTCGCCGTCACGCAGTGTAGTGCCTATCCCCATGCAGATAATGCCCTTTACACCTGCGTCAAAGCAATAAGACAGAATACCACGCAGATTCTCCTCGGTATCGTTTATGAAAGGCAGGATAGGAGTAAGCCACACTACTGTCGGAATGCCGTTTTTCTGCATTGCTTTCAGCACTTCATAACGGCGTTTTGTGGTGCAGACATTCGGCTCTATTATGCGGCATAAAGCCTCATCGTATGTTGTCAGCGTCATCTGTACAACGGCTTTCGTCTTGCTGTTTATGCTACAAAACAAGTCCAGATCACGCATGACAAGATCCGACTTTGTGATTACGGTTGCACCGAATCCGTGCCTGTCGATTACTTCAAGGCAACGCCTTGTAAGCAACAGCTTTTCCTCGCATGGCATATAAGGATCGCTCATTGCACCTGTACCTATCATGCACAGCTTGCGTTTTGAAGCAAGTGCTTTTTCAAGAAGCTCGGGAGCGTTCTGCTTTACCTCGATATCCTCAAAGGCATGCTGCATATTGTAGCACAACGACCTTGAGTCGCAATAAATACAGCCGTGAGCGCAACCCCGATAAATATTCATTCCGTTGCTTTGCGAAAGAATTGATTTTGCATTTACAAAGTGCATTTTCCGCTCCTTAACAGCACAATAACGCACCAAAACTGCTGTACATTACACATTTTGGTCATTTACGCCGTTTTTTACGTTTTTATACCGGCAAACTGGGTATTGTAAAGTCGTGCATAAGCACCGTTTTCACTGAGAAGCTTTTCATGATTTCCTGCTTCTACCACCTGACCGCCGTCAATTACAACTATCTTATCTGCGTCACGGATAGTTGAAAGTCGGTGGGCTATGATAAGACTTGTCCTGCCTTTCATAAGAGCAAGCATAGCTTCCTGGATATGTACTTCGGTACGGGTATCAATACTTGATGTTGCTTCATCAAGAATGAGTATCTTCGGGTCGGCAAGGACAGCTCTTGCAATAGCTATAAGCTGTCGCTGTCCCTGGCTCAAGTTTCCGCCGCCCTCGGTGAGCATGGTATCGTAACCGTCTGCCATCTTCTCGGCGAAATCGGCAACCTTTGCGGTCTTTGCCGCCGCAATTACTTCTTCATCGGTAGCGTCAAGTCTTCCGTAACGGATATTCTGCATTATCGTATCATTGAATATTACAGTATCCTGAAGAACCATACCTATCGAACCACGGAGTTTCTTCTTCGGGATATCGTATATGCTTTCGCCGTCAAGGGTGATACTTCCGCCGTCGATATCGTAAAATCTTGTAAGCAGATTTACTACTGTGGTTTTGCCCGAACCGGTAGCGCCGACTATGGCGAGCTTCTGACCGCTCTTTATCCACAGGTCAAAATCGTGCAGTACCTTTTCACCCGGAACGTAGGAGAAGTCGATATTCTTGAACATAAGGTCGCCCTTTACGTTATCTATTGAGAAATCCTTATCCGTACCCTCATCGCTCTCGGGCTCGGTATCCATTATCTCAAACACACGCTCCGCACCTGCAATAGCCGTCTGTATTGAGGAATACTGCTGTGCTATCTCGTTTATGGGACGGGTGAAGTTCTTGGTGTACTGTAAGAACGCCTGAATCGTGCCGACTGTCATAACGCCTTTCAGCGCAAGAGGATTGAAGTCGATGATGAGGAAATATGCGCCGAAGCCTGCAACAAGCAGGAAGCTTATATTTGATATGACGTTCATGCAAGGACCCATTATGCCGCCGCATATCTGCGCTTTAATTGCCGCTTTCTGAAGTTCATCGCTTATCTCGCCGAACTCTTCGCAGGCTTTCTTTTCCTTTGAATATGCCGCTACCGTTCTGTAGCCGGATACCATTTCTTCGATATGACCGTTCAGTCTGCCTAAAAGAGTCTGCTGTAACGGGAAATACTTTCTCATGAACTTTGTAAGATTCTTGGTTACAACAAGCGTCAGAACGACAGATGTAAGGCTGACAAGCGTCAGCATAGGTGAATAATACAGCATGAACACAAGACAGCCGACAAGCGTGAGAACACCTGAGAAGAGTGAAGCTATCGACTGAGAAACGGTGTTCGAGATATTCTCAACGTCGTTTGTCATACGGCTCATGATGTCACCGTGCTGATGTGTATCGGTGTACTTTATCGGCAGGTAGGAAATCTTATCGAACAGATCCTTACGCATAGCCTTGACTGTTGTCTGTGACAGCTTTGCCGCAAATATTCCCTGAAAATATGTAAGCAGTGAGTTTACAAGGTATACGCAACCGAGCGCTATAAGGCAATAGATCATACCGCTTATATCAACGTTCAGTCGCTGATCCGAAATGGTTATCTTGTCTATCGCAAGTCCCTGCAAATACGGTGCAACAAGGTTTAAAACCGTGATTATCAGCATAACCGACAACAGCAGTATCATAAGATACCTGTTCTTTCCGATATAGCCGACAAGCCTTTTCAGCGTGCCCTTTGCGTTCTTGGGCTTTTCAGCCATCAACATTCTTTCATGGGGCGGAGGACCTCCTCTGCCCATCATTCTCATAGGAGGACGTTCATTAGCCATTTACCGTTGCCTCCTCTCCCTGCTTCATCTGTGAATAATAGATATCTCTGTAGACATCGCTCGTTTCCATAAGCTCTTTATGAGTGCCAAAAGCGCATATAGAGCCGTTTTCAAGTACCGCTATCTTATCGGCTCTCATAACGCTTGCTATTCTCTGTGCGATCATTATAACGGTAACACCGCTTAAACTTTCACGCAGTGCCGAATGGAGCTTTGCTTCGGTGCTGAGATCGAGTGCCGAGGTGCTGTCATCGAATATCAGTATCTCGGGCTTTTTGATAATAGCTCTTGCTATTGCCATACGCTGTTTCTGACCGCCCGACAGTGACGCACCCTTTTCACTTATCATAGTGTCATAACCGTCATTGAAACCGCTTATAAATTCTTCAGCCTGTGCTATCTCAGCGGCGGTTTTTACTTCTTCGTCTGTTGCCGTTTCACAGCCCCAGCGGATATTCTCGGCTATAGTACCCGAGAAAAGCTCGCTCTTCTGTAATACTACGCCTATCTTACTTCTTAACGTATCGATATCGTAATCTTTAACGTTAACGCCGTCAACAAGAACTTCACCCTCAGTTGCATCGTAAAATCTCGGTATGAGATTTACAAGAGAGGTCTTACCGCAACCTGTAGAGCCGAGGATAGCTAACATCTGTCCTTTTTTCGCCTTTAGATCAATACCGGAAAGCACGGATTTTCCCGAAGAACCGGGATATGCGAAGCTGACATTTTTAAGCTCAACCGTACCGCTGTTATCACTGTCTGATTTTTTATTGCCGTCACTGATAACGGGATCGGTTGACAGGACTTCATTTACACGCTTCATAGACGCTGTGGCACGGGAAACCTGCTGGAACATCATACCCACCATCATGACAGACATGAGTATCTGTGTTATGTAAGTCACAGCCGCCATTACATCGCCGACCTGCATTGCCCTTGCATCGACCTGGAAACCGCCAATCATTATAATAGCGATAACAGATGCATTCATGATAATCATAAGAATGGGGTTCAGTGTTGCAAGGAGCTTCTGAACTTTCAGGTTTGTTGACATAAGGTCGGTGTTTGCGTTGTCGAATCTGTTTATCTCATATTCTTCACGGGTGAAAGCCTTTACTACTCTTGCGCCCGAAACATTCTCCTGTACTACGCTGTTCACCTTGTCAAGCTTTGACTGAACAACGCTGAAAAGAGGTGCGGCTTTCTTCATGATTATTGCCACGGCAATAAGCTGAACGGGAAGTGAAATAACAAGCACCATACCGAAGTTGACATTCAGCGTCAGTATAACGGCAATGCCGCCGATAAACTGCATACCCGTTCTGACAAACATTCGCAGTGACATTGATACAAACTCCTGTATCGCTGTTATATCGTTTGTAAGTCTTGTAACGAGTGAACCTGTGGTGAACTTGTCCGTCTGCTGAAAAGACATGTGCATTACCTTTGCAAATGCATCTTTTCTTAAATCGTTGCCCATTTTCTGAGCCGCTGTTGTGCCGAATGCCGCCGAGGCGATACCGCCGAAACAACCGATAAGTGAGAATACGAGCATTTTAAGTCCCGTTATCAGAACATATCGCAGATTTTCATCGGCAGACGCTGTGCCTAATATGCCGTTATCTACTATGTCGGACATAAGTGTGGGCTGTAACAAATCCATACTTACCTCAAGTATCATAGCGAGCGGACAAAGCAAGGCAAAAAGCCAATAGGGCTTCAAGTACCTTAGTACCTTCATCTTTTCTTCTCCTTTGTTCTACTTATAATATCAGATAAATTATACACTTTTCATTTCCGTAATGTCAACAAACAGTTAGGAGAGGTCAATGCTTTTTCAGCAAATTTTCACATTCCGACTTGAAATTAAACGTGCGATAAGATATAATAGATTATATCAGTTTGTAGAAAAAATCTGCTTATAAAATGGGCTTCTAATTTATTATCCCTTTAAGAACGCTTTGTGGACTTTGCGTCCTTGCAAAGTCTTTGGGCGTTCTACATCGGCATCCTTGCCGAATCCCCAAACCCCTTTCCCTCGTGAAAGGCTGTGTATGCTTTGTTGGCTCTGCATCGTGCAGAGCCTTTGGGCATACACGCCCGGCGTCCGTGCCGGGCTGAATGTGGGGCTGCCGCCCTCACCCCGCTTGGGGCTACGCCCCAAACCCCATTTCTAATAAAAATTTACAGGTTTATCAACAGCCTGATATAATTGTTTAACGCGCTGAAAGAAGGACAAAAATGAAAATAGCAATAGTAGGTCTTGGTCTGATAGGCGGTTCTATCTGCAAGGCTTTGAAGAAAAGTACATTTCATCATATAATGGGACTTGACGCTGACGGCGAGGTATGCAAAAAGGCTCTCGACAGCGGCGCAATAGACGAGATAATCACGGCAAATGAGCTCAGTGACGCAGACATGACAATGCTCTGCCTTTATCCCGAAACAATCGTTGAATTTGTAAAACAGCATAAAGACAAGTTCAAACCCGGCTCGATAGTCACCGACTCATGCGGTATCAAGGAATATGTCGTAACACGCTGTACCGAAGTGCTTGAACCGCTCGGTGTTATATTTGTCGGCAGTCACCCGATGGCAGGCCGTGAATTCTCAGGCTTTGACTATTCAACAGACGATCTGTTCAAGGGCGCAAGCTATATAATCACACCCTCAGAGAATACTCCCAAAATGGCAATAGATCTGCTGTCAACACTTGCCTGCTGTATGGGATTCGGCAAGGTTGTAACCGCAACACCCAAACAGCATGACATCAATATTGCATTCACCTCACAGCTGGCACACGTTGTTTCAAACGCCTATGTAAAAAGCCCGTCACTGTTCAATGCGGACGGATTTTCGGCAGGCAGTTTCATGGATCTTACCCGTGTTGCAAAGCTTAACGAATATATGTGGAGCAGTCTGTTCCTTTGCAATAAGGAAGCACTGCTGTTTGAACTGAATACTATCATTGATAATCTGTGCAAATACAGAGATGCTATAAATGACGATGATATAGATACACTGCGTGATATACTTCGTGACGGCAGAGAGCGCAAGGAAAAGAGCAACGAGCTTTATGCCGAGCACGCAAGGAGAAATGTTTAAGATGCCTTCAACCAAAAAGACAAGAAGCTATGCTATAGCTCTGAGCGGAATACTGAGTGCGATATGTATAGTGCTGATGTTCTGCACGGGCTTTATCCCTATCGGCGTATATATTCTGCCTGCCGTGGCAGGACTTGTCGTGTGGATAATCTACCGTGAGATAAGCAGGAAGTGGGCGCTTTTATGCTATGCGGCGGTTGCCCTGCTTGCACTGCTTCTCACCCCCGATATAGAATCAAAACTGCTGTTCACGGGATTTTTCGGCTACTACCCCGTTATCCGT
>CABUEI010000066.1 GCA_902490585.1 uncultured Oscillospiraceae bacterium
TACCGTAAGTGTGCTGACGTAGATATCGCCGTATGCACTGAGCGAGCTGTTGAGGACAAATCCGACAAGGCTTTCGGTGCTTGCCATAATAAACGGGGCGATACCGAGGGCAAACAGAGAGCCTATTATTTTTATATCGGGTTTAAGATATCTCAGCTTGATTTTCAGTGTTGCTTTGTCCGACACAAGAAATCCGACTATTATAAAGGCGCTGACCGCCTGAGATATTACGGTTGCGAGAGCCGCACCGGATACGCCCATACCGAATACATAGATAAACAGCGGATCAAGTCCGATATTCAGTACGGCACCGACTATTACGGAAATCATGGAAATACCCGGTCTGCCCTGTGCATTTATGAATGAATTAAGTCCTGTTGCGAACATTACAAACAGAGTGCCCGTAAGATATACCGAGAGGTAGTCTGTGGCATAGCCGATTGTCGAATCGCTGGCACCGATAAGTCTGAGCAGAGGATCCATGAATATATAGGTTATACCTGATGTTACGACTGTGAACAGTATCAGGAGTGAAAAGCCGTTGCCGAGTATCTTGTGCGCTCTTTCACGGTCGCCCTTGCCGAGTGCTATTGACGCAAGCGGTGCGCCGCCACCGCCGACTATCTGTGAAAATGCCGATATAAGAATGATTATCGAGCTTGTAACGCCGATACCTGCGAGTGCGTCTGTGCCGATTATCTCAATATGTCCGATAAAAATCCTGTCAACTATGCTGTAGAGCAGATTTATAAGCTGTGCCGCAAAGCCCGGCAGAGCCATTTTCAGTATAAGAGGCAACATTGATGCGGTGCCGAGCCGCTCTTCGTATTTATTATCCATTAAACTTCTCCGTGTTCTGTCTTTCTCTGTAGAGAGTATAGCACTTAAATAATAAAAAGTCAAAATGGGCAGGCGGCGTGCCGCCGCTCCCAATTCGCCGTTCTGACGGTTGGCGGTTTGTGTAACTTGCGTTATCGGCGGTAGCAATGTGGCACTGCGTATCAGATGTTCTGACTGCTGACAAAATATGTGCAATCCTTGATAATTTGGCTCTATTCCTCGCTACGCACCAACACACTTAAATGAACGCTTTGTTTGTTAACAGCAAATTGAAGCGAGTGACTGTTTTAAGGATTTAAACTGTGCAGAAAAGCAAATTACTATCCCACTTGCCTCCCCTCGAAAAAGGGGAGGTGGATTGACGGCAAGGTACAAAGTTTAAATCAGCAGTATTTTTATATGATATATCCGACTTTTTGAAATCATCAAGCTAATTTGCCGTCAAGACGGTGGGGATTGAAATTGATAGGAGTACTATACTTAAAACTTCTAGGCACACACAATCCTCATCATAATTGCTTGATAGAGTTAAGTGACAGCGTTTCAATTTTTGAGGAATCAGTAAATCAGTGCTTTCTGTATGTTGTAATTACAAAAACAAAAAGACAGCACCGCCCGGTACTGCCTTTAATGTTATTGTATGGTATGTAATTACGCCTGTTCGCTGGGAGCAAAACCTGTTCTCTTCAGAGCCTTTGAAATTGCGAGAGCGGCAAAGTATGCGAGAACTACGCTGACTACATCCTTTATAAGATAAGGAGCGGATACAAGCAGGAAGCTTGATAATAAATCCTTGCCTGCAACAAGTGCATACTGTACAAATCCGCAGATATGGCAAGCGGCAACACCTAAGATACCCATTGCGATTCTCAGCGGTACACGGAACTTTTCAGGCATATTTCTGAATGCGATTCCGCTGATAGCCGCCATAGCGATAAAGCCGATTATAAATCCGCCTGTAGGACCGACTATTGATGCGATACCGCCCTTGAAACCGCTGAATACGGGAACACCGACTGCACCGAGCAGAACGTAAACGAGCGTTGAAACGGTTGCTCTTGCCGTGCAGAGATAATATCCGCAGAGAGCTACCGCAAATGTCTGTAAAGTAACGGGTACGCCTGAGGGCATGGGAATTGCTATCTGTGAAAGTATAACCGTAATCGCCGCAAAGAGCGCACAAAGTACGATTGTTGTGATCTTCTGTCTGTTCATGTTTTTCGTTTCCTTTCCTTTTGTCAAATGACTATAACAGAATACCACTGACCGCCCTCAGTGTCAACCAAATAGCAAAAATGGGTGACAATTCTGAACGCTGATGAGCTTATGTGTATAAAAATGGGGTTTGGGGTTAGGGATAGGGAATTTGTCGTTTCTATATAATGAACAAACTTTTTATATAAGCTCTATAAACCAAATTAAAATTCCTTGCAGATTAACTTAATAACCTAATTGTACAAAATAGCTAAAATTTTTGTGGTAAATGTGTGAAAATTGCAAATTGATTTATTCTGTGTAAACGGTTATAATTAGTTCAATTGAGAATACCGTAAATCTGATACGGTACTCACATAAACAGAAAACAGTGTATATTTGTTTGGAGGTAATTAAAATGAAGTTATTAAAAGTATTATCTGCAAGTGCAGTAGCAGTTACAGTGGCATCTACATTAGTAGTTGCAGCAGGCGCTGAAAAGGCAGGTCTCGGTTTCCAGACAGCTAATTGGTTGTTCAGAAACAGCCTTGAGCAGAGCAAGATCTATGTTTGCGACACAGACGCTGAAGAAGGCAGCGGCGAGGCTGTAGGCGATGAGTACTTTGCGTGTCCCGGTTCATTTGAAGATGTAACAATCGACAAGGACGGTACATATACAGCAAAGCTGACAGGCATTGAGGGCAAGGACCGTGGCGACAATGTAGCTACAGGCTTCAATGTTCTTAAGCTTTACACAAACATCTCTGTTGAAGAACACCCCGATGTTGTAATCACACTTACAAGCGTTAAGTTTGCAGGTACAGAAGTGCTTTCAGCTCCCGTTTCATTTGATAACGTTGCTGATAACGACATCAATGATTTTGATACAACAAAGCCCGATGCAAACTGCGCTGATAACCCTGACGCTCTTACAGATAACGTTGCAGGTATTCCTCTTATCAACACATGGACAAAGAATGTTGAAGAAGTCCTTGATGCTCAGGCTGGCAACTTTGTAAGCGATATTGAAGTTACATTTGATGTAACAGGTTATGATAAAGCAGAAACTCCTGACACAGAGGCTCCTGCTGATACAGAAGCTCCCGCAACAGAGGCTCCTACAACAGGCGATTCTTCAAAGGACAACACAAACACAGGTGTTGAAGGCGTTGCAGCAGTTGCAGGCGTTGCACTCCTCGCAGCAGGTGCAGTAGTAGTTGCTAAGAAGAGAAAGTAATTATTGTTAAGCACTAATAATGACAGCCCTCATTCGTGAGGGCTGTTTTAATATCACCACTGAAAGAGGAAATATGAAGAAATCTATAATAAAACGTTCGATAGCCGCATTTCTGGCGGCGGCATTACTTGCAGGCTGTGCGGCACAGGACGACGGGCTTCTGTCGTCGATCGGCAACAGCTCAGTGAATGAAAGCAGTGTGTCCGATAATTCCGATGTTGACGACACAAGCAGTAACATTGAAGATAACTCGGAGGTTACTTCCGACAGTAATTCCGTAGCAGAGAGCAACACATCTTCCGATACCTCCAAACAGGAAGACAGTTCTGCAACGGAACAGAAAGACACTTCAAAGGCGGATAATACAGAAAAACCGCAGGAGAGCGAAAAGCCTGCCGATACTACAAAGGCAACCACAACCGCTACAACCAAGAATAACAGCCAGAACAAACCTGCGGCATCTACAAGTAACTTCACTGTTCAGTGGAAGAAGTCGAGCTCATGGGAAGAGGGCGGCAAAAAGTGCGGCGGTTATGAGATTATCATAACCAACAACGGATCTACCGTGAACAGCTGGACGGCAACGATCTCCGTTCCGAACAATATGAATCTGACATCAAAGTGGAACGGAATATTCAGTGTTTCCGGCAACACGATGACAGTAAAGAACGAGAGCTATAACGGTACTATCGAAAAGGGCAAGAGCGTTTCATTCGGATTCAACTATTCGGCTGATTCGTACATAAATGAGGGTAAAGTGACAGTAAACGGAAGTTCTGCAAATACAAATCAGAGTAATAACGGCGGTAACAGTAATAATAACAATAATAACAACAATAACAACAATCAGACAACGACCAACAAGCCTGCGTCTACAGTTCCCCCTGCACCGAGCGACCCCAAGGGAACTACACCCGTGTCACAGCACGGACGGCTTTCGGTAAAGAACGGTCAGCTTGTTGACAAGAACGGCAAGGGCTATCAGCTCAGAGGTATGAGTACTCACGGACTTACATGGTTCCCCGAATTCGTAAACGAGAGTGCGTTCAAAACTCTCCGTGACGACTGGAAAACAAACGTTGTGCGTCTTGCAATGTATGTTGACGAGTGGGGCAATGCACAGTGCTACATGGGTAACAAGAAGGGCAGTCTGGATCTGCTTGAAAAGGGTGTTGATATCTGTATCAAGCTCGATATGTATGTTATCATCGACTGGCACGTTCTTAATCCCGGTGATCCGTCCAAGTATACAAACGAAGCGAAATCTTTCTTTGAAACGGTATCAAAGAGATACGCAAAATATCCTAACGTAATCTATGAGATATGTAACGAGCCTAACGGCAGCGCATCGTGGAGCGGTAATATCAAGCCTTATGCCGAAAAGATAATACCCGTTATCCGCAAGAATGCACCGAACTCGGTAATTATAGTAGGTACTCCCACATGGAGTCAGGAAATCGACAAACCGCTTTCCGATCCGCTGAGCTACAAGAATGTAATGTATGCGTTCCACTTCTATGCGGCAACTCATGCAGGACTGCGCTCAAACGTTGAGAACTGCGTGGCACAGGGTCTTCCCGTATTTGTATCTGAATTCGGTACTTGTGACGCATCGGGCGGAGGTGCGAACGACTTCAACGAAACTCAGAAGTGGCTGAGCTATTTTGACAAGCAGGGCATAAGCTACTGCAACTGGAGTATATGCAACAAGGACGAAACCTGCTCGGCGCTGCGACCCGGAACATCGGCAAACGGCAACTGGAGCG
Organism: uncultured Oscillospiraceae bacterium; assembly: GCA_902490585.1. Taxonomy (GTDB): domain Bacteria; phylum Bacillota; class Clostridia; order Oscillospirales; family Ruminococcaceae; genus Ruminiclostridium_E. Next base: position 5,038 of record CABUEI010000066.1, read on the forward strand.
AGAGCAACCTCACCGAAAACGGCAAGTGGATGCGTAACTGGTTCCGCAAGCACTAAGGCGGCGGTGCCCATGGGGCACGGCAAATTCCGACCTTTGGAAATGTCGGTAGTTGGCGTGACTTTGCAGAACGGTCGGGGTTTGACGATGGCTGAAAATAAGCTGTCGAAATACTTGTTTGTTTATTCCCGCCGTTAAACAAACGTGAATACACAGCAACCGTATTTAAAGGCGGAAATGCGAGCCGAGACACTCGGCTTCCGACCTTTTAAAATGTTTGCGGTTGGCGTGGCTTTGCGTGACGGTCGGGGTTAAACGATAGTTGAAAGCACTTGTTTACTCTCGCCGTCAAACAATCATAAATATACGGTAATCGTATTTAAAGGCGGAAATGCGAGCCGAGGCACTCGGCTTCCGACCTTTTGAGAGGTTTGCGGTTGGTGTGATTTTGTGGTAGGTCGTGAATGGACGACAGTCCGGAATAATCAGTATAAATGAAAAAATCCGTGTCAGGCGACACGGATTTTTTCGTTACACTTTATTATTCTGCTGTTTTTATATGTGCAAGCCCGTTTGCGATAAGGCACTGACCGGGATAATACAGGGCAAGGCAGAAATTCGAGAACGGTAAATCAATCTCGGAGAAATATGCCATAAGAAGCATTATATCCGATATAAGGAACAGCACACTGCCGAGGGCAAGGATGAAATCAAACCTGTTCTTTATACGCATAAAGTTCATTATAGATTTGCCTGTCATGACGCATATTATAAGTGCGTAAGAAATACCGATGATTTTCATTGTAACCGAACCGAAGTCAAGTAGCGGTGAGAACATCATGAATGACGCAATCGGTATGAATATTATCAGTGCTGTGACAAAGTCGGAGAAGTGCGGTTTCTGCATAACCGAATATGCTATGAAGTAACAGATATGACCTAAGGCGAAAATTGCCGCACCTGCGATAAAGTTCAGGTTTATTGCTATATCTGCACACATTGCAAAGAATACGCCTATAGTCAGAGTGATTGACAGCAGTTTTTTGTTGGGAAAATATTTCAGGGCATAAATCAGGTTTACTGCACCGGCAAGCATAAAGAAAACGCTTGCGGTTATTTTTAACGGGTACAGGTGGGTTATCATAAGGGCTATATCGAAAACGAGCGATAAGCCGAGAAGGATTATGTTGAGCGGTAAAACGAGTTTTTTCATATATTTATTTCCTTTCGGGAGGTTTGATTAGATTATACACTATTTTCCTGAAATTTTCAATAGATGAAATATAAAATGCAGTTAAATGTTATCAGGAATATGTGCCCGGAGCGGTTACTGTAAGTTAACTTAAATTGCTGTAACCCGTTACACAACCACACTGATAATTTCGTGTGAAAACGGCGTAAAATTATCAAAATTCTGTAGACAATGACGGTTATTTGTGATACAATAATAATAACCCCGTCACAGAGGTCTTTTGTTTTACTGATATAAGTAAACGATTACCCGAACGTGATTTGCACGGTGTGACGGTATTTACGACAGACTTATAAAGCAGAAAAATAAAACTGCACAGAAAGGAATTTTTACTATGAAGAACATACCCGATGTAAAGCTCGGAATTGCGGCTGTAAGCCGTGACTGTTTCCCCATGAGCCTTTCAGCTTCAAGATGTGATGCTGTAGTAAAGGCATGTAAGGAGATCGGTGTTGACGTATTCAAATGTCCAACCACTATCGAAAGCGAAACACATATGATGCAGGCTCTTGAAGAGCTCAAGGGTGCAGGTTGCAACGCACTGGTCGTATACCTCGGAAACTTCGGTCCCGAGTCGGCTGAAACACTGCTTGCAAAGTACTTTGACGGTCCTGTAATGTTCGTTGCTGCGGCAGAAGAAACACAGGATAACTTAGTAGGCGGCAGAGGCGACGCTTACTGCGGCGTACTGAATGCAAGCTACAACTTAGCACTCAGAAACATCAAGGCATACATACCCGAATACCCTGTAGGAACAGCTACAGAGGTTGCAGATATGATAAAGGAATTTATCCCTGTTGCAAGAGCGGTTATCGGTCTTAACAACTTAAAGGTTATCTCATTCGGTCCTCGTCCTCAGGACTTCCTTGCTTGTAACGCTCCTATAAAGCAGCTTTACAACCTCGGCGTTGAAATCGAAGAGAACTCGGAGCTTGACCTTTATGCCGCATTCAACGAGCATAAGGACGACGCAAGAATTCCCGAAGTTGTTGCAGATATGGAGAAGGAGCTTGGCGACGGCAACAAGATGCCCGGTATCCTGCCCAGACTTGCACAGCTTGAGATCACACTGCTTGACTGGATGGAAGCACACAAGGGAAGCAGAAAGTACGTTGTATTCGCTAACAAGTGCTGGCCCTCATTCCAGACACAGTTCGGCTGTGTTCCCTGCTATGTAAACTCAAGACTTACAGCAAGAGGAATCCCCGTAGCGTGCGAGGTTGATATTTACGGTGCAATCAGCGAATATATCGGCGCCTGCATTTCAGAAGACGCAGTTACACTGCTCGACATCAACAACTCTGTTCCTGCAGATATGTATGTTGAATCTATCAAGGACAAGTACAACTACACACTCAAGGATACATTTATGGGCTTCCACTGCGGTAACACAGCTTCGTGCAAGCTGACAAGCAAGACTATGAAGTATCAGCTTATCATGCACAGAGGTCTTGAGCCTGATAAGGAGCCTGATATCACAAGAGGTACGCTCGAGGGCGACATCGTTCCCGGCAACATCACATTCTTCCGTTTACAGAGCACGGCTGACGCTAAGCTGAGAGCTTATGTTGCCGAGGGTGAGGTTCTTCCTGTTGCTACACGTTCATTCGGTGCTATCGGCGTATTCGCTATCCCCGAAATGGGCAGATTCTACCGCAACGTTCTTATCAAGAAGAACTATCCTCACCACGGCGCAGTAGCATTCGGTCACTACGGCAAGGCTATCTTCGATACACTGAAGTACCTCGGTGTTGAAGATCTTGAATTCAACCGTCCCGCAGGTATGCTTTATGACGGTGAAAATCCTTACGCTAAGTATTGATTAAACCGTATGAGCGTTACGGACGCTTGACAAATGAACGGTAAGTGTGTATAATATAGTTAAACACGAAAGTTATTGCCTGACTGCATTTCACGCATAAGGCGAAAGCCCTGAGAGCTGCAACTCTCAGGGCTTTCTTTTTGGGCTACTTGTCGGACTTGAATCTGCCTAACCACTTGCTTATGTAATTTGCAACTACACTTGCCATAACAGATAATACGAAAGTTATTAAATCCACTGCATTTCACCTCCTTCCTTGCGGAAGAAGCCGACAATGGAAAAAGTATATCATATTTGAGCATACTCTGTCA
>CABUEI010000067.1 GCA_902490585.1 uncultured Oscillospiraceae bacterium
AAGCTATGACAATATTATAGCTGAAATAACGGAAGTGTGCCATTTATCCGTCTTACGATAAGTGCGTCCGTCTTACATTTTTGTAATATTGCGATTACTCGTGTCTTATTTTGCTTTCTGTAAGGTCGAGCATAAATACGGAGCCTTTTCCAAGCTCGGACACGGCGGTAAGAGTAATGCCGAGCATATCGGCAATACAGCGGCAAAGATACAGTCCTATACCACTTGCCTTCATATCATATCTGCCGTTAAGTCCTGTGTAGCCGTTGTCGAAAATTCTCGGCAGGTCGGCAGGGTCTATGCCAATTCCCGTGTCGGCAATGCAGAGAATCTTTCTGTCGGTGTCGGGCTTCATATAAATTGATACCGAGCCTTTAGCGGTGTATTTTATCGCATTGGACAGCAGTTGTCCTATTATGAACGATAACCATTTTTCATCGGTGAGAACATCGGTGTCAAGCTCCTTGTAATCAAGGCTCAGCTTCTTCCCGATAAACTGCGTGGAGAATTTACGAACCGATTTCTTTACTATATCATCAAGGCTGTAATGCTTTATCACAAGGTCGTTGCCGGAGCTTTCAAGCCGTACATAGCACAGCGCCATATCGACATACTGCTCAATCTTCATAAGTTCGTCGGACAGCCTGCGGTTACTTTCGCTGTCTTCTGACTGGAGCATAAGGCGCATTGCGGAGATAGGCGTTTTTATCTGATGTACCCACATAGTGTAATATTCGTTTGTCGCCTGCAGGCTGTTTGCGGATTTTTCCTTAAGGGAAATGCAGTAATCGCTTAGTGTCCGTATCAGCCTGCCGTAATCCTTGTCATCTGCCGATACCGCTTTCGGAAGATTGTCGGCACTCACGGTTATCTCGTTTGCAAGACGGGTGAGGATATTATGCTTTCTGTACGCCTTTATAAAAGTGACCGCACCGATAGCCGTAACAGCGGCAAGCGACAGCAAAAGCGCATACAGCACAGGCTCTGAGGGTAGGTTATAAAGTGACAGCACCACAGCGAAAATTACAGCCGCAATAATAATGCAGACAAGCGTTATTATGCGGCTTCTGATAAAGTCAAGAAAAAACCTCATGAAATCATATACCCCATTCCGACCTTGGTTGCGATATAGTTTTCGAGCCCTATATTTTCAAGCTTTTTACGAAGTCTGCTGACATTTACCGTAAGGGTGTTCTCGTCAATAAAGCAATCGGTTTCCCATAATCTTTGCATAAGCGTATCACGGGATATTATCCTGCCTGCGTTTTCCATAAGCGTGCGGAGTATGCGAAGTTCGTTCTTTGTAAGCTCTGCCTTTTTATCGCCGTTTGTCACGACCGCCGATGAAATATCAAGTATAACACTGCCGTGGGATATAAGGTCGCTGTTGCCCGAAAAGGAGTAGGCACGGCGAAGCACTGCGTTTATCTTTGCGGTCAGCACCGAAAGATCAAACGGCTTTGCTATAAAATCATCTCCGCCCATATTCATAGCCATAACTACATTCATATTATCGGAGGCTGAGGAGAGGAAGATAACAGGCACTTTGGACAGCTTTCTTATCTCGCCGCACCAGTAGTAGCCGTCATAGAACGGTAGCTTTATATCAAGAAGTACAAGCTGAGGGTCGAAAGCGGCAAACTCCGCAGTGATATTGTGAAAATCCTTTGCACACTCTACTTTATAATCCCAGCCCTCAAGGTGCTTTTTCAGCGTTTGGGCTATCGTGGGGTCGTCTTCTGTGATGAAAATTCTGTACATAGTCAAATTTCCGCCATTCTTATAAGAAGTTCGTTGAACCGTTTTGCAAACATCGGCGGGATATTATGAGCGGCTTTATCCCATATCTCATAGCTGCAATTTTTATTCATAGCGGCAAGCTCTTTTACGCTATCGTGTACTTCAGTCTGCTCTTTACCGCCTGCAAGGGCAAACATCGGGAAGTCTGCGTTTTCAAAGCCGTTTATTGTATCAAGTGTTATGCCGTTGTCAACTGAGCTTCTTACGGTTTCTATACGCACATTCTGCATTTGTGCGACAAATTCTTTTCTTTGCTCTTTGGGCAGTCCGTTCATAAGTCCGATAAAACTGCATAATCGTTTGTTCTTGAATGACGCAAACTGCTTTTCGTTCATAGCCATGACTTTTGAAAGCATCGGCTCTTTCTTGATAAGCCATGGGCTTACGATTATTGCAGAAGAAAAATACTGCGGATACTCAGCACACAGTTTTACCGCAAGTTGTGCGCCGAGTGAAAAGCCGACAAGCGTTACCTTTTTGCCGATATCGGCTATGAAACTTGCAAGCTGTTTTACTGCCGCTTCGGTATCGAAAATCTCGTCTGCGGCATCTCCGTAACCCATGATATGTGGGATAAGAAGATGATATTTTTCGGCAAGCGGATATTGCCTGCCGAAGCTGTGGACAAAGTTTGCCCCGTGAAGAAAGACAATGTTCTTATCGTTTTCTTTGCCGTATTCATAACAGTGCATATATTTCCCTCCGTAATTTTTCTTATTGCTGTAATTATAGCACGGGTGAGGGGGATAGTCAAACAGCAGAAACATAGAATTTACTTGAACGTTTGACTTTTTGGAGTAGAGTTGTTATAATAAGTTAACGGCTAAATGTATTTGTTTTACAGCAATATAAGGAAATGAGGCGATTGTATGTGCGATGTTTCAAAATACACAAAGGTATATGAAGATTTTAAAAATCTGCATTCCGATGATTTTTTACAGCTTATAACAGAAGCTGAAACACAGGAAGAAAAGAATTTCTTTGAAACTGTCTGGAACTATTTGCTACAGGAAAAACAGAAAAAGGTTATCGAAAGGAATCTTTTCTGATGAAAAAATATATCGTTATTGCCGGTGTAAATGGCGCAGGAAAGTCAACTTTATATCAAACTCTCGATTACTTGAAAATATACGACAGAGTAAACACTGATGAGATAGTAAGAGAGTTTGGCAGATGGGATAATCCTGCTGATTCAATTAAGGCGGGAAAGATAGCTGCGAAAAAAATTAAAAACAATATTGAAAAAGGCATATCTTTTAATCAAGAAACAACATTATGCGGAAACAGCATAATAAGTAATATACTCAAAGCTAAAGAAAAAGGCTTTATAATTGAATTGCATTATGTCGGGGTTGAGTCACCGGAAATTGCTAAAAATCGTATTGCACATCGTGTTTCACATGGCGGTCACGGAATACCGGATAATGATGTTGATAGAAGATATGTTCAAAGCTTTGAAAATCTAATTAAAGTGTTGACTGTTTGTGATACTGCGGTTTTATATGATAATACAATCCGGTTTAAACAATTTGCAATATATCGTAACGGGAAATTGTCCTATTTGTCCGAATACCGTCCGAATTGGTTCAGGACATGGCTTGAATAACAAAATCAACCTGCGGAATTTTTCCGCAGGTTGTATTTTTATATTTTATCCTATAACCTTCTTTGCAATATCAACCGTTTCCTTAGCGTCCTTTGCATAGAAGTCTGCGCCTATCTTTTCGGCATACTCGGGTGTCAGTACCGCACCGCCGACAACTACTTTACAGGTAAGTCCGTTGTCGTGGATAAGCTTTATGGTTTCTTCCATGGATTTCAGCGTAGTAGTCATAAGTGCACTCAGACCCACGAGCTTTACTTCGTGCTTCTTTGCGGCATCGACTACCGCCTGATACTCAACATCCTTGCCTAGATCTATTACGGTGTAACCGTAGTTTTCAAGCAGAACCTTTACAATATTCTTGCCTATGTCATGCACGTCGCCCTTTACCGTTGCAAGAACTATCTTACCTTTGCTTACCGTTTCGGAATTGTTCTTTGCAAGGTGTGCCTTGATAACGTCAAAACAGCTCTGTGCAACGCCTGCCGATAAAATCAGCTGAGGGAGGAATATCTTGCCCTGCTCAAACAGCGTACCTGTCTTGTCAAGGGCAGGGATAAGACGCTCGTTTATTATTATCATCGGGTCGGTGTCGATAAGTAATTGTTCTGTTATTTTTGCCGCCTCGGCTTTAAGTCCGTTGTCGATGGCATATTCAAGCGTTACCTCGGAGGATTTCGGCTTTGCGACTGCCGTTGGGGTGTCACTGCCGTAAGCGGCAATGTATTCAACCGAGTTTACATCTATCGCCTTTAACAGCTTGAACGCTCTTACTGCGCCTGTCATTGCGGCTACGTTGGGATTTATGATCGGAAGATCAAGCCCGTTTTCAAGAGCCATGGTAAGAAAAATGTGGTTGAGAAGTTCACGGTTCGGCAGACCGAACGAAATATTGGATACACCGAGTACCGTTCTTACTCCGAACTTTTCCTTTACCGCACGCACAGCCTTAAGCGTTTCGTTTACCGCAAGCTGTTCTGCGGATGCGGTAAGCGTGAGGCAGTCTATCGCTATATCCTCTTTCGGTATACCGATTTCCTCACAACGCTTTATTATCTTTTCGGCAATGGCTACACGCTGTTCGGCTTTAGGCGGTATGCCGTCCTTGTCAAGCGTCAGACCTACTACTGCCGCACCGTATTTCTTTACAAGCGGAAGAACGTTTTTAAGGCTCTCCTCTTCGCCGTTTACAGAGTTAACCATAGGCTTGCCGTTATATACACGCAGTGCCGCTTCAAGCACCTCCGGAATGGTGCTGTCTATCTGGAGAGGTACGTTAGTAACGCCCTGAATACTCTTGACAGCCTTTATCATCATTGCCTTTTCGTCAATGTCGGGAAGTCCAACGTTTACGTCAAGTATATCCGCTCCTGCGCCGACCTGCTCTATAGCCTGACCTAAGATATAGTCTATATCATCGTTTATAAGCGCCTGCTTGAACAGCTTTTTACCGGTAGGGTTGATACGCTCACCGATTATCCTCGGCTGGCTTACCTCTACAACATTTGTGCCGCTGCATATCGTGCAGACACGCTCTATCTTCTTAGGCTCGTACTTTCTGCCCTTTACCTTCTCGGCTGTACGGCGGATAAATTCGGGTGTTGTACCGCAGCAGCCGCCGATTATTCCTGCACCGAGATCAGCTATCTCAACGGCATAGTCGCTGAATTCTTCGGCATCTATAGAATATTCGCCTGTGGCAGGGTCGGGAAGTCCTGCGTTCGGCATTACGATAACGGGTATCTTTGATTTCTCGCACAGCGTTGTGATTATAGGCATAAGCTCTTTCGGTCCGAGGGAGCAGTTTACGCCTACTGCACTGACACCAAGACCCTCGCACAGAAGTATCTCCGCTTCTGCGGGACAACCGGTAAAAGTACGTCCGTTTTCTTCAAAGGTCATACTGCATATAATCGGCAGATCGCTGTTTTCCTTTGCGGCAAGTATAGCGGCTTTAAGCTCGTATAAGTCGGTCATCGTTTCGAACAGAACAACGTCCGCACCTGCCTTATAGCCTGCAACTATCTCCTCCTTGAATATGTCGTAAGCCTCTTCGAATTTAAGGCTTCCCGTAGGCTCAAGGAGCTGTCCTATAGGACCTATATCAAGCGCACAGAGAACGTCTTTACCGCCTTCTCTGATTGCTTCTTTACAGTTTACTATTCCTGCGGTGATTATCTCGTCAACGCTCTTTCCGCTGTGGCTGAGCTTGTAGGAGTTTGCACCGAATGTATTTGCGGAAATTATATCCGCTCCTGCGTCTATATAACTGCGGTGTATCTCTTTGAGCAGATCCTTTGCGGTGAGGTTAAGAAGTTCGGGTGTTTCGCCTGTCTTCAGTCCCTTTGCCTGCAACTGAGTACCCATAGCACCGTCGAAAATGAGCAGTCCTCTTTGTTCAAGTAATGTTTTAATTTCCACAGTGTCCTCCGCTTTTTCTGAATTTACATATGTCTTTCATGTTACAGCTTTCACAGCCTCTTGTGCTTCTGTCAACCTCGCCCTCGGATAGCCCTATAAATGCCGTTACCGATTTTGTCGGTACCATCATATTACTGTTCATGACGGTAAGACCTATTCTTTTCTGAGCCTGTAGAAGCGTCAGTAAATCAAACTGTATGTCAAGCGGTAAATCGCCGTAACCGGGAGAATATCTCCATGTGCGGCTGTTTGACTTTACTTTTTCAAATATCTCTGTTTCCGCCCTGTTGCAGACCTGTTCTATTGCCGCACCTGCAAGACTGTCAACTATAACGGCGCTTGCCATATCCGACACCTGTAAACGTCTTAAAAGCACGTCTACTCCTTGTCCGAGCGTAGCGCACATAAGTACTATCCTGTCGCAGTTTTTAAGATGAGCGGCGGCAGAGTTTCCTTTAAGTATTATATTGCTGTCTGCGATCCGCACACCGTCATCGGTAAAGCTTATAGGGTATACAGCATAGAGGTATTTCGGGCTTGCGGCTTTTAGAAGCTCTTTTTCGCATGAATCCAACATTGAGAGCATCTGCTCGTTATCTGTGCCGTCCTTACAGCCGAGATAACGCAGAGCTTCATTCTTGTCTATAGGCTGAAGTATCATAACAGATCCTTGATGCCGTTGTAGATGCGTGTTGCAACGGCAGGGTTATTCATTGCATAAAGGTGAATACCCTGTACATCGTTTGAAATAAGGTCTACTATCTGGTCGATAGCATAAGCTATTCCTGCGCTCTTCAGTGCTTCGGGGTCGTTCTCGTACTTCTGCATCATCTTTACAAACTTTGAGGGCAGACTTGCACCGCACATTGTTACCATGCGCTCGATCTGCTTTTTGTTTGTAACGGGCATAATTCCTGCGGAGATAGGTACATCTATGCCTGCGGCTCTTGCACGCTTTTCAAAGTCATAATAGCATGAATTATCAAAGAACAGCTGTGAAACAAGGTGAGAAGCACCTGCTTCAACCTTTATTTTAAGGTTCTTTATATCTTCTTCTGCACTCTCTGCGTCAACGTGTGTTTCGGGGTAGCACGCACCCGCAATATCGAAATTGCCCTTTGCGGCAATATATGCCGTAAGGTCACTTGCGTGGGGAAAATCAAACTTGGGTTCTTCGTCGGGCTTGTTGTCGCCTCTTAAAGCGAGGATGTTCTCAATGCCGTTTGAAGAAAAATCGTCAAGCATGAAATCAACATCGTCACGGGTGCTGTTTATGCAGGTGAGGTGAGCCATTGATTCAATGCCGTATTCTTTCTTTATATGCGATGCGATCTCGCAGGTGGAGCAGTTTGCACGGTTTCCGCCTGCACCGTATGTTACGCTGATATAGGCGGGATTTGTTGCAACCAGTCCTTCAACTGCCTTGTAGACAGTTTCGATCGGGAAGTTCTTGTTGGGAGGGAATACCTCAAGAGAGAACACCGTTTTACCGGGTGTGTATAAGTCTTTTATTTTCATTCCGTAGTTCTTTTCCTTTAAAATATGTCGTTATCTTACCGTACTGCCGTTGGGTGTATCTTTATCGAGGAATACAACCTGTATCTTGTCACCGGCATCGCAGGCAAGGAGCATACCGTTGCTTTCTTCGCCGCAGAGCTTTGCGGGTGAGAGGTTTGCAACGAATATGATCTTCTTTCCGATAAGCTCCTCGGGAGTGTAGTATTCGGCAATGCCCGATACTATCTGTCTGCCGCCTCTTGCATCGTCCACCTGAATTTTAAGCAGCTTCTTTGACTTTTTTATCTTCTCGCAGGCTGCGATCTCACCTGTTCTGAGCTTTACCTTTGCAAAGTCGTCTATTGTGATTATTCCTGCCTTGTCAAGATCTTCGTCTTCCTTGATTACAGCTTTGGGTTTCATCAGGTTTTCAAGCTCTGCGATTTCGCTCTTGATATCAATTCTGGGGAAGAGAACTCTGCCTTTCTTAACTGTAACGTCTGCACGCAGAACGCCGAATGTGCCGAGCTTGTCATAAGCTGTATCGTCTGCACCTGCACCTATCTGTTCCCATACCTCAGGCATAGTAACGGGCATAAAGGGGCTGAGCAGTGCGGAGCAGATACGGATAGTTTCAAGCAGGTTATAGAGTACTGTCGCAAGACGTGCCTTGTTGCTTTCGTCCTTTGCAAGTACCCACGGAGCTGTTTCATCAATGTACTTGTTTGCACGGGAGATTACCTTGAATATCTCTTCGAGTGCCTTTGAGTGCTGAGCCTGTTCGATGAGGGGAGTAACCGTTGCACACAGCGACTCAGCCATACCGATAAGCTGGCTGTCGAGCTCGTCTGAAACTCTGTCTGTGGGCAGTGTTCCGCCAAAGTACTTGTCTACCATTGCCACTGTTCTTGAAACGAGGTTTCCGAGGTCGTTTGCAAGGTCGGCATTTATTCTGGTGAGCATAAGCTCGTTTGTAAAGTTGCAGTCACTGCCGTAAGGCATATCACGCAGTATCTGATAACGTACAGCGTCAACGCCGTAACGCTCGCAGAGTACGAAAGGATCTACAACGT
>CABUEI010000068.1 GCA_902490585.1 uncultured Oscillospiraceae bacterium
TTCAGTGCCATACAGTTTGAGATCGAAGGCAGTACCGTACTTGATTTATTTGCAGGTTCGGGACAGCTCGGAATTGAGTCTGTAAGTCGTGGTGCAAAGAAAGCATATCTTGTTGACAGCAGTCAGAATTCGATAAAGTTCATAAAGCAGAATGTTTCGCACGTCGGCTTCGACAGTCAGTGCGAGATAGTCAATATGCCCAACTCGGCTTTTTTAAGAACAACAAGCGAGAAATTTGACATTGCCCTACTTGATCCGCCATACGAAAAAAGCCTTATACAGCGTTCTCTCCCGGCTCTTACCGAGAAAATGAAAGATACAGGCGTAATCGTATGCGAGCACGAGCCGGGTTGCAGACTGCCCGAAGAAGTAAACGGCTTTGTTATCACAAAGTCAAGAAAATACGGCAAAAGCAGTCTGACATTCTACAGAAAACCACAGACGGAAGATGAGGAATAATTTATGAAAACAGCCATTTATCCCGGTAGCTTTGACCCCGTGACATACGGTCATCTTGAAATAATTTCACGAGCAGCAAAGCTGTTTGATAAAGTAATAGTGCTTGTGTCGGTAAATCCGCTCAAACCTTGCAGTTTTACAATAGAAGAAAGAAAACAGTTCCTGCGTGAGAGTGTAGTAGCCGAAGGAATAAGCAATGTCGAGGTTGACAGCAATGAGGGACTTCTGATCGACTATTTCAACGAGCATAACGCAGATGTAATTGTCAAGGGACTTCGTGCCATATCCGATTTTGAATATGAATTTCAGATGGCACAAGCCAACAGAAAGCTTTGCTACAAAGCGGAAACCATTTTCCTGACATCAAAAAGCGAATATACCTATCTGTCATCAAGCATGGTAAAACAGATAGCAATGTTCGGCGGAGATATAAGCGATTTTGTGCCGGAGTGTATACTCGACAGAATCAACGAAAGACTGAAAAGATACTAATGATAATTATCGGAATAATAAAACAGAGTTTGAAAGGACGGTATTAAAATGAGCATTGATGAAATTCTTGAGGCTATGGACGACGAACTTGACAGATCTAAGAATATCCCCCTTACAGGCGGTAAGTCACTTATTGATGTCGAGCAGTTCAGAGAACTTGTAAAGCAGGTAAGACTTAATCTGCCCGGAGAAATCAAGCAGGCACAGGCACTTGTCAACGACCGAAGAGTAATCATAAACGATGCTAAGGCAGAAGCTGAGAGCATAATCAGGAAAGCCGAAGAAAAGGCGAAAGCTATGGTATCCGAAGAAGTTATCACAAAGCAGGCTCAGAACAGAGCTCACGAAATACTTACCTCGGCACAGTCAAAATCAAAAGAAATCAAGAGTGCTACCAACAAATATGTTGAAAGTATGCTCAGCAGAGTTGATGAACTTCTTACCGCTAACCTGTCAGATGTAAGAAAGACAAGAGCATCGCTCAAGGACAACAAAAACTGATAGGGGCGCATATTGAGCTATAAAACAATAAGGAAGCGCACTGAAGCATCTTTTACCGAGAAAAAGTCGGAATTTATAGGATACATATCGCCTGCGACAACAGAAGAAGAGGCGGTAGGATTCATAAACGAAATCAGGGCGATGCACAGAAAAGCAACACACAACTGCTACGCCTATATTCTCAGACACAACAATATCGGCAGACACAGCGACGACGGCGAACCGGGCGGTACGGCAGGTATGCCTATTTATGATGTCCTGTCAAAGAACGGAATAACCGATACAGTCTGTGTTGTTACCCGTTATTTCGGCGGAATACTGCTTGGCACGGGCGGACTTGTGCACGCATACTCAAAAGGTGCGTCTATGGCGCTTGCAAACGCCGAAATTGTTACGATGGAAGTTGCGGACAGTCTTAAAATAAGTTGCGACTATACTATGTACGGCATTGTAAATTCCGTGTTGCCGGAATATGAAGCGATTATACGCAACACCGAATTTACAGACAATGTATGTATATACGCAGATGTAAAAACAGAACTCACCGACAGCCTTATCGCAAAAACGGTTGACAGATGCAACGGTAAAGTCGGCATAGAAAAGCTTGCATGCGGGTATGTCGAATTTTAAACAAAAATCTAAAAATAAAGGATTTTTTCATTATTTTTCAGTATATTATTGCGGAAGATGAACGACCGGTCGGTTGCTCATCTTCGATTTGTCGTTGACGGAAAGGGTGTGGTCATTTTGGACGTAAACAGCAGTAAATTACCACGCACGGTAACCGAAGAGATAGAAAATGTGACTCTTTCTACTTATGCTTGCAAGAGCACCGACTCGGCAGGCAGAAAGGTTTATGAAGTTCCATGCGATATACGCACTGACTTTCAGCGGGATCGTGACAGGATTATCCATTGCAACTCTTTCAGACGACTGAAACACAAGACACAGGTTTTTCTGATACCTAAATCCGACCACTACAGGACAAGGCTTACGCATACGCTTGAAGTATCACAGATTGCGAGAACTGTAGCAAGAGCATTAAGGCTCAACGAGGATCTTACCGAAGCGATAGCTCTGGGTCACGACCTCGGTCATACTCCGTTCGGTCACGACGGTGAGAGAACGCTCGATCAGCTTGTACCCGGTCATTTCAAACATTACGAACAGAGCAAGCGTGTGGTGGAAGTGATTGAAAAGAACGGTAAAGGACTGAACCTTACAGCTGAAGTAATTGACGGTATTCTCTGCCATACAAATGCTACAGCTAAAACGCTTGAGGGTCAGGTCGTAAAGTTCAGTGACAAAATCGCATACATAAATCACGATATTGAGGATGCGATCCGTGGCGGCGTTCTGCGTCAGGAGGATCTGCCGAAAGGACCGATCGAGGTACTCGGCAAAACAAAAAGCGAAAGAATAACGACTCTGATTAAATCTATAATCGCAAACAGCACAGACCTTATACAGTATGACGATGTAACAAAACAGGCGCATGACGAGCTGAGAAAATTCATGTTTGACTATGTGTATTTTGCACCCAGCACAAATGCGGAAAAAGGTAAAGCTTGTCACATAGTTGAATATCTGTATAAGTATTTCATCAAATTTCCCGAAAAACTTCCAGAGCTCTATATCGGCTTTGCGAAAGAATACGGGCTTGAGCGTGCTGTATGTGACTTTATCAGCGGAATGACAGACGACTTTGCAGTGGATTACTTCAAGGAACTGTGTATTCCGAAAAGCTGGTCATATTAATTAATAAAGAAAGGAAAAACGATGCGTTTATCGGAAGACTTTCTTTTAAATGTCAAAGAAAGTAATGATATTTATGATGTGATCTCATCGTATGTACCATTAAAGAAGACGGGTACCGACTATGTCTGTAACTGTCCTTTCCACTCGGAAAAAACACCGTCCTGTCACATATATACCGCTACACAGAGTTTTTACTGTTTCGGTTGCGGTGCGGCAGGCGATGTAATAAACTTCATACGGCTTTACGAACATCTTGACTACATAGAAAGCGTAAAGTTCTTGGCTCAGCGTGCAGGAATACCTATGCCGGACGATGACGGCGACGACGGTGCAAAAAAGCGTACAAGAACTTACGAAATGAACCGTGAAGCAGGAAGATTTTTTCACAGATATCTGTATTCACCTGCCGGTAAAGAGGGTCTTGATTATCTGTATGGCAGAGGTCTTACAGACCACACAATAAAGACTTACGGACTGGGTTATGCTCCGGATACATGGGATTCTCTGAAAAATTATATGCACTCGCTAGGGTACGGAGATGCCGAAATGGAAGAAGCGTCACTTCTTTCAAAATCGTCAAAAAGCGGAAATTATTTTGACTTTTTCAAGTACAGAGTAATGTTTCCGTTTATTGATGTAAGAGGTAATATTGTCGGATTTTCAGGGCGAATTATAGGCGGCGATGATAACAGGAAGTACCTTAATACAAAGGCTACAACAGTATATAATAAAAGTACATTCCTTTACAGTCTGAACCACGCAAAGAACGCAGGAAAAACAACACTTATAATGTGCGAGGGCAACCTTGACGTTATTTCTATGTATCAGGCAGGCTTCAAAAATGCGGTCGCAACCTGCGGTACGGCTATGACTGATTCACATGCAAGAAACATTGCAAATCTCGGTTTCAAGAAAGTAATCCTTGCATACGACAGCGATGACGCCGGTCAGAAAGCAACAGCCAGAGCCATGAATATACTTGACAAGGTCGGAGTTGTCGCAAATGTGCTTACAATGCAAGGCGCAAAAGACCCCGACGAGTATATAAAGAAATACGGGAAAGAGGCTTTTCAGCTACTGATTGACGGCAGTCAGTCCGGAATGGATTACGAACTGAAAAAAATCCGTTCAAAAATTGATCTTTCTACTCCGGAAGGCAAATCAGAGTATCTCAAAAAAGCAGTCGATTTTATAGCAAATATAAACAGTTCTATCGACCGTGCGGTGTACATTTCCACTATAGCACAGGAATGCGATGTAAACCGTGCGAATGTTGACGTTGCTGTAAATCAGATTATCCGCAGACGGAACAAAACACGGGAAAATGACCGCCGACGTGCGATAATAAACGGCACTGCAACCAGAGATAAAATCAATCCCGAAGCGTCACGTTATCCGGTGGAAACTCAGGCGGAACGTGGTATTATAGCATTTTTACTTCACTCGCCCGATTTTCTTAAAAAGATAACCGATAAAATAAACTCCGATGATTTCG
The DNA here is from genome assembly GCA_902490585.1 of uncultured Oscillospiraceae bacterium. Lineage (GTDB taxonomy): Bacteria > Bacillota > Clostridia > Oscillospirales > Ruminococcaceae > Ruminiclostridium_E. Next base: position 4,706 of record CABUEI010000068.1, read on the forward strand.
TCACAGACTTCAATAAACGTCTGTTCATCGACCTAACTGCGATGATTTCATGCGGACTTTCAAATGATGTTTCTATGCTTGCTGACAGATATTCTGCGGAAGAAGTGGCATCAATATACAAGCTGATACACGATAACAATAATTTACCATACAGTTATGACAGACTGAATGATTATATTAACGTGTTGATAAAATACAGAGATAAAAAGAAAGCGAAAGATGTTGCAGATATGTCAGAAGATGAACTCAGACAGTTTGCAGACAAAATTAAAAACAATAAATCATAACCGAAAGGTTTTGAAAGGAACGATAAATATGGCAGACAGCAAAATAAACGAACTCATTAATCACGGTAAGCAGAACGGTAAACTCACAACAAAAGAGATAACTGATGCACTTGAAGAACTTAATTTTGACGCTGATGAAATCAACAAGCTCTATGATGATTTTGAAAACAGCAATATTGAAATAGTTGACGACTTCTCTGCTGACGAGGATCTCGACAGTGCACTTGACTTTACGGACAGTGACGACTTTGAATCCTCTCTTTCTTCAGAAGGAATAGCTATTGATGACCCTGTAAAAATATACCTTAAAGAAATAGGTCGTGTACCGTTACTTTCCGCTGAAGAAGAGATTGAGCTTGCAACCCGTATGGCGCAGGGCGATAAATATGCAAGAAAACGTCTTAGCGAAGCTAACTTACGACTTGTTGTAAGTATAGCAAAGAGATATGTCGGCAGAGGTATGCAGTTCCTTGATCTTATTCAGGAAGGTAACCTCGGTCTTATCAAGGCTGTTGAGAAATTCGACTATACCAAGGGATACAAGTTCTCAACCTATGCTACATGGTGGATAAGACAGGCAATCACACGTTCTATCGCAGACCAGGCAAGAACGATAAGAATTCCTGTTCACATGGTTGAAACAATCACAAAGGTAAAGAAAGTTTCAAGCCAGCTCCTGCACGAAAACGGTCATGAACCTACACCTCAGGAGATAGCAGACAGACTCGGTATTACAGTCGACAGAGTAAGAGAAATACTCAGAATATCACAGGATCCTGTTTCACTTGAAACACCTATCGGCGAAGAAGAAGACAGTCACTTAGGTGATTTCATTCCTGATGAAGACGCTCCGGCACCGGCAGAAGCGGCATCAAGAACTCTTCTCAAGGAACAGCTCAGTGAGATCCTCGGTACACTTACTCCCCGTGAGGAAAAAGTACTGCGTCTGAGATTCGGTCTTGAAGACGGCAGACCGAGAACTCTTGAAGAAGTAGGCAAAGAATTTGACGTTACAAGAGAGCGTATCAGACAGATAGAAGCAAAGGCTTTAAGAAAGCTGAGACACCCTTCAAGAAGCAAGAAGCTGAAGGATTTTCTGGACTGATAAGGAGTAAGAAATGCACATTACTCTGGAAACCGACTATGCTATCAGGATAGTTGATTTTATGGTAAAGAATGACGGCAGATTCGATGCAAAAGCGATTTCCGAAAAGACCTATGTGCCGCAGACATTTGCTATGAAGATTCTTCGAAAGCTGGGAAATGCCGGTATAGTAAACTCGTACAAAGGCACTAAGGGCGGATATGAGCTTGGCAGGTCGCCGTCTGAATTATCGCTGTATGACGTGGTAGAAGCGGTAGAGGGTACATATATGTTCAGCCGTTGCCTTGACGGACATTATAACTGCAATCGTGCCGAAAACGGTCTTCCCTGCAATTATCGCATAGCGTTTGCCAGAATTTCCGATATAGTATGCGACGAGCTTAAAAAACTCACTTTTGATGATTTTACCGGAAAGGCTTGACAAGGCAAAATTGATATGCTATAATATATAGCGTTAAGTTTTGGAGTAACTGCCAAGAAGGAGAACAGTATGACGTATAAAGAGAGTTTTATTAAATTCATGGTTGATAGCGGAGTTCTTACATTCGGCGAGTTCACACTCAAGAGTGGCAGAAAAGCTCCTTACTTCATAAACACAGGCAACTACAAGACCGGTGCACAGCTTGCAAAGCTCGGTGAGTTCTATGCAGAGTGCATCCACGACAATGGCATTGAAGCCGATGTACTGTTCGGACCCGCCTACAAGGGCATTCCCCTTTCGGTAAGTGCTTGTGTGGCACTGTTCAATAAGTTCGGTGTAGATGCAAGTTACTGCTTTGACAGAAAAGAAGTCAAGGATCACGGCGAAGGCGGTATGTTTGTAGGTAAACAGCTTGCTGACGGCGATAAGGTTGTAATAATCGAAGATGTAATGACCTCAGGTAAGGCGCTCAGAGAAGTTCTTCCGAAGCTCAAGGGTGCGGCTGATGTAAATATCACAGCTATGGTTATAACAGTTGACCGTATGGAAAAGGCTCTTAACAGTGATTTATCCCTTACTTTTCGATAACCATTTTCTGCGATTGCCAGACGTTCTTCCTCATGTGCCAGATAATATTCTGCTTTTTCACAAAGATCATTGATTCCGTCAAAGCATACCAGGTCTTCCCCCTCTTTAAAATAATATGGTATTTCCGCCTGATAATTTGTCATCAGAAAACCGCCTGCCCCAAGGACATCCCATACGCGGAGCGGAATACCGCTTTTAATATTTGGAATTGTGAAATTCAGGTTGATCTTTGACATATGAAAAACCTGTGGCAGCTCACTCCAGTAATCAACCGAACCACAGTACTGAATCCGCAGCATATCACTTACATCACTGTTACTGTACACATTGACATGATAACGTTTTGACAGTTCGATCAATGCACGTCTGCGCTCCACTTCCGCAATTTTAAATCCAAGTACGGTCGTCTGAAAGATCAGTCCAAGATCCGAAAACGACCCTTCTGATTTTTCCAGTTCAAAATATTCCTGAAGTTTTTCCAGTATATCCGTGGTCAGCATGGGTTCCACAATATTTGCGCCACTGATATTTAACTGTGCCTCGATCACTGCGTCAAAATACCATTTTGAGTCGGATGAGTGTGGGGGACTAGAAATAATATTAAAAGAATTTCCT
>CABUEI010000069.1 GCA_902490585.1 uncultured Oscillospiraceae bacterium
GGATAAAACTTAAATATCCGATACGGAGCAACGCATTATGTTGCTCCGTATTCGTGTAATATGGAGGAATAGTCATGACTAATCTGCTTATAAAGCTGTTCGTAAAGGACAGTAAAAATACATCCGATCCTGTTGTCCGCAAACGCTACGGTTATCTCGGAGCATTTACCGGTATCGTACTTAACATACTTTTGTTCCTCGGAAAGCTGATTGCAGGTATATTATCCGGCGGTATTGCCGTAATCGCCGACGCATTCAACAACTTGTCCGATGCAGGTTCATCAATAATGACATTTGTCGGTTTTAAAATGGCAGGAATGCCTGCAGACAGCGAACACCCCTACGGTCACGGCAGAATGGAGTACGTTTCGGGTATAATAATCTCATTTATCATTATGATGATGGGCTTTGAGCTCGGTAAAAGCTCGGTCGAAAAGATATTTTCACCCGAAAAGTCCGAGTTCAGTATTATGGCCGTTTGTGTTCTCGGTGCATCACTGCTCGTAAAGCTGTGGATGGCACTGTTCAACACAAAGCTCGGCAAGAGAATAGACAGCAACACGATGAAAGCAGCCGCCGCAGACTCGCTTTCGGACTGTATTTCAACATCAGTGGTAATTATCTGTATGTTTATACAGCTGTTCACCGGATTTGATCTTGACGCTTATGCAGGTATCGTTGTTGCACTCTTTATCCTTTACACAGGTTTCAACACATTCAGGGAGAGCCTTACTCCGCTCCTTGGCACAAAACCTAAAAAAGAACTTGTAGACGAGATAGAGAACACTGTAATGAGCTATCCGGGAATAGTCGGTGTGCACGACCTTATGGTACATGATTACGGCGTAGGCAAAATGGTGATATCGCTACACGCAGAAGTCAGTTGCACAATGAATATTATGAACGCTCACGAGCTTATCGACCTTATCGAAGACGATCTGAGAGAAAAGTACAGGTGCAGTGTCACCATTCACATGGATCCTGTTGTTGTGAATGATGAAAAGGTTGATGAGATAAAGAAAACCGTTCTTGATATAATCAAGGGCATTGACAACAGCCTTACAATCCATGATTTCCGTATAACAGATGGTGTTTCGAGAATAAACGTCATATTTGATCTTGTAACTCCGTTCGGTTTCAGATACAATGACGGGGAGCTTTCTTCTATGGTAAAGAACGCTGTTTCGGAAAAGGATAACAGGCTCAACGCAGTAATTACGGTAGAACGCTCAATGTGTTGATATTTGCCGATAAGTTAACGCACAAAGTCGTAAATGGCTTTGTGCGTTTATTTTAAGTTGACTTGACACGGATTTTGTGATAAAATAAAACTATACTATATGATGAGAGAGTGTTTGTATGAGCGGCAATAACGGAATATGCGGAAAATTGTTTGTTATAGAAGGACTTGACGGTTGCGGTAAAAGCACACAGCTTGAAATGCTGAAAGCAAAAGTCTCCGGCGATATTCGTTTCATCAGCTTTCCGAATTACAACAGTGCAAGCGGTGAGATAATCAAGGACTATCTCAGCGGTAAATTCTGCGAGGAAAACGGCAGAACGGGCGCATATACGGCCGGCAGTTTCTATGCGATAGACCGTTATATCAGCTACAAGACCGACTGGGAAAAGGATTATAAAGCGGGCAAGACCATAATAGCCGCAAGATACACCTCCTCAAATGCGATATATCAGATGGCAAAGCTGGAAAAGTCCGAATGGGACGAGTACCTTGAGTGGCTTGAGGACTACGAGTACGATAAATTCGCGATCCCACGTCCCGAAAAGATAATATTCCTTGATATGCCGATAGAGGTATCGCAGAAACTTCTCAGCGCACGTTACGGCGGAGATGAAACACAGAAAGATATACACGAAAGAAATATATCGTTTTTAAGATCCTGTCGTGAGGCGGCACTATATACAGCCGAAAAGAAAGGCTGGTATATACTGCCGTGTTCCGACGGTGAAAATCCGTACAGCCCCGAAAAGATAAATAAAGAATTGTCGGAACTGATTTACGGATAACAGACAAAAGTAAGGTAATATAAAGTGTTGGAATTAAAGAAAATAGAACTCAGCGATAAGCAGTGGATAGATCCGCTGTTAAAGCTATCCGATTACAGAGGCTGTGAGTACAACTTCACCAATAACTATGTATGGAGTAATATTTACGGCATTACGGTAGGTCGTTTTCAGGATTTTTATGTATCAAAACACGGAAATGAGTTTGTGTTCCCGGCAGGCAAAGGTGATACTGATGCACTGCTGTCCGAGCTCAAAAACTACTGTGACAGCGTAAGTATACCGTTCAAATTCTGTAGTATGGATATTAAAGATAAGCTTATGCTTGAAGAGCGTTATCCCGGTATGTTCAAATTTGATACAACCGAGGATTTATACGACTATGTTTATGAGTCGCAGTCGCTCGCAACGCTCAGCGGTAAGAAACTTCATTCAAAGCGTAATTATATCAACCGTTTCAAGTTGCTTGACTGGAGCTTTGAGGATATAACCCCCGAAAATATTGACGAATGTAAGCAGATGAGCCTTGAATGGTGCAAACGTAACGATTGTGATGAAAATGAGGAAAAATCCGAGGAAATGTGTGCAGTCGGTATGGGACTTGAGCATTTCTTTGAGCTGGGTCTTGTAGGCGGGATTTTAAGAGTCGAGGGTAAGGTTCAGGCATTTTCTTATGGCGAACAACAGAGCAGTGATACGTTTGTAACTCATGTTGAAAAAGCGTTCACCGACTATGACGGAACTTATCCGATGATAAACTATATGATGGCAAACAGGTTCTGTAAAGAACTTAAATATATAAACAGGGAAGAGGATATGGGCGAAGAAAATCTCCGCAAGGCGAAGAGGTCATACCACCCGTGTTTTATGGTAGAGAAGTTCAGCGCAGTGTATAACGCTGAGAAAGGATAACAAGATGATATACGCATTTTTAGCAGACGGATTTGAAGAAACCGAGGCAATCGCCCCGATTGATATTTTAAAGAGATTCGGTAAGGAAGTCGTTACCGTAGGAGTTGGCGGCGGCAAGGTTAAAGGTGCACACGGAATTACCGTTACAGCTGACATTACAGATAATGATGTAATCATGACTGATAAGGTTGAGATGATAGTGCTCCCCGGCGGTATGCCCGGAACGCTCAACCTTGAGAAAAGTCCCGTTGTACAGGCGGCTATAAAATTCTGTGCCGATAATAAGAAAGCGATAGGTGCTATCTGTGCCGCTCCGTCTATAATCGGAAAGCTGGGACTTCTGAAAGGCAAAAAGGCAACTTGCTTCCCCGGCTTTGAACAATTCCTTGAGGGTGCAATGTTCACGGGCGACCTTGTAAATATTGATGATAACATAGTTACCGCAAAGGGCGCAGGTGCGGCTATAGATTTCGGTCTTGCACTCGGTGCGTTACTTTGCGGTGAAGAAAAGGCTGAGAAGATAGCTAAGGCTTTACAGTGCAAATAAGGGTAAACGAGCAGAAGAAACTGCTTCGGAAAACAATTCTCGAAAAGAGAAAACAGCTTTGTGAAAGTGAAACAGCAGTTAAAAACGCTGTGATAACCGAAAAACTGTTAAACCTTGAAAAAGTGCAGTCGGCAGATCTTGTTTTACCGTTTGTTTCGGCAAATGGTGAAGTGGGCACACGAGAGTTTATAGCAAAGTGCTTTGAAACAGAAAAGACTGTTGCCGTACCGAGATGTATCGACGGCAGTAATATGCAGTTTTGTATTATACATACATTTGACGACCTTGAAAAAGGTATGTATGGAATTGATGAACCAAAACAGTACTGTGAAATAATCAAAGCTGAAGACGCAGAGAACAGCGTTCTGATAGTTCCTGCATTATGCTTTAATGCAAAAGGTTACAGACTGGGCTACGGTAAAGGATATTACGACAGATTTATAAGCCGGTACAAAGGCTATACTGTCGGAGTGTGTTATGATGAATTTCTGACAGAAGAAATACCTGTCGATGAATACGACAGATGTGTTGATACTGTCATTACAGATAAACGGAAAGGATAGAAACATGGAGAATAATCCTATGGATCTGGCTCATAAAGATGAAAATACGGGAAGTACCGAAGAGCGTACAATCATGATGGATTCGCTTAAAGATTTTCATACCGGTGAAGTAAATCACGATGAACCTTCTTACGACAGTAATCCCGATACTTCAGATAAGAGTGAGGAAAATACGCTTCCTGATGATGAGGAAGATGAGGTAACCGAAGAGGAATACCGTGAATACCTCGCAAAGAAAAAAGAGCGTAATAAGAAAATCAAAGCAAAGAACCGCCACAGGAGAACCCTTTCGCATATTCTCGCAGGTGTTCTGCTTTCAATATTCATTATTTCGATTTCCGCATTTTTGGCTACTTATATCGTAAAGTCAGCACTTGACTTTACCGGTATCGGCAAGACCTATTGCCAGGCTGAAATACATATCAACGAAGATTCTACAACCGATGAAATAGCACAGGATCTTGCTAACCTTGGTATTATCAATATGCCCGATGTATTTAAGCTGTATACAAAGATGTTCGGCAAGGGGGATAACTTTATCAAAGGTACATTCACCGTTGATACCACGATGTCTTACAGTGCTCTTATTTCCGCTTTACAGACTGTTTCAACAGAAAATCAGACGGTTACAATACAGATAACCGAGGGTATGACTGTAGATGAGATTGCTCAGATGATGGAAGATAATCTTGTATGCCGTGCGGAAGACTTTATGGAACAGTGCAAAACGCTCGGTGACACCTACAAGTTCCAGAAGCGACTTGAAAATGAAAAGCTCAAGTATTATCAGATGGAGGGCTACATTTTCCCTGATACATACGAGTTCTACATTATCCCCGCACTTGAGGACAACAAGGAGCTTGATACAAGCGAGTATGCCGCAGACGCTCTTGACATCATTTATCAGAACTTCAACAATAAGCTCACGGCACGTTACTACAACCGTATGACAGAGCTCGGTCTTACCCTTGACGAAACGATAACGCTTGCGTCAATTGCTCAGCGTGAGGCTGATACAACCGCAAACATGGGCAATGTCGCATCGGTATTCTTCAACCGTATGGCTGATGAAGAGTCGTTCCCGCATCTTGAATCGGACGTTACGGTACATTATGTTGATGAGCATATCAAGCCTCATCTTTCCACCGCAGAGTTCAACCAGAAGATGTTCGACGCTTATAACACCTATACCTGCGTAGGAATACCCGTCGGACCTATCTGTAACCCCGGTCTTGACGCTATAAAGGCTGTGCTTTACGCACCCGAAACGAACTATTATTATTTCTGTGCAGACCCCGAAACGACGGAAATGTACTTTGCAGAAACTATCTCAGAGCATGAGGAAAATCTCCGCAAGTGCGGTCTTTACCATGCAATTGCTGATTAAAATCTTATGAATATATTCCGCCGCAGAGCTTTCTGCGGCGGAATGTTGTAATGAGAACCAAAATAAACGATAAATGAAAGGTTAATATTATGTTAGAATTACTGTCGCCTGCCGGCGATTTGGAATGCCTTATGTCCGCTGTTGATTACGGCTGTGACGCTGTATATCTCGGAAGTACCATGTTTGGTATGAGAGCTGGTTCAGCAAAATTCGATCCCGAAACACTGAGAAAAGGTGTTGAATATGCTCATGCAAGAGGTGCGAGAGTTCACCTTACCTGCAACACTGTTCCGTCAAACGATGAAATAGAACTGCTTCCCGAGTTTATCAAAACCGCATACGACTGCGGAATTGACGCCGCAATTGTAAGTGATATCGGATGTATTGCACTGATTAAACATACTGTGCCTGATCTTGAAATTCATGTTTCAACACAGGCTGGCGTTGTAAACTATGTTACAGCAAATGAGCTTTATAAAATGGGAGCAAAAAGAGTAGTACTTGCCCGTGAGGTCGATATTGAAAACATCAAGCGTATCAGGGACAATATACCTGAGGATATGGATATAGAAGTATTTGTTCACGGAGCAATGTGTGTATCTTTTTCGGGCAGATGTCTGCTTTCAAGCTTTATGACGGGAAGAAATGCAAACAAGGGTGAGTGCGCCCAGCCTTGCCGTTGGAAATATCACCTTGTCGAAGAAAAGCGTCCGGGCGACTATTACGAACTGTCCGAGGGCGAGGGCGGTTCATATATCCTTAATGCAAAAGATATGTGCATGATTGAACACCTAAAGGAACTGAAAGACGCAGGCGTTACAAGCTTCAAAATAGAAGGCAGAGCAAAATCCGCATATTATACCGCAACAGTTACAAACGCCTACAGAGCGGCACTTGACGCAGTTAAAAATAATGAGCCTGTTCCGCAGTGGGCAATAGACGAAGTATATAAGGTAAGTCACAGACAGTACTGCACAGGTTTCTATTTCAATAAAGAAGACGCTAATCAGTATTATGAGAACAGCGGCTATATCCGTGAGTGTGACTTTGTCGGTGTGGTTGACAGCTGTGAAAACGGCAGGGTAAATATAACTCAGAGAAACTATTTCACAGTACATGATGACCTTGAAGTGCTGTCACCGGGTAAGAAGCCCGTAAAGCTTGACATTCCTTATCTTATCAATTCAAAGGGCGAGCAGACCGAAATAGCAAACCGTGCAACTGAAAAAATGTACTTTGACTATCCCGTTCAGTTCCCACCCCATTCTATAATAAGAAAACCCGTAGTAAACAAGTAATTACCGGAGGTACTACTATGCTGAAAGCTCCGCAGAATCTGTTTGCAACCGCTTATGACGGTTCGGTACGTTCCGACTGGCAGGCTGTAGACGGCGCAGACGGTTACATTTTACAGTTCTATAATGCCGATGAACCCCAAAAGTGTATTAAAACACGTTATGCGCAGAATCTATCCAAGCTTATAATGGGCTTTCGCAACGGCAGAAAGTATCTCGTAAGAGTCAAAGCGTTCTGTTACCGTGACGGTAAAGAGGTATCCGGAGAATTATCCGAGGCGGCAGAGTTCATTCCTATATGCCGTCACCTCAAAGCGCAGAACGTGATTACAATGAATAAGGGTGAAACTTCGCAGATTGTCTGGGAGTGCAGGAATAAAGTTCCTGCGGTTACATTTGCTAGCGTCGATACAGATATTGTAACAGTCACAAAAGGCGGACAGGTGACCGCTGTATCTGACGGTATGGCAGAGATAATTCTTACTTCGGAGGATGGTGAAACCTTTAGGGTAAAAGTTGCTGTCGGAAGAGATTTATCACGTTGTGCATCAGGGTGCAGGATTA
>CABUEI010000070.1 GCA_902490585.1 uncultured Oscillospiraceae bacterium
CTGCCACCGTCTTGTACCCCTCTGCATGAGAGTGCATATTGTAAGCAACCGTTTCCCTGCCTTCCGCATGACTGTACGGTGCGTTTGCCGTGGTTTTATATCCCTCAGCGTGCGAATAGTACGCTCCTGCCACATTGTTTTCATAGTCGTTGAAAACTTCGCAGTTTTTATCTGCATTTGAAAATTCGCCGACACCGCCGGCATTACCGGTAGTAATTTTGTTGTTTATGATTTTCTGCGTATTTCCTGCCGTTGCCTTGTTCAGCACATTAAGCACCTTCAGCTTTTTTTCGCCGCAGACATAGCTCTGTGTGTGCTTGCCGTCGGAGTATTCGTCTGTAATTTCAGTTATGACCGTTTCGTACTCCACTCCGTCAATGCGGATAGATACCTTCTGTGCAAGCTCAGGTTCGGTTTCATCATCCATAAACAGCGGTTCTATCTCAAAATCATCGGATATTACATATTCTTCTGCCGCTTTAAGTGCGTATCTGTCTATCTCGGCTACACTGTCGGTATCGACATCAAGCACAACCTCTTTACGCTTTACTCCGCTTGCGGTATCATCAGGACGCTTCACGCACTTTACCGTGACATCATCACCGCTACCGACTACGGCATATATAGCGTTCTTGTATGCCGATGTTCCGTCCTTACGTGTGTAACTCTTGATGTTGTATCTGCTCTCGTCTATGATGATAACAGGCTTATCCTCGCTCGATTCCATATGCGGATTGTAGCTGTCACCGTCCTCCGCATTGTCATCTATGATTAGCCGCATATCGTAAAAATGCGTCTTGCAGTTTTTAAGCAAATTAAAAATCGCCGTGCTGACAGGCTCAAGACGTGTCATGTAGCGGTCATCCTGTATGCCTGTAAGCGGCGGGTCTGCGTTGATCTGATTTACAGGCATCGTTATACCAAACATACCGTATATCTGTCTGTCACTGTCTGTAGCGTTTACGATATTGTAATTTATAATGTCCGAGATACACGAAAATGTCGTGCCGCTTGTGACATAATAGCCGTATGTTCCCTTGTCCTGCTCTTCTTTTGGAAAAAGTGTGACACGAAGTGCAAACAGATACTTCAGATCATATCCGGTGACAGTTATCTTATCATCCTTCTTCTCAATGTCTGTAACATAAAGAAACGTTCCTCTTACTATACGCTTTGTCGGATCGCTCGCTATATATGTCTGGCTAAGCTTTTCTCCGACTATCAGCATACGGTCCGGCTGTATACATCCGGCTTCATCTGCGTGTGTAGGTATTGTCATCTCGAAACTGCCGATGTCATATGCTCTGCGTGTATACTTGAAGCTTTCAACATCGGATACGATGCCAACAAGATTCTGCGAAAACTTTGGCTTCTCTGCCGATAAAAAATCGTATACTCTAACTATCATCAGATACTCCTTACATAATCAAAACGCACCAGCTTCGCTTTTATCGTGCCTGCTGTTGCAATATTCTTTACCGATAAAGTGTTATTGCCGGGATAAATATACTGCGATGTTGACTTTATCAGGTCGATACCGGAACGCTGTGAATACGGTATATATACCTTGCCGAGAAGTCCCCAGTCGATGTTTATCACATCACTTGTGCTCAGGTATTTTGTCAGCTGAAGCTCTCCTGTGGCGCTTTTGTATGTCCCCTGTGGCTCTTTGCCGTAGACGCTCATGCTGTTGTACGACACAGGCATTTCACGCCCTGAAAGCGTAATTATTGCCGAATGCGTATCGTTACCCGTCATAGCAGCTGTTGCTGTTATGCTAAGCATAGCCGGCACTTTATCCTCCGTCTGCGCTGTGAAATTTACCGACTGCGTTTTTCCCGCAGCTGCCGACAATTCCACATCTGCCGCTTTTACACGCCAGAACGGAACGTATGACAAAATCGTTATTTTTGATGTGCACAGCACACCTGCCTGCCGTTCTACCGCAGGAAGCTCACTGACAACGCCCTCAATCTGATATGTCTTGCCGGCGCTGTTCGTGTATTTCAGCGTACCTTCAACACCGGCGGGAAAGTACCGCAGGAGCTTACTGCGAAGGTCATACATCGTAGCAAGCTTTCCATCACGGGGAAGTAGGGCGATTTCTGCGGTGATAGTACGTATATTTGCTTTTGCGCCGTAAAATCCCGCGCCGTCAAAGCCTATGCGCTCGGAGCTGTCGTGCTTATATCCGAGCGCATTACCCTCAAAGCTCAGCAGGTGAAGCGGTATATATCCGTCAGCATCAGAAGACGTATTAACATCGTTTATCGTCACCGTTGTGCCGAGAACAGTTGAAAATGTGATTCTCTCCATACTTTCCTCCTTATCTGATTACAATATCGTCCATCAGCGCGTCCTTGACTGCCTTTGTTATCTGTGCCATTGTAAGAGCCGTACCGATAAGGTTAACGTTTGCTGTGTTATTTCGTGTGTTGTCGTTATTGACAATGCTTTCAACGGTTTTCGAGCCGTCAGCCATAGCCGACATTATCTGCTGTACGGTTTTCAGGCTTTCGTTGATTGAGTTTATCTGATTGTTGTAATTTTTCTGTTCGCTTTCATACTTTGCGTTTGCAGCATCCTTACGAGCCTGTGCGTTTCTCTGCCACTCTTTTTCCGCCTTATCATCGTACAATCCCTGCAGTTTTTTCTCCATCTGCTCACGTGAGAATTCGTCAAGCTGTCCATATTTCAGCTGTGCTTTAACTTCGTTTATCTGCTTTTCAAGGTCATTGTCCTCATTCAGACGCTTGCGGGCTTCGATTTCATCGTCAATCGCTTTTATAGTAGCGTCACGGAGCTCTTTCTTTGCTTCAAGCTCACGCTTTATGAGGGCAATTTTTTTATCAGCTTCGGTCTTGTATGCTTCCGAAGCTTTCTTAAACTCGTTATCGGAACTGCTTGACGATGAAGAACTGCCCGAACCGCTGAAGCTCCCTGCTTCCATATAGGTATCGAAGTTATCATACATAGACTGCAGGGCGTTGCGCTTTAAGCCTATACTGCTGTTTTTTTCTTGTAAAATCAAAGCAACTTCAGAATAGTTTCCGTTTTTTGTTGCTTCCACTATTCTTTGGTCATATTCGACCGCTTGAGTATCATATTCCGCTATCTGAGCGGCAAGCTTTGCCTTTGCAAGCTCCTTGTACGCTTCTGTGTTCAGCTTTATTTTGCCTGTTTCGTTGTCCAGGCTTATGCACTGCGTATACCCTGCGTCTATCAGCTTCAGCATAGTGTCATAGGATATATTGCCGTTCTTCCCCTGCTCTGCGTAGGCGGAAGCCAGCTCGTCAAGATTTTTTATAAGGTCCGCTGTGCTGTCGGCGAGCTCTTCGGTGGTTTTTATGTTGTTATTTTTTTCATCGGTGTTTTCTTTGGTTTTTGTTGTTGTGGTTTCCGTTGCGGCGGCGAGGAGAGCTTCGTTTGCCGCAACTTGTTTAGCAAGTTCATCATATTCCGACATCTTATCAGTCAAAGTAGTGTACAAAGAGCCATAATCGCCATCAGCTTCCATCAACGATAAGATCTTCTTAATATTTTCAGCTCTTTCTTTATAGGTTTCACCGCCTATAAAGAGAGAAAATTTATTTTTGTCTTCATGCCCGTAAATAGGATTCCCTAAAAAAGTTATGTCGTTTTTCTGTATTCTTGATATTTCAGGGTTTCCAATTGCCGATTCATACTTTACCCATTTGCTGTAATCAGTATCGTATGTATCAGGGTTTGTGTAAACCGTAAACTCTTCTGAACCGATATTGCGTTGTGCTTCGTCGCTTTTAATTAAAGCCGCCCGCGCCTTGATTCTTGCGTTCTCCCGCTCTGCTTCTGTTGCCGCCTGTAGTTTCTTTATATTTTCTTCATAACTGCCGTTCACAAGATCTATAGCGTCCTTAGTATTGCCGTATGCGCTGTTAAGCTGCTCCTGCAGGTCTTTCAGCGTCTGTGTTTTCTCGGCGGCGGACTGAACTTTAGTAGAAGCGTCCTCATACTTCGACATAACTTCTTCAAGCGTTTTAGCTTTATCAGACGATTTCTGTGCTTCGCCGGATAATTCTGAAGCCGCCTGTGTCAATTCTTCAACGGACTGTGTAGCATTATTTGATGTGGCAATAAAAGTCGCTATTCCCGCAACAGCAGTAGCCGCTAAAGTTGCAATAAGCACATAAGGATTCGCCGCACCTGTTGCGTTAAATATTTGCTGAGATACTGTAGCAGCGTCGGTAGCGGTTTTGAAGCTTTTTATCGCTGTAACGGTACCGCTGATAATATTGCCTATGTTTATTGCCGTTTTGAAAGTAATTAATGATACTACGCCTGCCGCAATAGCGTTTCGGAACTTCCAGCCTATATCAATCGCCGTTTTCAGCATATTTACAAGTGTAGCCAGCGTATCCGACAGCCCTTTTGCCATCTCATCAAGCGTACCGTCAGCCTTCAGCTGCTGTATAAACTCAAGTAAATCATCGCCTGCCTCGAAAAAGCTGTCAAAGCTGTTCGCAAAGCTTTCGCCGACTACCATCTGCAAGCCGTTCATATTTGCCTTAAGCGTATCAACTTTATCGTTAAAAGCGTTAAGATTATCAAGACTTTCCTGTGGCAATATCAGTCCGAGATTCTCAGCCTGTTCGCCAAGCTCGACAAGCGCATCAGCACCACCGAGTATCAGAGGATTCAGCTGCTGAGCGTTCCTGCCCAGTATAGTCATTGCTATGCTGTCACGCTCGGTCTCGTCCTCGACTTTTCCAAGAGCGGAGATAACTTCGTTATATACCGTCTGGCTGTCTCTGAGCTTACCATTGGCGTCTGTAACAGCTACTCCGAGTGTATCGTATGCCTGTACAGTAGCTTCAGTCCCGTTCTGATACGCTGTCATACTGCGTATATTACGGGCTATAGACGCAACATAGGTCTCAAGGGATACATCTATGAGATCAGTCGCATATTTAAACTTCTGTATTTCTTCTGTTGACAAGCCATACTGCTTGGATAGCGTGTTTATGCTGTCCGCCGAAGATGCCGCAGAGTGCGTTAGGGAATATATAGCACCCACAAGTGCCGAAAATCCTGCGGCAGTAGTGCCGAGCGTTTTGCCCAAGTCCTTAGCGGAGCTTTTAACGGTGTCAAGTGATTTTCCGCTCTGATTTGCACTTACAGTCTGCTCCTCAAGCTGTCTTGTGGTGCTTTTTATGTTTGCTTTCAGCTCTGCCTGTTCGGTTTTCAGCTCTGCGGCTTTTACTCTCGTCTGTGCGATTGCCGTCTCAAGCTCGCCCATTCTCTGCTTCTGCTCTTTTGTTGCCTCGCCGTTTTCCTTTTCGGCTTTTTTCAGCAGTTCAAGCTCCTTCTCGTATTCCCTCGTCTTTTTGTTGGTCTCGGATATAGCTTTTTTGTTTTCGTCAAGGGATTTGTTAAGGTTTGTGAGGTCGGTTTTCAGCTTCTGTACGGCGGCAGAAAACCCGCTTGAGTTTGCACTAAAATTCGCAGTCAATTCTTTTGCCATTCTCGTTCAATCCTTTCCAGTAACATTTTTTCGGCAAGCTTTAGCACCTGCTCTTTTTTATTTATCAACGCCGCTCTGATGTGCGGATAAGGCTGTACAACGCCTATCGTTCTGCCTTTGCTGTCTTTGCCGCCCTTCTTGCGAGTTTTCTTGCCCGGTCTACCGAACTCCGTGATAAGCACCTCGATATTGCTTTTTATCACTTCGGTACTGTATCCGGCTTTTACTCTCCACAGTTTGCCTGTATGCTCGGTCATAATGCTTAGCTTATCGGAAAACTGCGGATATTTCCCGTTTATTATGCGTTTTTCCTCGTCCATCAGTTCATTACCGACCGCTTGCATTACTTCCGGCATAATCTGATTTACTGCGTGCTTGTCGAGCTTGTCAAGCTGGTTTATCAGCTGTTTAATATCCATTTTAGAGTAATCTACTTCGATAAAATCGGACATTTTATCGCTCCTTTCAGAATTTTGGGTATAAAAAATCCACCCCTTTCGGAGTGGATAATTTATTTAGTTTTGTGCTATCACAAGCAAACCGAAATTGCCATTGCAACGCCTACGCTTACCGAAATTATAAGGAACAAGCATATAACTGCCAGTAATCGGTATATTCCCTGCAAATAATGCTTTTCGTCCTTAACTTCGCTTTTCGTCATTATTACCTCTGCTTGTATTTCTCTTTTCTTTATGCTATGATAAGCAAAAAGGAGTTGTTATTATGAATATTACCGATTTAAAAGTGCTTCGTTACATAAAATCACACAGCCGTAAATCTGCTGTCAGAAGTTCCGCATTGAGCCACAAGTTCGGAAAGGCAAGCGAAATATCGCTGAAAAATCTTGAAAACAGCGGATATATCGAATGCCCGACGTTTAATGACGGTTGTCAGTTCGGCTTTTCATCAGGCGATAACTGGAATATCACCGTGAACGGCTTGTATTATCTGAGTAATTACAAAGCAGAACAAAAGCTGACATCAAGAGAACGACTTTTCAATTACTTTCTCGGTTTTGACTCAGGTATACTTACCGGAATAATCGTCCAACTATTCATCCGATTATTATAAGGCTGATAACCACCGACAGCAGACCACCTATAGCCCCTGCTATCATAAATTCTGCATGATCAAGCAAAAATTCCTTTATTCTTTCCATAATACCCTCCTAATACTGCACAAACACGCCGCAATCGCCGTTGAGTATCTCCTGCTGAAGCAGATACACAGCATTTATCAGCGACACCACCATATCGACCTTGCCGGCAGAGCGCTTTTTATTAACGTATTTATTTAAATTTGTGTCCTCTGTACATCTTGCGTTGCTGAAATTAATTTCAAGCAGTTCATTCTTTGCAAACACTATATTTCCCGTGAGTATCTGTTCTTTGAGCCACTTTGTCGGAGCGTGAAGCACGCTAGAATGCTGTCGTATCTCTACGCACTCTATCGGATCTTCTGCGCTTTCGAGCTTCTGCACTGTGGAGAGCGCATTCCAACGGTCGAAGCCGAGCTGAGCTATTATAACGCCGTACTTTTCTTTCAGCGTCAGTATGTAATTCTCGACAAAGCCGTAATCTATGATGTAATCGCCGCACGCAAAGCAATCACCGTTTGCAATATGCGTCTTATAATTAACGTGCTCCTTTACCGATTTTTCCTCTACCTTTTCGGCAGGAACAAACGCTACCGATTTAACATATATCTTGCCCTCGTGATAGCATATCATAGTGAGCGCCGTGTTATC
>CABUEI010000071.1 GCA_902490585.1 uncultured Oscillospiraceae bacterium
GCCGTCCACATACCCTTTTTAACACGCTCAGGCTTATTTGCACCGTAGTTCTGACCGACAAAGGTAGTCACCGCCATGCTTATACTAAGCACGGGCAGAATGTTGAAACCGTCTACTTTCAGATATGCACCGAAGCCTGCCACAGCGTCCGATCCGAAGCCGTTTACACTTGCCTGTACAAGTACGTTTGAAAACGAGATTACCATGTTCTGAATACCTGTCGGCAGACCGATTTTTATGATCCTGAGTGCCATATCCTTATGTACTCTTATCTGACGGATATAAAGCTTATAATCGGTGTTTACCCTTATCATATAGATTATCGCCATAATGCAGGAAACAAGCTGGCTCGCATCGGTTGCTATCGCCGCACCCTCAACTCCCATGCCGAATCCCTGTATCAGTATAAGGTCAAGTGCTATATTGACAACAGATGCCGCACCGAGATATAACAGCGGCCGTCTTGAGTTTCCTGCCGCATTGAATATTCCGGCGCACATATTGTAAAGTACGTTGAACAGCAGACCGCCGCAGTAAATCTGCAAGTAAAGCGATGCACTGTCAAGGATATTTTCGGGTGTCTGCATCCATGTGAGGAACAGCCTGCTCATGAATACGCCTGCGATTGTCAGCACAAGACCGATTATTGCCGCTATTGCAATTGAGGTATGTACCGCTCTTTTCACATCGTCCTTACGCTTTGCACCCATATACTGCGATATAATAACTCCTGCACCGACCGATGCACCCTGGCTGAATGCTATCAGCAGGTTTACAATAGATCCTGTTGCACCTACCGCCGCAAGAGCTTCCTTGCCGACACAGTTACCTACTATTATCGAGTCAACCGTGCTGTACAACTGCTGTAACAGGTTTCCCAGTATCAGCGGCACGGAAAATATAAGCAGCTTCTTCCAGATAGAGCCCTCTGTCATAAGAACAGTTCCGGATTTCTTTTTTTCTTTTATATCAGTGCTCAAATCAAACTTCCTTTCTTCGTCCACAAATATTATACTCATTTAAGAAGATATGTCAACTTCCGCTTATTCCGTCCGTTTTGTGCCACAGCATATTGAACTGTTTTTCATGGTGTGATAAAATGTAAATATAACAGCAAAACGAAAGGACATGATAACATGACAGACGAAAAGAAAAAAGCTCCAGTAACCGCTGTACAGCCCGAAACTGCCGATAAAAGCGACTACAGACAGTCCGCCGACAAGGAAGAGGCTATATGGGATATGAAACAGGAGCTTGAAGATTATATAGAAGACCAGGGAATCTATATCAGGCAGTAATTAAACTATAGACATAAACCATTCTACTGTTGCGGGATCATGATGTGAGAAGAACAGGCTCTTGCCTGTGTCGAGCTTTGCAATAGTCTGCATATCCTCTGCGGAAAGTTCAAAGTCGAACACATTGAAGTTCTGCTCGATACGGTCGTGATGTACCGACTTCGGTATAACCACAACACCGCTTTGAATAAGGAAACGCAGTGCTGTCTGGGCTACGCTCTTGCCGTACTTTGCACCGATATCCGAAAGCACCTTATTTGTGAAGAAGTCGTTTCTGCCCTCTGCAAAAGGTCCCCATGACATTAGCTGTGTATTGTGCTTATCCATGTACTCTCTTAAAACTTTCTGCTGCTGGAAAACGTGTGTTTCCATCTGGTTTACGGCAGGCTTTACCTCGGCAAAATGCTCTATATCAAGATAGCGGTCGGGATAGAAGTTCGATACGCCTATAGCACGGGCTTTACCCTGCTTGTGTGCCTCTTCCATAGCTCTGTAGCTTCCGTAATAATCACCGAAAGGCTGATGAATAAGAAGCAGGTCTACATAGTCGCTCTTCAGCTTTTTAAGTGACTCGTCAATTGACTTCTTGGCGTTTTCATAACCTGCGTTGGTTATCCATATCTTAGTTGTGATGAATATCTCATCTCTTGCAATGCCCGACTAAGCCACAGCGTCACCGACACCTGCTTCATTACCGTAAGCCTGTGCTGTATCTATACTGCGGTAACCCGTATTAAGTGCGTCAAGTACGCACTTTTTTGTTTCCTCGGCAGGTGTCTGATACACACCGTATCCCAGTATCGGCATCTTTACTCCGTTGTTAAGCGTTACAAATTCCATAGTAATATCCTCCTTTAATTATATCCATTTTTCTATCTGCGACTTGCTCTGTTTTACACTGCTTCCGTGTATTGCAAGTCCTTTTTCTACCTTTGCACCCTTGCAGTGAGCCTTTATATCACTTTCACTCCTGCCCATACCGCTACCCTCGTGGGTGCACAGTGGCTTTATCGTCTTGCCCTCAAAGCTGAATTTATCAAGAAATGTAAGCACCGCCATAGGAACAGTACCCCAGTAGTTAGGGTAGCAAAGATAGATCTCGCTGTACTTGTTTATGCTTTCCGGCATACTTACAAGCTCAGGTCTTGCATCCTTTTTCTGATCTTCCTGCGCCTGTGCTATACACTCGTTATAACCCTTTGAGTACGGCTGTTTCTGTTCTATTTTGAACACATCCGCACCCGTAAGTTCCTTGATATAGCCTGCGGCGATCTCGGTATTTCCGACAGGGAGCATTTTCAGCGCTCCGCTGACATAGTTTTCATCGGCTCTTGAATAATAGACTATAAGTTTATCAGACATACTGACCACCCTTTCGTATTTTGTACTTACATTTTATCACAATTTGTCTTGACACGGAATATCCGATATGTTATCATCGCATTAACCAAAAGTTTATACGATTTTCATTTCCGAGGTGAATTATTATGTATGACCCGATAGTAAAAACATTTATAACCGTTGCCGACTGCGGTAGCTTTACCTCAGCGGCATCAAAGCTCTATATTTCCCCGACCGCTGTAATGAAACAGATAAACACACTTGAAAGCCGTATGTCACTCACCCTTCTCAGCCGTAATTCTTCGGGTGTTGAGCTTACAAAGGCAGGAAAAGTCATTTACCTTGCCGCAAAGGACATCATAGAACGCTGTGAAAACGCAATACAACAGGCAAAAAAGGAAGAGGAAGAATACGAAAAAACTTTCTGTGTCGGTGCCTCGCTTTTAAACCCCGCAAAACCTCTTATGGATTTATGGTATCAGCTGAACGACCGCTTCCCCGGTTATAAACTGCACCTTGTTCCGTTTGACGATAATCACAACGATATAGTTTCCGTTATTGAATCTATCGGTGAAAAGTTTGATTTTCTTGTAGGTGCGTGCGATTCAAAAAAGTGGAAAGCCGAATGCGATACGCTCGAGATCGGCGAATGCCGTTTTACCGTTGCGGTTTCCCGTACTCACCGCCTTGCAGGTAAAAAGACCGTATCAATAAATGATCTTGAGGGCGAAACCGTGATGATGGTAAAGCAGGGCGATTCTCCGAATAACGATGAACTCAGAAAAGAGATTATTTCGGGAGGTAAGGCGATTATCAGGGACACACCGAATTTTTATGATATGAATGTGTTCAACCGTTGTGCCGAAACAAACAATGTGCTGATCTCTCTCGACTGCTGGCACGATATACACCCCGGGCTTGTAACTGTACCGCTTGAATATCCGCTCAGTATTCCGCTTGTCATAATGTACGCAAAAGATGCACCGGACGATATAAAAGAGTTTATAAAGGCAGCCCGGGAAACAGTGAAAAATGCTTGACAAAGCACTTTATCTATGATAAAATTCATGTTTGTGAGTTCGCAATATCCTCACTTTTCGTCAAAAGACGGATAAATCAAAACTACGAAAGGACAAGTTAATATGCGAAACAAAAAAGTCCTGTTCATCACACAGGGAGCCGTTATCGCCGCAATTTATGTAGTGTTGACTTACATTGTCAACCTGCTGGGACTTGCAAACGGCGTAATCCAGGTGCGTCTTTCCGAGGCGCTCACTATCCTGCCGGTATTCACACCGGCGGCAATTCCGGGACTGGTTGTAGGCTGTGTCATCTCCAACATACTGACCGGTGCTGTAATATGGGATGTTATCTTCGGAAGCCTTGCCACTCTCATAGGAGCGGTTGGCACATATCTTCTGAGAAAGCATCACAGGATACTGTACCCCCTTCCGCCTATAATTGCCAATACTGTTATAGTACCGCTTGTACTGACCTATGCTTACGGCGTGCCGGACGCATTATGGTTCTCGGCGCTGACAGTATGTGCAGGTGAGGTTATCTCCTGCGGAGTTCTCGGTATGCTCCTGTATCACGGACTGGATAACAAATATTGCAGACGTCTGTTCACTGTACAGAGTTAACGGACAAAATTCCGAGCCGTCATGATTTATGTCATGGCGGCTTTCGTGCAACTTGTACAGTTACGCCCGATTTTTTGGTGTATTCCACCAAATACACGGCTTTACTTCTTGACTTGTTACAGCATTTGTGATAAAATCAAATTATCAAATTGTAGATTCAAGAGGTGTTCTTTATGAAAAAAAATAAAGGTTGGTTAAAGAGCAAAATGCAAAGCCAGGTATTTGTAATAACCTTACTGTGCGTTTTATGCTGTGTAATGATGGCGGCTACTATCGCCGTATGCACAGTAAATATTTTCTCAATGGCAGGCAGTGATAATCCCGTTTATCACTCATCAATAATGCTTTCGCTGATAATCGAAGGCATAGCGCTTATCGTAACAGCCGTATTTATAGTCCTTACCGTTTATTGCAGAAAAGCAATCCTGAAGCCAATCAAGAAGATAAGTCACGAACTTGACAACTTCTCCGAGGGTATTCTGTCCGAAGAGTTTGATGTGAAAATCAATGACAGTGATATAGGCAGACTTGCAGGCTCGCTGAACAGTACAAAGTGGTATCTGAAGAAAATGGTAGATGAACTTACATATCTCCTTACCCAGATGTCATACGGCAATATCAGCTTTGATATCAACTATGATTACAAGGGCGAATTTGCTCCGATAAAAACTGCTTTTGAGCAGATTCTTGACAACCTCAACAACTCTATGTCAAGCATACAGAAAGCCGGCACAATGCTCTATGATGCGTCTGAACAGGTATCGGGCGGTGCACAGGCTCTGGCACAGGGCACAAGCGAACAGGAAGCTTCTATCCGTGAGCTTTCCGACTATGTTCAGGATATCTCCGGCAGAGTAAACAAGAACGCCGAGAATGCCAAGAACGTAAGCGAAATTTCAGACACGGCAACCACAGACCTCAAGGAAGGCAACGCAGAAATGCAGAAGATGCTTGCCGCAATGAAGATAATCGAAGAGAAATCCGCAGAGATTGAAAAGATCATAAACACAATCGACAACATCGCATTCCAGACAAACATTCTTGCTCTCAATGCCGCTGTAGAAGCCGCAAGAGCAGGTGAAGCCGGCAAGGGCTTTGCAGTCGTAGCCGATGAGGTCGGAAACCTTGCAAGCAAGTCTGCCGAGGCGGCTCGGACGACAAGCGAGCTTATCAGCAGTACTATCGAAGCCGTTTCAAACGGTACAGCCGTTGCGGACTCGACAGCCCAGACAATCGAAAGCGTTATGGAGCGTTTCAGCAACGCAAACTCGCTTATCAATGAGATTTCCGAGGTTTCAGCCGAGCAGGCATCAATGGTTGACCAGGTGCTTTCGAGCGTAAGTCAGATTTCAGCGGTAGTTCAGAACAACGCCGCAACCGCAGAGGAAAGCGCAAGCGCAAGTGCCCTTACAGCCGCACAGGCAAAGGAAATGCAGAAGCTCGTCAAGCAGTTCCACCTGCGTGAAAACGGACAGGTTCACCTCGACGGACCTGAGGAAAACTAACAGAATAAGCTTAAAGCAGGCTGAAAATGCCTGCTTTATTTTTACAGAAAATGTATTTTGGAGAACATTATGACGACACAGGAATTTGAATACAACGGAATGTATTGCAAGAAATGGCTTGCTGATGAGGAAAAGGCTAAGATACAGGTAATTCACGGGCTTGGTGAGATGAGCGAATACTATGAGCAGTTTGCCGATTATATGACAAATATAGGTATATCGGTTTATCTGTCGGAGTACCGTGACCATGGCAGGACAAAGCTGCCGACCGACATTGACGATATCATTTTAAGGTCGGCGAAAGAATGTTACGCATTTTCCGAATGTGCTTATGCACAAAGCCGCACACCGCTCTTTCTGCTAGGTCACAGCCTGGGCTCACAAATGGCTCAGTATATATTAAATCACTGCGGAAGCAAGCTTTACAGCGGTGTAATTCTTACGGGTTGTCCGCACATTAATGATACAAAAATGCTGATTTGTTACATTGAAAGAGAAATTTCCGAAAAAGGTGCGGATGCTCCGAGCACGGATGTATTTTTGAAGCTGTTCGGAAAGGTTGCAGAACCGTTTCCTGAAAAGTGTACGGTGTCGTGGGTGACTTCCGACCTTGATCGTGCAGAATATTACGAAACACTTTCATATACTAACAAAATGTATAGTTGCCGTTTCTATAAAAATTTTCTGCAACTAGCAGATGAAGTTCAAAACAGTAAATATCTGTCAGATATTTCAACAAAACCACCGATTCTGGTAATCAGTGGAACTGATGATATGGTTGGTGACAGGGGTGAATATGCAAAAGTAAAAGCCGCTCAGCTTAAAGAGAACGGTTTTGAGGTAAGTCTCGAAGTGTTTGACGGTATGCGCCACAGTGTTTTACAGGAAAAAGAACGTGAAAAAGTGTACCGGGTTGTTGCGGATTTTATAGACGAAAATTTATAAGAAAACGTTCGGTTCTCAGCGAACTAATGAATATTAATCGGGAAATAATTGTGGTAACTGCCGGCAGGCATTTGTGTTGCCACGACTGTGTATTTAAAGCCAAACTTGGTCTTGCATCTGTGCAAAGCTAAGTTTGGCTGTTTTTATATCTTTGATTTTGGGACGGTGATTTTAATTTGAGGTGGTGTAGAATGAGAGATAGTGCGAAGTTGGCGGTGGGAGTGAGAGTGGCGAGGTTTGCGGTATTTATGGGTAAGGAGAGTGGGATAAACTAAGTGACAGTGCTAAGGGAATACAATCCACTCAGTCACGGCACGGATATGTTTGAGAAGTGTAAGGGATAGTTTGGATGAACAG
>CABUEI010000072.1 GCA_902490585.1 uncultured Oscillospiraceae bacterium
GTATTGTGATAACAGGTTTTACGGCGTTTGCCGAGGACTGCGAGGAAAAGCCGCAGGAGGTGCTCAGACTTCACATACTTGCAAATTCAGACAGCGAGGAGGATCAGACGCTGAAATACGATCTGCGTGACTATATGCTGACTACGTTTTCAGATGTATTCGGGGGGTGCGATAATTTCAATCAGTCGGTAGAGGTTGCAAACAGCCGCAAAGCCGAAATAGAAGAAAAGGCAAACGAATTTGTTCATTCAAAGGGATATGATTACAACGTAAAATGTGAGGTTGCGAAAACTTATTTCACTACACGAAAGTATGAAAATGTAACGCTACCTGCCGGGGAATATACCGCAGTACGTCTGCTTATCGGTAACGCAGAGGGCAGGAACTGGTGGTGTGTTATGTTCCCTCCGCTGTGTCTGCCTGCCGCATCGGGTGAATTTTTCACAGAAGAGCAAAGCCGACGTATTGAAGAAAGCCATGATTATGAAATAAAGTTTGCGGTGTTTGAGGCTTTGCAGGGGCTTTTCGGCGGAAACGATACAAACGGGAGCGACATCGCCGATGATACAGACAGTGAAGATACGGAAAACGATTTTGCTAGGATATCGGTTTTCGGGGTTATGAGCGGTACTTTTCAGTAACAATAACGGCAGGCGGAGCAATCTGCCTGTTCAGACCGTTGATAAACTTATATTTTTAATAATATTGGGTTTGGGGATAGGGTCTGAGAACAAGCTACATTTTCAAAAACTGACTTTTTATACAGGCAGAACGGACAGCAAGGGAAAGCTCCCTGCTGTCCGTTTCGTTTTCATATATTTCCCTTATTTTCAGTTCTTCCACGGCTTTTTACCGTCAAGAAAGCCACTATTTTTCCACCAGTCACGGTCGGTAGGATTCCACGCTGTTTTATCGTTTTTCTGCATTGCACGGAACATACAGAACATCATTTTTGTAACGATTGACGGCTTTGATTTTACCGATTTTATCTTATACGCAATCTTCTCCGCCGTTTTTTCAATTTCAAGTTTTTTCTTATCCGACAGTTTTGTCACATTCTCAGCCATGCTCGCAAGTGGAAACTGATACCGTTTTGCAACACCCATCCATTTAAGCTGACGTGCCATGGATCTCGTAACGCTTTTCGGCGGTGCACCTGCCGACGAAGAAACGGTCAGCCCGATTTTAGAATACATTCTGCCGTCGGGTCTGTGCGTTACCCACCTGTAAGCAAAATGATCCATGAGATTTTTGAGTGCACCGATCATTTCAAGGCAATAGCACGGGCTGTCAAGAATTATAAGATCACTCTGCTCTATATCTTTCATTATCGGCTGTACTTTCTGCGCAGAGGGGCAATATTCCTCGCCTTTCAGAAAACAGTTATAGCATCCTACGCAATAATCGGGTGCGTCGTCCGGCATGAAATATTCGTGTACCTCATTGTCATTTCCGAGTTTATCAAGCACAGCTTTTGTCATGGAGTATGTAATGCCTTTGTGCTTTACCCCGTGTATTACCGTTATTATCATATCTGCACCTCTTTTATCTGAGCGACGCTACTATTCTCGCAATTTCCACCGTAAGAATCTTAAGCGTTATTCCGCCCGACATTACATAGAACCATACCTCACGGGCTGCCTGCGACCTTGCAATAGGCGTTGCGATTATTCCGACAATTACCGCAAGCGCACCGATACAGCCGGCTATGTTTGGTATGCTGATAAGCTGAAACAATCCGGGATCACAGCTTCCGTCAATCGCATTCTGAATAGTCTTGTCAAGTCCGTCACGGGTTGCGGCAAAACAGCATACAACAAGGCCGTACACAAGCAGTATAAGGCTTCTCAGTCCCCAGTGCTGTGTTTGCTTTCTGGTCAGGATACAGAAAACTATGTAGCCGATAAGAATAAGTATCATAACGGTTGTCGCAATTGTAACCCCGTTCTTAAAATATAATTTCATATAAAAAACCTCTTTTCAAAAAATTAACGCAGTACTGCCTTTATATAGGTCAGCACTGCGTCTTAGCGTCTGTCTGAATTAACGTAATTATGTAATTTTCTGCGTTTATAACGCTTTCCTTTCTGCACTTCGGACAATACAGCGGAAAATTTTTAAGCAACGTATCCTGTGATATCTTCACCCTTGTTTTTGCTTTACAGTGAGGGCACAGAATAAAACGGCTGTCATCCGTCATTCTTATCGCCTCTTTTCTCTGACAGATCAACTTTCTGCGGAGAATATGTGCGGAAAAAGTTTCTGACGTGCAATTCCAATCTTTTCATGCACTCCTTTTCTTTATCGGGCTGTCTGTCACAGATTTCAACCATGAGAATTACCGGTGCGACATATTCAAGTGCAAGCGTTTCCGGGTCTTCTCCGATTATAGTTCCTGTGGCTATGAGTGCTCTGAAAAGTCCTGCATGATAACGCACCAGTCTTTCAACATACCTTTCGGTGTACATTTCGGCAAAATCGGCATTTCTGAACTGCTCTATCGTCATCATTCGCCTGAATCGGCTGACATACTCATCATGCAGAGAATAACCTATAAGCTGTTGTACCTTTTGAACCAACATATCCTCGGATATTTGCTCAAATACTTTTTCATCAGCTTTACTTTCGGAAACGTGCACATCAATGCCGTCCGTGAATGTATCATAACGGCGGTACGTTTCCGCAACAATAGCGTCAAATATCTCCTGCTTGCTTTTGAAATGCTTGTACAGTGACGGTGCTTTTATCCCCACCGCCGAAGCTATTCTCTCAACACTTACAGCATCATAACCGCTCTGTGAAAAGAGCCGCAACGCTTCGTCAAGTATGCGTTGTTTTGTATCTTCCTTTTTGGAGGCTTGTTTCATATATTCACCTCGATATAAAAAAGCTAACGATCGTTAGCTATATTATAAGCTAATAATCGTTAGCTGTCAAGAGGTTAGGGGAAATTTTTTAGATTTTACATTTTGAGTGCGTCTACGGGTTTCATTTTTGCCGCTTTATATGCGGGATAACTTCCCGAGATCATTCCGATAACAGCGGATACAGCTACAGCGATAAGCATTATATCCGTCTGCAAAACAAAGCTTTCGCCTACGACAAGACCTATAACAAATGCTACCGCACAACCGGCAACGATACCCACGATACTGCCGATTATACATATCATTGTGCTTTCGGCTAAGAATTCGCCGACTATCCTTATATTCCTTGCTCCGAGGGATTTTTTTATACCGATTTCACGCTTACGTTCACCGACGCTTACAAGCATGGCTGTCATGACCGATACCGAGGCTACCGCAAGCGATATTCCTGCTGTGAACGACAGTGCAGAGGTTGCCGTGGTCAGTATTCCGTCAAGCTGTTTTTTCTGGCTTTGAAGCTCACTTATTTTGATACTGCCATCGCCCTTGACATCAGCCATACAGGTTTTTATTCCGTCAATTGCCGTTTCTCCGTCACCGCTTTTATCAAGCAGTACCGCTATCTTATCATAATCGGTTTTACCGCATATATTCTGGGCGGTGGTGTAAGGGATATAAACGAAATAAGGTACTGCGTCATTCATCATGCTCTGTATGGGGCTGAGTCCCGATTCGGCAACACCGATCACCGTAAAATCGGTATACTTTCCGCCGAAATTCACGCTTACTGTCTTTCCAACTATGTTGGTCCTGCCGTATGTTTCAATGGCTATTTCATCGTCGATCACGCAGATATTTTCGGCTTTTTCCACGTCTTGTTCATCTATAAGTCTGCCGTGTATCGCTTTCATGGATATTATTTCATCGGCTTTTTCGTTTACACCCCACACCATGCACGATACGTTATTTTCGATAAGCTCACACTTTGTCACCTGTGCCATAAGCGGCATTGCTCCCGTAACTCCGCTTAAACCTCCAAGTGTAGCAATATCGTTGTCACTGAGGGTAACACCCGCTTCCTGTGCTTCTACAAGCACCGAGTTCACCCCCATATCGTCAAGGCTTTCGTTTATTTTTGCTGTGCCTATTTGCCCTACCGCCGATATCACCGTAACCGAAAAAATACCGATTGCCACCGCACTCATTGTAAGTGCACTTCTGCTTTTGCTTCTCCATATATCAGCCATGACCGACGTAAATCCCATAGTATACCTCCGCTTTATGTTTTAATCCGTTATATCATTACCGCTTTGTGCCGATATATTCTGACTGTCATTCCGATTGCGTATTATAACCGTATTTACAGCCACGCCCTCGGTGCTTTTTACGACCTCTTCTTCAACGCTGACACCGAATACCTGCGTCTGCTTTGCAAGTTCCAGTCCCGTTATGACATCACGCCTTACCGTTCTGCCGTTTTCAATAACATAGATATATTCGCTTTTATCGTCCTGCATTACGGCGCTGTAAGGCAGTGTAACTATTTCACGCTTAACGCCTGTCTGTATTTCGGCATATCCGCTGTCACCGCTTTTCAGCTTGTCAGACGGATTATCTATACTTACCGTGACATCGGCTACGGTTTCTTCTACCGAACCGAGATATTGTTTGCGTGTATTATCACTGATACTAAGCACCTTGCCGTTTAAAATTCCGTCCGACGACGAAAGATTTATTGTAGCGTTCTGCCCTTTTTGAATTTTCGGAAGATTTCTTTCCGGCACTGCCACATTCAGCACAAGAGCACCCTTTCCGCCTATCTGAGCTATGTCTATTCCTGCGTCTATGAGTTCACCACTTGCACCGACGGCACATACAACGCCCGATACCTCAGCCGATATTTCCGTGGGAATACTTTCAGAAAGTTCGGCAAGCGACAGTGCGTCGGCAACCGAACCGCTGTACACACTTGAGAGTTTCTCACAAACCACTTGTTTATCGACAATTGCGATCGTCTGTCCTCTGTCAACCCTGTCGCCGATATTCACAAGGTATTCCTTTATAATCAACGGCACTTCCGACCTAATGCTCTTTACCTCGGAATATCCGACAGTACCGCTACAGGTAACGGACGGAGTATATTCGGTGCGTTCAGGAAATATGACGTCAACTTTCGGCACGGAATTTCTTACCGTTTCGGGTAGCATCATATTGATATAAAGTCCTGCAATCGCAACAAGTGCTATAACCGTTATATGAAGTGCTTTGCGACTTTTTTTCTTATATGTTCTGCGGTAATTCATATTCATTCTCCTTTTCGTTTTTACCTACTTAGTTTATCTGCAACAGCGGAAAATATTACTGAATTTCCGTGAATATTACGGATATTGCGGCTAAAAATAGGTTTGTAATTTTGTAAAAAGAAGGTGTGCAAAATGAATATGATAATATGCGGCGAACCTTGCGTACATCAGCATGACGGTTGTTGCGGACTGCACGGTGCAGGAATAATAACTAATACGACCGCTTCACCGTGCCGCTATTTTTCACCGAAGGAGGTCGGCTCTTATGAAAGAAAGCAGGAACAGCAATCAAACAAACGAAAAAGTGCTGATAAGAGCAACTGATATTTCACGCCACTACACAATGGCTGACGGTACGGTGCAGGCACTGAGCAACGTTGACCTTACTGTAAACGAGGGTGAATTCATAGCGATAACCGGTCCGAGCGGTGCAGGAAAATCCACCCTTATGAATATTCTCGGACTGCTGGACACCTGCGACAGCGGAACATATATGTTTTCGGGGATTGATACGAAAATGCTCCCGGACAGCGAACTCAGCCGTATAAGAAACGAAAAGATAGGTTTTGTGTTCCAGTCTTTCAATCTTATCCCGACATTGTCAGTACTTGAAAATGTTGCATTGCCGCTTGCCTACAGAGGTATTCCCTCGGCGAAACGACTTGCACGCTCAGAAGAGGCACTGGAAGCTGTAGGACTTTCGGCAAGGCTGTCACATAAGCCTTATGAGCTTTCGGGCGGTCAGCAACAGCGTGTCGCAATTGCAAGAGCGATAGCCGCCGACCCTGAGCTTATTCTTGCGGACGAACCGTGCGGAAATCTCGACAGTCACTCGGGTTATGAAGTGATGGAATTGTTACGCTCTCGCCATAAGTGCGGGAAAACGGTAATTCTTATTACGCACAGCCTTTCCGATGCAGAATATGCCGACAGAATACTGACGGTATACGACGGAAGGCTGTATAAATAATTTTATAAAGTGCTTGCAAATTAAAGGCGGATAGTGTATAATGTTATCTGTTAATTTAATATGCAAGCACGCCTCCTTAGTTAAATGGATATAATAAACCCCTCCTAAGGGTTAGTTGTGGGTTCGATTCCCGCAGGGGGTGCCAGATAGAAAAGTCGCTCGTTGTTCGATATGATGTGCGGCTTTATTCTTTTACAGTTTGTTGCTTCTCCTATTTGATAAGTTAAATGGATATAAGAACCTCTCGCCGTTACCAAAATCATAGATTTTGACGGCTGTGAGAACCTTTTTGCTCTGCAATAAGAACCTCTCGCCGTTACCAAAATCATAGATTTTGACGGCTGTGAGAACCTTTTTGCTCTGCAATAAGAACCTCTCGCCGTTACCAAAATCATAGATTTTGACGGCTGTGAGAACCTTTTTGCTCTGCAATAAGAACCTCTCGCCGTTACCAAAATCATAGATTTTGACGGCTGTGAGAACCTTTTTGCTCTGCAATAAGAACCTCTCGCCGTTACCAAAATCATAGATTTTGACGGCTGTGAGAACCTTTTTGCTCTGCAATAAGAACCTCTCGCCGTTACCAAAATCATAGATTTTGACGGCTGTGAGAACCTTTTTGCTCTGCAATAATAAACCCCTCCTAAGAATATGTTATAATGACCGCCTTTTGAGGAAAAGTGATTGACAACGAGTTAATATAAGCCTAAAATTGAATAGATTTTAAAGATGTTTCCGTAGCTCAGCTGGATAGAGCGACC
>CABUEI010000073.1 GCA_902490585.1 uncultured Oscillospiraceae bacterium
GCACTTGGTGTTGCTCTTCTGGCGGCAGTAGGTGCAGGCATTTACAGCTCAGTTCCCGAGGCTTGCCGTGCAGTGATCAAGCCTGAGAAGATACAGGAACCTATAGCTGAGAACAGTGCAAAATACGAAAAGGTATATGCACTTTACAAGAAGCTGTATCCTGCAATGAAGGCAAACTTTGACGAGCTTGCCGCTCTTGATGTGTGATATAATTTAACGTTCAGAACGGCAGTGACGTTTTGTGTGTGTTTATGTCGCTGTCGTAGTAATAAATTTCATCCGTTTTTTCGGAAAAGGAGTAACTATGAAGCTTTTTATTGACACAGCAAACGTTGATGACATCAGACGTGCCAACGATATGGGCATTATCTGCGGTGTTACCACAAACCCCTCGCTTATAGCAAAAGAGGGAAGAGATTTCAAGCAGGTTGTAAAGGAAATCACAGAAATTGTTGACGGACCCGTTTCAGCCGAAGTAATTTCTCTTGAAGCAGATAAGATGGTTGAAGAGGCTCTTCCTCTTGCCGCAATACATAAGAACATTGTTATAAAGCTTCCTATGTGCGAAGAGGGTCTTAAAGCCTGCAAACAGCTTACCGCAAAGGGAATCATGACTAATGTAACCCTTGTATTCTCAGCCGCTCAGGCACTTCTCGCCGCAATAGCAGGAGCTACATTCGTAAGCCCGTTCCTCGGCAGACTTGACGATATCGGTATGGAAGGCATGAACCTTATCGAAGAAATCGTTGATATTTTCAATGCACAGGGTATTGAAACCGAGATTATCGCCGCATCTATCCGTAACCCCATGCACGTTACACAGGCGGCAAGACTTGGCTGTGATATAGCAACCGTTCCTATGAACGTACTTCTCCAGATGCTCAAGCATCCTCTTACCGACAACGGTATCGAGAGATTCCTTAAGGACTGGGAAGGTTTCACTTCTAAGCAGAAGTAAATATAGCCGCTCGTCAGAGCGTGCTTAAAATAACCGAAAGGATAAATGAAATGTACAGTAATTTAGTTGACACAATCGGCTTTCTTAAAGGTATCGACCCCGATGTTGCCGATGCAATGGACAAGGAACTTGCACGTCAGAAAAGAAATCTTGAGCTTATTGCAAGTGAGAACATAGTTTCACCCGCTGTTATGGCGGCTATGGGCAGTGTTCTTACGAACAAGTACGCTGAGGGTTATCCCGGCAAGCGTTATTACGGCGGATGCGAGGACGTTGATATAGTAGAGAATATCGCTATTGAGCGTGCGTGCAAGCTGTTCGGTGCAAAATATGCAAACGTACAGGCACATTCCGGCGCACAGGCTAACACAGCGGTTTATTTTGCACTGCTGAATCCCGGTGATACAGTAATGGGTATGAGCCTTGCACACGGCGGACACCTGACACACGGTTCGCCCGTAAACATTTCGGGTAAATACTTCAACTTTGTACCCTACGGACTTGACGAGGAAACCGGCAGACTGAATTACGACAATATACTCGCACTTGCCAAGGAGCATAAGCCTAAGCTTATCGTTGCAGGCGCAAGCGCATACCCCAGAGCAATCGACTTTGAAAAGCTCTCGGCTATAGCAAAGGAAGTCGGCGCATATCTCATGGTAGATATGGCTCATATCGCAGGACTTGTTGCAGGCGGTCAGCACATGTCACCCGTACCTTATGCCGATATCGTAACCACCACCACACACAAGACTTTAAGAGGTCCCCGTGGCGGTCTTATCCTTACAAATGATGAAGAGCTTTCTAAGAAGATAAACAAGGCTATATTCCCCGGTATCCAGGGCGGACCTTTAATGCACGTTATCGCCGCTAAGGCTGTTTGCTTCGGTGAGGCATTAAAGCCCGAGTTTACGGAATACGCAAAACAGATCGTAAAGAATGCGGCTGTTCTTGCAGATTCACTGCTTGAAAAGGGATTCAACTTAGTATCCGGCGGTACTGATAACCACCTTATGCTTGTTGACCTTCAGCCTTTCAATATCACAGGTAAGGAGCTCGAAAAGAAGCTCGATGAGGTATATATCACAGTAAATAAGAATGCTATACCTAACGACCCCCAGAGCCCGTTCGTAACAAGCGGCGTCCGCATAGGTACACCTGCCGTTACAACCAGAGGTTTAAAGGAAGATGATATGAAGCAGATCGCACAGTGCATCTATCTTACGGCTACTGACTTTGACAACAGTGCCGATAAGGTAAGAGAAACGGTTACTGAGATCTGCAAGAAGTATCCCCTGTACGAATAATTGTATATAATCGAAAACGAGAGATAAAACGTCCCTCGTTTTCGTGCTGTATAAAAATGTTGAATATAGAAAGGAATTTGTAAATGACAGCATCTGCAAGAGATATTATTTTTAATCACTCGGAGAGAGTGGCTCCGCTCGGACTTATTGCTATACCCGGTTCTGAGGAGCTTGGCAAGAAGGTCAACGATTACCTTGTAACATGGTCAAGAGAAGCAGGCTACGATTATGATAATTTTCTCATTGAGAACGAATGCCCCAGATTTTCTTCCGGTGACGGTAAGGCTCTTATCAAGAACACTGTAAGAGGTTATGATGTTTATATTATTGCCGATTTCGGCAACTACAGCCTTGAATATCCGCTGTTCGGCAGAATGAACCGTATGTCGCCCGACGATCACTTCCAGAACCTCAAGCGTATCATACAGGCTATCGGCGGTAAGGCTCACCGTATCAACGTTATCACGCCTATACTTTACGGCGGAAGACAGCACAGAAGAAACTACAGAGAGTCGCTTGACTGCGCTGTAGCACTTCAGGAACTTCAGAATATGGGCGTTTCCAATATCATTGCGTTTGACGCTCACGACCCCAGAGTATGCAACGCAGTTCCTCTGATGGGCTTTGATAATATAATCCCCACATATCAGGTACTGAAGGCTCTGTTCAAGTATGTCAAGGACTTCAAGATGGATAAGGATCACTTCACAGTTGTCAGCCCCGATGAAGGTGCACTCAACAGAAATATGTACTACTCATCTGTTCTCGGTGTTGATCTCGGTATGTTCTACAAAAGACGTGACTACTCACAGGTAGTTAACGGACGTAACCCCATTGTTGCTCATGAGTACCTCGGTAACTCAGTTGAGGGCAAGGATGTATTCATTGCAGATGATATCATTTCATCGGGCGAGTCTATGCTTGATATCGCAATCGAGCTCAAGAAGCGTAACGCAAAGAGAATTTTTGCATATGCGACATATCCTATCTTCACAAACGGTCTTGAAGCGTTTGACAAGGCCTATGCCGACGGCAAGATCGACTATGTGTTCGGTACGAACCTTTCCTACAGAACGCCCGAACTGCTCAGCAGGGAATGGTTCTGCGAGGTTGACGTATCGAAGTATCTGTCATATCTGATTATGGCTCTTAACCACGATATGTCAATCAGCAAGGTTATTGATCCTCACCAGAAGATAAGCGCACTGCTCGAAAAGCACAAGAACGACTGATAAGATAATATAATATTTCTGCCTCCGCTCATCGTCGGGCGGAGGCTTGTTTTTACAGGAGATGAACTATGCCGTTAGCAGACAGAATACGTCCGACAACGCTTGATGAGGTTGTTGGACAAAGGCACATCTTAGCCCCGGGAAAGCCGCTGTATAATATCATAAGCAGAGGAAAGATACCAAATATGATATTCTACGGACCGTCGGGTGTAGGTAAAACCACTATTGCAAATATTATCGCAAAGAAAACGAGTATGAGCCTGTACAGACTTAACGGCACTCAGGCGTCTACATCGGATATCAAAGACGTTGTGGCAAACCTCGGAACATTCGGTGCGGCAGGCGGAATATTGCTTTTTCTTGACGAGATACAGTATCTGAACAAAAAACAGCAACAGACATTGCTTGAATATATCGAGAGCGGTGAGATAACGCTGATCGCATCGACAACAGAAAACCCGTATTTCTATGTATACAGCGCAATACTGTCCCGTTGCACAGTGTTTGAATTTAAACAGGTCACCGCCGAGGATATACTTCCTGCGGTGGAGCGTGCGTTCAGACTTATGGGCAAGGAAATGAACACGCAGTTTACACTTGAGGACGGCGTGGTAAGACATATCGCTTACGGTTGCGGAGGAGATGTGCGCAAGGCGGCGAATACGGTAGAACTTTGCTGTCTGTCAAGTGAAGATGACACGGTAACAATGGAAACCGCAAAGCTTCTAACACAGAAGAGCAGTATGAACTATGACCGTGACGGCGATCAGCACTATGATATCCTGTCGGGACTTCAGAAGTCGATAAGAGGTTCGGACGAGAATGCGGCGCTTCATTATGCGGCAAGGTTACTTGCGGCAGGTGACATAACATCACTTTGCAGGCGACTGCTTGTTATAGCAAGCGAAGATATCGGGCTTGCGTATCCTATGGCTGTACCGATAGTCAAAGCTTGCGTTGACAGTGCATTACAGCTTGGACTTCCCGAAGCCAGAATACCTCTTGCCGAAGCTGTAATTCTCCTTGCCACCTCACCTAAGTCAAACAGTGCATATCTGGGCATAGCCGCCGCATTGCAGGATATAGAGAACGGCAATACGGGTGACATCCCACGGCATCTCCAGAACAAGCATTATGACGGTGAGGGCGATGTGGTAAAAGGTCAGCATTATCTATATCCGCACGACTATCCCGACCATTATGTAAAACAACAGTATCTGCCTGACCCAATAAAAGACAGGGTTTACTATACTTTCGGTGATAACAAATTCGAGCAACAATCGAAGGCATATTGGGATAAAATAAAGGGCAAGAAATAAATCTGTCCGACGGTGATTATTTTCCGTCGGACTTTTTCTTGCTTTTTTTATCTTTGAAACTGCTGTAAAGCTGATTAATGCCGATATAAAGAAGAAATACGCCAAACAGTTTCCGCAGAATTTCTACATCAATAATGCCGGCAACGAAACTTCCGGCAACTGCGCAGGGAAGACCTAAAATGAGATATTTTCCGACGAGTTTCAGATCAATCAGTTTGTTTTTAATGTGAATTATAAGAGAGAGCAGAGCAATCGGCAGAAAGAACAGCAGATTTATCCCCTGTGCTATATCCTGTGGTGTGTTTGTAAAAATCGAAAGGTACACAAGCAGAATGAAACCTCCGCCAAGCCCCATAGATGCGGCGGCACCTGTAAGTATTCCGACCAGAATATTCATATCATCATCCTCACCGCACTTGCGATTATAAGCAGTCCGAATATTGTCCTTAAAAGCCTGTCGGGCATTTTCCCGAGAAGCAACGAGCCGAGTATTGCTCCTGCAAGCCCGTATGGAATGTATTCCCACGCCGCACCGAAATCAAGCTTACCGTTTATAAGATAAACAACGGCTGTTACAATACTCAGTACAAATATCAGAGCGACTGATGATGCATGTGCTTTCTTAGACTCGGTGCCGTTTTTCTCAAAGGCAGGCACAGCAACGGTTCCGCCGCCCGAGCCGAAAAGCCCGTTCAGAAATCCGCAGACCGCACCGTAAAACAGCTGAGTGTATTTTTTAGCATTGTTCTTTTTATTGTATTGAATAGTGTTCATGAGTATAGTTTTTACACAAAAGGGGAGTTTATGCAAAATGAAAAGCCGTACTGTTTTTCGCAGTACGGCTGTTATTTTTAGGACCACCTTGCCGTGGTATGACGATGAAACCCGCACATAAAAGTACGGTGGGTAACTTTCCCCCGAATGTTTCACGCTCCCTTCGTCCGCAAAAGCAGGAGGTCTGCAATCCGCAACCGGAGAGAAATCCCTATTAAAGAGTGTCGGATCATATGAAATCATACTGAAGCGCACAAGGCAGTGAAATTAACTTTTTTATTCGTCCTCTTCGTCAAGCTCTTCAAATACGTTGAAGAATTCCTTTGCTACACGGTCGTATTCCTTATCGTCGTCAATGGTAGCGAGGTAAACTTCATCGTTTTTGTTTACTTCCTTGAGGATAACATATACGTCGCTGTCGGCGTTCTCATCGTCTTCCTCGGGGATAACCGCACAGTAGGTACTGCCGTCAACTTCGATTCGTCCGATAAGCTCAAATGTAACGGTATCACCGTTTTCGTCTTCGAGGTCTATATACTCGGCAGTGTCTAAGTCGTTGTCTGTGATATTTTCGATTTCTGACATTGTTATTTTCCTTCCTGTTGAGAGGACCGTTTCTATGACCTCTGTTCTTTATATATAATTTTACACGAAAGAGCAGGTGTTGTCAAGAGGTATTTTATGATTTTTTAACAGTGCTATTCGTACTAAGAAAAAATGGCAAATCAAGATAATTTAAGTTATTAATATAGGCGAAACGCTCGAATTTTATGTAAATTGTGTAACTATGTGACTAATACACAAAACGCAGATGTGCAATTTGTACAGTTTTTGAGTAAAAAAGTGTTGACTTACGGTGACCTCTGTGGTATCATATAGACAAGGAAAAAGAAAAGTTCCCCAGACAGAATAAAACATCTTGGTGCTGACTATTTAACATTATAAAGAGGGTTTTATTCAACACTATATACGATTCGGAAAGCGTATATAAATCCTGTCGGATAGGAGGCGAGTCCAATGGGTCAGGAAACAAGTGAGTCACAGCAGTCTGTTGAGGCTCGCAACATAAAGTAAGAAGTGAATGGGACGATGATAATACTCATACGGTACTCATCGACACACATAATAAAAGGGTTTTGACCTTATAAATTGTGAGTAAAACAGCTACGGTGACATTTAAAACCTTATAGCGATTGGCAAATCGCAGATTTCCGCAAAAGCGTTTATGATATATACGGCTTTCAAGGTAATTTAAGG
>CABUEI010000074.1 GCA_902490585.1 uncultured Oscillospiraceae bacterium
GACCTTCGGTACCCTCTGTTTTCGTGCCCTCTCGTTTGAGTGCTTGTCTATTATATCACGGAAAACGACATTTGTCAACGTTTTTTTCAAAGTAAATTTACATAAAACTTACTCGTTTAATCCTGTTTTTAAAGGCACTTTGTACAATCAGCCGTAAAAAGCTGCCTATATATTCTATTTACTGCATTTTTCTGCTATTTAATGTATTTTATCAGCTTTTTACAGCCGTCTTTTTCGGATACTTTCCGGTAAGGATTTTCTCCCTTATGTATACCAGCGTATCCTCCTCGCCGTATCTTTTCAGCATTATCAGCATTTTTCCAAGAAGCTCCATAGTTTCCGGGTGCATCATATAGTGTTTTCTGTTCTTGTTGAAATATTCAAACGGCATACTGTCGTTATAATTCTCTTTATAATATGTCTTACAAGCCGCCACTCTGTCGCAGAACATCTCCACAACATACTTTACAGGCATCTTCATTCCCTGCATCGCAGAACCCGGTTCCTGTCCGTAATCTATCCAGTATTCAAAGTGATGCCTGTTCCTTCCTTTATGATGAAGCCACGCCTCGCTTTTTCCCGTCACACGTCTTTCAGTCGTATTCGGGCTTTTATCCCCCGTGTAAAATACCACGCCGCTTATGAATTCCTTCGGCGAGTATTTTGACAGATCGTGCATAAGCCCTTGCTTATAAAGACCGACCTTGAAGCACAGCCTCATTACTTCCATCTTGTGATGATTGATAGTGCTTAAATGCCCCTTGAAGTTTTCCTTAATGTCCATGCTTATCCTTCTTTCGTTCTTTCGAGATACTTTCTCCGGTTATCAATATATCTTTTTTTAAAGCTGACGCTTGTTATTTCTTTGTATGGAATTTTGGTTTCTCCCTGCCATTTTCCGTCTGCGTCAAACTCTCTCATCGTCAGTTTATTCTTCCCCGCCTTTAAGATTATCCCTATATGGAATATCTCTTCATTTTCATTCTCGATTATTAGCTTTTGTCATATTCGTAAAAGCACCTGCATATATGGTGCTTTTCTACGCACTCTCTAAGCACCGATATTTTCTTACTGCGTTTCATATTTTCCCCCAAAAAACAACTGCCGCATATATAACACGGCAGTTTCATATTTACAAAAGCCGTCAGCCTTATTCTATCACAGCCGACCTTTAATTTCAAGCCCGAAAGTCATTATCGTTGTTCCGTCAATTGTTACACGCTCACCTTCTCCCTCTCTTTTTCATCGCATTCTTTATTCTCAGCCGCTTTATCCGGCTCTTCACCGCCGTGCTTATCCTTTTTCTTCTTTTCTTCTATATGCGACTGGTCGCTGACAACAAGAATATCACCCTGCTTTATTACAGTGCTTCCGTTAGGTACGACCATATCGCCGTTTCTCTTTATCATTATAATAAGAAGCGTAGTCGGCAGATCGAGTTCCTTTATAGTCTTGCCTTTCCATAAATGCTTAGGACCGATTTCATACTCTTTCAGCAGAATATTTCCGCTGTCCCTGTATGACGGAATGCTGAGTATAACATCATCTCCGGCATTTATCACCGTATCGCCTTTCGGCACGATAGTGCTGTCGCCGTGTTTTATCATAAGTACAAGCGAATCGTCGGGAAAATCTATCTCGCTTATCTTGTGTCCGTTCCAGGTGTGAGTATCCGATACGAATATACGCATCATATTGAACTGCGGAGTTTCGTCCTGATAGTCGTTGAACGTCTTTAATACACTGCTCTCGTTGTCGATAAGTTTAAGCCCCGTTGCAACTTTCGGAAGTAACGTTCCTTGGAACGCAACAGAGATAAGGCAGACGCAAAGCACGATATTGAAAAGATTGCTGTCGGTATACACATCGCTTACCGTAGCCATTATAGCGAAAACGATAGAAGAAGCGCCCCTCAGTCCCGACCACGCTATAAATAGTCTGTCACGCCATGTATAACCTTTTGAGCAAATCGCAAATACAGCCGCAGGACGTGATATAAAGGTCATAACCGCAAATATTGCAAGTGCCGGAAGTATTATGCCCGGAAGCTGTGAAGGATTCGACAGCAATCCCAGAAGGAAGAACAGCATTATCTGGCTCAGCCCCGTGATTCCGTCGAAGAAATGTACAAGCTGCGCCTTATTCTCACCTATGTTGCTGTTACCGATAATGATACCTGCTATGTATACGCTGAGATATCCGTTACCGCCGAGCAGTATCGGTGCCGAATACGCCGCAAACACCATCGCCATCATGAAGATTATATCAAAACTGTTTTTGGACAGCTTCACCTTCTTCATTACAAACACTGTTGCAAATCCCATAGCAAAACCGAATGTCACACCGAGAACTATCTGTAATACCGCAAGAATACCAAGCTTCGAAACATCATCTCCTGCCATAATCGCAAGAGCAATAACCGTCAGCATATACGAAAACGGGTCGTTAGAGCCGCTCTCTATCTCAAGCAGTGATGCCAGACCGCCACGCAGGTTAAGCTGTTTTGAACGGAGAATTGAAAACACCGATGCCGCATCGGTAGATGAAATTACCGCACCGATAAGAAAGCTCTCTTTTATATCAAATTCTATAAGGAAGTGACAGCCTGCGGTAGTAATAAGCGCAGTTATTATCGTACCGAGCGATGACAGAAGCCCCGCACGCACCGCAACAGGTTTTGCCGCTT
Organism: uncultured Oscillospiraceae bacterium; assembly: GCA_902490585.1. Classification (GTDB taxonomy): domain Bacteria; phylum Bacillota; class Clostridia; order Oscillospirales; family Ruminococcaceae; genus Ruminiclostridium_E. The sequence continues at coordinate 2,687 of CABUEI010000074.1, forward strand.
TCCAGTTAGCCGAAAAACCGCCGCAGAACATTATAAAGATAAGACACACCGTGCATACCTGCTCACTCAGTGCAAAATTGTCAAACGGTATCTTGAGCAGTCCGTCCGAACCGCATATCATACCCAGTGCCAGAAATATCAGCAGGCTCGGCACACCTATCTTTGTTGACAGCTTATTGCCTACAATACAGACAATAATTATCACCGAAAAAAAGAGCATTACAAATTCCATCGTTCACCGTTCCTTCTGTTCAAATATTTTCTCTGTTTAACTGTTTTTAAAAAACAAGCTGTCAACGTGATTTGTAGTCCCCGTTGACAGCCGTAATTTTACTATTCTCAAAGGCGTCAGTCGCTGAATACGACGTCTTTATTTGCCTGCAAGCTTAGCGATTATTTCAGCCGCCTCATCAATACCGCAGGTTGCCGTATTGATGCACAGATCGTAATTCAGCGATTCGCCCCAGTTACGTTCTGTGTAATACTTGTAGTGTCTGCGCCTTGCCTTATCTTTCTGACGGATAATGTTCAGTGCCTCTTCCTTGCTGATCTTGTCATGCTCGCAGATACGCTCACATCTGAATTCGTCCGTAGAGTGTACGAATACATCAAATGTGCTGTACTGTTCTCTCAGCACATAGTCCGCACAACGTCCTACTATAACGCACGGACCTTTGTCGGCAAGTGCCTTTATGACCCTGCACTCAGCCGAGAAAAGCTGATCCGTCAGCGGCTGCGTATACATACCGTTTATCGCAAGATTGTAAAGGAAGCTGGTCGTAGTCGTCTGCTCCGCACGCTCTATGTATTTCGGGTCAAATCCGCTTTCCTTTGCGGTAACATCAATTATCGTCCTGTCGTAGTACGGAATGTCAAGTGCCTTGGCAACCTTTCTGCCGATCTCACTTCCTCCGCTGCCGTACTGTCTTGAAATTGTGATTATTCTTCCCATAATCCGTTCCTCCGTTTGTGCTTTATTCTTATGCCTGCTGTACCTGTGCCGAGGATTTATCCTGCTTGTCATACATCTTTGTTATGACCTTCTTATAAATCCTGCGCATAAGGAGTATCGCAACAATAAGTCCTAATAAATCGCTTACCGGGAGCGACCACCATATAAAGTCCACTCCGCCGAGTATACCGAACAGCCACGCAAAAGGCAGTGTCGGCACAATAAGCCTTACTATAAATACTATCATGCTGTAGAAGCCGTTTCCGAGCGCCTGGAATCCCGAACTCAGCACTATCGAAACACCTGCGAGAGGGAACGATATACTGAATATTCTCAGCGCCGTTTCACCGAGCCTTATCATATCGTCAGTCGGAGCGAACATTCCCAGTAACTGCACCGGTATAAGCTGGAACAGCAGCAATCCGACTATCATTATCGCAACCGAGCAGATAACACCGAGCTTTAACGTATCCGTGATACGCTTAGGCTTTCCTGCCCCGTAATTATAAGCTATGATAGGAACTATACCGTTATTCATACCGAACACCGGCATATATACGAAGCTCTGCAATTTGAAATAAACTCCGAACACCGTAGCCGCCGCAGGTTCATACGCTTTCAGTATTATATTCATGCCAAACGTCAGTACCGATACCAGCGCACTCATTATAATAGAGGGTATGCCAACGGCATATATTGTCTTTATCGTACCGAAATTCAGCTTGAACTTCTTAAACACAAGCCTTAATTCCTTGTTATGAAAATGATGCAGTAAAAATCCCACAACCGCCGCAATTATCTGACCCGTAATAGTCGCAATCGCCGCACCCGTAACACCCATAGCCGGTATTCCGAGAAAGTCAACGCCGAAGATGAACACAGGGTCAAGCGCTATATTGATAACCGCACCCAGTATCTGCGACACCATAGAAAGCAGTGTCTTACCTGTCGCCTGTAATATTCTCTCGCCGTATATCTGGAAAAACAGTCCGAACGAACCGCAGCATACGATTGACAGATATTCAACGCCGTATCCCGCTATGATTTCGGAATGTGTCTGTATCGAGAAAAACGCAGGTATCGCCGTAAGCCCTACTATTAAAAACAAAACATAGTTCAAAGCGGTAAGAATAAGCGCATGAGTTGCCGCAAGTCCTGCCTCATACGGTTTTTTCTGTCCTAAATAACGTGATACAAGTGCATTCATACCAACGCCAAGACCCGTCTGGAATGCTATCATCAGGCTCTGCATCGGGAACGCCATTCCGACCGCCGTCAGTGCGTCGGGGCTTATCTGTGCCACAAACACACTGTCAACAAGGTTATACATAGCCTGGATAAGCATTGATATAACTATCGGCAGTGACATTGTAACAAGAAGCTTGTTTACGGGCATAACGCCCATCTTATTTTCTTTTGTCTGTTCCAATTTTCTTTTCTTTCCTTTGTTCTTATTGTTTCTTTGTTTCTCTTTTAAATAAGTATAACATAATTTCTTACATTTTGCAAGCACACCAAAGTTGAAATCCTGTGCAAATTCATATTGACCGCACTGCTTTATTGTGATACAATAGCATTATGCCAAAAGAAAGGAAAACACCATGAACGATATCAAAGCGGTTCTGTTCGACCTTGACGGCACACTGCTCGACTCAATGTACGTCTGGCAATATGTTGACGAAGAATTCCTGCGTAAACGTGGTATCACCCCGCCCGACGATTACGGCAGGCAGTGCAGTCACCGTTCTTTTTACGAAACCGCACTATATACAATAGACCTGTTCGGACTGCCCGAAACTCCCGAACAGCTTATGCAGGAGTGGACAGACCTTGCAATAAACGAATACCGTTATAACGTAAAACTGAAGCCCTACGCCCGTGAAACTGTGGAGCTTGCAATAAAAAACGGCTACAAGACCGCCGTCTGCACCTCTCAGACCCCCGAGCTTTACACCCCGGTACTGAAAAATACGGGACTGTGGGGAATGTTTGAAACGATAAGCTCTGCCGCCGTTTTCGGCAAAGGCAAACAGTACCCCGACATATACCTCGATACCGCAAAAACGCTCGGCGTACCGCCTGAAAACTGCGTAATGCTCGATGACGTTTCAGCGTCCCTGAAAGCCGCAAAGCATGCAGGCATGATGACAATCGGCATAATCGAGCCTCTTAGCTCGCAAAGCCCCGAAGAAATGGAGCTTTACAGCGATAAGCTTGTGAAACAGCTTGATAAAGACATATTCACATTCTGACGGAGGCATAAATGAATACAAAGATAATCAGAAAGCACTTTTTCTTCAAAGGCAGAGTTCAGGGTGTCGGTTTTCGTTACAGAGCCCAGAACGCCGCCTCAATGTACGGCGTTACAGGTTGGGTAAAGAACCTGTACGACGGCTCGGTCGAAATGGAGGCGCAAGGCACTGAGGAAGACATTGACAAAGTAGTACAGACCCTTCAGAACAGCCGCTACATCGTGATAAACGATATGTACGTTGCCGACCGTCAGCCCGACCCCCACGAAACCTCATTCCGCATCAAAGACGAATATTAAAGCAATATATTAAAAGAAGTAACAAGACGCTACCGCACTTGTTACTTCTTTTTTTATTTGCCGATAAAACTACGATATCTCATGCAAACAACATTTTCTCAAACGGCAAAAACTCCGCTTTGAAAAAATGTCAAT
>CABUEI010000075.1 GCA_902490585.1 uncultured Oscillospiraceae bacterium
CTTGTCGTAGATCATTACACGCTTTGAATTTGATACTGCCATGGGGTGAACATATCCGTGCTGTAAAGCAAAATTTTGTCCGCCGTTCTCGTTATAAGAATAAAGATAAGTATCACTGAGCAGTGCAAAGCTGTCGTTCATAGAGCAGAATGTGTAGTCGCTTCTACCCGTAAGCGATATAGGATAACCTGCACTCTCGGTCGTGGTGGTCTGTATTCTTGACGCAATGCCACGCAGAGGCTCAAATATAGTGTCACGGTATATCCAAACGGGAACAAGAGCCGCAATTATCACAAGCAAAATGATAAGCGTTCTTATACGCTTTGCCTTTTTCTTCTTCTTACGATAAAGAGAAACATCGTTTATGTCGCTGTTTTTCTCTTGCTCAAGAGGATTTTTATCGGGTACTTTCATACTTTACCCCTCTTTCATTTTATCTCTTATATCATGTCTTTATCATCATAGAACACTCTGTTAAGATACAGTCCGCACGGTGAAACGGTCTTGCCGGCAAACTCCCTGTCGGGCTTTGTGAGTGCATTTATTATATCCTGATCGGTACGTTTGCCCTCGCTGATATAGATAAGCGTACCGACTATTATTCTCACCATGTTATGAAGAAAGCCGTTTCCTCGGACCTTGATTTCAACGAAGTCGCCGCTCTGAACGACATCAATTGAATACACGGTTCTTACTGTGGTAAGCAGGTGTTCCTTGGCTTCAGCCTTGCAGAATGAGGCAAAATCATGTTCGCCGACCATAAGCTGAGCTGCCTTCTGCATTTTGGCTATATCCGGCTTATACGGATAGTGCATGGCAAGGTCGGCTGTGAATACGTCACGGACGTTTCCGGTGTAAATTCTGTAGATGTATTCTTTTCCTTTACTGTCAAATCTTGCGTGGAAGTCAGGCGGCACATCCTCGCACATCAGGAAGGCTATATCAGGTGGCAAAAGTGCGTTTCCGCCTTTGATGAAGCCGTCACAAGGTATCGGGCAAGCAGTCTTTACATTGAACACAAATGCCCTCGCATGCACACCGGTGTCTGTTCTTGAACAACCGTTTATCGTAACGTCTTCACAAAGCAATTTTGACAGCACTTCTTCAACGGTCTGCTGTATGCTGTTCGCATTGTTCTGTCGTTGAAACCCATGATATGCCGTTCCATTATATGCCATTGTTACTTTAAGATTACGCATAGTTCACCTTACATTCCGGGGACAGAAACATAAATGTTCATAAAAACGGTTAACGTGATCATTGCCGCCATGATAATTGTAGCGACAATATCCCTTGCTCCGAATTTAAGCTGTTTCATGCGTGTTCTGCCCTCGCCGCCTCTGTAGCAACGGCACTCCATAGCAAGAGCAAGTTCGTTTGCACGCTTGAAAGCGGACACGAACAGCGGTATCAGCACGGGTATCAGAGCCTTTGCCTTCTTTACAAGTCCGCCTGTGTCCAGGTTTGCTCCTCTTGCCTTCTGAGCAGACATTATCTTATCGGTTTCCTCGATAAGAGTGGGAATAAATCTTAAAGCTATAGTCATCATCATAGCAAGCTCGTGAACGGGAAAATGCAGTTTCTTGAGCGGTGACAGCAGACGTTCGATAGCGTCGGTCAGTGCTATGGGCGAAGTCGTATAGGTAAGAAGTGACATTCCGACAATAAGGAATATAATTCTCACTGTCATGAATACAGAGGTGTTGATACCCTCCATGTAGATTGTGATAAATCCGAGCTGTACAAGCGGATCACCCTCACCGTGTATAAAGAACAGATTCAGAATACAGGTGAAAAGTATAATCGGCATAATGGGCTTTAAGCTCGTGAAAATCAGCTTGAAGCTTATTCCCGACACCATATAAATAATCAGCATGAACAGTCCTGCCGTTATAAGCGAGCAATAATTTCCTGCCATGAACAGCATTACAACATAGGCTATATCAAGCACTATCTTGAAACGGCTGTCGAGCCTGTGGATTATTGAATTGCCCGGGAAAAACTGTCCTATTGTAATATCCTTCAGCATATCGTTCCTTTGTCCATATACTGCATTATTCTCTCTTTAGCACGTTCAACAGTATATATATCTTTTCCTAAGTCTACACCTTTATCTCTCAGTTTCATCATGATTTTTGTAATCTGAGGAACATCAAGACCTATCTTTATGATCTCATCCTGTCTTGCAAATACGCTGTCCGTATCTTCATGACAGAAAAGCTTGCCTTTGTTCATTACGAGAACCTTGTCGGCATACTTTACTATATCCTCCATGGAGTGAGAAACAAGCAGAATCGTCTTGCCGTACTTTTTATGATAATCGCTTATCTTGCTCAGTACCTTTTCTCTTCCTATCGGGTCAAGTCCTGCGGCGGGCTCGTCAAGTATCAGTATCTCGGGATCCATTGCGATAACACCTGCAAGTGCAACACGGCGTTTCTGTCCGCCTGATAAGTCGAAAGGCGAACGTTCGAGCAATTCCTCACGGATACCCATATTCTCTGCCGCCTCACGCACCCTGCGGTCAACCTCGGCTTCGTCACAGCCCATATTCTTCGGTCCGTATGCTATATCTTTGTATACCGTTTCTTCAAACAGCTGATATTCGGAATACTGGAATACAAGACCGACTTTAAATCTTATCGAGCGTATGTCAACGCCCTTATCCCAGATATTCTGCCCGTCAATCAGTACTTCACCCGAAGTTGGCTTTACAAGCCCGTTCAGGTGCTGGATAAGCGTTGACTTTCCGCTTCCCGTATGTCCGATTATTCCGCAGAATTCTCCTTTTTCTATAGTAAGGTTTACATTATCTACAGCAGTTGATTCAAACGGAGTGCCGACGCTGTATTTATAGGTAAGCCCTTTCAGTTCTATCACATTCATTTGTTATTCCTTATTTTTTAGAATATTGTACAGAACCTCTGCACATTCATCTTCATCTATTACATCATCGGGTACGTCAAGTCCGCATTTTCTCAGTTCATACATAAGCTCGGTAGCCTGCGGAACGTCAAGTCCGACGGATTTAAGCAATTCTACCTGTGAGAAAATCTTCTTAGGTACATCATCAAGCAGGATATTACCCTTGTCAATTACAACCACACGGTCAGCCTTTGCCGCCTCTTCCATGTAATGTGTTATCAGAACAACGGTTATTCCGTGCTCCTTGCTGAGCATCTTTATGGTTGACATTATCTCTTTTCTGCCCTTGGGGTCAAGCATTGCGGTCGGCTCGTCCATTACTATGCAACGTGGACGCATGGCGATAATTCCTGCTATCGCAACTCTCTGTTTCTGACCGCCTGAAAGCTGATGCGGAGCGTGGTCACGGTATTCGTACATATCGACCGTTTTAAGTGCTTCGTCTACTCTCCTGCGTATTTCATCGGGCGGAACGCCGAGATTTTCAAGTGCAAAAGCCACGTCTTCTTCAACAATGGTGGCTACTATCTGGTTGTCGGGATTCTGGAACACCATTCCGACTGTCTGGCGGATATCGTATATCCTGCTCTCATCTGTGGTGTCGATTCCGTCAACGAGTACCTTGCCTGAAGTCGGGAGAAGTATGCCGTTGAAATGCTTTGCAAGGGTCGATTTACCGCTTCCGTTATGACCGAGAACCGCTACAAAACTTCCCTCTTCTATAGAAAGGTTTATGTCGGTAAGAATACGGTTCTTTCCTGTTTCATCGCCGTTTTCGTCGAACACGGTATAATCAAATATAAGGTTTTCGGTTTTAATTATCTCTTTATCTTTCAATCCGTTCTCCTTTGCCGCCGTCAATCGAAATATACAACAGCGGTATTGCCCGCAGGAACCGCAAGACCGGTCTGTTCAACCGGAAGTCCTATCTCCTGCGAATCTACTCTTATCTTGTATTTTCTGCCTACCGTCATCTGTAAAAGATAAGTCATTACAGACGATGAAAGACCTGTTGTATAGCTGTTGAGCACTATGAACAGAGGTTTTTCCGTCAGCACCTCGGTGCACATATTCATAAGGTCGCATATACTGTCCTCAAGCTTCCACATCTCGCCGTTCGTTCCTCTGCCGTAGCTTGGCGGGTCGAGGATAATTCCGTCATAGCGGTTGCCACGTCTTATTTCTCTGCCGAGGAACTTTACCGCATCATCGACAATCCATCTGATAGGTTTATCAGACAGTCCGCTGAGCTTTGCATTTGTTCTTCCCCAGTCAACCATGCCCTTTACTGCGTCAAGGTGGCATACCTTAGCGCCTGCTTTTGCACAGGCAAGCGTTGCACCGCCTGTATATGCGAACATATTCAGCACGTTTATTTCTCTGCCTGCGTTTTTTATAAGCCCGGAGCATAAATCCCAGTTAACTGCCTGCTCGGGAAAAATTCCCGTGTGTTTGAAGCCTGTGGGCTTTACCATAAAGGTAAGTCCCTTGTAATTTATATTCCAGCTTTCAGGGAGCTGTTTTTTGTATTCCCATTTACCGCCACCGCTTGATGAGCGGTGATACACTGCATCCGCCTTGTTCCACAGCGGTGAGGGATTCGGGTTTTTCCATATTATCTGTGGGTCGGGACGCACAAGCGTTATATCGCCCCACTTTTCAAGGCGCTGACCGTCAGACGCATCTATAAGTCTGTAGTCCTGCCAATCCTGTGATTTTCTCAAATTATTTCACCTTATCCTGTAACTGTCTATCGTTGGTCGTATTGTGTCCAGAAACGAATTTTCGCCTATCGTGTTTATCTTGAAGAACACAGCCTGACTGCCGCCCGTTGACATTACCGAAACGAATATTCTGTCATCGGTTTGGAACAGAGTAACATTCATGCTTACTCTTCCCTTTCCGAGATAACTGTAACGTTCATACGCACGGATAGCGCAACGTGTGCTTCCGACAACTATATCCGAGCTTTCTTCAAGAGATGCGCTCGTACTGCCTCTCATTACCGTATTGTGAAGATCCATAAGGATAACATCAAAATTACCTCTGAGTTCAGCTTCTATCTTCGCCATATAAAACTCCTTTAATTTAACAAAGGCACTCTCTTACCGTATCGGCAATAAGATTTGTCCAGTAATCGACTTCCTTTTCGTCTTTTCCCTCTATCATTACTCTGACAAGCGGCTCTGTTCCGCTTTCTCTGACAAGTATTCTGCCGTTTTCGCCCATAGCCTTTTCTGCCTGTGCGATAACATCGGTTATCTTTTCCGTCTTATCCCAAAGTCCCTTTTTATCTTCAGTGATCTTTACATTTACAAGAAGCTGAGGGAAATCGGGAATATCCTGTACCAGCTGTGACAGCGGACGCTTGCACTTTGACAGCAGTTCAAGGGTCTGTGCCGCTGTCAGCTGTCCGTCGCCTGTGGTTGCATGGTCGAGGAAAATAATGTGACCCGACTGCTCACCGCCGATATTATAACCGCTGTTCAGCATTTCTTCAAGAACATAACGGTCACCGACCTTGGTGCATACAGTATCAATCTTATTTTCATTCATGAAACGATGGAAACCGAGATTGCTCATAACAGTGACTACCGCCGCATTGTTTTTAAGCGTACCCATTTCTTTCATATAACGTGAAAGGATAGCGATAAGCTTATCGCCGTCTATTATATTGCCCTTTTCGTCTACCGCAAGGCATCTGTCGGCATCACCGTCAAATGCAAAACCTATATCACAGCCACGTTTCTTAACGAGATCCACAAGCTGTTCCATGTGTGTTGAACCGCAATTGTCATTTATGTTAAGACCGTTGGGCTCGTTATTTATATAGATGAACTCTGCACCGAATTTAAAGAAAAGCGATTCAGCAGTTGCGCTTGCACTGCCGTTTGCACAGTCGATAGCGACAAGAAGTCCGTGGAACTTTCCGTCTACCGTTGACTGTATATGCTCATTATACTCGCTTACAGCACCGTACATTGTCTTTACTCTGCCGACATCTCCGCCGTCAACAAGTTCCATCTTTTCGGGAGTATCGAGTATAAGTGCTTCGATCTCGTTTTCTACATCATCGGGGAGTTTGAAACCTGTCGATGAGAACAGCTTTATACCGTTGTACTCAACACTGTTGTGCGATGC
>CABUEI010000076.1 GCA_902490585.1 uncultured Oscillospiraceae bacterium
CTTTCAGCGTCTTGAAATGTGCGGAGCCGTAGGTCATGGTATAAAATGACGGCTCAATGTGAAAGCATTTCGTTTCGCAACATCGTACAAGAGTTTTGTTGACTTTTTTTAGAGGTCCGCTGACCGATATAAGTGACATCTTCTCAACTGCCATTATATCATTCCTTTCGCTGTATATTTGCTCTATAATATCAGCATTTTTTCTATCTGTGACGGCTCGAGCGAGTACCTTACGCCCTCTATCACAGTTGTTAAATTTCTGTTTTCAATCTGCAAAAGCTCAGTCAGTGAATATATAACCGTGCTGTCGCACTGCGATAATGCGAGCTTTGCGTCATAATAACGTTTGTTTGACGTATATACCGCCGTTTCGATGTCCGTTGCCTGCTCCTCGTTAATATCCTTGAAATAAGGAAGCTTCAGCAGAAGCGGCAATATCGGCTCGTTATCGGCTTTCGTCAGTATCTGTTCCATTGTCTTTTTATCGAATCTGTCGCAAAAAGGCAGAGTATGCGCAACCACATCTTCGGTTGACATTTTGAAAAGTCCCTTTAGCCGATAGCATATCTTGATATTGTACATATCGCAACGTCTGCGTATACATTTTTCTACTTCCGTGCGTTCACTGCCGGACATATCCTTTTTTATACGGGAAAAAAGCGTCGTATAAAGATATTTTGTAAGCTCATAATCAACAGAAACAATGGGCGGAAAAGCCTTAGTTCCGTCGGAAAGAGGAGCAAGAACGTCATAATACGGCGTACCCTTCAGAACATCCAGTATTTCATCAAATGTTCTTGCTTTTGAAAGTGCCCGAATATCGTAAGAACAGATATTCGTCAGATAACCCGGAAAGCCCGGAATGAACAGATCGTAAACGCCTGCGCCGATATACATTGCGGCATTGATAATCTGTTTTATTTCCTCCTGTATAAGCAGAAAATCATAGAACTTGTTTTTACTGCCCGGACAGAATTTTCTCAGCTCGTCATATACTCTGAAAAGCCGCTTTTCCATAAGTCTTTCAGCCTGACTTCGCCTTACGGTGTTGTCAACGCCAGAAAAATCCTTATCGAAATCATCGTATGTTTTCAGCTGTGTCACAATCTCGCCGACATTTGCCTTTGAAATTAAAGTCTTATATTCATCAAGACTCAGAAGTTTGCCGTACTTAGCTCTCGCTTTGGCTATAACCGCCGCTGAACCTGCCGACATGAAATCACCTCCGAATACTTATTGTATGCTGTCAATTGACGGAGATAATGTTCTTGTATATCTCGTCAGCCCATTTGTCCTTGTTTTTTGAAAATTCATCGTCAAGACGGCTTATGACAGCGTTACACTCGGCTGTAGTTGCCGAATAATGCTCTTCCCCGCTATTTTTCAGCTCATCGTGATAACTGTTTATCTTATCACTGCGGTCTTCTTCATAGCTAATACGCTCTTTTTCACGGAGTGCCGCCGCATCCGAAAGAATGGATTCGGCTTTTTTATCAGCATCAGCCACTATTTCTTCGGCGTGCTTTTCATAAGCGATTATCTCGCTGATTACATCCATCGGAACACCACCTTTCTAAGCATGTATAAATCTAAAATCATAATTAAGTTTACTACAATTATCCCCAAAATACAAGCAGAATTATTACCAAAAAGCCTTGAAAAATTTTGTGAGATAATATTCTTGACAAATTTACTTTGAAGATAACCGCAAAAAACGGACATACTGAAAAACCGCAGGCTGACCTGCGGTTTAATGTTAGTTTTTAAGACTCTGTAAAGGTGCCGGAATACGTCCGCCTCTCGAAATGAACTTTGAGGACGAGAACTTGCTGAGCTTCATTACGGGACCGCTTCCGAACAGTCCGCCGAACTCAAGCGTATCGCCTTCCTTCATTCCTATAGCGGGAATTACACGGACTGCGGTTGTCTTAGAGTTTACCATACCGATTGCAGCCTCATCAGCAATAATTGCAGAAATCGTATCTGCGGAAGTATCACCGGGAACGGCGATCATATCAAGACCGACTGAGCAAACGGCTGTCATAGCTTCGAGCTTTTCTATTGACAATGCACCACGGTTGACAGCGTCGATCATACCTGCGTCTTCCGATACGGGAATGAATGCGCCGGAAAGTCCGCCGACGCTTGACGATGCCATAACGCCGCCCTTCTTTACTGCGTCGTTGAGCATTGCGAGAGCCGCTGTTGTGCCGTGTGCACCACAGCTTTCAAGACCGATTTCTTCAAGGATATGCGCAACACTGTCGCCTACCGCAGGGGTAGGAGCAAGTGATAAGTCAACTATACCGAACGGTACGCCGAGCATCTTGCTTGCTTCTACGCCTACAAGCTGACCCATACGGGTAATCTTGAATGCAGTCTTCTTTATCTGCTCTGCAACTTCACTTATGCTCGCATCGGGCATCTTTGAAAGTGCAGAACGAACAACACCGGGTCCGCTAACACCGACATTAAGAACACAGTCAGCTTCACCGACACCGTGAAATGCGCCTGCCATAAAGGGATTATCCTCAACGGCGTTGCAGAATACTACTATCTTTGCGGCACCAAAACAGTGGTTATCCTTTGTGGCTTCAGATGCCTGCTTTATAATCTTACCCATAAGAGCAACGGCATCCATATTGATACCGGCTCTTGTCGAACCGACATTTACGGAAGAGCATACATTTGATGTTTCTGCAAGTGCTTCGGGGATAGAATTGATAAGCTCTAAATCACCTGCGGCGAAACCTTTCTGTACAAGTGCAGAGTAACCGCCTATGTAGTTAACGCCTGTACCCTCTGCTACTCTCTGGAGTGTCTTTGCAAATTTTACGGGACTGCCCTTTGCAGCTGCCGCAAGCATTGAGATAGGTGTTACAGAAAGACGCTTGTTAATAATCGGAATACCGTAACGCTTCTCGATTATTTCACCTGTTTCAACGTGATGCTCGGCAACACGCATCATCTTCTCGTATACTTTTTCGCATGACTTGTCTATATCACTGTCGATACAGTCGAGAAGCGAGATACCCATTGTTATTGTACGGATATCAAGATTTTCTTCCTGTATCATCTTGATAGTTTCAAGAATATCTTTTGAATTGAACATTTAGTTTCTCCCGTTTATATTATATATTGTGCATCGAATTGAAGATGTCTTCGTGCATAACGTGTATCTGAAGACCCATATCGTTTCCTGCTTCCTTTAACTTGTCAGCAAGAACATTGTAATCAACAGAGCACTTTGTAATGTCGATAAGCATTGTCATAGCAAAAAGGTCCTGCATGATTGTCTGCGTAACGTCCATAACGTTTGCATTACACTCTGCACAGATATTACTAACCTTTGCAAGAATACCGACTGTATCTTTACCAATAACCGCAACTACTGCTCTCATAAAATAAACCTCTCTTTTTTCCGGATAAAAAATATATCTTTTGATATTATACACCACTCTTTGTCAAAAGTCAAAACTTTTTTTAAAATACAGAAAAACCGCATTGTAACATTATTCGCCATTATTTTTAAAAAGTACTTGTAATCAAGGTTGAAAAATGATACAATATAAATATCTATACAGATAACAGCTTGTAGAAAAAGTTCGTTTTTATAAAAATAGAGTAAATTCTCAATCCCTATCCCCAAACCCCTTCCCCGTAGGAAGGGGCTGAGTGTGGGGCTGCCGCCCTCACCAAGCAAGGACGCTTGCAGTCAGTTGCACACAGTCGTTGCACGACGCAGCGACACAAACGACTGACGACCTGCATTGTGGCTACGCCCCAAACCCCATTCCAGCAAAAAGAGATTTTTGACAAGTTGAAACATCTATACTGATAATTTAATGTTTTTTCGGAGTGTGTTACCGTTGAACGAAAGACTTGGCTTTTTAAGGGACAAATCGAATAAGCTTTCACTTTCCCCCGGTGTCTATCTTATGAAAGACAAGACGGGCAAGATTATCTATGTCGGAAAGGCCAAAGCACTCAAAAACCGTGTCACAACGTACTTTCACGCACTTGAAAGCCACAATGCAAAAACAAGAAAGCTTGTAGAAAATATCTACGACTTTGACTTTATAGTAACTCCCAGCGAGCTTGATGCGCTTGTTCTCGAATGTAGTCTGATAAAACAGTATAACCCCAAATACAATATACTGCTCAAGGACGACAAGGGTTACAACTACATCAAGATAACAAAAGAACCTTACCCGAGAATTTCTTATGCACTAAACTGCAAGGACAAGAACGCAGAATATCTCGGGCCGTTCACCAGCGGATTTACCGCAAAGCAGGCGGTCGATGAAGTAAACAGGATATTTATGTTTCCGTCATGCCATAAGGTTTTCCCGAGGGATTTCAGAAAAGAACGTCCATGTCTTAATTATCACATAAAAAGATGTATGGGCGTCTGCACGGGCAAAATTAAGCAGGACGAATACAACAGCATGATACACTCTGCTATAGAGTATATGCAAAACGGCAGTAAAGCGAGCGTTGAACGTCTTACCGAGCAGATGTATGAGGCATCGGAAAACCTTGAATTTGAAAAGGCGGCAAAGCTGCGTGACCGTATAAATGCAATCGAGAAGATGAAAGACGGGCAGGATATTTTTTCCGATAAGACCTACGATTTTGATGTTGTTGCACTGGCACAGAATGTTGAGCTTGCAAGTATAGCGGTTATGTGCTACCGTGGCGGAAGAATAACCGATAAAAACAATTTCTTCATCGGTGACGAATATGACCCCGGGCAGATGCGCTCGGATTTTCTTGTTGAATACTATTCGGCAAGAACTGACGCAATTCCGAAACAGATTTATATTGACAAGAAAATGGAAGACAGTGCAATTCTTGAAGAGTACTTCTCCGCTCTTTGCGGACATAAAGTTACTATTACGGTAGCGCAGCGTGGCGAAGGATTGTCAAGAGTACTTCTGGCAAAGCAGAATGCGTCGGAATATCTTTCGATGAAAGTCGGCAGAACCGTTAAGGAAATCAATGCTCTTGAGGATCTCGCAAAGCTTCTGGGACTGCCTAAAATACCGACTGTCATAGAAAGCTACGATATATCAAACCTTGGTGAAGACAGCAGAGTCGGCGGTATGATAGTATATCGTAACGGCAGACCGTACAAGGCAGGCTACAGAAAATTCGCAATAAAAAATGTTATCGGTCAGAACGACTATGCGTGTATGCAGGAAGTGTTGCAAAGACGTATACAGCGTTATCTTGACGGCGATGAGAACTTCTCTCCGCTCCCCGACCTGATACTTCTTGACGGCGGTAAAGGTCATGTACACGCTGTTCAGCAGGTGCTTGACAGTATGAATGTTTCGATACCTTTATATGGACTTGTAAAGGATGATAAGCACCGTACCAGAGCAATTGCCGCACAGGGCGAAGAGATACAGATAAACGCAAACAAGAAGCTGTTCTCTCTTATGACGAACATTCAGGATGAAGTTCACCGTTTTTCTCTTTCGTTCCAGCAGCAGACCCATAAGAAGAAAACGTATGAACTGGAGCTTACCAAAATCAAAGGTATAGGCGAGGCGAAAGCAATCGCACTGATAAAGCACTTCAAGACAAAGCAGGCACTCAAAGAAGCTTCTCCGGAAGAGATTTCTTCGGTTGCCAAAGTCAAATACGAAAAAGCAACAGAAATATATAATTTCATACAAGAGAATTTTTAACGTGTAAAAGCACGGAGGAAAGGAAATTAAATGAGAGTAATCACAGGAACAGCAAGAGGCAGAAAGCTGATTGCCCCCGAAGGACTTGATGTACGTCCTACAAAAGACAGCGTAAAAGAAGCAATATTCAGTGCCATACAGTTTGAGATCGAAGGCAGTACCGTACTTGATTTATTTGCAG
>CABUEI010000077.1 GCA_902490585.1 uncultured Oscillospiraceae bacterium
AACGTTCTCAGCCATTGCGTAGCAAGCCGCATACCATGCGGCGAAATCGTCTGCTGACGATTTCAGGCTGAGGTTGTTATAACATAAAATCAAGTCGGTGTCAACCGACACGGCGGTACGCCGTCTTTTGCCCATCGGGCAAAAGTTTTTATGTTAAAACGTTCTCAGCCATTGCGTAGCAAAGCCGCATTTCTATGCGGCGAAATCGTCTTATGACGATTTCAGGCTGAGGTTGTTATAACATAAAATCAAGTCGGTGTCAACCGACACGGCGGTACGCCGTCTTTTGCCCATCGGGCAAAAGTTTTTATGTTAAAACGTTCTCAGACAGGCAGTGTGACGCAAGCCGTGCTTTCGCACGGCAAAATCCGCTGACGGCGGATTTTTTGTCCGAGGTTATTATAGCGTATTTCTATGAAAAGTCAAGGACTGTCTTAAACCGTTCCCCGTTTTCACAAATGGCAGGAGCAGTTTTATCAAGCATTTCTCACGGCTTACACCTCTTACACGGCACATACCCCATTGCTATCGCCCCGTCATAATCATTTGTATAGCTCTTATTTGCTTCACTCATCTGATTTACATACGAGCAACCTGCACGGTGTATCTTCATAGTATTTGTGTTCAGCACATACGAATAACTTACAGGATTTTCGGCAGGTGCCTGAGTTACAGGTGCAGGCGTTGTTCTTACCGCAGTAGTCGTTGCCTTTGTTGTAACCGCTTTCGTAGTAGCCGCAGTAGTGGTTGTCACTTTTGTAGTTTCAGGTTTACTCTCTGCTGATGATGCACCGCCGTCATTGCTCGGAGAGACATTTACGGTAATATTTTTACCGTCACAGGTCATTACAATATCACCCTGTAAATCGGTGCGGTAAATATTTATTCCTGCCTTTTTCAGCTTGTTGATCGTTTCGGTATGCGGATGGCCGTAGGAGTTACCGGTGCCGCAGGATATAACCGCATATTCAGGATTTGCAGCCGTCAGAAAAGCATTGCCCGTTGACGTACTGCTTCCGTGGTGACCTACTTTAAGCACATCACATTTTACATCGGCTGTTACTGTGCGTTCTTCCTCTTCCTCGGCGTCACCTGTGAATAGAAACTTCTTTTCCCCATATGTAAGCATTATCATTACGGACGAATTGTTAAGATTGCTGTAATCTTCCGTAACCGGTGCAATCACCACCGCCGACAGATCCCCGTCAGAGAATATCTCCGTTCCGCCAGTTCCAAGCGTTACCTTTGCTCCGCTTTGGTCGATCGCAGTCAGCATATTCGTATACGTTTTGGTAGTATGCGTTGCAGGACTTAATATAACATTTCCGACGCTGAACGAACCTATAACATCCGCCATACCGCCGATATGGTCACTGTGCGGATGCGTAGCCACCACATAGTCAAGCGAGTTATATCCGCAGGAATATATATAGGTCGTTATCTTGTCCGCATATTCCCTCTCCGATGCGTCAATAAGCATAGTCTTGTCATCGGGCAGTTCTATAAAAATGCTGTCGCCCTGTCCGACATCAAGAAAATGTACCTTCATTTCCTTGCCACCGTTATCGTTTGTTACGTCATTGCTCTCGGCTTTGCTGTCAGATGAATTCATTTCGGTTTCGGGTGCAGATGATTCGGTTACCGATGAAACACTCGCCGATGAGCTTGTACCGTTTTCGGTTTCACTGCTGTAATCCTTATCGGATGAAACCGCAGTTTTCACCGAGCAACCCGTCATCATAGCAAGTGCCAGTGCTAACGCCGTTATTTTCTTTTTCATGACATCACTCCTCATACAATATATTTTACCATATCAATAACCGCTTTGTCCATATAAGAAAACAAATTTGCACCGTTTATCGTACAGCATAACAAAAATACGGTCACGAACTCTCGTCCGTGACCGTATAATTTATTCATTATTTGCTCTCATTGCAAATCAGATTTTCGCCGTCATAGTCCACCGTCAGCGTACTGCCGGGAGCTACATCGTCAGCAATCAGCTTTCTTGCAATAAGCGTTTCAATCTTACGCTGTATAAATCTCTTGAGCGGTCTTGCACCGTAGTTCGGGTCAAAGCCGTTGTCAATTACATAGTCCTTAGCAGCATCTGTAATTGCAAAGCCTACTTCCTTGTCCTCAAGACGTTTTCTCAGCTCGCCGAGCATAAGGTCAACGATACCCGAGATTTCGTCCTTGCGGAGCGGCTTGTAGAATACGATCTCATCAAGACGGTTAAGGAACTCGGGTCTGAACTGCGTCTTGAGCAGTTTGTTGACCTCGTTTTTTGCCTCTTCCGAGATTTCACCCTTGTCGTTGATACCGTCAAGGATATATGACGAACCGAGGTTACTTGTCAGAATGATAATAGTATTCTTGAAATCTACCGTTCTGCCCTGTGAGTCGGTAATTCTGCCGTCGTCAAGGATCTGTAACAGGATATTGAACACATCGGGGTGAGCCTTTTCTACCTCGTCAAGAAGTACAACCGAGTAAGGTTTTCTTCTTACTGCCTCAGTCAGCTGACCGCCCTCCTCATATCCGACATATCCCGGAGGCGCACCGATAAGACGGCTCACGCTGAATTTCTCCATGTACTCCGACATATCAATACGCACCATGCTGTGCTCATCGTCAAACAGTGCCTCGGCAAGAGCCTTCGCAAGCTCCGTCTTACCTACACCCGTAGGACCTAAGAACAGGAACGAGCCTATAGGCTGATCGGGATTTGCGATGCCTGCCCTTGAACGCAGTATAGCCTCGCTTACCTTTTCGACAGCCTCGTCCTGACCTATTACACGTTTGTGGAGTATGTCTTCCATGTGGAGCAGTTTCTCACGCTCACCCTCCATAAGCTTTGAAACAGGGATACCTGTCCAACGGCAGATAATTTTTGCGATCTCTTCCTCAGTAACTTTGTCGTGGAGCATTGATGCGGACTTTGACTGATCAGCCAGTTTCTCTTCTTCCTCAAGCTCTTTCTGTAACTGAGGGAGCTTACCGTATTTAAGCTCTGCGGCTTTGTTCAGATCATAACTTCTTTCAGCCTGCTCAATAAGGCTGTTAGTGCTTTCAATCTCTTCACGGAGCTTCTGTACCTTTGAAATAGCGTTACGCTCGTTCTCCCACTTTGCTTTCATCTCGTTGAACTTTGAACGCATTTCGGCAAGCTCCTGCTGTACCTCAGCAAGATGTTCAACAGAAATTCTGTCGGTTTCCTTTTTGAGAGCGGCTTCTTCTATCTCGTGCTGCATTATCTTTCTGCGGATGTCGTCAAGCTCAGACGGCATTGATTCCATTTCCGTTTTGATAAGCGCACACGCTTCATCAACAAGGTCGATTGCCTTATCGGGCAGGAATCTGTCCGAGATATATCTGTCCGACAGCGTAGCGGCGGCAATAAGCGCCGAGTCGTGAATTTTAACGCCGTGGAATACCTCGTAACGTTCCTTTAAACCACGCAGTATCGAAATCGTATCCTCAACCGTAGGCTCGTTTACCATAACAGGCTGGAAACGTCTTTCAAGAGCGGCGTCCTTTTCAATGTACTGCCTGTACTCGTTAAGCGTTGTCGCACCTATACAGTGCAGTTCACCTCTTGCCAGAAGCGGTTTCAGCAGGTTGCCTGCGTCCATTGCACCGTCCGTCTTGCCTGCGCCGACTATAGTATGAAGCTCATCTATGAACAGTATTATCTGACCCTCGGATTTCTTGATAGTCTGTAATACCGCTTTAAGTCTTTCCTCAAATTCACCTCTGTACTTTGCACCTGCAACAAGCGCACCCATATCAAGCGAGAATATCTGACGTTCCTTTAAGTTCTCGGGAACATCGCCACGCACTATACGCAGTGCAAGTCCCTCGGCGATAGCCGTCTTACCTACACCGGGCTCACCTATCAGCACAGGGTTGTTCTTTGTCTTACGGGAAAGAATACGAATAACGTTTCTGATTTCCGTATCTCTGCCGATAACAGGGTCAAGCTTGTTCTGACGTGCAAGCTCGGTTAAGTCCTGACCGTACTTTTTAAGCACGTCGTAGGTTTCCTCCGGATTCTGTCCGGTAACACGCACACTGCCCCTTACCTGCTCAAGTGCCTGTAAGAATGCCTTTTCGGTAATACCGCACTTTGCGAAAATGTCCTTAAGCTGTGAGTTCGGCTTTTCAAGAAGTCCTATGAACAGATGCTCTACCGAGATATACTCGTCCTTCATCTGCTTTGCTTTTTCCTCAGCGGCTGTAAATGCCTTATCAACATCGGGAGATACATACACCTTTTCGGGATCTCTGCCGCTGCCCGTTACCTTCGGAATTCCTGCGGCGCTCTGCTCTGTAAGCCTTGTAAGCTGTGAAGCGTCAGCACCCATCTTCTTTATAAGCTGAGGAATAAGTCCGTCCTCAGCCTGAAGCAGTGCAAGAAGAATATGCTGCTGTTCTATGTTCATGTTCTGATATGAAACAGCTATACTCTGCGCAGTGCTTATAGCTTCCATTGATTTCTGTGTCAGATTGTTTGTGTTAAGCATATCACATCATCCTTTCTTCGTTTGTACAAGGCATCACAGGATAACCTTCAATGTCTTGATACGCTCATTATAAAGTGAATCCACAAGCGAAACCGCCTGCTTTCTGTTGTCTGCGTTTTCAAAATAGAGTTTGATTGCCCTGTCAAGAAAATTGACATAATCCGCAATAGCCTCTGCGATGAGATTCGGGTCGCTGACGCTCCTGCCGTCCTTGATGAGAGGCTTGTTGAGCATCCTTACCATCTTATCGTTGTCTATCTGCATCACCACGTCAATTCCGTCAAAGCGTGACAAATGTCTGCGTTCTATATTTGCAAAGCAGGTCAGGAAATCGTTCATCAGCTCCATCAGTGCCATATTCTGCGTTCTGAAGCTGACCTTCAGCCTGCCCAGATACCTGTCCTCTCTGAGCAGTTCTACGGAGTAACGTATAGTCGGCTTGTATTTATAAGGCAACGGGCTTTTTATAAGCATTCCTCCATCGCCCGCCGCAGTCTGCAAGCGGAAAATCTCATCGTCAAAAAAACTGCTGATATTCTCCATTATGTTACGCATCCGTATCTCCGGCGTCTGCATCGACAGCTTTTCGGCAAGTATCCTGTCTATCAGTGCCGAGCGGCTGGTGTTCATTCTGTACGCAAGAGAGTCTATCGCCCGTACTATCTCATCGGTCAGTACAAGACTGTATACGCTTTTACTCATTTTTGACGATCATCCCTTTCATATTCATGTATCTATGTCAATTTCTATCTCAACAGCCTCTTTCCGACTGTGACTATATTATAGCACCTTCTTCATAACTTGTCAAGCGTTTTATATAAATTTTTATACGAATTATGAATAAAATTGCAAGTTTTATTTGTTAGTTTTTACCGTGGTCACTGCAAACAGAAAAATCCACCGCCAAAAGACAGTGGATTTCCTTTATATTCAGTTTTACCAAATCACTTGAATTCTAAATCTGCCATATCATATTGCAACCGCCGGTAACGGAGGTCACGCATATCGACAACAATCGGAACGGCGAATTTGAAGCGGCACATTGCCGCCCGCCGGTAACGGAGGTTACGCATACCGACAACAATCGGAACGGCGAATTTGAAGCGGCACATTGCCGCCCGCCGGTAACGGAGGT
>CABUEI010000078.1 GCA_902490585.1 uncultured Oscillospiraceae bacterium
TGTCGTGCGGCATTTTATTGTCAACATATTGCTGAAAGCTCTCTTTGAAATATTGCGGCGTACCTGTCTGCAATCTTATAGGATCGCTGTATATCATCACAAGACAAGGTTCGACACTGTCTTTGTATTCAGCTGTAACAAAAGGACAACACTTCTGCTCTTCGCAAAGCCTTTTTATGTCATCTCTGTTCTCCCATTCAAGGTCGTTGCGATACACTTCCCATATTCTCGAATAGAATCCGTTACGAATTGCAACATTGGTCAGCTCGTATTTTCCGCCGAGAGTTTTCATTGTCGCATAGTCAACGCTTTCGGCTATTTTTTTGAAAGTTTCATCATTGCGATCGCTGTTCATTATCGTCGAATACGCTCCGCTGAGAGTAAGTGTATTGTTTTCAGGCAAAGGTTCACAGTCCATTAGAATATATGCGCCTGTTTTCTGTGCGTGATATTCAACATCAGAAGCTTTAGCCCCGTATTTTTCAAGCCCCTCGCTCAGATAATACAAGAACTTCATATAAAGTCCCGGTTCATCAGGAATTGTTCTGAAAGGACATATCAGTGCATGATCCGACTTGAAAACATCTTTCTGTATATATCTTCTCGGAAAAGAACCCCTCTTTGGTTTATCGTCAGGACTTTCGCATAATACTTTCACAAGAAAATCTATAAGTGCCATTAATTTTCACCTCTGTATACGGCATACGCAAATCGGAACCGGCACAGTGCCTGTCAGAACACCGTTGTATTTTTGCCGACATACCGGAAATTTCCGTATAAAGTTAAAACAGCGTTACTTTCTCATTTCGTATAAGACACTCGCCACGGCTTTTACCCCGTGGCTGTGTCTTACTTTATATTCACCAACTTTTATTACAACCGAGTGCCTCTGTTTGTCCGCTTTTCCAAGAAATTATTTTTGTACTTATAATTACAGCAAAATGAAAAAACGTAGATATTTCTTTGTTCAGTAATTCGAATCCGTATTCAGCGTAACTTTCTGCAATGATAATATTTTTTTGCTTACTTATAGTACACAGCAAGGGTTTTGGATATTTCCTGCTTGATATATGATTCAAACTCTTTGTCAAGAACA
Source organism: uncultured Oscillospiraceae bacterium (assembly GCA_902490585.1). GTDB lineage: Bacteria > Bacillota > Clostridia > Oscillospirales > Ruminococcaceae > Ruminiclostridium_E. Next base: position 1,097 of record CABUEI010000078.1, read on the forward strand.
TCGTCACTGATATCTTTTTCTTTAGCAAATTCTTCTTTTGCTTTTTGCTTATTAACGTATGAGATATAGCTGTCTGCAATTTCAAGTAATCTCTCCACGCCGAAATCAAATTCATGGTTACCGGGTACAGCCACATCATAGCCCATTTTATCCATTATCTCAGCCGCCCACATTCCTTTGGACAATGCACCGAGAATACCGCCCTGAATTGCGTCGCCGCCGTCAACCAGTATGACATCGGTATCCTTTTCGTTTTTAAGCTCATTTACCTTTGCCGCCATTGCCGCATATCCCACAGACTCGTCGGTCTGCTCATAGGCATTGTGTACATCGTTAGTATACACGATATCAATGTAGTTGCTTAAAAACTCATCGTCGAAATCATCGCCCTGCTCTTCGGCAAATGCCGTAAAGCAAGATGAACATGCAACCGCTGTCACCGCAATACTTGTCAGCCACAACGCCGCTTTCTTAAACAGTTTCATAATAACATCTCCTTTGATCGTGAATTTCCATGGTGCCGTCTATTTTTATATATTTTACCATATATTAAATACGTTTACAATATCTCTGATGAAATTAATCCATATTTTGCACAAAAAGTTGCCTTGTTTTCGCTATCGCAATGTGCTATACTTTACCTTGATAAAACAAATTTTGGACTTATTCAGAAGAGGTACATTATGGATATATTGAAAATCAAGAACGATATAACAAACGGCAACACCGCACTCGGCATAGAGTTCGGCTCTACAAGAATAAAAGCCGTACTGGTTGACAGCACAAATACACCCATAGCCACAGGCTCGCACACCTGGGAAAACCGCCTTGAAAACGGTATCTGGACATACAGCGAAAACGATATAATAACAGGTATGCAGGACTGCTACAGCTCCCTTGTAAAAGAGATCGAAACCAAGTACGGAATTATCCCCGTTTCCTACGGCTCGATCGGCATAAGCGCCATGATGCACGGCTACATGGCATTTGACAGCAGCGACAATCTACTCGTTCCTTTCAGAACATGGAGAAACACCATGACAGGTGAGTCAAGCGAACAGCTGACAGAACTTTTCGGCTTTTCTATCCCTCAGAGATGGAGCATAGCACATCTGTATCAGTGTATCCTCGGCAAAGAGGAACATCTTGAAAACATAGCCCACCTCACCACCCTTGCGGGATATATTCATTACCGCCTTACAGGAAACCGTGTTCTCGGCGTAGGCGAAGCCTCGGGTATGTTCCCTATAGATTCGCAGACGCTTACATACAACGCAGAAATGGTAAAGAAATTCGACACCGCCGCAAGCTCTCTCGATTTTGACAAACCGCTCCTTTCACTTCTCCCCTCCGTGCTGACCGCAGGCGAAAACGCAGGTACGCTTACCGAAAGCGGTGCAAAGCTCCTTGACCTATCCGGCAACCTTAAAGCAGGTATTCCCCTCTGTGCCCCCGAAGGTGACGCAGGAACAGGCATGGTTGCCACAAACAGTGTAGCTGTACGCACGGGCAACGTTTCCGCAGGTACATCGGTTTTCGCAATGGTGGTTCTCGAAAAGCCCCTTAAAAAACTCCACCGTCAGATAGACATGGTAACAACCCCGTCAGGCGAAGCGGTAGCAATGGTTCACTGTAACAACTGCACCTCCGAGCTTAACGCATGGGCAGAGCTTTTCGCTGAATTTGCACACTCTGCCGGCTTTGATATAGGAATGGGCGATATTTATGAACTCCTGTTCAAAAAGGCGCTTGAGGGCAAAAAGGACTGTGACGGAATGATAGCCTACAATTACCTTTCGGGCGAACACGTTACAGGCTTTGAGCAAGGCAGACCGCTTTTTGCAAGAAGACCCGATGCTAAGCTCACTTTACCCGATTTCATGCGTACCCAGCTTTATACCTCGCTCGGCGCACTGAAAACAGGTCTTGATATACTCACCAAGGAAGAGAATGTCCCGATAGATTCAATAACAGGCCATGGCGGATTTTTCAAGACCGAAAAGGTCGGTCAGTCGATCCTTGCCGCCGCAGTAAACGCACCCGTTTCGGTAATGAGCACCGCAGGCGAGGGCGGCGCATGGGGCATGGCTCTGCTTGCTTCCTACATGAACAACAAGAACGGTTTACCGCTTGAAAAATGGCTTTCTGAAAACGTATTCGCCACAGCAAGCAAAACCGTTGTCGCACCCGACCCCGAAGACGTTGCAGGCTTTGACAAGTTCATGGAAACCTACACCGCCTGCCTTGCCGCTGAACGCTCCGCTATCGAAAATCTGTAAAACAGCATAGACAAAACACAGCCACGGCTTTTACCCCGTGGCTGTGCCTTTACTTATTTAATCAACGATCAATATTGCCAACACTTTCACCGAAAATTTATTAGCTGCTAAGGTCTTATCAACAGACTTTCTCACGCTTACGGTTCTTCAAATACAATTCCGATACAGTCATATGCACCGTCAGACAGTTTACAACTTACTGCATACGATCCGTATATTTTATCATTGACAACATTAAAATTTTTAGATATAATTTTATATTCAGCCAAATCGTTATAACGCTCCGGCAAATTCTTTGCAAACCACTCATCTGCAAATTTATCAAACTTTTCGTGAGAGAAGCCGGGTGCTAAATCGCTATAGTAAGCAGATATCTGATATATTCTGCCATCGCCGAAGAACGAAACAGACAATATGTTGTCAACGCAATCGCTGATATTGTCAACATAATCAAAGGTCAACACTTCCGGACAAATTTCTCTTTGAATAGGATCAGCTTTATACTTTTTAAAATCGCCCCAATTTGCAAGGTATTGTTCACAAAGCTGACCGGCTTTATCTGACAGCGTATCATCGGGAACAATATTTTCCTCAGGTATTTCAGCGTCACCTTGACTGTAATTGACATAATAACGGCGTAAGCGTCCAACCTTGTCTATGGCTAAAGAATCGCCCTCTTTATTTTCGTAATTAAACCAATGCCAATACAGCTTGTCGCCGGGTTGATCAAGCCATTCATAACCTATAGCGATTTTCTGAAGATATTCTCCTGTATATTTGAAGTCACCGGATTCTATCCCGAACTGCTTCAGATCCGGTATTATTCCGTCCTTTTCCAACTGACTCAATTCTTCACCGCCGAAAACGATCTGTTTATGTATAACAACACTGTCCTCTGAATCGGATATGTTTGTTGAATTGGACGAATCATCACCGATTGTTTTTTGATTACACGAACAAAATATTGTGATAACCAATAAAAATAATATCAATAAATTAATTTTTTTCATACTCTTTCACCTCTTTAACATATAATATTATTTTTTAAGGCATATAGACTTATTGCCAACTATATACAAATTTTTTGGATTTGCAGGGCAATCTTCCTCTTTTCTTTCACTGTTGCTATATTCACTCATTGCTATTGATACAGCCTCGTCAATTGTCAAAGGCGTTGAAGACTCATTAATTGCATTAGCCATATAATTAAGAAAATCCTCAGCTCCTGAAACTTCATTTTTAAATCCAATTACACAGTCTGCTCCAAGTTTATACGCCTCATCCACCATGCTGTTTCTTCCATTTTCAGAATCCTTTGTAGCACTTTTGCAAGTTGCAAAATATACAAATGATATGTGCGACCACGTACTGGCTGGAATATTATGCAAACTGTTTGTTGCATTATTCGAATAAATTAGGATCGTACCGCCTTGACTCTGTTCAATTTTAATGTGTCCCGGTGAACAATGACCATGAAATACAAGAACATTGCTTGAATTTGCATTTTTATATATTTGTTCAACGGTAGGTTTAAGATATAACGTTGACGGATATCCCATACTATTAAAGATTGAAACAGTTTTTTTAGCAACACTTTCATCTTCATTGCCAAGTTTTGTAATAGCGTTATACACCATTTTATGGTTGTATTTAATACAAAAATACGGTTTATAACTCGCATTACCCTGCATAGAACTGAATGTTTTCATATAATCGGAGTAAACTGAATTCTCTTCAAGAAACGAAGTATATGTCCTAAACTGTAAACCTTTTTCTTTTAAACTTATATCATTTATCCATTTCTTCACTATACCGGTAACATTCCAATTATACCATTGATCTTTATCAGATAACTTTCTTTGACTATTGCCGTTTCCGTATGTCACACTTACAGGTGAACCTAATGAGGAATTGCCTGCATTCAGTTCATTCCATGTTTTGGTATAGCCTTCATTCCAATAGTTACCATTAAACTGTCCGCATGAGATAGGTACACCGGAACCACCCTGACACATCAAATCTCTCAGTTCAACATATGCACTTTTTATTTGTGACTCGTCAATTATACCATAAGAACTGAAACTGAATCCGTTCAGCTTGAGTAATGTCCTGCACGCACCCCAGT
>CABUEI010000079.1 GCA_902490585.1 uncultured Oscillospiraceae bacterium
CAGCATTTCCATCAGTCTTAACGCTCCCGACCCCGAGAGCTATCTTGAGGTCACACGTCCCAAGTTCGGTCTTCCGTCATTCAATTCTATGCTGAATTTTGCAAAGACGGTAAAAACGATCGTTCCCGAGGTAATGTTCACTGTGGTTGACGTTATTTCACCGGAGCAGGTCGAACAGTGCAAGGAACTTGCCGAAGGGCTCGGCATACCGCTCAGAGTTCGTCACTGGGTGACGGATAACGAGAGTTATACCTGATAGGAGGACAGCATGAACTATTCCCAACAGAGAAATTGTATACTGAACATTGTTGTCTCAAACCCTATCCACCCTACAGCCGAACAGGTGTATGATATAGCAAGACGCAGTTACCCTAAAATCAGCCTCGGTACTGTTTATCGAAATTTAAATCAGCTTGCCGACCACGGCATACTTAAAAAGATATGCAGTTCCTACGGAAGTGTGCGTTTCGACGGCAGAACAGACCCTCATTTCCACATGATTTGCAGTTGCTGTGAAAAAGTTTTTGATGTTGAGCTCGGCGAAATGATGTGTATTAACGACAAGATACGCACCAAGTATGATTTTGACGTTACCGAGTACGAGATAAGTATCAAGGGCATTTGCAGTGAATGTCGTGAAAAACAGGGTAGCGGAGAGTCGGCGTAAATTCAGTAAACAGTGAGGTTGCATTTTGAATTTTGATAAAATAGGTGATTTGTATGTGTATGTTATGTAAGTGCAAAACAATAAAAAACAGTTTTACAACTCATGTAGTTAATTTCAATAATTCAGTGATAATAATTAAAAATGTACCTTGCGAAGAATGTGAGCAATGCGGAGAGATATTCTACACAGATGAAGTTGCCGAACAACTCGAAAAACTTGTAGATGCGGCAAAAAGTCTTTTGCAGGATATTTCCGTTATAGACTATTCAAAAGTTGCGTGAATTTATCTTGAAGATTATATAAAAAAGTGGGCAATTCCGTATTTGCTCACTTTGTTTTTATATGAAAAATTCGTGAAGCCCTTTCAATCTATTGCTTTTTCATCTGAATAAGGCTATAATAAATAGGATAATGTAAAAAGGAAAGTGATACAATGCTAATCAGAATAGCAGGTACGGTCAGCGAATCCATAGTAGACGGACCGGGAATAAGATATACGATATTTACTCAGGGCTGTCCTCATCATTGCGAGGGCTGTCATAACCCCGAAACCCATGATTTCAACGGCGGCAGACTTGCCGACACCGATAAGATATATAGTCATATCGTGGATAATCCGCTTCTTAAAGGTGTGACTTTTTCCGGCGGTGAGCCGTTTTGTCAGCCGGCACCGTTATATGACCTTGCAAAGAAGATAAAAGAGAACACAAAGCTTGATATAATGTCATATACGGGTTTTACTTTTGAACAGCTTGTTGAAAAAGCAAAAACAGACGAAGATGTTAAAAACCTGCTTTCTGTAGTTGATATACTTGTTGACGGCAGATTTGTACTTGCAGAAAGAAGCCTTGAACTGCACTTCAAAGGAAGCAGAAATCAGAGAATAATTGATTGCCAAAAATCGCTTGAAACAGGCAGTGTTGTAATTAAGGAGCTTTGATGAAGAGAAGAACGACAATACGCATTTCTGCGTTTTTGCTGTGTTTATGCTGTATCTTCTTCACGTCCTGTAAAGAAGACGACGGTAAGGAATATGTTTTCGGTTATGATATTTATTCAAACCCGGGAAGCCTTGATCCCCAGTATGCGTCCGATAAGGAATCTTATCTTATAATAGGCTCTGTGTTCGAGGGCTTGTTCAGAATAAGTGCCGACGGCAGTCCCGAAAAGGCTATGGCTGAAAGCTATACGGTATCCTCGGACGGACTTACATACACTTTTAAATTAAAGCAGGACAGATATTGGACAGATGTAAACGACTATAACAAAAAGGTTACAGCCGCCGACTTTGTTTTCGCTTTTCAGAGATTATTCTCACCCGAAACCAGAGCGCCCAAAGCGTCCGAATATTTCTGTATCAAAAATTCCGAAAAGATAAACAGCGGCGAGATAACCGACCTGTCACAGCTCGGTGTTACCGCACAGGGCGATTATTCACTGACAATCGAGCTTGAATATAACGAACCGTCATTCACAATGCTCCTTGCCATGCCTGCGGCTATGCCGTGCAGTGAAGAATATTTCATTAAGGCACAGGGCAAATACGGGCTTGATGCAGAGCGTACCCCGTCAAACGGACCGTTCTATGTGAAAACATGGTACTATGACGCATGGAGCAAGAACAACAATAACCTTGTACTTCGCTACAGCGATAAATATAATGAGCATGATGAGGTAACTCCGCTCGGCCTGAATTTCTTTATCGAAGACGACCACCTTATAGATTTCACGGACGGAACATCGCAGAGCATAGTCCTTTCGGGCAGTAAGGCAAAAAGCTATCTCGGAAGCGATTATGTCTATGATGAGTTTTCTACCGCAGTCTACGGTATTACCATGAATACCTCAAAATCAATTTTCAAGAGCGATAAACTGCGTTACGCCCTGCTTTTTGCAACGGATATAACCGACCTTGAGATGCCGTTTGGCTATACTGCGGCTGACGGAATAATTCCGCCGTCGGTTAAAAATTCACTCGGCAGTTACAGGGATGTTGTCGGAAACAAGGCTATAGTAAAACCCGATGAAGTCAAGGCATACACATCCTATCAGAGTGCGTGCGAGAAGATAGATAAGGCGGATTTGTACAGCGTCAATATAATCGCTGTCGAAAACCGTGACGAAGAGATAGGCGAGTCGCTGAAAGGCGTTTTACAGCAGTGGCAGGCTAAGCTAGGCTTCTATTGCAGTATTTCTTATATCAGCGAAAGCGAATATAACGAGAAAATCGACAGCGGCGATTACACCCTTGCTCTTACACGGCTTAGCGGTACATATAATCGTCCAGAGGCTTATCTGAACAGCTTTACCGAAAGTGTAAACAAGTACTGTGCCATGAATTCGGCGTATGTCGAGTTGCTTTCAGAAGCGTCACAGGCAAAGGACGAAAAGGAAGAATATGAGCTTTGCAGGCAGGCAGAAAAACAGCTTATAATCGACGGCAGATTTATCCCCTTGGCGTATGTCACCGAGTATTTCATAAGCACCAAAAACTGTGAAAATATAGTCTATGACGCTTTCACAGGACAGATCGACTACCGCAAGGCACTTTATTTTGACTGATAATATGACAGAGAAGAGAAAAAACGGTAAAAATTACGGGTTTTGATTGACTTTTTATTTTAGGTATGATAAAATCAATGTAAGCGTTTACAAAGGCAAAGGAGGCAATTGTATGGAAAACAAAACTGAATTACAGCCGTACAGCGTCCTCATGTCTGTATACAGCGGAGAAAATCCGGGTTTCTTTGCCGAAAGCCTTGAAAGTCTTTATGTTCAGACTTACCCTGCCGATGAAATTGTTCTTGTGTGCGACGGTGATCTTACCGAACAGCTCGACAGTGTAATTGAACAGTATGATAAAAAATTTGACGGCAGACTTAAAGTGCATCGTCTTGAAAGTCACGGCGGTACTGCCAGATGTGCCAATATTGGACTGTCATTGTGCAAAAATGAATATATTTTGAAAATGGACTCCGATGATATATGTCTGGAAAACAGGGCAGATAAACAGATGACGTATCTTGCCGAACATCCTGAAGTCTCTATATTGGGCAGCTTTATACAGGAGTTCCAAAGCGATACCGGAGAAAATATCGCCATAAGAAAGCCCCCCATTGAAAATGACGAAATCCGAAAATTTGCCAAACGCCGTGCCCCTTTCAACAACCAGACGCTAGTTTATAAAAAGTCGTTAGCGCAGTCTATAGGCGGCTACAGCGAGGAGCTTGAGCGCTGTGAGGACTACGATTTCATGGTCCGTATGCTGATTGCAGGCGCCGTTGCCGCCAATATCCCCGAGGTGCTTGTGCGCTACAGGGTAACATCCGGCAATCTCAATCGCAGACGCAATTGGCGCAATACCAAGAGCTTCATCGCAGTGCGCAGAAAGATAAGAAAAATGGGCTTTTCAAGCTTTGCAGACTTCATTATTCCCTGTGCCAGCCAGCTTGTATTGTTCATTGTACCCGGCTTTGTTACCGGCTTTATCTATAAGAAATTACTCAGAAAATAAGCAATGACCTTTGCCTTTGTAAAGGTCATTTTTGCTGCTATATCAATGAAAATCCCCCGACTGTTTGATCGGGGGATTTGCTTTATTTAGCGGTTGTTACCGCAAGTCTTACATAATCGCTGTACAGCGTGGAACTGCCTGAGGTCTTATACGCTCTTATTCTGAATGTATAAGTTGTGTTTGCACTGAGTCCGCTTGCAGTGCAGGTAAGTGTGGTATTGTTTGTTGTCTTTGCTATCTGTGTCCATTTGCCGCCTTTGTACTGCTCAACAATGTAACCCGTAGCGGTTGAGTTCTTGCTCCACTGGAGAGTAGCGGTTGTTTTGGTGACTGATTTCTTTGCAAATCCCGTAACGTTTGTAACGCTCGGCGCCGATGTGCTTGCCGCCAGTCTTATATAAGCGGTTTCGGTTGTATTGCCGTTTACCGTTTTGTATGCTTTGATACGGAATGTGTATGTCATGCTTGCTTTAAGATTGTTTACGGTGTAAGAAGTGGTTGTGTTAGCGGTTGTTCTGGTAAGCTGTACCCACTTTCCGCCTGTGTACTGCTCAAGTACATATCCTGTAGC
>CABUEI010000080.1 GCA_902490585.1 uncultured Oscillospiraceae bacterium
CATCGAAAAGAGAAATGCTCTTATCGCCGATATGAAGTCACTCTGCGATAAGGCTACAGCAGAAACAAGAGCGATGACAACAGAGGAGCAGACAGACTATGACACTAAGAAGTCGGAAGTCGAAGCACTGAACAAGACGATCCGCTCAATCGAGGAGCAGAACGCTCTTAATCTTAACTCCGCAAAGTCAAATGGCACAGCAACCGACAAGGAACAGGCAGAAACAAGAGCCTTCGAAAACTATCTGCGTACAGGCCAGATAGTCGAAACAAGAGAAGATGTCAATCTGACAAAGGGCGATAACGGCGCAGTTATCCCTGCGACTATCGCAAACAAGATAATCCGTAAGGTTATCGACATCTGCCCTATCTATCAGATGGCAACAAGATACACGCTTGCAGGTACTCTCTCGATTCCCTACTACGACGAAAGAACGCAGGCTATCTCAATGGCGTATGCTACAGAGTTTACGGACCTTGCAAGCACATCGGGTAAGTTCCTCAGCATTGAGCTCAAGGGCTATCTTGCAGGCGCACTCTCAAAGGTTTCAAGAAGCCTTATCAACAACTCGCAGTTTGACATTGTTTCTTACGTTATAAACGAGGTTTCGATTGCGGCGGCAAAGTGGATTGAAAACCAGCTTATCAACGGCACAGCAAGCAAGATAGACGGTCTTGCCGCAGGTGTTACACAGGTGGTAACGACCGCATCGGCAACAGCTATCACGGCAGATGAGCTTATCGATCTGCAGGAAACAATCCCCGACGTATATCAGGACAATGCCTGCTGGATAATGAACAAGGCTACAAGAACCGCTATAAGAAAGCTCAAGGACAACGAGGGCAGATATATTCTCAATCCCGATGCAACGGCAAAGTGGGGCTATACACTTTTCGGCAAGCCCGTATACACAACCGACAGCGTATCGGCTATCGCTTCCGAAAAGACAGCTATCTACTACGGCGATATGAGCGGCCTTGCAGTTAAGACCTCCGAGGACGTGTCTATCCAGATACTCAACGAAAAGTACGCAACACAGCACGCTGTCGGCGTTATTGCTTGGGTAGAGATTGATGCAAAGGTCGAGAATGCTCAGAAGATTGCCGCCCTTAAGATGAAGAAAGCAGGAGGCTAATAACCTATGACAGTAAAGGCAACGACCAACTTTTCGGGCACCGTCAGTATGGCAAAGGGCGAGGAGCGTGAGCTTCCCGCCGGTCCTGTGCTGAACGACCTGCTCTCCTGCGGGTACATAGTGCCTGTGGACAAGGAGGAGAAAAGTGAAGCTAAGCGAGGTAACAAGCGCAAAGATTAAGGCGTTCTGCGGTGTCAGCAATGACGAGGACGGAATGCTTGAAATCTGTGCCGGAGCGGCGAAATCCTATATCAAGGGCTATACGGGGCTTGACGATACTCAGATAGACGAATACGAAGACATCACGGTGGCTTACTTAGTGCTTATAAACGATATGTATTCCTCTCGTGACTTCTCGTCCGACAGAGCGTCACAGAACCCCGTGACCGCTCAGATACTCGCCCTGCACAGCATAAATCTGCTGAACGGAGTGAATGAAAATGACCTTTAACAAAAAAATCACGCTCATATCCGTTGAGCAGAAAAACGGCTCGCAGGGCAAAACAGACAGGGCGGTAAAGACCGTATACGCAAAGGTTTCCGAGCCTGGCGTAACGGCAAAATATGCCGCCGAAACAGCAGGGTACAAGTCAGAGCTTACTGTGTATATGTGGAGACGTGAATACAGCGGTCAGTCTGTCGTACAGATTGATGGCAAGCGGTATCACGTCGAAACGACCGGAGCGGCTGACAGCGACCTGCATATAAAGCTGATACTGGCGAGAGGAGGCTGACGATGATAACAGAAAAGATTGATTCGGCGCTCTCGGCAGTATTTGAGCATTTTTACAGCTATATGCCCGAATTTGAGGACGGCGAAGAGCCGGAGAAGTATGCGGTGTACAATTTATCGTACAGAGATACGTTCTACAGCTCCGGCAGGGCAAATATACGGCAGTATGCCTTGTCTGTGAGCGTATTTTCGCCACAGGCAGACATTGAGCTGTATGACAAAACGCAGACGGCGATAGAGAATGCAGGCGGTATATTTACCGGCACTACCGATCTGTCGCAGTTTGATGTTTATCCCAACAGAAAAATTTTAGTCATGGAGTTTACGCTCTATGAGGAAAGGACATAACTATGGCAAAAGTAACACAGGGTACAGATCGTAAGTCGGCTGTGTGCACTAAGCGTTTTGCGTATGCGCCGCTGACAACGGATAACGCCGATACGCTGGCATACGGTGATGTAACCGAGATCAAGGACATACTTATCACAACAAAGTACACGCCTAAAATGAACAGTGCATTGCAGTATGCAAGCGGCGTTGAGGTTGACAGCTATGTAGCTAAGGCAGGCGGTACGCTTGACGTATCAATCGTAAACACCAACTCCGCCGATGAAGTGGCGCTGTTCGGTGCAAAGGTAAATACAACAACAGGCGTGCTCGAAAGCGGTAAGGACGATGTTGTACCCGATGTAATGTGCATCTACAGCACTATGACATCAGATGGCAAGATAAATCTGTACAAGTTCCCCAAGTGTAAGTTCACTTCACAGGGCGAGAACGTGCAGACGACCGATGAAAACGGCGTAACATTCAACAGCCTGGCACTTCAGGCGAACTACAAGGCTCTTATCAACACAGGCGTTGATATGTACTGCGTAAAGGGACTTGACCCCGTTACAGACAAGACGACTATTGACGCATGGTTTGCGACCGCTTCAGGCGTTATTGTAGCTTCAGCGTAAAAAAAGTACAGATATGACGGGGCAGGAAACTGCCCCGAAAATTATCTATAAAGGAGATTCGATGTGTTCACAGAACTTTTAAACAAGAAAATTTACATCACAGATACTTTATATCTGCGATATGACATAAAAGCGTTTATCGAAGCGGAAGAAAAGGGCATCAGCCCGTTTGAACTGACATTCCCTCTGCCGCTTGATTACATCAGAGCGGGGCTTAGGTGTTGCTTTGATGAACTGGGAGCCGACTCTGTAAAGCGTTCCGAGATAGTGGCATATATGATAAAGGAATTGTCGCAGGAATACCTGCAGGACAGGGTGCTTGCCGCTACGACCGCTGCACTTCCTGCGCCGATAGTGGGGAGTAAGCCGACAGAAGAAAAGCCCGACTTCAAGAAGCTCCGCAGTCTGTTTATAGATATTATGGGACGGACGGAGGAAGAATTCACATATTCTACGCTGTACGAAATAACGGACAGATGGAACGACTACGCAACGTTTATGGGGTACAAAGCCCCGACAGAGAGGTTTGTACAGTATGACGATTAAAGACAGCCGTGCGTACAAATACGCCGTGTGGGCATCGCAGGACAGCTCCGGTAAGGTCGGGAGATACGTCAGAAAGCAGTGCGCCGAATGGCTTAAAGCTGTCGATGACGGTTATGTAGATGTTCAGGAATGGAACAAGATAACCGCACTGCTCAAAGCCATACAGCACCCCGATTTAAACCGTGATATGTACTCATCGCTTGAAGATTACAGTCTGCTTTTTATCTATGCGGTGCTTTGCACGAAAATAGACGGAAAGCTGTATTACAGCACGGGACTGCTCGAAATCGCCCGAAAGAACTACAAGACGTTCACAGCGGCGGTAATATTCATCATAGGTATGCTGACATTGCCCCGATTTTCCCGTCTGTTCTCTGTAGCTCCCGACCTGAAGCTGTCAAGCGAACTTAAGGTTGCTATCAAGAAAATTATAAAATCCTCTCCGCTGCTTGAAAAGCATTTCAAGATTATGCGGTCTGAGATACGCTGTCTGATGTGTGATACGGAGTATACTCCGCTTGCGTATAGTAAGGATAAGCTGGACGGTAAGCTGGCACATCTGTTCCTTGCAGATGAAGTCGGGGCTATGGACGGCTATCCGGTTGAAGCGATGAGATCATCACAGATAACGCTTAAGAGCAAGCTCGGAATACTTATTTCCACACAGTACCCGAATGATGATAACGGCTTAAAGGACGAAATAGATATAGCTAAGAAACAGCTTGACGGGGTGTACAGCTCAGGTAAGAGATATTTCGCATTGCTATATGAGCCTGATATAGAGATAGTTCCCGACTGGAAGACGAACGACAGTGTGCTGTATCAGTCGAACCCTGTAGCTGTTGATAATGCAGATCTGTTCTCGGAACTGAAAGACAACCGCCAGCTTGCTGTGCTGTATGAAAACAAGCGTGAGAACTTCCTCTGCAAGCACTGCAATATTCAGTATAAGGGCGTAGGCAGTGAAGGCTATGTTGACCTTATATCCGTGCAGAATTGCTCGCAGGATGTGCCTGATGAATTCTGGCGGGGTAAGATAGTCTATCTCGGACTTGACCTCTCACAGACTGAGGATAACACGGCGCTCACTATGATATGCTATCACGAGGGCAAGATATATGTTAAAT
>CABUEI010000081.1 GCA_902490585.1 uncultured Oscillospiraceae bacterium
CGGGAAGGGGCTATATTACTGGGGCTACCGCCCCTAGTCCCTGTCGGGGGCTTTGCCCCTGCGACCCCATTTTTTAATTTTAAAGAGGTTTATCGACAGACTGCAGCCCTCCGCAAATACGGAGGGCTCGGTATTATTTGAATATGAAATCAAGTTTCTTTACGTTTGTATCCTGTGAAAATGTTATTACGTTATACATGAACAGAACATTCTGGTAATCCTTGATGTCAACACCTATTGACTCAATATCACCGTTGATATAACGCAGGTCCAGAACTGTGATACGGCTGAAATTTTTAGCAAGGAAAGGAACGAGTGAATGAGCGTAGCTGTCCTTGATAACAAGCAGGCTACCGCTGTCGTTTGTTTCGGGGAGTTTACTTTCGATATCTATTCTCGGAACATTCTGACCGAGGAAAGAGGAGTACTTGTCTTTGACATCAAGGAACTCTCTGAAATACATACTGTCGTATGTTCCGTCAGGTTCTGAACCGCTTTTATATACAGTAACACTGACTTCAGGTTCATTGTCGGCAAGAGTGTAAAAGTCTATTGTATCGGGAGTTATACTGCTGTCGAGCGTTTTTGAATAGAGTGTACCTCTGAATTTGTCCGATGCGTGTTCTATGCTGAACTTGTCATCGGTATATGCGGAAAATTTCATTGCTTTTCCGGCTTCTTTATATCCGATATAAGCGCCGTAACTCGTCCAGTGGTGGTCGGTGCGGTAATAGATATATTTATCTCTTGTGCTCTGAAGAGCCGGATATATATCAATTCCCGTGATTGACGGCACGCTTTCATAGCAATCTTTGATAAACAGCTTCTGATCTGCAACACCGCAGTTTGCGGGAAGAGTGTCGCTGTATATCTCCTGTGCGTTTGGAGCCAGCATGAAGTACATTTTCATCTCAGGGTACTTTTGCGCAAAATTTTCCATTGCGGCAAGGTTCTTTGCCACGCTTTCCTTATCGTAATCGCTTTCTCTCCATGACTGCATCATTCTGCCGTCCTCGGTGAATATGCCTTTGATTTCCTTTTTACCGAGCAGTCGGTCAAAATCGTTCATAAGTCCTATCCACTGTTCACGAAGTATTATTCTGTCGGAAAAGAAGTTTTCAAACTTTGTCATAAAAGACTTGTCGGTTACTGTATCAAAGTTGAATTCCGGCATCTTTTCAAGATATCTGTTCTCGTTTTCACTGAATGCGTTTTCGGGAAGGTTTGCACTTGAAATGATCGTTGCAACCGGGACTGCAATTGAGATAAGGGCAAACAGTCCGATGAGCAGTATTTTATAGATATTTTCTTTTTTCATCTTTGTTTACTCCTTTCTCAGAAATTGAAGTACAGGAACGGGTTATATGTCTGGTCAACAAGGTATGCGGCACACATAACGAACATTCCCATGAGAGCAACTATTCCGGCATAGTTTATTACGGGAGGAAGTTTCTTTTTTATAAATTCAACCGCAAGTTTCGGCAGGTTGGTACAGCCGATTATGCAGATGATGAATGTTATTCCGTAGGTTGCTATCTGATACATTGCGTTGCTGTCTATAAACGGTGTTCCGCCTGCGCCGAACATATTAGCTATATATGCGAAGGCTGCAGGGAGGTCTGCCGTGTCGAACAGCACCCAGCCGAGTATTACAAGGAGCATTGTGTAGATATGGCAGAATGCCGCAGGTATCTTCTGAAGCCACTTCCCGAGGAAGAGCTTTTCGAGGATAATAACTACACCGTAGAGTGAGCCCCAGAGTATGAAGTTCCAGCTTGCACCATGCCATACGCCTGTTAAAAACCATGTGATCGCAAGGTTAAGTATTGTCCTCGGCATACCCTTACGGTTGCCGCCGAGAGGAATGTAGACATAGGATCTGAACCATGCCCCGAGGGTGATATGCCATCTGCGCCAGAATTCAGAAATGCTTTTTGAAAGATAGGGATAATCGAAGTTTTCGGGGAAATGGAAGCCCATCATCTTTCCGAGACCTATCGCCATATCGGAATAGCCCGAGAAGTCAAAGTAAATCTGGAATGTAAATGCAAATATTCCGAGCCATGAGCTTACTACCGACACCTGCGAAATATCCGTACCCTTGATTGCGGTCCATAATGCGCCTATGCTGTTTGCTATCAGTACTTTCTTTGAAAGTCCGATTATAAAACGTACAATGCCGTCATAGATGAGGTCTATTGTAATGCTTCTGTCGTCAAGTTCTTTTGCAACATCGTCATATCTTACGATAGGGCCTGCAACTATCTGAGGAAACAGAGTTACGAAAGCCGCAAAGCTTATAGGATTTTTCTGAACCTTTACATTTCCCATGTAAAGATCAATTGTATATGACATTGACTGGAACGTGAAGAAACTGATACCGATAGGCAACATATTCATCGGCAGGAAGTCGATACCGAAGAAGTTCATGTTGTTGATATCAATAATCTGACTGCCGGCTATAGCATTGATGTTTTCTGCGATAAATCCGCTGTACTTGAATATGCCGAGCAGACCTAAGTTCATCACAACGGATACGATAAGGCATATCCTGCGTGGGAGCTTTTTGCCCTCAAAGTGATTCATCACAAGTCCGGCACAGTAGTCTATCATCGTTGAGATAAGCATTACTATGACATAAATCGGTTCACCCCATGAGTAGAAGAGAAGTCCGCTCAGCAGGATTATCAGGTTCTTGCCTTTTTTCGGTGTGATGTAATATATCAACAGCGTTATCGGCAGAAACAGATATATAAATATCGACGTTGAAAATACCATAAATCAATTACCTTTCAGATATCGGTTTAGTTTTCTGTATTCTTAGCAACAATTACTGCGTTTTCGTATTCCTCTTTTGTGTACAGTCTGTTTATGACTTCAAGCATAGTATTGGCACTGAGTATCGGCGGTAAACCGAGCGCAAGCAGTATATTTCGTCTTAACACGGAACTGCCGGGTGCGCCTATCATACCGTCGTCCATCATGTCGGATTTTGTAAGGAAGTCATGTGTTTGGGCTGTGCTATCATTTTCGACTGTTATTCCGGCCTTGCTGAGAGCCGATTTCAATATCTCACTGTCAAGTCCCTCGACACCGAGATATCCTTCCGCTGAAGGAGCAATTTTACGTTTTTCCTTGCCTTTTATCTGAGGCACGAATACATTTATTATGTTGCCGTTTTTGCAACAGCCTTTTATGTGATTTCTTATTCTGAGCCCTGCACTGTCACTGTCGGTAAGAATTATTATACCGCAGGTGTCAGCAAGGGTTCTTATAAGCTCAGTTTTTTCTTTGTCTTTATAAATGCCGAAGCCGTCGGTTGTGATAATTACGGCATCGAGCAGGGAAGAGAGCTTGATCTTATCATATTTGCCCTCGACTATTACGGCTTGGCTCAGTTTTATCAATAGTACGCCCTCCTGCTTTTGTCGGGGGACAGCTTTACTATCGTTTCTTCAAGCACGGCTCGTCCGTTTATCGCTGATGTTTTGAGCATAAGGTCGGCGTTGAACAGAATATCAAGGCAGTTTCTTATATGTTCCGCATCAAGCCGTGAAACAAGGTTCATTGCCTTTGTTACAACGAAAGTGCGGTTTTTCGCATATCCGAAATCGTCTGCCGTCTGCTGTGCCGATTTTCCTGCACTCTGAGCGGTCTTGGCACGGTAGAAGTCGATGTAGTTTGAAGACAGTGACGCCAGTATTACTATCGGGTCGATTTTCTGTGCGATAAGGTCATCAAGAATAAGCAGAGCCTGTTTGCGATTACCCTTTGTAAGTTCGGTTGCAAGCGAATATATGCTGGTATCAAGCTGCTTTATAGTCAGCTTGTCTATCATTTCGGCAGTTATCTCGCCTGTGCCGACATAACTGCACAGCTTGTCGGTTTCGGCAGAGCTGAGCGATAAGTCGCAGAGTGTAAGCTCGGCTATATGCTGAGCGTTCGGCCGGGATATAACACAGCCACGCTTTGCCGCCTTTTTCATTATAAGCTCTGTGACCCTCGCCGGTGTAAGATGTGTAAACTCACATACGGCGGCATTTTTCTGCTTTGTAAGGGCAGTGATAAGCTTTTTGTTTTTGGCTTTTTTCAGCTGTTCGGGGTTTCCCGTCATGCTGATAATAACCGTACATTCATCCGGAACGTCTTTAAGTGCGTTCAATATAGATTCAATACCGTTCTCATCAAACTTTTCAAGGTCAAGGTCGCTTATCAGCACCGCCTTGTTATCGGCAAAAAGCGGCATACTGTCAATGCTGTCAATAAGTGTATCGACAGGGAACGTACTGCCGAGCTTAGTAAGGT
>CABUEI010000082.1 GCA_902490585.1 uncultured Oscillospiraceae bacterium
CGCGGCGTGAACACGGCAGAGACAGCGGCGACCATCGCCACAGGACGTCTCGGAACACGACTGTGATAGATAAAACCGCAATCTTCGAATACCTGACGAATTATTGCAGGAAAATCTTTAAGACCTATCACACCGTCACGCTCTTTCATTTTCGGTAAATCCATGCAGTGAAAAGAAAGTAAACGTCCTGGCATAGTTATTCTGAACAGTTCGGCGGCAAGATACTTAAAATGCGTGTAAAACTCGTCATCGTTCTTACAGTTGCCCATATCTCTGTCGCTATTGCTGTATGTATACAGGCTTGCAAATGGCGGTGAAAAGATAGTGTAGTGAATACTGTTGTCTGGTATTCCCTTAACTATCTCACAGCTATCGCCGTTATACAGCGAGTATCGTTCTTTTATGTTCTGCTCTATCACATTAGGCATACTTAAATTCCTCCCATAACGGCAATATCATAGACTGCATAGGCTTATATTCTGTTGATATGCGAACTGTAGCAGTTAATTCACGCCGTGTAATATCCTTAGTCAGTTCAATAAGATGTTCTTTCATTTTTTCATTGTCACGTTGCTTACGTTCAATATTTTCTTTTACTGCTCCCTCTCGTGCAGAAATAACTATATACACATTAACGTCGTTTTTCTGCCCAAATCGCCAACAACGCCGTATAGCCTGATAATACGCTTCAAAGCTATCTGATAGCCCTACGAATATAACGTTATGGCAATTCTGCCAATTCATACCGTATCCCGCTATCTTAGGTTTTGTTATAAGACATTTTATATTTCCGCTTGCAAAATCAAGCATAGATTTCGACTTATATTCAGCAGTGTCTGAGCCCTGCACATTCACGCTACCATAAATTGTGCTATGGAGTTTCTCCGCTTCTGCGTTCAAATCGCACCAACATAACCATGTTTCTTCAGATGAATTGACAAGTTCAGCCGCTGCATAGCACCTTGCATCGAGCGATTCTTTACGTGCTTCACGCCGCTCTGTTAGCGTCATTGCTACATTCTCGGCGTACTCTGCATCAACAACTATTTCATGCACGTTTAGCGCTGGTAAATCATAGCCATCGCATTTATATCCGAGTTTTTTAGGATCATCCATTACAACGCACCAACTCGATAGCCATTTCCAGAATAAATCCTGAGCATGACCTTTAAGCCGCCATTTTGATGTTTCTCCGCCATCATGCACGAAGTACATTGCAAGCATTTCAGCTCGTGTCATTACCCCTAAGAACTCAGAGTGATTGCCGAGTTCCATATAGTCATTAGGAGCAGGCGTAGCGGTGCAAGCAAGTTTGTATGGTGTCATTGCAAACATACCCATTATCTGATTACGTATCTTTCCCGAAAAACTCTTAATGATAGAACTTTCGTCAAGCACAATTGCTTCAAACTCTGATGATATGAACTTATCAAGTTTCTCATAATTAGTGATGTTGACCGCGGTGTTTGTTGCATCACTTTGAGAAGAACAGATATTAACCGCTATACCAAATTTTTGACCTTCTCTCTGTGTCTGAGCCGATACTGCGAGTGGAGCTATTATGAGCACTTTTGCTCCCGTCCTCTTCCGTATCTGTTCCGCCCATTCGAGTTGCATTGCAGTCTTGCCATCACCACAATCAGCAAATATTGCCGCTTTACCCTTTGCAAGAGCCCAACGGACTATATCTTTCTGAAAATCAAAGAGCATAGGATTCAGTTCACTTATATCAACTTTAAATCCTTTAGCTTCAACTGTTATAGCTTTGCTTGCTATAAACGAGTTATATGTATCCATTTATTAGTCCTTCCTATGCTTATTCATCATTCTGCCCGCTTCTATCTGTTCTGCTATCAGCTGTACCGCATAATCAATCGTCAGTCTCTTGCCATCCGGATTGCCCTCACGTTCAATTATCCGCCACAGCTTTGCGTGTGCCTTAGGTACTGCGGTCCAGAACTCGTCCCATGTTACAGGTCCGATGAGCATTTCAATTTGTTCTTGTAATGGTGTAACCATTGACATTCCTTTCACGCTGTGATATAATCACTGTAATAACGTTTTAATTTGTTTTGTGGCTGTCCTTGTGACAGCCTTTTTCCTTTATACTGATTCTCTACCGACAACCTCATAGACCACTTTGTGTATGTTTGTCATACTGTAGCACGTTTCGCTTAGCGTATGTCCTTTCCTATGGAAGTGTGTTTCTGTCGTATCGAAAAGGTGTGCATTACAGCTTTCAAAAACAAACTCACACCAGTTGCCATAATCTCCGTACTCAGTACGGAAGATGTCGCCAGGTTTAATTTCGGCGGCAGTTTTGATAATCGGCTTGTCATATCTAATCATCGTCGTCTTCGTCCTCGCCCTCGCCGATGATTTTTAATTCATCTACGATACCGACAAGTGCCTGAGCAATTGCCATTACTTCGGTATATGACTCAACGATTGCAGTAACTCTGAACTTCATATTCCCGCCTTTCCGCACAGCTTTTCAAGAAGTTCGATTATCTTGTTCAGCTTCTCATCAACCCGGAACTCGAAATAATCTTTTGTTTCCGGCATTAACATTGCTTCTGCCTCTGCCTGTATTCTTGCCTTGTTGCGTTCTTCTTCGCACTTGCGCTCCTTGACAATGTGATGCTCTCCTCGCATTACTCTTTTGACAGTTGTAAGTGAACACCCCATGATTGATGCAATACGCTCAGGTCTGATTTTCTGCTCTGCAAGAAACTCTATGCTCTCGCACTCCGCTCTGTTGATAACTTTACTCATTTTTTTCTTCCTCCTGTAATCATATCTCTATACCATACCTTCATCAGCCATCCCAGCCCGTACCAGACCGCAACAGCGACTATTGCAACGGGTAACATCTCACCGCCGACCGCACGATAGCCACGTTCGGCATATGCCAGTGCCGACAGCGGAACATATACCGCTATGCCTGCAAATGCTGTCACCCATATTCGCAACAACTGCGCAACAACGTAGGCGATTATCTTAGCTATTTTCATTCATCTCCATCCTTTCTGCGAGCTCTGACTTGAAAAACCGCCAGAGCTTAGGTCCTACCTTGTGAGCAGGAATATCTCCGTTCCTTGCCCACTTACGCAAGGTACCTGTGTCTATTCCGATGTACCTTGCCGCCTGTTCCGTATTCATCATCTCAGGAAACTGTGTCTTTTTGTACATTGTGTACCTCCTTATCTATGGCGATTGTGCCACATAGCGATTACTCTTCTTCGCCGTACACGATTTCAACATTCCGTGCGGCGAAATTTATCATTTTTGTTGCTACCGCCTTAGCGGATAAGCCTGTCGTTTTGGCTATGTCCTGCACCGTCTTGTATGCGGATTCCGAAACCATTACACGATACTCTGTTCCGCTGTCGGCGATAAATCTCAGCTTGTCCACCTTCCTCACCTCTTTTATTTGACATTTCTTTACTTTTGCTCTATAATCATCTTGAAAGGAGGTGATTATAGTGATAGACAATGAAGAAATTGCTTTACAGCTTACATTAAAGGCAATTGAAAATCATCTCATTGAAAAAGATGTATATAACGGTCATAGCATTGATGAGAAAAACGCCAATAACATTAAAGCTGTAAACAAATTTTACAACGATGTACTTGCTAATCTTTATTTAGAAGATAGCAAATCTCACTGATTGCGTTTGACAGTGCAGGCAGATACTTTATCAGCTCTCTGTCCTGTGACACTGTTTCACTCGCTTTAGACAACAGTTCAAGCTGTTTGTTTAAAACTTTTTCTTTAGCCGATTTTTCAGTTGCCGCTGTAGAATCGGCTGTTTCTTTTGCTTCTGTTATTTCCACCTTCCTCACCTCCTCCGGTTGTTGCAATTGTTTCCGTTTTGGAAACTTAACATGCAAAAAAAATAGCATTTTTCTCGCTATTCGACAGCCCGAGACAAGCGGAAATTTTCTGTATTTCACTTGCTTTAAACTCGCTTTCATTATCGAGTTTCTTATACAATCCCTGACGTGTCAATCCTGAAATCTCTGCTAGCTTTTGTAGCGTAATATGCTTCTTTTTTGCAATTGCCTTTAACAGTTCGCTATTTGTCACTTTTAACCTCCTTTCTG
>CABUEI010000083.1 GCA_902490585.1 uncultured Oscillospiraceae bacterium
TCAGAAAAAGCTGTATATTCCGGCTCCGCTTCTGAAAAAAGGTAAAAATGAAATAGTTATTTTTGAAACCGAAGGAAACAGCGCAGACAGCATCACTTTGTCCGATAATAACTGATTTATGTAAGCCTCTGCTTTTTTTGCAGAGGCTGTTTTATCAGCTATTGACGCATATGTTATAATAACCTCAGACATAAAATCCGCCGAAAGCGGATTTTGCCGTGCTATACACGGCTTGCGGCGCACCGCAGGTCTGAGAACATTTTAACATAAAAACTTTTGCCAAAAAGGCAAAAGGCGGCGAACCGCCGTGTCGGTTGACACCGACATTTTTTATGTTATAATAATATTGTATATACTAATCTCTGAAAGGAAAAATTTTCATATGCAAGAATATGTAATGGGAAACGGTGCGATAGCACTGGGTGCGCTTGCGGCAGGTGTAAATCTTGTTGCAGGTTATCCGGGTACACCGTCCTCCGAAATACTTGAAACCATTTCGAAATACCGGCACGACGGCGTATATATCGAATGGTCTGTAAACGAAAAAGCCGCTATGGAAGTAGCGGCGGCTGCGGCATACAGTGGCGCAAGAGCAATGGTGACTATGAAACAGGTGGGACTCAACGTTGCTGCCGATCCGCTTATGTCACTCGCCTATGTAGGTGTAAAGGGCGGTATGGTGATAGTGTCTGCTGATGACCCCGGTCCTATATCTTCACAGACGGAGCAGGATACCAGAAGATTCGCTGATTTCTGCCGTATACCCGTGTTTGATCCGTCATCTCCCGAAGAAGCGTATAAGATGATAGGCGATGCGTTTGAGTATTCGGAAAAATACAACACTCCGGTTTTATTCAGACCTACGACCCGTGTCTGTCACGCTTACGCTTCGATTGATAACTGCGATAGCACTTC
This sequence comes from uncultured Oscillospiraceae bacterium, assembly GCA_902490585.1. GTDB lineage: Bacteria > Bacillota > Clostridia > Oscillospirales > Ruminococcaceae > Ruminiclostridium_E. The sequence goes on from CABUEI010000083.1 coordinate 916, forward strand.
ACCTAAAAAATACGAGGGCTTTGTAAAGGATTCAAAGAAGTGGGTAATTTTCCCCCGCCTTTCTTTTGCAAATCACATTATGATAGAAAAGCGTAACGTTGAGATCGGTAAGGATTTTTCGACCTACAGCGCAAACAAAGCCGAAGGCGTTAATTCGGAAAAAGCGGTTGTTACATCGGGCATCAGCTACGCATACACAAAGGAATGCCTTAAGGATTATCCTGATGTAAAGCTGATAAAGATTGCTACGGCATATCCTTTCCCCGAAGATTTTGTGCTTTCATCTCTTGAGGGTGCGAAAGAAGTTCTCTGCATAGAGGAGCTTAGCCCCTTTATCGAGGAGCAGATTCTGAAGCTGGCAGGAAAGTACGGCTTACAGCTCAAAGTGTCGGGAAAGCTTGACGGAAAGGTTCAGGCAGGCGGTGAAAACAGCACAGATAAGATTGCCGCTATACTCGGTGACTTTTTAGGAAAAGATTTCACGGCGGAGGGCTACGATCTGTCGGACGCTCCTGCGCTTCCCGTTCGTCCTCCTGTGCTTTGTGCAGGTTGTCCCCACCGTGCGTCATTCTATGCGGTAAAGCAGGCTATGAAAGGCAGAAAGGCATATTTCTGCGGCGATATAGGCTGTTATACTCTCGGAAACGCAATGCCTCTTGATATGGTTGATACCTGTCTTTGTATGGGTGCCGGCATCACTATGGCACAGGGCTTTAACCATACGGACAGCGATGGTGTATGCTTCGGCTTTGTCGGTGATTCCACGTTTTTCGCATCGGGCATCACGGGCGTTGTAAATGCGGTACATAATAACGCAGATATGATTCTCTGCGTTCTTGATAATTCCACAACGGCAATGACAGGTCATCAGTCGCACCCCGGTCTTGACAATAACCTTATGGGACAGATAGTTGACAAGATAAATATCGCAAAGGTGCTTGAGGGTATCGGTGTTAAAAAGATAATCACGGTAGACCCGCTTGACCTTGACGCATCTGTAAAGGCTGTCAGTGAATGTGCGGATATGCCCGGTGTGAAGGCTGTAATATTCAAATCACCTTGTATAGCAATATCTAAGCCTACGGCAAAATGCAGAATTTCCGACAAGTGCATACAGTGCAAGAAATGCATCCGTGAGATCGGCTGTCCTGCTCTTATTGTCGCAGACGGTAAGGTGACAATCGACAACAATCTCTGCACAGGATGCAAACTTTGCGCTCAGATTTGCCCTGTAAACGCTATAGGAGGTGGAGCCGATGAATAAAAACATACTTATCTGCGGTGTCGGCGGACAGGGAACCGTGCTTGCGTCAAAGATTATAGCGGCATCAGCTATGATTGAAGGCAGTGCAGTGCATTCTGCCGAAACCATAGGAATGGCACAGCGTGGCGGTTCGGTAACGAGCCATGTAAGGATAGGCGAGGCATATTCTCCTCTGATTCCTTACGGCACAGCCGATATGATACTTGCCTTTGAGCCTGCTGAGGCTGTTCGTAATCTGATATATCTCAAAAAGGGCGGTATCGTTATTGTGAACAGCGTTCCGGTAAAGCCCGTTACAGAATCGCTTGCCGATACAGGCTATGACGGAACCGCAATGCTCGAATATCTTAAAAGCAAATGCGGCTGCGTTGTTATAGACGCAAAGAAGATATGCGAACCGTTCGGTTCGTCACGATATTTCAATATTGCGATACTCGGAGTAGCTGTCGGCACAGGCAGGCTCGGCATATCAAAGGAAACCATACTGAAAGAAATAGAAAAACGTGTACCTTCAAAATTTGTCGAAACGAATAAAGCGGCATTTTTTGCAGGATACGGTGAGGGTGAAAAATATGAAACTGAATGAGAAACAGCTGGCGATGGTTGACGCTCAGATAAAAAGACTTGTCAAAACGGACAGCTATTACGGAAAGATGTACAGAGATGCCGGAATTGACGGTGTTTCAAGCCAGGAGGACTTTGAAAAGCTCCCCTTTTCGAGCAAGGCAGATCTGAGATATGCTTATCCGCTCGGAATACAGGCTGTACCCGATGAAGAAGTGGTGCGTATCCATTCTTCCTCAGGCACAACGGGTAAGCCTGTAATTATCCCTTATACAGCCAAGGACGTTGATGACTGGTCACTTATGATAGCACGTTGCTATGAAATGGCAGGAATCACCAACAAGGACCGCATACAGATTACGGCAGGATACGGCCTTTGGACAGCAGGAATCGGATTTCAGGCAGGCTGTGAAAAGCTGGGCGCTATGGCTATCCCGATGGGACCGGGCAACACAGATAAACAGCTTCAGATGATGGTAGACCTTAAATCGACGGTTCTGACAGCAACATCTTCTTATGCTTTACTTCTTTCCGAGGAGATAAACAAACGCAATATGCGTGATAAGATTTATCTTAAGAAGGGCATTTTCGGCTCTGAGCGTTGGAGCGATAAGATGCGTAACTACATAAAAACTGAGCTTGGCGTTGAAATATACGATATTTACGGTCTTACCGAAATATACGGACCCGGTATAGGCATAAGCTGTGCGGAAGATGACGGTATGCACTACTGGGACGATTATGTTTATATTGAGATAATCGACCCGGAAACAGAAAAGCCCGTTCCCGACGGGGTAGAGGGCGAGGTAGTAATTACTACTCTTGTAAAGGAAGGAGCACCGCTCCTGCGTTTCAGAACGCACGATATATCACGCATTATCCCTGAGCCTTGCAAGTGCGGAAGTCATTATCCCAGACTTGACACGGTAAAGGGACGCAGTGACGATATGTTCAAGGTACACGGCGTAAATATGTTCCCGAGCCAGGTCGAAGAAATACTCGGAATGGTGGACGGTGTTTCAAGTGAGTACAATATCAATATTGCACACGATGAAAGCATAAACCGTGACGTTATCCTTGTAACTGTCGAGGCAGAGGGCAGAGTCAGCTTCGACAAGACAGGCGATACTATCAGAGAGCTGTTCAAGTCAAAGCTCAGCGTTACACCGAAGATAACCGTTGTTCCTGTCGGAACACTTCCGAGAACAGAGAAGAAGGCAAAGAGAGTTATCGACCACAGAGAATAATAGGATATATACAGTAAAACCTCCCGCTTTTCGACGGGAGGTTTCAGTTTGTAGAAAAAGTATGTTTTTTCAAAAAAGTGCTTGTTCTCAATCCCTATCCCCTTTAGGACAC
>CABUEI010000084.1 GCA_902490585.1 uncultured Oscillospiraceae bacterium
ATAAAATTGAAAACTAATAAAAACAAGCCGTATTTCTACGACTTGTTACTGGTGCAGGTGACGGGACTTGAACCCACACGACCTTGCGATCACTAGCACCTGAAGCTAGCGCGTCTGCCAATTCCGCCACACCTGCATATTTAACGTTGCCAAATTGCCAACGTTGATATTATATCATAACGGAATAGTAAAGTCAAGAGTTTTTTAAAATTTTTTAGCTACAATTTCGTGTATAATTCATGTGGCAAAAAAATAAACCGCATAACAATGCGGTTTAAACGGTATTTGGCTGGGATAGCGGGATTCGGACCCACGAATGACGGAGTCAAAGTCCGTTGCCTTACCGCTTGGCTATATCCCAATATAAACAAATGCCGCCGGCACTAAAGCCCAGCGCAGGCGGCATTTGTTCGTAATAAATATGGGGTGGGAGATGGGACTCGAACCCACGATCTTCGGGACCACAATCCGACGCGTTAACCAGCTACGCTACACCCACCATAAATGGCACGCCACACAGGATTCGAACCTGTGACCTACCGCTTAGAAGGCGGTTGCTCTATCCAGCTGAGCTAGTGGCGCATGGTCTACATTTAACATATTTATTAACTATTTAAGTAAGCTCTCACTGTTGCGAGAACTATGGAGCGGGTGATGGGAATCGAACCCACACAACCAGCTTGGAAGGCTGGGATTCTAGCCATTGAACTACACCCGCATATTATCAAAACGTCTTAGAAAACATCTCATCTCTTTGACGCTTGTATATTATAACACAGCAAAAATACAATGTCAAGACTTTTTTGAAAATTTTTCGTTTTTTCGTTCTGTTCATATCAGTTCTGAGCTTATTTATTGCATTTTCTGCGTTTTACTTGTATTTTATGACTGTGTTTGTTATAATAATATAGAATATTTTGTTGCGCCTTGTGAAAGGAGAAGGTCTATGGCATACGAAAAGCTCACCGGCACTTTTGAATCCTCGAACGGCACTGATAACTGTGCATATTACATCTATGTTCCTGTTCTTCCGATGAATGTCGGATATAAAGGCATTATCCAGATTTCTCACGGTATGTGCGAATATATCGAAAGATACGAGCATTTTGCGGACTTTCTGACATCGCACGGCTATATTGTCTGCGGTAACGACCATTTAGGTCACGGAAACAGCGTGAAATCAAACGAAGATCTGGGTTACTTTGCCGAGAAAGACGGCTGGAGCCACCTTGTAAACGATCTTCACCGCATGACTATGATAATGAAAAAGAAATATCCTGCTCTGCCCTATATTCTCATAGGTCACAGCATGGGAAGCTTTATTGCAAGGCTGTATCTCACACGTTTCCCGAATGAACTTACCTGTGCCGTAATTATGGGTACGGGCGATGATAAGGCACTCTCGGAAATAGGTGTAAGAGCAACACGCTCGGTTGCATCTGTAAAAGGCGAACGTTTCCGCAGTGACAAGCTGAACACTCTTATTTTCGGCGTGTACAATGACAAAATCAAGGACAGTCAGACAATCTACGACTGGCTGACACATGACAGAGATGTTGTCAAGAAATATATTGATGATGAGAAGAGCAATTTCGTGTTCACTGCAAGCGGATTTGTTGACCTTACTACACTTCTGCGCAGAGTATCAAGTCAGCAGTGGGCTGAAAAAGTTCCGAAAAAGCTCCCGATCATATTTATGGCAGGAACAGCGGACCCTGTGGGAAGTTACGGTAAGGGCGTCAGAAACGTATACGCAAAGCTTATTGACGAGTGCTGTAACGTTGACATAAAGCTGTACCCCGGTGCACGACATGAACTTGTAAACGAAACTATGAAAGAAATAGTTTTTGATGATATTTTAACCTGGATAGACAGAAAGGTCGGCGGAATGACGGGCAACTATGAATTTTAAGCCATTCTGCCGAAAAGAACAATATGAAAGACGGATTTATCAAAGTAGCGGCGGCAACACCCGAAATTAAGGTTGCCGACTGCGATTACAACGCAAAACAGATAATTACTACAGCAAAGGAGCTTGCCGCTGAAGACGTAAAGCTTGCGGTTTTCCCCGAGCTTTGCATTACGGGTTATACCTGTCAGGACTTATTCTTCCAGACGACTTTGCTTGACGGTGCGAAAAATGCACTTCTGACAATTCTGGAAGAGTTATCGGAACTTGACATGATAACTGTTGTCGGTCTGCCTGTGCAGTATGACAGCAAGATGTATAACTGTGCGGCTGTAACATATCACGGCAGAGTGCTCGGATATGTTCCGAAACAGTATCTGCCGAACTACAATGAATTTTACGAGATGCGCCACTTTACTGCGTGGGACAGCAACGAATGCGAATATTATCTTAATCATTTCAAAACGGACAGCGACGGAGAATGTGACGATGTACTGAGTGCGTATTTCGGTGCAGGACTTATATTCACCTGTAACGATATGCACGATTTCTCTTTCGGAATTGAACTTTGCGAGGACCTGTGGTCACCCTGCCCTCCCTCAACTTATCTTGCACAGGGCGGTGCAAATATCATACTTAATCTGTCTGCAAGCAATGAGATGATAGGAAAGTCGGAATACCGCCGTTCACTCGTTCTGAACCAGTCGGCAAGACTGATCTCAGGCTATGTCTACTGCTCCGCAGGCGAGGGTGAAAGCACTCAGGACTTAGTATTCTCCGGTCATAATATAATTGCCGAAAACGGCACGGTACTTGCCGAAAGCGAGCTTTTCTCAAACGATTATGTGATAAGTGAGATTGACGTAAATAAGCTGGCTTTTGAACGCAGAAAGAATACATCGTTCAGGAACGATAAGTACAACACGGAAACTGTATGGTTTGATATGGCGGTTTGCGATACAAAGCTGACACGGTTTGTATCACGCACACCGTTTATCCCCTACTCTGCCGATGAAACCGACAAGAGATGTGAACTTATCCTTTCGATGCAGGCGCACGGACTTAAAAAGCGTCTTTCGCATACTTACGCAAAAACTGCTGTTATCGGCATTTCGGGCGGACTTGACAGCACGCTGGCACTGCTTGTATGTGCCAATGCGATGAAACTTCTCGGCAGACCGATGACTGATATTGTAGCGGTGACTATGCCGTGCTTTGGTACAACGAAACGTACAAAGTCAAATGCCGTGAAGATATGCGAGGCACTGGGTGTTACACTGCGTGAAATTAATATCACGGACAGCGTAAAGCAGCACTTCAAGGACATAGGACACGACATAAACGATTTATCTGTCGTATTTGAAAACGGTCAGGCGAGAGAGCGTACAAAGGTACTTATGAACGTTGCCAATCAGACCGGCGGACTTGTCATAGGTACGGGCGATTTGTCGGAGCTTGCGCTCGGTTGGGCAACATATAACGGCGATCACATGTCGATGTACGGGGTTAACTGCTCGATACCCAAAACGCTTATCAAGCACCTTGTAAGCTACTACAGCAAAACGACCGATAACAAGCTTTTAAAGGAGTCGCTTGAGGATATACTCGACACGCCGGTAAGCCCTGAGCTCCTGCCTGCCGATAACGATCAAATCACGCAGAAAACGGAAGACCTTGTAGGTCCTTATGAACTTCACGACTTCTTCCTGTACAACGGCATAAGATGGGGATTTACTCCCGAAAAGGTGTTCAGACTTGCCCTGTATGCGTTTGACGGTGCTTACGACCGTGAAACTATACTTAAATGGCTGAAAACTTTTTACCGCCGTTTCTTCTCACAGCAGTTCAAGCGTTCTTGCCTGCCGGACGGTCCCAAGGTCGGTTCGGTAACGCTGTCACCGAGAGGCGACTGGAGAATGCCGAGCGATGCCTGTGCTACGCTGTGGCTGGGTCAGATAGAAAATCTGAAATAAAAACATTTATTGAATAACCGAAATCAACCTGTCAATAATTACCTCACAAAGCTTAATGCTACGGAGGTACTTATGACAGGTTTTTTAAAACGTAATATTCTTGATAAGGCTATGATTATCGGTGCGGTGCTGTGTATTGTGATAACAGGTTTTACGGCGTTTGCCGAGGACTGCGAGGAAAAGCCGCA
>CABUEI010000085.1 GCA_902490585.1 uncultured Oscillospiraceae bacterium
TATTTCATTTTTACCTTTTTTCAGAAGCGGAGCCGGAATATACAGCTTTTTCTGAGGACCTATATTCCAGAATCTGCCGAGATTGAATCCGTTAATAAACGTAACACCCTTTCCGAAGCCATCGGTATCCAGAAATGTATCAGCGACTTCACTTATTTCAAATTCAAATTTATAAAATGCCGGTACACCGTCATTGTAACCACGGTTATAGTCTATTCTGTCAAGCTGATTTTCATCAAGTGGAAGTGTGAACATTTCAAATCCATACTGTCTGTGATCGTTAATTCTTACTCCGCCGAGAACGCCCTTGTGCTGGCACTCAAGCCCTGTGCCAAAGTTAACTCTGCCGATGTTCTCAACAAGTAGGTCTGTTGTTCCGCCTGCGGATTTTTCAGCAAACTCAAACTGTTCGTCTATCGTTTCGGCAAAAGCCGTAAACGCATACTTGCCGTTTCTGAAGCCTTGTACTCTGTCTGCGGTATTTTCGCATCTCACAGTGCTGACTGTTTCGTTTTCCCCGATGTGTAATCTGTAAAGAACATAACCGTAATAGCAGTCCAGTTCCTCAAAGCTCAGCGGGTATACCGACTTTACCGGGTCTGAGATACTGTCAAGTGTGCTGAAAAGATCGGTTTTGGCGGTGCATCGGATTTCTCCGTATTCCAGACGTCTTATTTGTGTTGTAAGCGGGACTTCATTTATATCGGTATAACGAGAAATCACCTCTTTGCACTTTTCGTATTTTTCGGTTATTCGACCATCTTCTGTCAAGGGCGCATCATAATCATACGATGTCACTATGCCTGTCTTTTTCTCATTGTTCTTTCCGGACATAAACCCGAAATTTGTTCCGCCCTCGAACATATAGAAATTCATACTGCCATTTTTGAGCAGAATATCAAGTTCTTGAGCTGCCTTTTCAGGTGCTGTGATATTGTGTTCTTCGCCCCAGACGTCAAACCAGCCGTTCCAGAATTCCATACACATTAGCGGTTTATCTTCTCCGATAAAACGCCGCATTTCACCAAACTGCCATTCAGCAGAAGAGCCGAAATTGCCGGTCGGCAATGCACCGTCAACCATACCTGATTTGAAAACAAATTCACTCCACGGCCCATCAGATGTCACAAACGGTACAGTTATGCCATACTTACGCATAGTATCTCTCAGAAACTCAAGATATGATGTGTCATTTCCGTAATAGCCATACTCATTTTCAATCTGCATCATAATTATATTGCCGCCATTATCAATCTGATAAGGTGCAAGCTTGGGCATAAGAACGCTGTAATAACTGTCCACTGCATTAAGGTACGGCTTGTAGGAGCATCTCAGACGCATTGCACGGTCTTTTAACAACCACGCAGGCAATCCGCCGAATTCCCACTCTGAACAGATATACGGCGACGGTCTGATAATCATATAAAGTCCGAGTTTATTGGCAAGCTCTATAAAACGGCAGATATCATGCATTCCGTTCCAATTGAAATTTCCTTTTTCAGTTTCGTGAAAATTCCACGGAATATACGTTTCAACTGTATTGCATCCGATATTTACGAGCTTTTCAAGCCTGTCCTGCCAATATTCCGGTACGGTGCGAAAATAATGTATTGAACCCGAAATTACCTTGAACGGTTTCCCGTCCAAATAAAACTTATCTCTTATCTCAAATCTTGACATAATATGCCCTCCTGATTATCTATCTTTCTTCTTTTTCATTTTTGCTATCGCAACGCCTGCGCCGATTGCGGCAGCCACAGCAGCCGCTCCTACGGCAATGGAAACAAACGGGAATGGGCCTTTACCGCCATTGCTTTTTGCTGATTTGTCGTTATCTTCGGGAACGCTGTCGGATGAATCTGTGCTTTCGGCTACCGATGACGTTTCGCTTATTACGGCTTTATTTACAGCCTCATAATCGTACAGCACCTGTGCCGCATCGACAGAACAGTTTCCGCTTACAACTGTCAGTTTCAGAGTATGCTTACCCTGCTCCAAGCCGTTTATCAGCAAGAACGACTGTCTGTTGCCGGTTTTTGATACGGCATATTCCTTATTAACGGTTTTGCCGTCAACATCAATGCTTACAACCGTGTCGCCTTTCTGTGCGCCTGTAAGGATAATGCCCGTTCCCTCAAAATCAACGGTTAAATAACCTCCTTCAGTGCCGTGCGAAATTGTACGCTTGTAGTTTTTGAAGCTGTCCATAGTGCTGTGTTCCCAGCCGTTTTCACTGTAAGTAAATATGTTGTCAAAATTATCAAACTTATTCACATACGGCTGAACGCTGTCGGTTGCCTCAACCTTGACATTATCAAAGCAGCAATTGTTATATGAACTGTAGAGTGCCGCTCTTCCTGCACTGTAGCCGCCCTCCTCAGCCTTATAATCAATTATTTTCTTGCCATCGACTGAAACTGTTATATCATTGTTCAGTGCGGAAATTTTTACATTATGCCACTTTGACGAATCAAAGTCTGCTATATTTCCGTCAAGAACCTTCTTCTTTCCGCCGAAGAAATTCCAGTTTTCGTTTTCATAAAGCGTAACGCTGTAACCGCTCCTTCCGCTGTCTGCGAGGATATATCTCAGACCTACACCTGCATAGCTGTCTTCACCGTCTGTAAGAACATCGACGCTTACGCTGTAATTGTACCAGCGGTCATCGCCGAAATTAGTTGTCGGATCAGGTGTACCGCCCCATTCGTTAGCCTTAATATCAGGGGTAATCTTCTGCATCAGCACCTTTTCGCCGTTCTTTTCGGCAACCTCAAAAGCGCCGCCCTCATCGGTCGTATAAAGCGGAGCGTTTCCTCTTGATGAAAGGAATTCGTCCGAATAACCGAAATCATCTGTGTACGGCAATGAGAGTAACTTATTGTCGCTTTCCTGCGGCACATCAAATTCAGGCTCTGATATATTCAAAGTTGATACAGTTATCATTGAATACGGCTTTATCGTAACCGAATACTTGCCGTTTTCGGGAGTAACTGTCAAAATCTTCTTGAAATAATTAGCATTGTACTCCTGACCCTCATCAGGACCTCTTGTTTCCCATACATAAACTTCATTTCCTGCTTTGGCAAGATTTGATACCTCAAAGTTATATGTAATAGGCTCGGACGTTGTATTTGTAATTACCGTGCTGTAATCGCCGTCGGTACTGCAAGCTGTGATATAGCTGTATTTTGCGTCAACCAGTGCGTGACCGTCGCCGCCAACCTTTGCATCACCGTAACAAGCGTCAAATATAAAGCTCCAGCCCTTACCCATAAACTGTGAGAAATGCAGATTCATATAATATCCGCTGTCAAGGGTGTAATAGCCGTTCCACGGGGTGCAAGCGTTTATAAGCTGTTTGTGGCAATATGTAACGCCGTCATAATATCCTGCAACGGCAGGCTGATATTCATACAGCGTCATATATCCGCCGCTAACCATTGTAATCATACGGTTTGCAATATCGAGTACGCCGTTAAGACCTGTAAGTCCGGAATTACCCTCATCAAAGCGGCAAACCGACTGTGCGTAAGTCATAGGTGAACTTCCCTCAGAAAACCAGATTTCTTTACCCTTTTCCTCAGCAAGCTTTTTTGTAGTATCATCAGCGAAGCTTGTGTAGTGAGAACCGATCACATCGACCGCATCACACAGCTCCTTATTCTTCATCATCAGCCTTGATATGCCCCAAGTGCCGCATTCGTCCGCCGCAACTATCTTGATCTCAGAGTAATCATACGGAGTTTCCCAAAGTTAAAGATACCACATCAATCCCACGCGGACTTTTGCTCAACCGATACAGCCGGAGGGCTGGATAACAAGAAAAGGCGGTATG
>CABUEI010000086.1 GCA_902490585.1 uncultured Oscillospiraceae bacterium
TGAATGTGGGGCTGCCGCCCTCACCCCGCTTGGGGCTACGCCCCAAACCCCATTTTTCTAAAATTATATAGTCTTTTCGACAGACTGTGATTTATAAAATCTGCTCACTTTTAAAATTTTAATGCTGCTATTCACACGAACTTTATAAAAATGGGGCTTTTTTGTGAAGTTTGAACGTTTTTCGGTGTGTAATTTGCAAAATTCGTTGATTTTTGCGAATTACAACTGATAATAAAGAACATCGGCAGACCATGAGAACAGTCTGCCGATGATTTTATTTACTTTATTTACGGTTGTTGAAATCTTCCGCTATTTCCTCGCTCCAGTTATCATTTATTCTGCCTTTGCAACGCATTGAGGTGAGAGGAGCGGAAATTGCGTCATAGACTACCTTTGTGCCTTTCTTATCTGCATGATAATTCACTGCTCTTGAACGTTCAATACCGAAAGATTCGGCTGTATCGACTGCGTCTATATTCGCTCCGATAAAGAGAAATTCCCAACCGTACTTTGATTTCTGGCGTTCTATCATGCGTTTGATATCGCTTATGTTGTAACGGCGGCTTGCGTTTTCCATACCGTCGGTGGTTATGACAAATACAGTGTGTGCCGGAACGTCCTCCTGACGTGCGTACTTGTGGATATTTCCTATATGGTTTATTGCTCCGCCTATTGCGTCAAGAAGCGCCGTGCATCCGCCGACGGTGTAATCCTTTTTGGTCATCGGGCGAAGTACTGACAGATCCGCCCTGTCGTGAAGTACGGTTGTTGCCGAATCGAAAAGCACTGTTGAAACATATGCTCTGCCGGGCTGTTTCTTCTGCTTTTCTATCATTGCATTAAAGCCGCCTATTGTGTCGGTTTCCAGCCCTGCCATTGAGCCGCTCCTGTCAAGTATGAATACCATTTCTGTTGTTTCAGCTTTGCTGATATCATTCTCTGTTTTTAATCTGATTTTTTTCATAATCGTTTCCTCCGTATAGATATAATCTGTAGGTTTCTTAACCTGTGATCATATTCTAACATAAAGAAAAAACAAAATGGTCGCATGGTATGCGACAAATAAAACCCCCGTAGGCTTATCTTTCGTTAAAACCTACGGGGAATATTCTATGCACCGAGTAACAGCTGGTCGTATGAAAACAGTGCTTCATTTATTGTGGTAATATCGTAAATGCCGTTTTTGATAAAATACTCGATTATGATATCAAATCTGTTGCTGTGGGAAAGTGCATATCCTGCCTTTTGCAGAAGTTCCGAGGTTTCTGAAAGTGGCAGTCTGAGTGCTATTGCAAAGGCAACCACAGTCGGCTTTGAAGGCTTATAGTCTGTGTTGTTGCGTATTTTTGAAAACAGCTTGCGGTCAATGTTGGCTCTTTTATAGCACTCGGAATCCTTCATGCCGTTTTCATCTATCTTACGCAGTAACATCTGTGAAAAGCTCTCATCTATACTGCTCAAAGCGTCTTCAAGCGAATCTCCGTGTTCTGTTTCATCAGATTCAAGAACACACATATCGTCAAACGCTTTTTTGTGTGCGGTTGCAGCCGTAGGAAAACAATGTGTGGTTGCTGTGTCCGGCAGCTTTCCCCTAAATAATCTGCGGCTTTTTTCAGCCGTTTCATCGGTATGGCTCTGAGCGTAATTATCGTCAATGTAGCTTTCTATATCGGAAAACAGCTTGTTTGCCCTTAGAAAGCTGTCGCTGTCAAAAATGACAATATAGACCGTCATATCGTCAGCCTGTTCGTGAGTGCTGAGAAAATCGAGAATTGTATCGGATGCGACACGAAATGCCCGCTCTTTCGGATAGCCGTAATTTCCTGCCGAAATCATAGGAAATGCTACAGATTCACAATCATGTTCAAGGGCGAGCGACAAAGAATTTCTGTAACAGTTTTCGAGCAGTTCTTTTTCACCTGATTTTCCGTCACGCCATACGGGACCGACTGTATGAATTATGTATCTGCAAGGCATTTTATAGCCGTGTGTGATTTTGGCTTCGCCTGTCTTACATCCGCCTAGTAAGCGGCACTCTTTATCAAGCTTACTTCCTGCCGCACGGTGTATTGCACCGTCTACTCCTCCGCCGCCAAGCAATGATTCGTTAGCGGCATTGACTACTGCATCGCAGGGAAACTTTGTGATATCTGCACGGACTATCTTTAACGGCATAATTTTCTCCTTTATTTAAGAGCGGTTTCTATTGCGTTTATTTCTTCCTCAGTGAAATCAAGATTGTTAATGCACTCGGCATTTTCAATTATCTGTGACGGACGGCTGGCACCGATAAGCACGGTTGCTACCGCCTTGTTGTGAAGTACCCATGAAAGAGCCATCTGCGAGAGCTTCTGACCTCTGCTCTGCGCTATATCGTTCAATTTGTTTAGACGGGTGATCATGGCGTCGTCTAGCTGACCTTCAAGCCACGGTGCACCCCCCTTCGCAAGACGTGAATCATCGGGAATTCCGTGAAGATACTTGTCAGTAAGAAAACCCTGATAAAGCGGTGAGAATACGGCAAGACTGAGATTATTTTCAAGGCAATATTTATCGAGATTATCACGTTCAACCCAACGGTTAAGCATGGAATATGACGGCTGATTTACAATAAAGGGAGTGCGCAGTTCCTTGAAAATCTTCTGAATTTCTGCGGTTTGCTGTCGGTTATAATTTGATATGCCGACGTATAAAGCTTTACCCTGTCTTACCGCATTGTCAAGTGCAAGGGCGGTTTCCTCAAGGGGTGTGTTCGGGTCGAAAATGTGGTGATAGTAGATATCAACATAATCGAGCTTCATACGTTTAAGACTCTGGTCGAGCGAAGCTGTGAGGTACTTTCTTGAACCGTTCTTGTCACCGTACGGACCGTCCCACATTTCATAACCGGCTTTCGTAGAAATACACATTTCGTCACGGTATACTCTCATACCACGGTCAAGAATCTTGCCGAAATTTTCCTCAGCACTACCGTTATAGGGGTGACCATAGTTGTTGGCAAGGTCGAAATGAGTGATGCCAAGGTTGAATGCTGTGTGTACCATTTTTTCGGCATTGGCAAAATCTGAGCCGAAACCGAAATTCTGCCATAGTCCGAGAGATACGGCTGAAACTTTAAGTCCGCTGTTTCCAAAGCGGTTGTATATCATTTTTTCATAACGGGTATTGTTGGGAATGAACATGATTTTTCTCCTTTTGATTTATGAAATACGGTTGTCAAACCGATAACGTTTTGAGTAATATAATTATATACTTTTTCTGCGCTGATTTCAATATCGGGTTTAAACCTGAAGATAAGAATTTTTTTAATTTGAGAAACGTTTCATGTAAAGTTTATATATCTCATTATCTACATTATACCATTATGGTTGTCCGATAAAGCGGATATTTATAGTGACACAGAGAAATTTCTGTTTTCGTCGCTTATCCGAAAAGCATAGACAAACAAAAAAAGCACTGCATAAGCAGTGCTTAAATGGCTCCCCCTGTTGGACTTGAACCA
>CABUEI010000087.1 GCA_902490585.1 uncultured Oscillospiraceae bacterium
TGATGCAGGAATAAAACTGCTTGACAGCTCACAGGCGGAACTTGACAAGCAGAAGAAACAGTATGAGGACGGACTGAAGCAGTACAACGACGGATATAAGCAATATACGGACGGAAAACTGCAATATGAGGTCGGATATGCACAGTACGAGGACGGCAAGAAACAGTATGATGACGGCTATTCTCAGTACACAAGCGGACTTGCACAGTACGAAAGTGCAAAGGCACAGTATGACGCAGGTAAGGCACAGTATGATGCAGGATATGCACAGTATGTTTCGGGTAAGGCTCAGTATGACAGCGGTAAAGCCGAGTATGATAAAAACTATGCCGATTACGAAAAGGGATTAAAGGAATATAATGAGGGCAAGGCGGCGCTTGAAACGGCGAAAAGCGATGCGGACAAGCAGTTTGCCGACGCTCAGAAGAAGATAGACGACGGCAAGGAACAGCTTGAAAAGACGAGCAAGCCCGTGTGGTACTTGTTTACCCGTGACGATAACCCCGGTTACAGCGAGTACGGACAGAACTCCGAAAGAATAAGCAATATCGCTATGGTGTTCCCTCTGTTCTTTGTAATGGTGGCGGCGCTTGTATGCCTTACCACAATGACACGAATGGTAGAGGAACAGCGTACACAGATAGGAACGCTGAAAGCTCTGGGATATAAGAACGGGGCTATCATGTTCAAGTATATGTTCTATGCACTGACAGCGGCCATCTGCGGTGCGGTGTTCGGTATGCTTGTCGGCATGAAGATATTCCCTGTGATTATTATAAAGGCGTATTCGATGATGTACACGATACCCGATATGCTGTTGCCGTACGACTTTGTTCTGATGATATGCACGGTAGCGGCGGCTGTACTGCTTACGGCGGTAACGGTGTACTTCTCATGCAGCGGTATACTCCATGACTGCCCGGCAACGCTCATGCGACCGAAAACTCCGAAGAGCGGTAAGAAGATACTGCTTGAACGCATAGGCTTTATATGGAACAGACTGTCGTTCAGCCATAAGGTTACTATGCGTAACATATTCCGATATAAGAGAAGAATGCTTATGACGATTGTCGGTATCGCAGGTTGTACGGCACTTGTGCTGACGGGATTCGGCGTGTATGACAGCGTAAACGATATTATACAGAAACAGTTCGACGAGATAAGCAATTATACGGGCCTTGCGGCGTATGACAATACCGTATCCGATGAACAGACAGCAAAGATAGAAACGATGCTTGAACGTTATAACTGTGACGGAAACAAGATCTATCAGAAGCAGATTACGGTTTATAACGGCAAGAAAAATACAGACGCATATATTTTCGGCGGAGCGGATAACGAAACAATAGCTCAGTTTGTGACGGTAAAGGACAGACACACGGGCGAGCAGTACACGGTAACCGATGACGGCGTTATAATCAATGAAAAGCTGGCAACGCTTCTCGGCGGTGTGCAAAAGGGCGATACGATAACGCTTGCTCTTACAGATACGAAAAGAGTTACCGCAACGGTAACGGAGATATGTGAGAACTATGCACATCACTATGTTTATATAACGGAAAATCTTTATAAACAGCTCAGCGGAGAGGATTCACTCCCGTATAACTGCTACTTCTTCAACTCCGATGAGGGCGATGATATGCCTGAAAGCGACAGGGACGAGCTTGCAAATGAACTTATGAAGATAGACGGCGTTATGGGTGTAAGTTTTAAGACGAGTGTTGAGGGAACGTTCAGAACCATGCTGAACTCTCTGCTCCTTGTAATAGTAGTACTTATAGTGAGTGCCGGTGCGCTTGCTTTCATAGTGCTTTATAATCTTACAAATATCAATATCAACGAGAGAATAAGAGAAATCGCATCGCTGAAGGTACTCGGCTTCTACGACAAGGAAGTATCAATGTATGTGTTCAGGGAAACGGTGATACTGACGCTTATCGGAACGGTGACGGGTATGGTGTTCGGCAGATTCCTTGTTGACTTCGTCGTAAGAACGGCGGAGATTGATATGGTTATGTTCGGCAGGACGGTTCACCCGTTAAGCTTCCTGATCTCAGGGCTTATCACGATATGTTTTGCGGTGATAGTAATGCTGTTTATGCACAAACGGCTTATGAAGGTCGATATGGTTGAGGCACTAAAGAGCGTTGAATAATAATTTCGGCAATGACCGGGAGGTTGGTAATATATGAAACTTGGTAAAGCAATTGCGGCGGCAGTCGGTACAGCGGCGGCAGTAGGTGCGGCAGTCTATGCAAAGAGAAGACTTGACGAATCGCAGACACCGCTCAAAAAGCAGAAAAGCGTCACTGTATGGAAAAGCGGTGAGGTACAGCACAAAGAGGTAATAAAAAAGGCTGTAAGTGAGGACGAGCAGACAGATATACTGAAAAGCAGAATCAATATGGCTACACGGCACTATGAGCCGCTGTCGGACAGGGATAACGAAACTGAAAGCGACGGTACGGATGAAACCGTGAACAGCTTTGAGAATGAGCAGAAAATTGCTCCTGTGAATTTTACATTCATACAGTCGGACGAGGACAGCAACACGGGGGTAAGTTTTGATCGTGTGTTTGACCATTTCAACAGACTGGAAAAGCCGTTTGAAGAAGAAAACGAAAATGTAAGTGAAAGCATAGTTGATACTATCCCTGCAAATACGGCAACTGCCGAAGAACCTGTTGATGAAACACAGGAAGATGTTGCGAACGATGACGAGTACGAAGCCGCCGCAATAGCCGCTGTAACTGCTATGCGGGAAGAGCAGGAAACCGAAACAGACGCAGATGCACCTGCGTTCAGACAGATGCCGCTCGAAAAGGGCATAATGACACCCGAACCGATTGCGAGTGCTGTGCGTGAACTTGCAGATATGCCGTCTGTTACAGATGATGTTGAAATCGGTGTAAGCACTGAAAGAGTACCTGTTGATGATAGCATTTTTGACCTTTCGGTGAGCGAACCTGTAGAAGAGGCTGTTAGGGCTTTTGAAGAGATAAGCAAAGCTGAGGAGCAGGAAGAGCCTGAGGTTGAGGAAGTTTCCGAGGACAACGGGGAAAGTTCACTTGAAGAACAGTTCAATGCTGTAATGGCTGAAAATATGGCGAGTGAACCTGTAGAAGAGGCTGTTAGGGCTTTTGAAGAGATAAGC
>CABUEI010000088.1 GCA_902490585.1 uncultured Oscillospiraceae bacterium
TTTTAAAAATTTTTTAAAATTTCTGAAACTTTTTCACCCATGCCACCGACTACCGAAATGTAAGCAGTTGATAAAGAGATATTCAAAAAAACTTTTGGATTTTTAAAAAAACTTGAAACTTTTCGAGAAAACCTCGTGACTGCATAATTGAAAAAACTAAAACGTGCTTTTAAAGCACAGAATACATGGAGGACAAAGAAATGAAAAAGATTTTAGCAACAGTAGCATCAATCGCAATGGTAGCAGCTTGCTCAACAGCAGCTTTCGCAGCTGGCGACATCGGCAAGTCTGAGGACGTTGTAACACCCGGTGCATCTTCAGGTAACACAAATACAGGTGTTGTACTTACAGTAGTTCCCGTAGCTCTCGCTGCAGGTGCTCTTACAGTAAGCGGTATCGTATTAAAGAAGAAGAACAAGTAATTTAATTACTTGATAGATTCGATATTAACCGCACTCGGCGGTTAAGAAGGACAATGTTCGGATTTATGACCCCGTTATCTTCGGATAACGGGGTTTTCATTTTGTCCGTTTTTTGAATTTCGCATAAAAAATCCTCAATTTTTCGTATAAAATTCCCCATAAAAATAAACTTTAACATAAACCTGCCGATAAAATAAGTGTAGAAGAATTTTATAGGCTAAGTTTGCCCGAAGGGAGCTGAAAATAAATGGAAATAAAGAACATCAGCGGTATAGTTAATGTCTACAGCAAGATGAAATTGAACAGCGGTAAAACAAAGGTTGCTCCCGCAGAGAAGAAGACAGATAAGATAGAGTTCAACTTTGCACGCAGTGTAGAGGCTGCAAAGGCTGACCTTGCCGCATCGGTTAATGAAAATGCGTCGGCAGAGCGTATCGGAGCACTTGCGGACAGTGTCGCAAACGACACCTACAACGTAAGTCCCGAGGCAATTGCGGACTCGATACTTATGTTCTGATAAAAACAACGGAAAGGACCGGTACCGATGACCATAGAAACAGCCGATAAGGTTATCAGATTTCTTGAAAAATACAACAGCGTATATCGTGATATGGTAACATTCCTTACCGAAAAGCAGGCAAAAGTCATGGCAGACGATTTGCTCTGGCTTCTTGACTCGGTAGAGGACGAACAGGCGCTGGTTATGAAAATACAGTCGGAAGAAACAGCCAGAACGGCTCTTTTTGAAGAGCTCGGGCTCGGCGAGATGAAAGCAAAACAGCTTATCGAAGAAGCTCCCGACGAAAGAAAATCAAAACTCACCCTGCTTTATGACGAGCTTACGGAATATGTGGCAAGAATAAAGCAGCTCAACAACATTATCGTTGAAACGGTTGAAAAGAAACTGTCAGTTCAGGAGGAACTGATGCGGAAGACAGGGATGACACTCACAGAAACCTATAACGGCTACGGTGCGAAGATAAAACACACCTCAGCCCCAAAAGGTTTTATCGGTAACATATAAACTCGGAGGATAAATGAGAGCTTCATTTTTAGGATTAGAAGTCCAGAAACGTTCGGTTCAGATGGCGCAGAAGGCGCTCGACGTAACCGGCAACAACCTGTCAAACCGTGACACCGTAGGCTACACAAGACAGCGTCTTGACGTATATTCCAGCTACATGAACATGAACGGAATATACACCACAAAGCTTGCCCGTCTGGGTCTTTCGAGCCAGGGCGTATTTGCAAGCGGTGTAAGCCAGACAAGAGATGAATACCTCGACAAGCGCTACAGGGACAACAGCTGTTACGTTGCCGAATACAATCAGCAGGCTTCTATAATGAGCGAGATCGAAACGGCACTGACAAACTTCTCTGATACATACGAAAATGTCGGTATGGCATACCAGTTTGACCAGTTCAAATCAGCTCTGCGTAAATACGCAGAAGACAGCGCCGACAGAGAAGAGCTTGCAAGCGTTGTAAGGAACCAGGCTTACAATATATGCAAGATGTTCACTCAGCAGAGCACAGACCTTAAAAACCTCGAAAATCAGACATTATACGACCTGCACTCAACTCTTGAAGATGCAAACCGTATAATAGATGAAATTGTCGAATACAACAAGCAAATAGTAGACGAGTACGCCATAACAGGCGCAGACCTTATATATAACGGCTTATCCGTTACAGGCGGCTACGGACCGAACGAAATGCTCGATGCAAGAAACAACCTCATTGACCAGCTCAGTGAATTCGGCGATATCCACGTTGAAGATAACTTTGACGGCTCGGTAAAGATCACGATGGGCGGTCTTATGATCGTAGACGGCAAGAAGAGCAACCATTTTGTAACCGGAAAGGACTTTGACGCATTCAACGCAAAGTACGAAGAAAACGGTGCCGCAGTTCTCAAACTTACAGACGGCAACAACATGGTACTCGGAAGCGGCTCAATAAAAGCTTATACCGATATGATAAACGGCAACGGCTCTTATGCGTCAGGCAAGCAGACCACCGATTACGGCATCAAGTATTATCAGTCGGCGGTTGACGAATTTGCAAAGCAGTTCGCAGGACTTATGAACAAGCTCAACGGCGGTGACGAGTCCGACGACAGACTGATGTTCACAAGCGCTGACGGCTCACCGATAACCGCAGGAAATATAAGAATTTCAGATGCGTGGCTGAAAGACGCTACCATGATAGCAAAGATATACAACGAGGACACGGGTGCTTACGATTATCCCGTAAACCTCGACGGTAATGCGGTAAATAAGTTACTGCTCGGTATGGACGACAGTATCCAGATAGGCGA
>CABUEI010000089.1 GCA_902490585.1 uncultured Oscillospiraceae bacterium
AATCGGTAGTTCTGATACTGCCGATTTTTTGTAATTTATGGCATAGCGAATTTACAGAATATCGTTTTTCGGTACGCTCATAATAATAACGCACGGCATATTGACAGAAAATATGCCGAAAAGCAAAAACGTAAGGATAATACGAAAGGAATAACGGTATGAAAAAGACAGCAGCTATTTTAGCTTCCATAGCCGCACTGTGTGTATGCAATATGTCGGCATTTGCGGCAGAGGACGGCAATATCATTGACGGTGTATTAAACGGCGCAGAAGATATCGTTGACGGCGTTGTAAGCGGTGCGGAGGAAATCATCACTCCCGGCGGCTCGACCTCTGTTGACGAAAGCACAAACGACAGCACAGCTATACCCGACACGGTTTCACAGGTAACACCCGGTGACAGCACAAGCAGTACAGGCAACGTAAACACAGGTGCACCTGCTTACGAACTTGCGGCACTCGGTGCGGCGGCAGTAGGCGGTCTTGCGGCTATGGCTATAACAGTGCGCAAGAACAACAAGTAACGCAATAAGAATAAACTATGTCAAATAACGCTCTTGCTTTTTGTAAGGGCGTTATGTTCTGTTATGTGCTAAGCGTTCCTGTTTATAAAGATATTTGCGGTAAATTCTGAGATATTTTTACAACTTTACCGTAAAACAACTGTACAATACCGATACTGTGTAGTATAATAGTATTTATCGTTTTGTCGTCAGAACACTTTACATTATCACAAAATGACGGACGGATATTTTACTTTTTACCGCTATGCTATCTACTCCTGTTTCTCACCAATCAAACCGATAAATCTTTTTCTCCTGTTCGCAGTGAAGTGTGTCTGAGATAACACTGATGACTGTAAAAAGTCAGGTCTTTCTCATATTCCCGAAATCAGATTACGGGAGAAGTATATCTTAATACTATGGGGAAAATATACATACGAATAAGGAGATAAATATGGAAAAACAAAAGCATAAGAGAAGTTCGTTCTCGGGCAAGCTCGGATTCGTCCTTGCCGCCGCAGGAGCGTCTGTAGGTCTGGGCAATATATGGAGATTCCCGTATCTTGCGGCAAAATACGGCGGAGGAATTTTTCTGCTGATATATATCATCCTTGCGCTGACATTCGGCTATACGATGATAACCGCCGAAACCGCAATAGGCAGAATGACGCAGAAAAGCCCTGTCGGTGCATACCGCTCATTCGGAAAGTCAAAGTGGCTGACACTCGGCGGCTGGATAAACGCAGTAATACCTATTCTGATAGTGCCATACTACTCTGTTATCGGCGGCTGGGTCATCAAATATCTTTATGAATATATAATCGGAAACGGCGGACAGCTCGCCTCCGACGGATATTTTACAGGCTTTATTTCAAGCGGCGACAGTGCCGAGATATGTTTCCTTATCTTCACGGCGCTTACGGTTGCGGTAATTTTCGGAGGGGTACGAAACGGCATTGAACGTGTATCGAAGTTCATGATGCCTGTACTTGTTATCCTTTCGATAATGATAACCGCATATTCCGTTACTATGCCGGGCGCACTTGAGGGCGTGAAATATTTCCTGATACCGAACTTCTCTAACTTCTCGTGGATGACGGTAGTATCCGCTATGGGTCAGATGTTCTACTCGCTGTCAATAGCAATGGGCATACTGATAACATTCGGCTCATATATGAAAAAGGACGTTTCAATAGAAAAGTCTACCACCAACGTTGAAATATTCGACACGGGTATTGCGATTATGGCAGGGCTTATGATAATACCTGCCGTATTTGCGTTCTCAGGCGGCGATCCCGATACACTGCAGGCAGGGCCATCGCTGATGTTCATTACGCTTCCTAAGGTCTTTTCAGGGCTTTCGGCAGGAACATTTGTCGGAATACTTTTCTTCTTCCTCGTTTTATGTGCGGCACTGACAAGCTCAATCGCACTTACAGAAAGTGCGGTTTCGACCTTTCAGGATCAGCTCGGCTGGGGAAGAAAGAAATCAACCGTAATAGTCACCGTTATTATGATAGCACTCGGAACACTGTCCTGTCTTGGCTACGGACCGCTTGGCTTTGCACAGATACTCGGAATGCAGATGCTTGATTTCTTTGACTTCCTTACAAACTCGGTAATGATGCCGATAGCGGCTATCGCAACCTGCCTGCTTGTTTCAAGAGTTGTGGGCGTGAAGAAGATCGAAGAAGAAATGACTGCGGAAAACGGCACTTTCAAACGAAAGAAGATATTCAATTTCATGATAAAATATCTGTGTCCCGTATTTGCGGCGATAATTCTTATAAGCTCGGTCGCAAACGCTTTCGGAATAATAAAGATGTAACAAAAAACCTCCCGTCGAAAAGCGGAAGGTTTCAGACTGTCGATAAACCTCTTGATTATATAAAAATGGGGTGTCGAGTGTTGCTTGCTCTGCTGGTTTTGCATCGTGCAAAACTTTTGGCAAGCAACCAAAGCATCCTTGCTTTGGGGCGTAGCCCCCGTACAGGTCGTCACCCATTTGTGCCACTGCATCGTGCAGTGGCTTTGTGTGGCTGACTGCAAGCATCCTTGCTTGGTCTAGGGGCGGTAGCCCCAGTAATATAGCCCCTTTCCCGGGGAAAGGGGTTTTCGGCAAGGATGCCGAAATAAGGACACGCCAAGCTTTGCACGAAGCAAAGCCATCAGAGTGTCCTAAAGGGGATAGGGATTGAGAACAAGCACTTTTTTGAAAAAACATACTT
>CABUEI010000090.1 GCA_902490585.1 uncultured Oscillospiraceae bacterium
TCTGATACTCCCCTATAAAAATGGCTATTTATCAACTGTTTGTTGTGACATAGCCAAAAATAAAAATCTTCTTATTCTGTCTTTCATACTCAGTCTGCTTGCAATACCGTTATTCGCTGTATGCAGTTGCGTTTGCACGGGAATTTTAAACGACTTTATAAAAATCGGCGTATACGATTCCGATAATGTATCCGAAACCCTTGGCACAGTGAATACGATCATTATGTCGGGCACGGTTATAGCTGTCGCATCGTGTGTAATACTTCTTGTAATGACGTTCGTTGTGTCAAACACCATGTTCAACTACAACCTCAGAAAGTGCGACGGAGATATGTATCTTTCCCTTCCGCTCACTACTACGCAGAGATTTTTCGCCGATCTGCTTTCAGGTTCTGTTATATGTATCCTTCCTGTGTTGCTGACAGGTGCTGTAAGTGCTGTGGTGACATCTGTGAGCAAAATTACACTTTCGGATAAGATAACTGAAGTATTCAATAACGGTGATTGCAGTTCTGCTGTAGAATCATTTTATCTCTCGGCAAATTCAATATTATACAAGAACGTTGCCGATGTGACGCTGTATCTGATGATCGTATCAGTAATAATTCTGACACTTGTGTATGCTTTCAGCGTTATGATAAACGCCTGCACCGGAAGAACGGCTGACAGCGTTATCTACTCTGTACTCGGTATGCTGGTGATCGCTTTGTTTATGTTCTCGGTTATAAGTATACTCAAAGGCAGACTGGCAACTGTTTCAACTGATAAAGAAATATTTTCACTGGCAATGCTTGCCGCACCGTTAGGACCAGCTTTTTCATTTGTGGGTTCACTGCTCAATGCGTTGATGCATGAAAAATCGGGCATTGATACGGAGTATGATATGTTCTCGGTATTCAGCGTGCGCAACATGACGTTGCTTGCGGTGTCGCTTATAATTTACCTTGTCATTGCATATCTTGCAACAAGATTCAGAAAGGCAGAAAAGACGGGTTCGCCGTTCGTGTTTGAATTGCCCTATCATATGATAACTCTCGGTCTTGTTGCAAGCGTATTTGCAAATATAACGGGAACAACAGGTCTTAATTCACATAACACAACATCATTTATAGTGTGCCTTGTAATAAGTATCATTCTGTATCTTCTGGCAGAACTGACACATGGCAGAAAATTAAAGAAACTTTGGCTGTCGTTTATAAGGTATGCCTGTGCTGTCGTAGGCTCGTTACTGCTGTGCTTTGTTATGAGGTCGTATGATGTTCTGGGATTTGAACACTATGTACCGCCTGCGTTTTTCGTAGACAGCGTAAGCATTTCCACAACAAAGGCATTCAATGAATTCTGCACAGCGAACGGCACTATGGATTACGGATTTCAGACATTTGACGATGAGAAGTCGATAAATGCGATAACCGACTACCATTCTTTCATAGTCAATAACGGTTATGGTTACGCCGCAGGCGACGGAATTATTCATTTTAGCGAAAGTCCGAGGGAAGAACATTGCGACCACAGCTTTGTAAACATTAAGTACAAGCTCAAAGACGGCGGTTATCTGATAAGATCGTTCGATATTAATGTATCTGAGGATAACAGCGGCGAGTATGCCAAAAAGCTGTATGATATGCGATACGCTCTGTCAGGAAGCGATGGATACAAACCGTTTTTTGAGTATCTGAAAACTTCGGAATGGGGCTGGGATATTACTGTCCACCAAAATGACGGAGAGCTGTACGGCAGAACGTTGAAATCGGAGCTTAATACAAAATTGCTCAATGCGCTTGAAAATGATATGAAAGCAGGCAGAAACAACGGAAAGCTTGCGGCAGTGCTCGGCTTTATACCTGCCGGTGTTACTTACTCAAATATCAGAATTGATATAAGAGAAAACTGCACGGAAACTCTTGCAATACTGGCGGCAACAGATAATTCGGTATCACGCAAAGACGCAATAGTCGGTATGATGCAAAGCAGTAAGCGTGAAAGCGAAAATAATCAAAACGAGGACAATGAGGACGGTATGATTTCGGACGACAGTGATTATTACACGGTAGCCGAAGAATATCGGACATACAGCATCGCAAAAACGCTGACACCGTGTCATGTGTGGTACGGTTATGATGATGTAATAGCCAATAACGCCGATGTTATCCCTGTGGATTGTGATATGGCGTACAGCGACGCAGTAAACGAATTTGAAAAGCTTTGCAAGCTGTACGATTCCTATACGGACGGGGTACTTTCCGATAAGAGCTATGTGCTGACATCGCCGGCAATGGACGCTTTTGCAGGTGCGATATATTATATTCCTGACGGAAATGTGAGCCGCGCCGAAGAGCTTTTCAAAACGATAAGCGAGGAATATCACAAAATGAGCGGACAGAGCTCGCAAAGCAACTGACAATACAGATAATATAACAATTCTCCTCATATAAATATAAGAACACCCTGTGCTGTGTTATACAGTGCAGGGTGTTCTGTTTATATTGCATAAAACCGACCGGATAATTTAGTACAATATTTCCATTGAGTAGTATTGCTGATGTGTGCTTAAATTATATTAACAAACAATTTAATATTTATATGTAAATTTTTATTATTGAAACAGAAACATTCCGCTTTACGCTAAAGGAGCTATTTATGAAAAATTCAAAGAAACTATCGGCATTAATTCTATCTGCAATAATGCTTGCAACGGGCTGTGCAAATAACATTACACC
>CABUEI010000091.1 GCA_902490585.1 uncultured Oscillospiraceae bacterium
TCGATAAGCGGAATACCGCAACGGTTGTAGTCTGCAAGGCTGACACGCTCGATATCATCATGTACGAGCTTACCTGCGTCCTCTTCAAGATGTATACGGTTTATTCTCATCGTCTTCTGCTCGCCGTCAACCGTTACGTCAACGTGACCGCCCAGACACACGGGGCGGGGCATCTGCGATATCTGATATGCTTTGGGCAGGTCGGGGTAGAAATAATTCTTTCTGTCCCACTTTGTAAAGCGTGATATCTCACAGTTCATGATGTAGCCTGCTTTTATAATGTACTCAACAGCCTTTGCGTTAAGTACGGGGAGCGTTCCGGGAAGACCGGAGCAGACAGGACAGCATCTGGAGTTAGGCTCGCCGCCGAACTCAGCCGAGCAGGTGCAGAATACCTTTGAGTTTGTCAGAAGCTCTGCGTGTATTTCAAGTCCTATGGTAGGATATAATTTCATGTGTTGTTACCGTCCCTTCTCAAACTTCGCTGTAACGTCTGTCAAACGTCTTTTCAAAAGCGTCTGCCGTCTGTATCAGCGTAGCTTCGTCCCACTTTCTGCCGACAAGCGACATACCTATCGGCATACCGTCTGCGTTATATCCGCAGGGTACCGATATTGCAGGGAGTGATGCAATGTTTACAGTTACGGTGCATATATCTGCAAGATACATCTTTACAGGGTCGGTTTCCTGCTCGCCTATCTTATATGCTACTGTAGGAGCGGTAGGGGTCAGAATAACGTCCGCATTCTCGAATATCTCGTTATATTCCTTTATAATCTGCTGTTTTAATGCCAGCGCCTTTAAATAGTATGCGTCATAGTAACCGCTTGAAAGTGCGTAGTTACCGAGAAGTATACGGCGCTTTACCTCATCACCGAAGCCTCTTGTACGGCTGTCACGAATCATTTCGTCAAAGGTTCTGCCCTCGCCTCGAAGTCCATACTTGATGCCGTCGAAACGTGAAAGGTTGGATGCCGCCTCGGCACTTGCCACAAGGTAGTAAGCCGATACCGCATATTTAAGGCTCTTCATTGAACAGTCAACTAATGTTGCGCCCATTTCTTCGTATTTCTTTGCCGCCGAAAGAACCGCATTCTTCACTTCATCGTCTGTGCTGTCAGCGAAAAATTCCTTTGGAAGAGCTATCTTCATGCCCTTTATATCCTTGCCGACCTTGGCGTTGAAGTCCTCGGCAGGTTTGTTTGCACTTGTTGCGTCACGGCTGTCCTTACCGCAGATAACGTTCAGTATCGTACCGCAGTCAACCGCATTGTTTGCGATAGGTCCTATCTGGTCAAGTGAGCTTGCGAAAGCTACCAGACCGTAACGTGATACTCTGCCGTAGGTGGGTTTAAGACCTGTAACACCGCAGAATGAAGCAGGCTGTCTTATAGATCCGCCTGTATCACTGCCGAGTGCCGCAGGTGCGATTCCTGCCGATACAACAGCCGCAGAACCGCCGCTTGAACCGCCGGGAACACGGGTTAAATCAAAGGGATTTCTTGTCTTTGCAAATGCGCTTGTCTGTGTAGAACCACCCATTGCAAATTCGTCCATGCTTGTCTTGCCGAGAAGTACATAGTTCTCAGCTTTCAGCTTTTCTATTACATTCGCATCGTAAGGCGGAACGAAATTCTCAAGCATCTTTGATGCGCAGGTTGTTCTTATTCCGTCTGTGCAGATATTATCCTTTATGGCAAGGGGTATACCTGTGAGTGCTTTTGCCTCGCCCTTGTCTATGATCTCCTGTGCCTTTTCGGCGTTTTTCAGTGCTTCGTCATCGGTCACTGTTATATAGCCGAGTACATCGGTATTTTTAGCTTTTATGCTGTCTGAATATTCCTTGCAAAGCTCTACAACGCTTATCTGCTTTGTGTCGAGCATTTCACGCAGAGAACCCAGTGTCTGTTTTTTAAGCTCCATTATTCTCTTTATCCTTTCAGCTCGTTATCAGTCTACCATCTTCGGAACCACATAGCAGTTTCCGCTGGGCTGTGTGTTGCTGAGCAACTTCTCTGTCGGGAATGAAGGCTTTGCAACGTCTTTTCTTACCTCGTCATAGCTTATGCTGTTATTATCTTTAGTATCATCGTAAACTACGTCAAATTCCTTTACGGTGTCCATAAGCTCGATTATTGCGCTCATCTCGCCCATTACTTTCTCTTTACCCTCATCGGTATAATTGAGCTTACTCAGATTACACAGATGGTCAATGGTCTTTATATCCATTATGCCGTCATTCCTTTCCTTCGGGGCATTTTCTGCCAATAAGGGCAGAACCTACTGACCCATTATAGTTATACTTTAACTATTATACAACATTGCGAGTCTATTTGCAAGCGTTGGAGGGTAAAAAACTGTGTTAAAGTGAGATTTAGAAGCGTTAAGGTAAGATTTTGATGTACTATAATAACATCAGATTGCAGTCGATTTACAGAAATAGGCTGTTTTACAAAAGATATATTAAACTCTCTATCCCTATCCCCAAACCCCTTCCCCACGGGAAGGGGCTGTGTATGCTTTGTTGGCTCTGAATCTGTGCGATCGTGGTCGTTTGTTGTCAGTGCGTCCTGCACCGACTTTGTTCGACCACTTGTATGCGTCCTTGCATAGAGCCTTTGGGCATACACGCCCGGCGTCCGTGCCGGGGCTGAGTGTGGGGCTGCCGCCCTCACCAAGCAAGGACGCTTGCAGTCAGTCGCACACAGTCGCT
>CABUEI010000092.1 GCA_902490585.1 uncultured Oscillospiraceae bacterium
TGTACGACCTTTTCAAGCTGTTTCGTGCAAACAAAAAGCTTGAACGTTACGAAGATTTTGTAGTACTGCCGAGAAAGCTTGTTATAGAGCCGATCATAGATACCGGTGACGGTGACAGCGAAACGC
The DNA here is from genome assembly GCA_902490585.1 of uncultured Oscillospiraceae bacterium. Taxonomy (GTDB): domain Bacteria; phylum Bacillota; class Clostridia; order Oscillospirales; family Ruminococcaceae; genus Ruminiclostridium_E. The sequence continues at coordinate 127 of CABUEI010000092.1, forward strand.
TTTCCCAGAACAGTTTCTCGCTTGACAAGAACGCATTTGCAAGCATCAGGGAATACAGAACCGAAGACCCGATAAAGAATGTTCACTGGTCAATGTCCGCAAAGCATGACAAACTCATGGTAAAGCAGATGGAGCGCAGTATCGGCGGCAGTTGTGTGATCATTCCCGATCTCAATGAATATTTCCCGTTTGATGAGGATAACGCCGACGCAACCGACAGCATTATCGAAGTTATGCTGGCACTGGACTTATCGCTTATTTCAATGAAACAGCGTTGCCTTAATGCTTGGTATTCACCTGCCGACAAGCAGTGCGAGCAATTCATTGTAAAGACAGAAGAAGATAATATGCTCCTGTTTGACATAATCAGTAAATTGCCCCGTCAGACAGAAACATTCCTGCCCGAGACCGTAGCAAGAAGCTGTATGGAGTCGTCGGGCGACATATCAACGGTTTACTTTGTCACATCGCAGTTACGGCGTGATTTTATCGGCAAAATGACCGATATCGAGCTGTTCAGGAACAAGCAGGTGAAAATTCTGCTTGTAAGCTCAGCTATAGAAACCGATGAGCAGACAGAGCTTGCACAATCGGTAGCCGTAACACAGGGTTTTGAATTATGGAAGATAGATAAAGATAATATTGTTCAGTCGCTCAATACGGCAATTGAACTTCATAAAAAGCAATAACAAAGTATTTAATTTTACAACGGAGTACAGATTTGAAACACAATAAACAAAAAAAGGACAGCCCGGCAAAACAGCAGGCTATCGTTCTTGTCGGTAACACTTACCGCAGGAATGTAAACCCGTTGCCTGTTATGGCGGTGAAGCTTGTTCTTGCTTACATGCTGACAGTCGGCACTGTAATGAGCTTTATGGATATATATGATATACCGTTTGAATTCGGCTCTGCGATAGCGCAGGTCCTGCTTTTCGTAACGGCTTTCATGCCTGTATTCATATTTATAAAAAAGCGTTACGCAATACCCGTGTTCGCAGTCGGAGCAGGTATACTGTATTTCTTTTTTCACAAAGCGATCAATGAAGCGCTTATTCTGTTCAAGGATTACATTTTCATTCAGCTTGACAGCAGATTGCTGTCCACACTACAGTATGTTCCCGTAAACTCCCACGCATTTCTGACACGCACGCAGGATTTTATAAGCGGAATGAACATGGCAATGCTCATTCTGACTTGTATTATCAGCTTTATATGCGTGCTTTGTTGCTATAAGAAATTTCACCCGATAGCAATTATTATTACATGGTCGGTGATGTTCATACCGTCTTTTCTGTCGGAAGATGCGGATTATTCGGTATATATTCTGCTTGCGATCACCGCTTTCTTCGGACTTCTTGCAATATCCTCTGCAAACGGGTTCTATTCGCAGGTACCCGTAAATAATACCAGCGGCGGAAAAAACACTCCGACAACCGACGAAAAACTTTTCAGAAAAAATCTCCGCAAGAAAAATCCGTTACA